>NZ_CP061171.1:647262-1294524 GCF_014692875.1 Pedobacter riviphilus | reverse complement strand
ACCTATCATTTTCAAACCTTCCGCTTTACCCTCAAGATATGCGCTTCGAATAAAATAGATAAGCATCGCGTTTTGGATGCTGCGCTTAAATAAACCAGATCAAAACTCCCCTAGCAGACTTTTATGCTTTACGCCCCAGCTTTCCAGTTCATTAATAATCGGCCTCAATTCAAGGCCAATGGGGGTTAGTTCATATTCCACCCTTGGCGGAACCTCGGCGTAGATGGTTCGCTTAACAATTTTATCTGTTTCTAATTTGCGTAGCTGTAAGGTTAACATTCGCTCGGTAATATTGGGCAAACGTTGTTTTAACTCTCCGAATCTGAGTTTACCGTTCATTAACCACGAACAGATTACTAAAGCCCATTGCCCGCCAATAATGTTGGCCGCATAAACTTCTAAACACTCATCAGCTAAAGCTTGTTTGTTAGCGTAGTTGGTAGAGGTTTCCTTGATTTTAGACATGCTTACATTTTTTATAGTACCTTACAATTGGTCGCTAATGTACAAAATAAGCGGTTATGCCTCTATTTTTGTGCTTTATAATCATCAAAATTTGTAAAAATGAAGACACTAATCGTCGTAACACATCCCGATATTAAAAGTTCCCTAATCAACAAACGGTGGATAGAAGAATTAACTCAATACCCTGATAAATATCTGGTCCATCAACTGTATGAGGCCTATCCTGATGAAAAGATTGATGTACTGGCAGAACAACAGCTGATTGAACAACATGATAAAATCGTATTCCAGTTTCCCTATTATTGGTTCAATTGCCCCCCACTTTTAAAAAAATGGATGGATGAAGTGCTCACTCATGGATGGGCCTACGGCAGCAAAAGCGGTTATAAATTGGCTGACAAGAAAATTGCCCTGGCCATTTCTTTGGGCGTTGAAGAACACGAACTGCGTCCATCAGAAAAGTATAAATATACATTAGCAGAATTAACCCGTCCGTTCGAACTTTCATTTGAATATGTAAAAGCCGATTACCGTCCCCTGTTTGCTTATTATGGAATGGAGCATAACACATCAAAAAAATGGGTAGAAGAAAGCATTCCTTTGTATTTAGATTTTTTAGATTCGTTATAAAGATTAAGTGAATATTTAACCGCAAAGAACGCAAAGTTTTTCGCAAAGAACGCGAAGTGAAAATGACTGAAATCTATCACGAATTCATTTTGGTGTCGTTCAGCGCAAGGTTAATACCAATAAGAGGTTTTGTATAAAAAGTTCGTCATTGCGAGGAGGAACGACGAAGCAATCTTTCCTGCTAGTGATCCCTGCTATAAAGATTGCTTCGTCGGCTGAAAAAGCCTTCTCGCAATGACGATACAACGACCCCTCAAATCTCCAGAGGAATCAATATACGTATGCCTGTCTCTGCTACCCGGCCTAGGAAATGATGGAAGGAGAAAACGTTAAAGCTTTTGCACCTCCTCTCAACCTACCACTACCCCGAGGCAGCACGCCCTCCCCGATCCTTCATCGGGGGCTTGTGCTGGCGACCCAAAAAGCTTTGACGAATTTATCCGACATCAGATCCAAGCCTTTCAGTTATGCCTTGTTTATTGTTAAGGTAGGCATGCTTTCGCTGCGCTCAGGTTGTTTCTTTTGGGCCAAGCCAAAAGAAAGAGCCCCCTCGGCGGCGGTGAGCCGAGGCAAGCCCGAGCAGAGGGCAAAACCTCCCCCAACCCCTCCTGGAGGAGTGGAGTTCCCACCCATAGTTTTAAAATTAAAAGCGCTTTAAGGTTCCCGCCTGCGCGGGAATGACGACCGTATTAGAAATTATCCCTATATATCATGCTATCAGCACCCTGCTATCCGGCCTAGCAGATTTTCGCCGGAAAAAGCACGGAAATCTTTGCAGTTCCCCCTCATACCCACAGCCCAAGGCAGGATCAAAGCGGGTGCGATGGGATAAGCAATGGTAAAAGCCTCGATACTGCCGCTATAAAGATTTCCGTAGGTTTTTACAAGAAAGGATGCAAGCCTTGGGTTTTTGTTTCTTTTGGGCCAAGCCAAAAGAAAGAGCCCCCTCGGCGGCGGTGAGCCGAGGCAAGATAGTGCGGAAGGCAGCAACATAGCGACCGCTTTAAGGTTCCCGCCTGCGCGGGAATGACGACCGTATTAATGATGCCCCCCTTACCCCCTCTTCACCTCATACCACCTCTCCATCCCCTCAACAAACCCCTCAAAAAACTCCTTATAATACCCTTTCAGTACCTGCACCCTAAAATTTACCCTGCTAAAAAACCAAACCAGTTTATAATCCATTTCCGCCTTAAGCAAATACCATAAATACGGTTTAGCCCTATCGCAAACCAAAAATAACCCTGGTTGATCCCTGTTCAGATGCAGGCTTTTCCCTTTCACCTTAATTTTAAGCTGCAGTTCATAATAATCACCCTCATCTTTTAATACAAAGCTTAAAACAGGTACCTCCATCGAGAATTCAACCAGTTTCATATCCCGCGTTACAGGTTTGCCGGTAACATTGCGCATGCCATAAGTATAGCAATAATGTGTAAAATGCTGCTGCATCAATAATGGCAAAGCCTTGTTCCATAACTTAAAAAGCATGAGCTGGTTGGCATCATTAATCGCATTAGTTTCGGGCAGGTGGCCATTGGCGCTAAAGCGTATGGCCGCTAGCGGTTTCATGGCGAAGCAAATACTGTTCAGTTCCTCCTGTTGGGGCGAGAGGCTTATACCATCCACATCGTGCGGATTTAACACGAAACGTTTAAAAGATTTTACCGTTTTAAGGTAAGCCGTGGCTGCAAAAACATAAGGAATTAAAAAAGGATAATGGTTGCTGTGGAAATGCTGCAGATCGGTATTGGCAAAACAATAGCCAATGCTAACCGGGGCCAACCGTGCCATAACATATTTACCCGACAGCCTTTCACGCGGTACCACCACACGTTCCGTAACATCCGGCAAATCATCACCAGGCCTAAACAAACCGCTAAACTTTTTCTTCAAGGTGATGGTAAAACCGCCAGGTTTTTTAACCACATCTACATAGCTCGACCGCTTGGTACCCAAAGCAAAACATGCCGGCCAGTAATATTCCTGAAAATCGCAGTAACCGCTCCGCATCATGGCCCGCAAAGTAAGGTAAGCATAATGCCCAAGGTAGGTTTCATCAGTATCAACACTACAGCTCACCAACAGGCAATCGTATTCTACCCCAATGTAAACCCTTGCTACATCTTCCTTACCTAATATAACATTAACGACTAACAAACCCTGATCAAAAGAAAGCGATTGTATAACTGGCAGATCAGGCTTTTTACCTATGCCAAAGGTGCTGTGCAATCCGCTAGCTACCTGATCCAGCACCGCTAAGCTTAACACCCTGCTCCCCTTTTCTAAAGGCAACTGATAAAACCGCGAAAGCGGTTTCCCTGCAATGGTAATGGGTTTAGTCATCATACTCGTATGGTTTTACGAGTCTTGTTGGGCAGGACAGCCCCAAATAATAAATGTGGGACTGCTTACCATGATTACACTAAAGTTTCTGACGCCTTACGTTAACATGGTTTTACAGCAGCCCCACATCTATTTCGATGTACAAATATATACATCTACACATAGATATGGGCATTAATCTGCTGTCTTGTGTTAACGGCGTCAGATTTTGTAATCACAAGACTTTTATTAATACCTATTTTAACTATACCAAATATAAAAAGTAATTATTTTGTATGCAAATAATCCCACAAATAAATTATATAGTTTCTTTTTATTTGTTACGTGGAAGAACTCAAAAAAGAAGAAATACTTAAATTATTCGGCACTCATTTGAAAAATATTAGGAATGAGAAAAAGATTAGTCTACGTGTACTTGAGCAACTTTCCAACATAGATTATAGTCAAATTCATAGAATTGAAAAAGGTGAAACAGCACCTTCTCTGGTTACATTACTTTCTTTAGCAAAAGGTTTGGGGATTGACCCAAAGGAATTGTTGGATTTTCTAAATTAGGAGATAAATAGTAAGCTTATAGAAGATGCTTGTTTCTAGAAGTGAGCACTACATGTCCGAATCCTGTTGGAAAAAAATCTAAGTACCGCCACTTAAGGAAGTTTCAATTTCCATTTAGGTGGATAGAAGTATTCTATTTCATTCTTGCTTGACTTATAAACCTGCTTAATCCTTTTTCTATCGGAATAACCGATAATATCTGGATGAGCTACCCTAGCATATTTATCGGTCTCACAAAATAAATTCTGACAGTCAATCAACTGCAAAGGCCGTAGCCCTAAACTCTTAAAATCCAAATCCAGCCTTTTAAATTCCCTTTCTTGATTATCTGTAACCCAACGTATGATGTCAGCCTCTGAGTAATCACCATAACTAGTAAAACATTTTTTAATCCCATCTTTAGCACCCGGACCAGGCATTACAAAGTCCATCTCGCTGAAATTAGTCAGTTCGCTGTAGTTGATATCTATTGCGTATTGATAAGCTAAAAAATTACCTATAGTGGGTAAATCTCGTAACAGAGAATATAAGCTTTCTAACGTTTTACAATTCTGAATACTTTCCAAAAATCTAGGTTTTAATATATATTGTTCTATTAATTTTAGATGGTTTTCGTGCTTAAAGTCATAGCCGAAAATACTTTTACCAGAGGTCATAATATAAGCGCCAGAATAAATAGCTTCTTTTGCTTTTCTCGCTTCGCTTAAAATAGTACAATACTCGTTAAAATTAAATGTTTCAACACAGATATTTCCGATCTCTTCCTCAAGCAGCTGCCAAGTACTTATTTTATTAAATATTTTAAAGAGTATAATTCTAAAAAGAATATCTTGTCGAGAATAATTTTCTTTTTGGTAGATAATATCTTTTATCAAATATTGACTAACCCTATCAGATGCTCTATAAACATTCGTAAATTTATGCCTTAGAAATATTGGATCATCAGTTAAAACTTCTTGTTTTGCAATCCTATTAAAAAAGATATTTTGACGTTCAGTTGCAAATTTCCAGTAAGTATCAAAAACTACACTTGGCTTCGGTTGCGATTTTTTCTTAAGTATCAACGGTATATATGAATTTATTCAAATGTAGGAATTTAGTTCTTCCCCAAATAAGTAAGTTTTCTATTTTTAATGCTTACTAATACTCTGCCACCTCCATTTTTTCTTAACTCATCATAAACTTTATATGAGTTTATAATGGCAGTTTCCCATTGCTTCTGTGTGCAATTTTCTACCTCTATACCACTAACTAATTTTTGAACAGTTTTTAAAACTTCTGTATCAACGCTATTACTATATTTGAACAATTGGTGGTCCATGCCATGACTGTAAATGTAAAGGCTAATTAATTCTTCTGTAATAGCTGCCCTTGCTCCGTCTTCTATCTCATCTGTATTACTATCACTTTTTCTTTTATTCTTCATTAGTTTTCTCACAACGGGCGACCAACCTAAAAAAGCTACATATCCAAAATGAAAAATATCGTGAAACCTATACCCATCATCTTGATGGGAATTATCCGAGATAATATCTCCTAGTTGCTCTCCCGTTGTATTATTGGTAATTTTAACCTTTTCTTTTCCTCCCTCATTAATCACATCAAACTGGATTTCGAATTCTCTAGCAAAACGCTCACTTTCTGGATATTGTTCATCATATATAATAAAATTCTCGGATTGATCAATATCAAATCTATCCTTAATCTTTAAGAGATTTCCTGATGCTATTTCATCAAGCTTCAATCCATTTTCGGTAGCTATTGTAGCTATATACCATAACAAATCACCAAGCTCTTCTTTAAGCTTTTTATTATAACTAGTATAAGCTTTCCCATCTCTTAGACTTTTTTTTAGTTCTGTAATTACAGAGCCTGCCTCACCGATTAGCCCTAAAAAGGGAACTAGTTTATTAGCTTCCTTTCCCTGAATATATTCTTGTATAGTTTTTTTTGCTTGTTCTTGATATGATGAAAATTCCATAATTGTGATGCTGTTAATTTTTAATAGCCTTTAGTCCTTTCATCAATAAAAAAACTATTTCGTGAATATTTTTGCTAGAAAATAAGATTTCATTCTCTTCAATACTAAGTTTATTAAGTTCTGAAAGTTTATTTAAATCATATTTCTCAAATTCTGCCTTCAGACTTTCAAAGTCAGAATATTCGCATTTATCTTTTACAAATTCTTGGAAGCTTTTTAGAAAGTCGCCCTGATATTGTTCCTCATTTGTAAGCCCTTTAACTTCTTCTCCTTTTATTAGGTTTATCAGATGTAACGTTGCTCCCCCAAATCCGCCTACTAAATAAACAGGTTTGTTTTCCCTTAATGTCAATAATGCTTCTTCTATTACTCCTGGAATATATCCCACGTAATTACTTGATTTTCCCCTACAAGAATTCGAGCGACACTGTCCTTAGCCATCTTGATTCTCATCCGTTTATAGCATTCGGCGTAGAGATATCTGTCCGCTACAACTGTATTTGGATTATATTTGATACTTTCATCAAATATAATACCTTCCCCAGATTCAACCTTTTTAACTCCAATTTGCTTTGCTTTAAACTCTATTAATGCATTTCTATCTAATTGTTTAAAATTTGGAGGCGCAAAATAATTGATAAACCCCGATGAGGGATCATCATTCTTTTTATAAAAATTTGCTAGCTCAGAGAAATAGTACGTAAATCCATTTATCCTTAAATCTCCTCCATAAAGTGCTGTGCCTCCATTTGCAATAATATAACGAGCAATTTCAATAGAAATATCATTTAAATGTTGCTCAGAAAATCCTAAAAGTTCTAAATCTTCATTTATAGAAACTGAAATGGCGATTTTCTTCTTTTTTAACTGCAAATATTTGTCGACAGCGGCAAATTTTTCGTCAACTAAAGCACTGTCTATTCCCGTAATATTTAATTCGTCCATAATATTAATGCAAATTAATAGGTGTTATAAACTCTACATCAGAATCCACTTCATTTAAGATAGACAACTCTTCTAAACCCAATGGAGGATCTGGATATAAGATAATTAACTTCTTATCAATCTCTTTCTGATATGCTTTTATGTCTACAAAATTGAATAGTTCAGGAGGAGAAGTTATCACTTTTATTTCTGCATCTATATCCTTAAGTACTTTATGGTTCGAAAGTAATCTGTACTGATATAGATTATTAAGCACCTGATATAGTGTTAAATACACTATATTGTAAAAACTCAACTCTTCGTCATTATCATTCAACACGGTCGTTGGCACGTTCCCCAAATATGGAAAAGCCCGTTTTTCTCCTTCTGTGATTTTATGTACTACTACAATAGGAGATTTATGCCTCTTGGCTATGAGAACCTCTCTACGGCACCACTCTCTGTTAGAGTATTCATCAGTATGAAAAACTACAAGTGCAGAATTTAAAATCTCTTGCTCAAACTGTTTAGCAAAGTCGTAACCATTTGCAATATCAACCGTATCGAAAAATACATCTAGCTTGAGATTATTCTCTATAAATTGCTTGAACTTAATAGTTGTACTTTGTCCGTCATATTTCGCATGACTTAAAAAAAGTTTAACAGGAGAACCAATTCTATGTTTTTCTTTGTCTTTAAAAATTGGATGGTATTCCATTAACAATCTAGCACAATCATGCAATACTTCCGATTTTATCTTTTTAATAGCTTTTGATAAATCTTCTTCTCTCTGAAAATCTAGCTTATCTTTAAAGAAAACCATGGCATCTACAAATTGTAAGTTAGATAGCCCGCATCCAATACTATGGGCTTTTTCAAATAGTTTAATGGGATAAATTCTATTATTATCGTCAAGTTTACCTACTATTTCAGAAGTAAATTGTTTAAAATAATCATCTAAAAAATAAACATCATCAATTAAACAAATGACTGCATTTTTTTCAGCGCCTGAAAAATCAACAGCAACGGGCTTATTATTATCTAATTTTGCGCTTCTAAAGTAAACCGGGATACCCAAACCTCTAGAAAGAGGGGTTTTATAATCTCTACAAAAAGTGTTATATAACTCTTTTGCAATAGCTTCTCCAACCAATGAGTCTGGATGCCAAACTATATATATATTTAAAGGATACTTCATATTTACTCATTTGTATTTTCTGTCATTTGTTTTTTGGTATTATCTATATTATCAGAGTGAGTATATCTCCTTTCAAAAGCGAGTTCGATATATTCTTGCATCTTTACTCTATCATCTGTCCAATCTCTTATTATAGCATAATCTGATTTAAGATTATCAGATACCCTATCAGGCAATAGATCATAATGATGGTGTCCAGTTGCATAATCAGAATGACTTGGTAGCTTCAATCCTAAAATACCAGAATACTTATCACCTACTTTGTAATTTAATGCACCAGAGATTTCCCAATCTATATGTTTTCTATGTTTTGTATTTGGACCTATTAAAACAACTAAAACAGTTGTGTCTGATAGATAACCTTTCTGAATTAACTGTTTTATATACCCATCAGAATTATCAGAATCTATATCACAATCTTCTACAGATTTATGAGTAATTAAATCGCCAAATAAATTCTTAAATTTCTCCTTGTAATCTTGATCCTCGTAATGGTAATAGCTTATGAATGTCTTTCTTTGAGTAATATTTTTAGGTACTTTCTTCCAACTAAAGATGTTTCCATCATACGAAAACTGTCCAATATTATTCCATCCACCTTTCTCATTACTCTTTATAGAACAAAATGTTTTACCTTTCGAGACCTGTTCTACCATCCAGCTTCTATTTCTTTCAAACTTGTAACCTAAAGAATCTCCTAAATCTTCACAATAAATAATATTATCAATAAATCCATTTTCATTTAATGATAATTTGCTAACACAATAATCTGCCCATTTAGCCATATTACTCTATTTCAAATTAATTATACGGATCATTTATCATAGCATCCATTACATTGGAAAGAGGATTTGCCGAATTTGCATAAGAACTCATCAGTTTAGTTTCTTCTAACAACGATTGGCTTTTCTCTAAAACATTACTGATTTTAATGTTAAAATCATATATATCTCGGATAATATTAGCTGTTCTAATATATTCTGGCAAAGAGCCTTTTGGAATTCCCTTAAGACACAGCACACTTAAATCTGTTTTATCATAACCATAGCCTATTTCAAAAGGAACCCAAGTAGATCGCAATGTATTTGGAGATACTAAAACTAACATGTGCGAACTATTATTTATTCCCTTTCTAATAGAATCAGTAACGGCTCTAGCATTATTAGATTGATGACTAATTCTTAAATCACCATCATACTCGTCGAAGTAAACATCAACTCCTGCATTAATTAAATAATCTGCTATTTTTCTAGCGGCATCCTTATCATTCTGTTGATGTGATATAAATACACACTTTACCCCTAAAGAAATGACCTTTGCTCTAG
The DNA here is from genome assembly GCF_014692875.1 of Pedobacter riviphilus. Taxonomy (NCBI): domain Bacteria; kingdom Pseudomonadati; phylum Bacteroidota; class Sphingobacteriia; order Sphingobacteriales; family Sphingobacteriaceae; genus Pedobacter; species Pedobacter riviphilus. The sequence goes on along the minus strand of NZ_CP061171.1, from coordinate 1,285,100 downwards.
ATTCATATTTTGTTGGATAATAATATCTATTTAGTGCCATCTTTAAAAAATTCTCTTTTGTCCATACTCTTTCCAATTAAGAGGCAAACCAGTTAAGCCCAAATCATATTTACTAATTACCTTGTCTATAAATTCTCTAGCCAATTGCTCATTATGAACGGTTATATAATCTCTATGTCTAATACCGGGACATATATCTAAATATTCGTTAGGAACTTTGAAATATTTATCTCCGAGGTATACAAAATGATCTGATACCAAGACATATTCCCCACTCAAGTCTTGCTTTAAATTCTTTTCGTTAAGCAGTCCATCATGTAGACTATGATGTGAGTCTGACTGAATCCAAACTCCATCTTTATTACTATATATATTATCTCCATGAATTTGCTTCAAACTTCCATTTAAAACAGGTTTTTTATAATTAAATCTTTCGTCCAACCAATATTCTTGAAAAGTTAATTTATCCGTTACTTTCATTAAAAAAATTAGATGATTTAACAATCCATTTTCTACAGCACCAGTACCAATAATCCAATCACCTATCTTAGCTTTTTTTCTAATGTGTGGTTTACAACAAGCTAAAGAGCAATATGCTCCAAATGGATTTGGAGCAAATCCATAATCCCTAGTAATCTTATATGCATAAACTGCCATTATTGACAACCTATTCTTATAACATTATTCTCTGGCTTTCTAGGCGCACCATCAGAATTACACCATCCAACATCTTTACCCTCTAAAGCATCTATTATTTTATTTGAATTCCACCCAACAACACCGTCACCAAATTTTTCTAAATTCTCTGGCATATCAGCATCTTTACCACCTTGCATAAAAACACCGATGATTCTTTTACCTAACTTGGCGGCCTGTTCTATTTCCCAATTCACCCATTTTCTTGAGTGAGTTTGCGAACCAATTAATACTACTACGGTTCCTGCCCAGCGCATTTTCATCCTTAAAAGTCGCTCTAAGGTTTGCTGAGGTATTTGCTTTTTTTCTAACCGCTCCCTATTTTTTTCTTTATTAATTCTGATAGAACTATTCCTAATATTATAATTCTTGCCTCCTAATAGATTCGTAAAATCAGTTACTGATTTATCATCTTTATGATGATGGCTAATAAATACATTCTTGGTCTCGGACATAATATCCACTTTTAGTTTAACGTTGGTTAACTAATAGTGTACACAAATGCACTGGTGGCATGAATTATAACGACATAGTATTTAAAATAACTAGAAGCTAACAATCATCACTTATGACGATACACTATTATATGATTTTTTATAAAGAAGGTTTTGATAGAATACGAAGGGAACAGAGCTAGAATTATTTAGATATCACAAGATAAACGAATAAGTTGAATTTCCAAAATCACTTCTTAAAATATAAAGATTTACTAACACTTACACGCACTCCGCTCTACATATTCCTTATTCCCCTTACTATTATAGTAAAAGCACCCGCCTTTAGAGCCCTGATATAATTTTTGGCCTGATTTATATGTGCCACATGGGGTATAAGTTTCGGTATCTGTATCTCGTCCTAGTTCATTTTGTTTGCTACAGGCCAGTATACCTATACTTAAAAACAGGATGTAATAAAATCTTTTCATGGCACCAAGATAGCGGGCCGCGAGAGGTAAAAATTACGGGTTTCCGTATCGGAGAGAAAATTTTTATTTAAAATAATCTGTTAAGGCAACACTTTTTGAAAAATCCCTATAACCTTTAAATCAATAGTTTCTTCATCTCTTAAAACAAGGGGCTTAAAATACTCATCGGTAGATAAAGGATGTAAGGTAATTTCTTCATGCACCCAACTATCATCAGTTTGGGCTTTCTTGCTTCTGTATTCTTTAATAGTATATTGACCGCCTAAATCTTTATCATATATATTGGTTGATTCGACTAAGCAAATCAATCCATTACGTGAGCCTCCACTATATTTTTTAAATAACGCAATTGATCCGTTAGGGATAATTTTATTCATAGATTCGCCAACAATTTTGCAAGCAAATAGATCGGCATTTGCCTTTAAGCTTTCAGGCAATTCCAAAAAGCTAATATTTTCAACTTGCTGGTAATAGGAAAATGAACCCGCAGCAATATTTAAATCATAAAAAGGAATGCATTGCCCGTTGGCTTTGTTCGGATATATATTTAGCGGCTTAACTTCAGCTATGGTTTCTTTTAATCGCCAAAACTTTTTAAAATGGTTACGCAGTACTGGATCGCAAACGTAAACGAAAGTTCCATTAATTCCTCTTAAAAAAATGGTTTTATAAATATTAATAATATAGTTTTTTAATATTTCAGGATCTTTAATAGAGTTTTTGCCATTTTTATCCTGATATAGTTGATCATGAATAATTAGTTTTTCTGTTATAGGATCATAGCTAATTTCAGGCCCAATGATTACGCCAGTATAATTTAGATCATAACCTTGAATAGTATGTATACAACCAACTTCATTTATGGCATTTGGTGTATTTACCCAATCAACGGTTACGGCATTCCATTGCAACTTTGTATCCTCGATAACAATGTCAAATTTGCTTTTATCTTTCTTTGAAATCCATTTCCAGGCAAAACCTGCAATTAATCTGGATAAGCCAAATTGCTGATCTTTCAATTTGATGTCATTCACCATATCATCTAGAGATTCGTAGAGATATGACTCATAGTTTAAACCAGGTGTATAAGGTTTTAATGCCTTATTTTGCTCAGTAAACAAACCTTGAATAAATTTTACGTATTCTGCACCACCCTTTACCCTAAATTGAGTTTTCAATATTTCGTAACGGATACCGGCTTTTTGTTTTAAATTATTAAAAGCAATGGTCGACACATCAGAAGGTTTTATACTTTGCTGCTCATCATAAAATAAGATGCTTTTATCGGCTTGTTTTAAAACCCAGTCCAGCTCAGAACTCGTCATTTTATCGAAACCTAGTGCTTCACAGTTTTGATCAAAGGCACCAAAATAAGCGCCCAAATTCACTCTTTGCCTTAAACGATGTGATTCATCAACAATTAATAAATCATATTTCTTTTTAGCCACATCAGCAGGCCCGATAACCATATTTGATTTTAACCCTTTAATCCCTTTAAAAACTTTTTCTATTGTTTTTCTAAACGAGGACATAGGCACTACTAAAGCCATTTCCAAATGACCGTATTGTTCCTTAACTTTTTTAAACAAATCAAAAAGTTCCAGATCATTCTCGTCAAAATCAGTAAAATTAAAATCTTCGGTATCTGTTTTTAAGAGTTTAAATAAAAATATAGCTAAAATACTCTTTCCTGTTCCAGCACCACCTTCAATTAAACTCACCTTTGCCCGATCATCCAACAAACATTTAAGTATCGCTTTTAGACTACTAACCTGATCCTCCGACAAACTTTTATAAGGCGAATATTTAAAAAGATCACTATTATCTATGTATTCTAAAGAATGTCTGGTAATACCCAACGTTCGGAGTTCAGACCAGATATCTTTAAAAATATCCCAATATAGTTCCTTCTTTTGGTAAAAGTTATGGTCAATAACGCCTAAATTACCATTTTGTAACTTATAGCGGCCATCGGCAGCTATGTATTTTATTAAATTCGATTCAATATCTAGCGTTGCAGATTTGTTAAAAAGATTACTAGAAATTAAATGTACTGAGTTAAGTTTTTTTTTACGATTGCTTTTTAAATGGGCTTTCATCCTACTAACAAGGTCGGTAGTTTCCCCAACATAAGCTTCATGCTCATTGTTTTCACTTAAAAAGTAAACTAATGGCCAGGATAAAAAATTCTGATGTTTTAAACTTATATCTGTTAAACTTTCTTCGGAAAATTTAGAGGTGCTAATTAGATAACGTTTACTCATTTATAGTTCATTATACTTTTTAGCCGTTCCCTTTGCTTTATCTACTGGGTACTTGCTATCGTTGAGTTTAATTTTATCCAGAATGATTTGCTTAACATCCAGATTATATTTTTCGGCTAACAATAACGCGTAAGAGAAAACATCTGCCAGTTCCTCTTTTATCTTATCAACATTAGCATCTTCGGCATTCTTCCACAAAAATAGCTCAAGCAACTCAGCCGCTTCTATATTTAAGGCAAGGGCTAAATCCTTAGGATTGTGAAACTGCGCCCAATCGCGCTCGTCTCTAAACTTTAGTAATGCTGCTGTTATCTCTTCGGTCATAAGGCTAATGATGCCCAATTTAAGAATATACTGTTGATTTGGGAAGTGCAATCCTATAAATATTTCAAGATTGACCAAACTCATCGGTGCATTAAATAATTCAGGTACAGATTCACAGCACCACCAACCTGATTAAATACCTAAAAATTCAGCTTAAAATAACAGCAAACTCAACCTTCCTCAACCACCCAGCTTAACTTATTTCCTTGCTCCACTACCTCCCTTTCCACTTTAGGTTGCCCCACAAAATCGACGACCAAGCCATCCTTTAAATGCAGGGCGTGAATAATTTTAGCCGCATAATAACGCCGGTCGGCATAGCGGGCAGCACCCGTAAAAAATGAAATGCCCATGGCGAAAATCAAGGCTTTATCACCCTGGTGATTTAGGTGTAAGGTCAAGATTGTTTTCGGAAAATGGCTGTTGCTTAAAGGGATCACCAGGTCATTTACTTCAATAATTTCGTAGTCACCGTTAGCATCCAGTTCGAAATAAAAGCCCATCACCTGCAATCGGGCTTCGGTAGCCTTAGGATGCGGTTTCAGGAGGTTTTTTATTTCGCCCTTAGGCAGCATCAATTTTACTAATCCATCGGGTTCTATGCGCAAATCGGTTTCGCTAAGCCATAAAGTTCCGAGGGGCTTGCTGCTGTTAAATTCGAAACCCTTAAGCAAAGTGATATCACCATTAATCAACCTTTTATCACCTGCATGTTCGGCCGGGATGGTTTTAAAGATTTCGATAAAACGTTTGTTCAAGCGGTTGAGGAGATCGCCATAAGCGTAAAGCTTTACGAGCGGTGCAAATGCTTTACGGATATAAGCGGCATTTCTGCTGGCCGTGCCAAAATCGCGACTGCTTTTTTTGCTCGCTTCGGTTTGTTGTTTGTGCGCAACTTTTTGTCTGACAACATCCTTACTTCCGCGTTTGTAAAAAACAAGATCGCCCAGTTGCCCATTAATTTTGATAATTCCATTTTGGATAGCCATAATTTTAGTATATTAGGTTAAACAAAAGGGATGATCACCCAATTTAGTCAATCTGACTAAAAATCCCAAAAAAAATATTCCAAAGCCCACCTTTACGCCACATTTACCCCACGTTTAGGCCACCTTTCGACCAGGCTTGCCTGCACCCTGCCGTACACCTACTTGCCTACTGCTTCGGACTTGCTTTGGTTGAAACAGCGCCACGTTAAAGGTCAGCGATACTAAAGACTTGCATCGCTTTCGGTTTGCGGGTTAACAATAGCTAAATAAAAGGTGAAGAGAAAGATAGCCTAGAGTTATTTTGGAGCACAGTTGTGTCGGTATTGGGGTATGGAAATGGTGGAGAAGGCAAAACCTCCCCAACCCCTCCTTCAGGAGGGGAGTTCCCACCCATAGTTTTAAAATTAAAAGCGCTTTAGGGTTCCCGCCTGCGCGGGAATGACGACCGCATTATAGCGAGCGCCTTACTCCTATCTGTCTATCGGCACCTTTCCCCAGAAAGGGAAAGGGCTAAAAAACAAATTACCGCATCCTGCAATATGCTCCATGCTATCTGCACCCTGCTATCCGGCCTGGGATATGATGGAAGGAGAAAACGTTAAAGCTTTTGCACCTCCTTTCAACCTACTACTACCTTGAGGCAGCACGCCCTCCCGATTTTTCATCGGGGGCTTGTGCTGACGACCAAAAAAGCTTTGACGAATTTATCCGACATCAGATCCAAGCCTTGATTGTTTGTTTCTTTATCATCAAGGATAAAGAAAGAGCCCTTCGGCGGCGGTGAGCCGAGGCAAGCCCGGGCAGAAGGCAGCAACATAGCGACCGCTTTAAGGTTCCCGCCTGCGCGGGAATGACGATCGGATTATAGCGAGCGCCTTAAACCCCTATCCACCTATCGTCACCTTTCCCCTGAAAGGGAAAGGGCTAAAAAACAAATTACCGCATCCTGCAATATGCTCCATGCTATCTGCACCCTGCTATCCGGCCTGGCAGATTTCCGCCGGAAAAAGCACGGAAATCTTTGCACTCCCCCTCATAACCCACAACCTAAGGCAGGATCAAAGCGAGAGCGATGGGGATAAGCCAGGCCTAAGAGCCTCGATACTGCCGCAATTAAGATTTCCGTAGGTTTTTACAAGAAAGGATGCAAGCCTTGGGTTTTTGTTACTTTTGGGCCAAGCCAAAAGTAAGAGCCCTCGGCGGCGGTGAGCCGAGGCAAGATAGTGCGGAAGGCAAAACCTCCCCCAACCCCTCCTGAAGGAGGGGAGTTCCCACCCATAGTTTTAAAATTAAAAGCGCTTTAAGGTTCCCGCCTGCGCGGGAATGACGATCGGATGATATAGCAAAGCGCCATAGAAACATTTATTAACAAAAAAGCACCAAGAACATCGCGCCCTTAGTGCCTAAATTTATACACAAACCTATAAGGTCTTTAAGACCTTATAGGTTTAGATATTTCAATTAATTCCACCCACCCCCTAACGAGCGGTACAAACCAACAACAGCATTTAACTGCTCTGTTTTAATGGTGGTTAACTCCAGTTCGCTCTGCAATAAATTGCCTTGCGCCGTAATTACCTCCAGGTAGTTGGCCATACCGCTTTTAAACAACAAATTGGCATTGCGCGAGGCCTGTTGCAAAGTTTGTGTCCTTTTTTCAGCTATGCTGTATTGCGTTTTTAACTTCTCTACTTTCGTTAACTCGTCAGACACTTCGCCAACAGCATTCAATACCGACTGACGGAACTGGATCACCGATTTCTCACGGTCGATTTTAGCCAGCTCTAAATTGCTTTTCAGCTGTCCTCTCTGAAAAATCGGCTGTGTAATCCCTGCCCCAACCAATCCGAATAAAGATGCCGGCACATTAAACCAGTTGCTTGCTTTAAAAGAGTTGATGCCTCCGCTTGCGGTAATCACCAACGATGGATATAAACTGGCTTTCGCTACACCAACCTTTGCATTGGCAATGGTTAAAGCCAGTTCGGCACTTTTAATATCAGGCCTGCGGCTTAACATCGACGAAGGAAAACCTGCATTCAGGTTCTGTGGGATATTCATTTTATCTAAACGGCTCTCGCGGTTAATGGCTTTAGGCAAAGTACCAATCAGTACGCTTAAAGCATTCTCCTGTAAGGTTACACCCTGCTCTAAACGGGGAATTAGCTGCGCGGCAACCAGCTGTTGTGCCTGGGCTTGCTGTATGGCCAGCGAAGTTACCTGTCCGGCATCAAACTGTAAATTGATAATCCTCAGCGTGCTATCGTTCAGCTTTAAGTTCTTTTTGGCAATTTCCAATTGTGCATCAAGCATTAACAAATTGTAATAACCTTGTGCAACATTGGCCACCAAACGCGTTTGAACGGCTTTACGTGCCTCTTCTGTCTGCAAAAAACTGGCTAAAGCGCCAGCCTTTTGGTTGCGGATTTTGCCCCAGATATCGGCCTCCCAAACCAAACCCAGGTTTGCATTGTAATCTTCAATGTGTGTTGAGCCTGTAAACTGGTTCAGACTTAATCCGTTTAAACTGTTATCGCTCGGACGGCTTGAATTTGCCGACACCTGCAGTTTCAGTTCAGGCAGATAACCCAGTTTCGATTGTTTAAACAATACTTCGGCTGCATCGATATTTTTCAATGCAATCTGCATATCGTAATTTTTAACCAAAGCTGTATCAATTAAATTTTGAACAGTGAGGTCGTTGATAAAACTCTTTAAGGGCATTGTGCCTATGCTCGAAGAGTCTTGTGGTGAACTGTTTCTAAATAAGCCTGGCGCAATATTGGGTAAGGCTGTATCTTTCGAAACCGAACATCCGCTCCAGATTAAAGCAAGGAGCAGGATGGTAATGATATTAAACCGTTTCATAAACTACATGATTATTATTTACAGGTTCTCCATTGTGGTGAACAACCTCATTTCTTGATTTTTTTGATATTTTTTCCTGTAAGGCCTGGAAGATGACGAACAGTACCGGAATGATGAACAAACCTAAAATTACACCCGATACCATACCACCTGCAGCACCAATACTGATAGAGTGGTTACCTTGAGCCGATGGACCTGTTGCAATACTCATCGGGAATAAACCAAACACAAAGGCAAGTGATGTCATAATAATTGGCCTGATCCTCAATCGCGCTGCTTCTATAGCCGAATCAACCAAGCTGAGACCTGCCTTTCGTCGCTGCACGGCAAACTCCACAATCAGGATGGCGTTTTTAGCCAGCAAACCAATCAGCATAATCAGCGCTACCTGTACATAAATGTTATTTTCGATACCGGTTAAGCCCAATACCACAAACACACCGAATACACCTGTAGGGATAGAAAGTATTACTGCCAATGGCAAGATGTAACTCTCGTACTGTGCTGATAATAAGAAGTAAACAAACACTAAACAAAGTAGGAAGATTATAGTAGACTGTCCGCCTGAAGAAATCTCCTCACGTGTTTGTCCGGAGAATTCGTAAGCATAACCCGTTGGCAATTGTTCTCTGGCAGTTTCTTCTATCGCTTTAATCGCATCACCAGAACTAAAGCCCGGTTTAGGGATCGCATTTACCTCGATAGAGTTAAACAGGTTATAACGCGAAGCCGTTTCAGAACCATATACGCGGGTTAATTTAACCAGGGTACTAATCGGCACACTTTCTCCATTTTTGTTTTTAACAAACACACGGTCGATACTTGCCGGATCGGTTCTGTCGGCCACATCAGCCTGAACCACTACCCGGTAATATTTACCAAAGCGGTTAAAATCTGATGCCTGCGCAGTACCAAAATAAGTCTGCATGGTTTGTAGGATATCTTTTTTGCTTACGCCCAACTGATCGGCTTTTTCGTCGTTAACATCCAATTGTAACTGCGGATAATCTGCTTTATAAGAAGTAAAAGCATAAGCAATAGCCGGTTTCGCCATTAACTTTCCGATAAAGTTATTTGCTACACCACTAAATTTATCCAGCCTGCCATTCGTTTTATCCTGTAACATTACGTTCATGGCCTCTACGTTACTAAAGCCCGGAACCGTAGGGAAACTGAATACAAAGAAGGTACCGGCAGATATGGCTGCCATTTTAGCCCTTACGATATTTTGTATCTCATCGATATTTTTAACCGCCCCTCTTTCCTCGTTTGGTTTTAACAATAAGAAAATCTGGCCGGCTGAAGGACTGTTTGATGCGGTTAAAAAGTTATAACCAGCCAACGACATCACAAATCTTGCTGATGGCATTGCTCTCAACTCTGCTTCGGCCTGTTTTAATATTTTATTGGTATTGGCCAATGATGTTCCCGATGGACTGGCAACCGCGATAGCCACAAAACCCTGATCCTCTGTCGGGATAAAGCCTGTTTTTGTTCTGCCTACAAGGAAAATGGTAAGCAGAACGATTAAGGCAAGCCCGCCCATACTGATCCATTTGTTGCGGATAAGCACTTTTAAGCCGCCAACATAACGGTTGGTCATATAATTGAAGCCACCGTTAAAACCTGCATAAAACTTTTCTACAAAACCTTTTTTAGGTGCGTTATGTCCACCTTCGGCATGTTTGTTCTTTAAAAATAAGGCCGCCAGCGCAGGACTTAAGGTTAAGGCGTTAACAGCCGATATAATGATGGCAATAGCCATGGTTAAGGCGAACTGTTTGTAGAAAATACCTGTTGAGCCGGTCATAAAACCAACCGGTAAAAATACGGCCGCCATTACCAATGTAATCGATATAATGGCCCCGGTAATTTCATTCATCGCCTCGGTAGTTGCCGCCCTCGGACTAAGCGAAGGGTTTTCTTCCATTTTGGCATGCACCGCTTCTACCACCACAATCGCATCATCTACCACAATACCTATGGCCAGTACAAGCGCGAACAGGGTTAAAAGGTTAACAGAGAAGCCGAACAACTGCATGAAAAAGAAAGTACCGATAATCGCAACCGGAACGGCTATAGCCGGAATTAAAGTAGACCTGAAATCCTGAAGGAAGATAAATACAACGATAAATACCAGTAAAAAGGCTTCTATCAAAGTGTGCTCCACCTGATTGATGGATTCATCAAGATCGGTTTTGGTACGGTAAAACTGATTGAACTTAATACCTGCAGGGAAATCTTTAGATAGTTTTGCCATCAGTTTATCAATGGCAATCTGGATTTCGTTGGCATTTGAGCCTGATAACTGGATTATACCAATGGTAATACCATCATGTCCGTTTAAACGGTTTACACTACCATAACTATAAGCACCCAATTCTACACGGGCTACATCTTTTAAACGTAATATAGAACCATCAGCATTAGAACGGATCGCGATATTCTGATATTCCTCTGGTTTGGTCAGTTTACCTTTATATTTAATGATATATTCAAAGGCTTCGTTGCTTCTTTCCCCAAACCGACCAGGTGCTGCTTCCAGGTTTTTGTCCTGAATGGCGGTGATCACTTCATTGGGTGTAATTTTGTAAGTGGCCAATTGACTTGGGTTTAACCAGATACGCATTGAATAATCTTTAATACCACCAAATACACTGGCAGAACCTACACCCGGGATACGTTTAAGTTCGGGAATGATATTGATCTGCGCATAGTTATTCACAAAAACGGCATCGTATTTTTTAGGATCTTCTGAGTAAACACCGATAGCGCCAATAAAGCTGTTTTGCTGTTTGGTGGTGGTGATACCATATTGTACAACCTCTGCAGGTAACTGGCTTGTGGCCTGCGAAACCCGGTTCTGCACGTTAACAGCTGCCTGATCGGGATTGGTACCCTGTTGAAAGTAAACTGTAATAGCCAAAGTACCGTCGTTACTGGCGCTGGAGGTCATGTATGTCATGTTCTCCACACCATTAATTGCTTCCTCCAATGAAGGAGTTACCGAACGTAAAATCGTTTCGGCATTGGCCCCAGGATACACCGCTGTTACCAATACCGACGGAGGTGCGATATTTGGAAAGCGCTCTAAGGGCAACTTTGTTAAGCCAAGTATACCAACTATTACCAGTAAGATGGAAATAACAGTCGAAAGTACAGGCCTGTCTATAAATTTCTGAAACATGACTTTTTAGATTTTAGGTCTTATTAATTTTTTGTTTTTGCAACAGCTACTTTATCTGCTGCTTTTTGAGGCTGGATCACCATGCCCTCCTGTAATTTATCAACGCCGCTTAACACAATCTGGTCGCCAACTTTTACCCCGTCTTTAACCAGGTAATTTTCGCCGGCTTTACCAACAATGGTAATAGCTTGTTTTTTCACCTTACTGCTGTCGCCTACAGTAAATACAAATACTTTATCCTGCATTTCTACCGTTGATGACTGAGGCACCAGAATAGCATTATCGTGCTGCAAACCTAAACGGATCTTACCGGTATTACCCGAGCGAAGAACGCCACTTGCATTAGGAAAACTTGCCCTAAGCGTAATGGCACCTGTGTTTTTATCAAACTGACCATCGATCATATCGATCTTGCCTTTAATTGGATAGGCAGAATTATCAGCCAATAAAAGTTCTACCGCTGGCAAATGTTTAATCCTGTCGGCAGGTGTTTTACCCGGGTAGTTTGCATTAAAACTGTTGAAGTCGTTTTCTGCAAGGGAGAAATAAACATGCACTTCGTGGATATCGGATAACTGTGTTAAAGCAACCTGATCTGTCGGAGAAACTAAACTTCCCTGTTTTTTAGGAATACGGCCGATGTAACCGCTAACAGTAGCCTTAACATTGGTATAACCTAAGTTTATCTGTGCTGCAGCAACACTGGCTTTAGCTTGTTCGGCATTTGCCTGCGCAATTTTATAAGCTGTTTTTGCCGTTTTTAACTGAATATCAGAAACAACTTTATTCTGAACAAGTGGTGTTAACTTATCAACCTCTAACTGAGCGTTTAAGATAGCGGCTTCTGCTGCATGTAAACTCGCTTTAGCATTGTTTAAAGCCTCGCGATAAGGGTTTTCGTTAATTTTAAACAGGGTTTGCCCAGCGGTTACATAAGCGCCTTCGTTAACCAAAACACTTTGTAAGTAACCACTTACCTGCGGACGCACATCGATATCAACAGCCCCCTGAATAGAAGCCGGATATTCAATATACGTAGTTTCTGTGCTCGCGTTAATTGCGCTTACAGGTAAAGCTGGTGGCGGTGGTGCAGCTGCAGCCTGGTCAGGAGACGACTTACAACTCACCAGAATTATAGATAGTAGAGAAATTGTTAACAATAACTTAATACTATTAAACTGTTTAACAGCGTTAAGTAAAGGGTACAAGCGATGTAGAGATTTCATATGATTAAATTTAATTGGACTTATGGTGTATAATAATTTAACAGTGTTAAATTATCGTGTAAAAAAAAATTAACTATTAATAGATAATGTAATGCCCTTGATGGCATCTTTTAAAATTTGCTGGTTTAACTCGTCGGTAGTTCTGCCATTGGGGCGAACCAGGTTGATGGAAATTAAACCGTGGATGATGGACCAGTAAGTGTAATACTTCATGCAGATATCATCTTCAGATACTGGTTTTTTCTCGAATAAAGATTCGATTACATCCCCTAACATCCCCCCACGTTTTCGGCTTCGGGCATCGACTTTTTAACGCTGCAACAAACCATATCTACCCCGTACATCAATTGATAAAATTCTTTGTGGGCAAAGGCGAAGTTCCAGTAGGCAATCCACATGGCTTCCATTTTATCTTCCGGAGATTCGTGTTTATCCCTGGCTTCTCGGATATCTTTCGCCAACATTAAATATCCCCTTCTGGTAAGTTCCAGTAAGATACCGTCCTTGTTAGAAAAGTACTCGTAAATAATTGGTGCAGTATATTCAATCTGGTCGGCAATTTTACGCATACTCAATGCCTGCCAGCCTTCTGTTTGAACAATATTCAAGGCAGCATCCAGAATTTTTGTTCTGGTTTCATCTTTTAAACGTAGAATTCTCTCTTTACTTCCCATCACTCAGAATATAAGGTGTAAATAATCTAACACCGTTAAGCAAATGTAGAACCAATTGCAGAATTGACAATCATTCATTTGTCATAAACATTTTATTGCCTAGTTTTATGCCTTACAATTAATGTTTAAAGTGTTTAAACGAACATTTTTACTTAAGTTAATTTCAATAAAATAATAGGCCATGATTTTCCGCCCTGCAAAAACAACTGACATAACTGCCATACAAATTGTCAGACATACGGTAAAAGAGAACATTTTGTCAGATCCGGCGCTGGTTACTGACAAAGATTGCGAAGAATTTATTACGCAACGCGGTAAAGGCTGGGTCTGCGAAATAGACGGAGCAATAGTTGGGTTCTCCATCGTAGATTTAAAGGAGCGTAACATCTGGGCCTTATTCCTGCGACCAGAATTTGAAGGCAAAGGCATTGGCAAAGAACTGCACCGCTTGATGATGGACTGGTATTTCGATCAAACGCGTGAGCCGGTTTGGCTGGGTACATCGCCCAATACCCGTGCTGAAGAATTTTATACCCGGCAAGGCTGGAAAAAAGTGGGCGTTGTAAATAAAGGAGAAGTGAAATTTGAAATGAGTTACGAGGATTGGAGAAACCATCACCTAAATATTGACCACAAAGGCGCTAAAGCACAAAGCTGATCGTTTCTTAATCCCTAGGTAATAAATTCTCTTAGTGCCAATAGAGATTAGTTTAAGTCTATTGTTTAAATAGTGGCCAGGCCGGCTTAAAACTTATATAATATAAATCAATCGTTTATATTTGTGAACTTGAAACATTAACTCTCTTTATATGGCCATAGGCATTACACCTAAGTACCAGGAAGAAATTCCACTTCATGCACTAACAGCACAAGAATTTTTAACAATAGCCACCGAGGCAGTAGCACGGCTCAACTGGAGCATTCACTATCAAAGTGCAAGCGGCTTTATTGCACAAAGCAGTACTTCCGCCATTAACTCAAGCAGCGAAATCAAACTGATTATTGAAGAACAAACGGCCACCATTTCGAGTGAATCGACTGGAGGCGAAATGATTGATTTTAATAAGAACAAAAAGAACGTTCAAGCTTTTCTAGCTGCTTTTGATACTGTGCAGGCAGAAATTTCACCTGATGAACTTTCGGTTAAATCGCAGGAATTACACAATTCGCTTGATTTATCTGCTGCTGATCTATTAAAAATTCCTGCAGAATCTGCAACACAAAAGGTTAAAAATTTCTTTTCGCTGTTTATTCCTAAAAGGGATTTTTTCTTCACACCAATACTGGTCAACCTAAATATTCTGATCTTTATTCTGATGGCTATCGGTGGCGCAAACATTTTTTCGCCAAGTTCTGAAATCCTCATTAACTGGGGCGCCAATTTCCGTCCACTAATTTCCATAGGGCAATATTGGCGGTTAATCACCAATTGCTTTTTACATATCGGTATATTACATCTTCTTTTTAACATGTACGCATTAGTTTATGTTGGTGTACTGTTGGAACCTATGCTTGGAAAAAGCAAGTTTATTGCTGCTTACTTATTAACGGGTATAGGAGCCAGCCTGGCAAGTACCTGGTGGCACGAACAAACGATCAGTGCAGGTGCTTCTGGTGCAATTTTTGGCTTGTATGGTGTTTTTCTTGCTTTACTTACCACTGATCTGATCGAAAAAGAAACGAGAAAAGAATTGTTAACGAGTATCGGCATTTTTGTGGTTTATAACCTCGCTTATGGTATGAAAGGAGGCATTGATAACGCGGCCCATATCGGCGGATTGGTTTCAGGCCTGGTAATCGGCTATGCTTTAACTCCCAGCTTAAGGAACCCTGAAAAGCCGTCATTAGGGATTGTATCTATTGCTGCATTATGTATATTAATGCTTTTTTCATCTTTTGGTGTGATTAAATCGATCCCGAATACAGAAAGTTTAACCACATACGACAAAAGATTTGAGCGTTTCAGAACTTTGGAAACAATGGCCCTTGGCGTTTATACGCTTAAAGCAGATGCAAAAAAGGAAGATGTATTATACGAAATCCGCGACCGCGGAATTTATTACTGGAATGAAAACATCAGTTTACTGGACAGTTTAGAGCAATTGAACCTTCCACCATTTGTTAGGGAGCGCGATAAGACTTTAAAAGAATATTGCAATTTACGGATTAAGGCTTACGAACTGATGTATAAAGCTGTAGACGAAAATTCGCATAAATATGATGCTGACATTGCAAAAATCAACCAGCAAATAGAATCCATGCTTAAATCTTTTGAATAATCGTTTAAACTCAGCTGTCATTAATTGTAGCGCTTTGAGCATTACTAACCACGAAGACACAAAGAACACGAAGTTTATTTCTTGGTGTCTTGGTGCCTTCGTGGCAAAACAATCTAACTATTCCAGATAAAAGGTGCCTGTTTTACAAACTTACCGCCCTCTAAATGATCAATTATAAACTGGCCGATATTAGCTGCATTAATCTGATCACCAATGCAATTAATCAAGCTTGTTCCTATGTCCGTTTTTTCGTCGGTTTGGATAATCAAAGGTAAACGGAGCAAGGTCCAGTCCAGATCACTTTCCGCCAGGATATCGTATTCCTTTTGCCTATTTGCTGTAGAAACCGGATAATTCTCATACATCCATTGGGTAGCAAATCTGGTTTTTGCATTTTTATCATCAAAAGGTGTATCTACGTTAATACCTGTAATCACGATATAACGTTGCAAACCAAGGCCTTTCATCGCCGTTAGGATGTTACCTGTCGATTGCGTAAAGATTGTTTTTTCGCTGGCTGGTTGTCCCATCCCCAAGGCACTCACAACGATATCGCAACCTTTTATAAAATGATATACTGCTTGGGCATCGCTAACATCGCCTGTTGTAACTTCAAGAGAGGCGTGATGGACCTGAAGTTTTTCTAGATTTCTAACCAAGGCTTTTACCTTGAATTTTTGCGCCAATAGCGCTTTTAAAATATAAGTACCAGCTTTACCTGTAGCACCGATTAAAGCAATTTTTAAATCTTGCATAATGTTCTTTATAAAATTTTGGAAAATAATGGCTTGTTCCCCTGTTATCAGAACAATAAGGGAATTTCAGAATTGAATTCTGTTTGAGTTATATTTTATAAAGAGATTTTAATAATACTAATGTACAAAAAAACTGAATCGGGGAAAATTTAATCTTAAATAAAAGACCCTGAAACAAGTTCAGGGTAACGGATTGAGAGAAATAACGACCAAAACAGAATCCTATAAGATATAAAGTACCTATAAACGCCATAGCCTATATGTTCTTACATGCCCTATATGGCAAACTATTATAGGTTTTAACAACTAAGACCCTGAAACAAGTTCAGGGTGACAGATTGTGAGAAATAACGACCAAAACAGAATCCTATAAGATATAAAGTGCCTATAAGCGCCATAGCCTATATGTATGTTCTTACATGCCCTATATGGCAAACTATTATAGGTTTTAACAACTAAGACCCTGAAACAAGTTCAGGGTGACGAACCACAAGAGTAATCGTCATTGCGAAGAGGAACGATGAAGCAATCTTTCATGCTAGTGAACCCTCGTTTTAAAGATTGCTTCGTCGGCTGAAAAAGCCTTCTCGCAATGACGATTCATTGATAAAAAAGCACTAACCGCTAAGCTTTAAACTTCTTCATGAAGTTACTCACACTTTCTTCTAAATTTCCATCAGCGATGGCTTTAACGAAAGCAGTACCAATAATAGCTCCGTTGGCATAAGAACAGGCTTTATCAAAAGTTTGTTTATCGCTGATCCCGAAACCGATCATTGTTGGGTTCTTCAGATTCAGGTTTTTAATCCTACTAAAATAAGCCTCAGTAGTATTACCCACTTCCAGGTTTTTACCCGTTGTGGCTGATGAGGACAACAAATAAATAAATCCATTAGTTAAACCGTCAATTTTATGGATCCGTTCCTCAGCCGTTTGGGGCGTAATTAAAAATACATTGCTCAGGTTATGTTTTTCGAAGCAATCTTTATAGAACTCCTCATACTCTACCATTGGCAGATCGGGAACAATACAGCCATCTACCCCTACTTCGGCACAGGCTTCGCAGAATTTTTCTACTCCAAACTGCAAAACCGGGTTCACGTAGCCCATTAACAAAACAGGAATGGTAACTTTCTTGCGCAAGTCTTTCAACTGTTCGAAAAGCAGCTTAAGTGTCATACCCTGATCGAGCGATTGTTTGCTACTGGCCTGGATAACCGGTCCATCGGCAACTGGATCGGAATAAGGGAAACCGATTTCGAGCATATCTGCCCCCGATTTCTCCAGTGCTTCGGCAATTTGAATAGTATCGCCAGTATTTGGATAACCAGCGGTATAATAAATTGATAATATATTTTTCTTCTCTTGGAAGAGTTTTTTGATTCTGTTCATGTTTTTTCTTTTTCCGTTATTGCTTCGTGCCTCGCAATGACGATTCTTCTAAAGATTAAAATATTTAATATAAGTGTCCAGATCCTTGTCGCCACGACCAGATAAACAAACCACTACGTTTTCGCCACCTTTAAATTCCATTTTTTCCAAGTAAGCCAATGCATGTGCACTTTCAATCGCCGGGATAATCCCTTCTAATTGGGTGCAAAGCAAACCCGCTTCTAAACTTTCTTCATCGGTAATGGAAACATATTGGCCACGGCCTGTTTTAAACAAATGTGCATGCTGTGGTCCAATGCCAGGGTAATCCAATCCTGCCGAAACCGAATGTGGTTCTACCACCTGCCCATCTTCAGTTTGCATTAAAATACTTCTGCTACCATGTAAAACGCCTTCTTTGCCCAAATAAGTGGTTGCTGCGGAAAACCCGCTCGACACCCCCTTTCCGGCTGCTTCAACAGCGATCAGTTTAACATTTTCATCATCCATAAAATGGTAGAACATGCCCATGGCGTTACTGCCACCACCTACGCAGGCTAAAACATAATCAGGTTGATCGCTTCCAGTCTGCTCCAATAACTGTTTTTTGGTTTCCTCAGAGATAATCGATTGGAAAATGGCCACCATATCAGGATAAGGGTGTGGACCAACAACTGAACCAATGATGTAATGCGTATCTACCGGATTATTAATCCAATCGCGCATGGCTTCGTTGGTGGCATCTTTTAAAGTTTTACTTCCAGAACTGGCAGGAACTACCTTTGCGCCTAACATTTTCATGCGGGCCACATTCGGTGCCTGGCGCTCGATATCAACCTCGCCCATGTAAATTACACACTCCAGGTTACGCAGTGCGCATACGGTTGCAGTAGCTACACCATGCTGACCAGCACCCGTTTCGGCAATTATCCTTTTTTTACCCAGTTTTTCGGCCAATAAAATCTGTCCGATGGTATTGTTGATCTTATGGGCACCGGTATGGTTTAAATCTTCTCTTTTTAGAAAAATATTGGCACCATATCTTTCAGAATATCTTTTGGCAAGATATAAAGGTGAAGGACGGCCAACATAATCTTTCAATAATTGATGAAATTCCTTTTGAAAATCGGCATCATCAATAATCTTTAAATAGTTTTGACGCAATTCTTCTACGTTTGGATAAAGCATTTCGGGGATGTACGCGCCACCAAAATCTCCATAATATCCTTTTTCGTTTACTTTGTATTTCATAATATTTTTATCAACTAATCTGTCACATTGATGGTTACTAAAGATAAGTCGTCATTCCCGCGCAGGCGGGAATCTTAAAGCTCATTGCATTACGATTCCCAATCAAGTTGGGAATGACGGATCAACTTATACTCAATCACTTTCAGGATGACATTATTTCATATTCATTTCTTTAATAAATTCTTTAATCTTTTCTGCATCTTTCAAACCTGGCTCAATTTCAAATCTGCTATTGATATCCAGGGCATATAAGCGCTCATCATTTATTTCTTTTATGGCCGGTGCATGCTCTAAATCAATGCCACCACTTAAAAAGTAGGGTTTAGTGTAAGTATATCGGTCTAAAACAGACCAATCGAATGTTTTTCCCGATCCGCCATGTGTTTTGGTTTTGGTATCGAACAGGAAATAATCCACCACATTTAAATAAGCTTCGAGACCTGAAAAATCAAAATCTTCATCTATTCCGAAAGCTTTAATCACTTCTAAAGCAGGAAAGCTTGATTTTAATGCTGCACAGTATTCAGGCGATTCGCTTCCATGTAACTGAACAGCCTTTAGCTTCAAGGTGTTTACTTTATCTTTTACTTTTTCAATGTCTTCATTTACAAACACCCCTACAGTTTTAATCTCCGAGGGAATGTATTTGATCAATTCAGCAGAAACCTCACTGATCAACCTTGGCGATTTTTCATAAAAGATAAAACCCAGGTAATCTGGCTGCAGTTCAGCAACCGCAGCAATATTCGCTGCCAAACGCATTCCGCAAACTTTTAACTTTAACATGCCAATAGTTGTTTGAAACTGTTAAGTGCTTTTTTGCTCATTAACGATTCTTCTGCTTCGTAAAAACAATCAGCAAAAGATAACGTAGGTTTTATGGTTTTAATGGCCAGTGCCGAATTGCACAAAACCACGTTGTTCTGTATATCTGTGGCTTCGCCATTTAATACATCCATAAATATTTTGGCAGATGATTCTACGGTATCACCACCTTTAATCGCATTTACATCCACTTTTTCGAAGCCCATATCAGCAAGCGTTAAAATCTGTTCGCCTTTGTTCGAAAAGGTTTTTACATCGCATGTTAATGAAACCTCATCATAACCTTCCAGTGCATGCACAATGGTATAATTTTTATCGGTGTCCTGGTATAAATAAGCATATAAACGGGCCAGTTCCAAACTAAAAACGCCTACCATCTGGTATTTCGGCTGTCCGGGGTTAACCATTGGCCCCAGCATATTGAAAAAAGTTTTCACGCCCAGTTCCTTACGGATTGGTGCTACAATTTTCATCGCCGGATTAAACAGAGGGGCATGCAGGAAACAGATCCCTGCTTTATCCAGGTTGCGTTTTAAAGTGTTTTCATCATTGGTAAAAGTATAACCTAAATATTCCATTACGTTAGAAGAACCGCAGCCCGAAGAAACGCCATAGTTACCATGTTTGGCCACATGATGACCCGCACCTGCCACCACAAATGAGGATAAGGTAGAAATATTGAAAGTATCTTTACCATCACCTCCGGTACCGCAAAGATCAATCAGGTCGTAACCCGATAAATTTACTTTAACACACATATCGAGCATCGCATCACGAAAGCCCTGTAACTCCTGTACAGTAATATTACGCATGGCATAAGCAGTAATAAAAGCGGCAATCTGCGAAGAGTTAAATGCTCCTTCTGAAATGGAAATTAAAATGTTCTTTGCTTCTTCCCTGCTAAAACTCTTGTTCTCGAATAAATGGTTTAATATTTTTTTCATGTTTTGTGTACCTCTTATCGTCTTTATCGTCATTCTGAAGTTGATTCAGCATCTTTCATTTAGATGCTGAACTAAATCCGATCGCTATCGGATCAGCATGACGATCCTCCAAAAAATTGCATAAAAAAAGGATTGCTTTTTGGGCAATCCTCTTCGTTGTGTTTAAAATATTTTAAAATATATAACAATAGAATTTGCCTAACGAATTTCGTTATGCCACCACCAATTGTTATTTAAGTTTTTAATTATCATGTTTGTATAAAGCAAATATTGACATAGTTTTTTAATATTCCAAAATCTTTCTAAAAATATATGGCTTTCTTTAAAAGAAAAGTACAGTTTAATGATGATTTAGGTTTCGGATCCAATCCGGTAACCAAAAACCAGCGCATGCTTAACCCCGATGGTTCGGCAAATATCGAACGGACAGGCCTGCCCTGGTTTAAGTTTGATGATACCTATACCCGTTTGGTTACCATGAGCTGGCCGCGGTTTTTCTTTGTTATCCTTGTAGCCTACCTCATTGTTAATACCATATTCGCTGTTTTATACAACGTTGTTGGGATCGAAAACTTAGAAGGTGCCAAAGGTTTAACACTCCGCGACCAGTTTTTTGATGCATTTTTCTTTTCCGCCCAAACCATTTCTACTGTGGGTTATGGCCACATTTCGCCGCAGGGTTTTATTACCAGCATTTTAGCTGCTTTCGAAAGTATGCTGGGCCTGTTGGCTTTTGCATTGGCTACGGGTTTATTATATGGCCGCTTCAGTCGACCTACCTCTAAAGTAAGTTTCAGCAAAAAAATGGTGATTGCCCCCTACGAGAAAGGCCACGGTTTAATGTGCCGTTTAGTTAACCTCCGCCGTAACCAACTTATCGAAGTTGAAGTACAGATGGTAATGTCGTACAACGAAACGGTTGATGGCAAACATGTAAGAAGATTCTACCCTTTGGCACTGGAACGCGATAAAATCGGTATCCTGTCTTTAAACTGGACTTTGGTACACCCTATTACCGAGGAAAGTCCGTTTTACGAAAAATCGTTAACGGAGTTACAACAGGCAGAGGTTGAAATTTTTGTAATGCTTAAAGCCTTTGATGATACTTTTTCGCAAACCATTCATACCAGAACCAGTTATCAGGATGAAGAAATAGAAATGGATGCCAGGTTTGAGAAAATGTACTACCATAACGATGCAGGTAAAATGGTAATGGATTATAGTAAATTGGATAAGGTTACGCGAACGGTGTAAGGATCTTTTTTCCTCTTTTATAAAATTGTTTTGTTTTTTTGGAAAGCAGGTTTCGGTGTTCATCGGTTGCGGTAGTCCCGTTATCCGCTTTATCCCGATGGAAGGATCGGGATGCTCGCTACTACCGGGTTTATGGCAGTCAGGTCTGTGCTAAATATGACTACCCCATCTTTCAGGCATCCCACTGGAGGAGCTATCATATGAACACATCTACACGAGCCTCTATTTGTTTTAGCACATATTCTTAGGGCGATCGTCATGCTGAATTTATTTCAGCATCTTTCCTGCTAATAACAAGCTTTGATAGCTTAAAAATGCTAGTTTAGAGATAAATGTTGTTGTTTTCGCTCTTTGCCGCGGGGCATGGTAGTTTTTCGCAGATCATGTTATTTTTATTTATGCTCAAGAATGCTGGCGCATTTTGGAGTGCCAAAGTACCCAAAGCGCTTTGTCATCCGATAGCTATCGGATCCGAAAATGTAGCTCCTCATCACCCACGCTCATCAAAAGGTTACGCGAACGGTGTAAGGATCTTTTTTCCTCTTTTATAAAATTGTTTTGTTTTTTGAAAAGCAGGTTTCGGTGTTCATCGGTTGCGGTAGTCCCGTTATCCGCTTTATCCCGATGGAAGGATCGGGATGCTCGCTACTACCGGGTTTATGGCAGTCTGGTCTGTGCTAAATATGACTACCCCACCTTTCAGCCCCTCATCATCTCTATGCGATTTGCATTCCCCTCTTTCAGAGGGATGTCCGACTCCGCTCAAACTGACAATTAATTAGCTTAAACCACTAACTTAACCTTGCAACCTAAACGCTAAACCCTAACCGCCTAAACCTTAAACCCTACCCCTTAATCAACGGATTTTTTTCCTTCGCAAACAGATCAAAAACCTTTTTATCTACAAAAGCCGGGAAGAGTTTATTCATCCAAACGGCTAATTTCCCCTGTCCAGTCATGATTAAAGTTCGTTTTCGTTTTTCGATACCATCAGCAATAATGCTTGCTACTTCTTCTGAAGACATCATTTTACCTTCATCCATACTCGTTTCGCCATGTGCAGCCCCATCCTTTGATAAAGCTGTAACACGGATATTCGACGCCGTAAAACCAGGACAGGCCAAAAGCACATTTACCCCTGTTTTTAACAGTTCGGTACGTAATGATTCTATAAAGCCATTCATCGCAAATTTCGAAGCCGAATAACCCGTTCTGCCTGGCAAACCGCGGAAACCGGCAATTGACGAAACACCAACAATGGTTCCTTTGGTTTTTAAAATCTCTGGCAAAGCATATTTGGTACAATAAACGGTTCCCCAGAAGTTTACATCCATCAGGTTTTTAAGTACCGATAAATCCAGATCGTTAAACAGGGCACGCATGGATAATCCGGCATTATTTACCAGGATATCAATCTTTTGAAAGGATACTAAAGCCTGTTTGATAATCAGTTCGCAATCTGCCTCTTTACTTACATCGGCCTGAACAGCCACCGCTCTAATATTATATTTTTTTTCCAGATCGGCAGTAATTTCGCAAAGGGTTACATATTGACGTGCGGCTAAAACCAGATTGGCACCACGTTTTGCAAATTCTTCGGCGCAAGCTTTTCCAATTCCGCTCGATGCCCCGGTGATGATGATGACTTTATTTTTTAGGTTCATTGTGTAGTATCAAGATTTGAGTATCCAGTATCAAGACTGAATACTGCTTTATTATATTTTTTGAAGTAGTTTGTTATGGGTTGTATTATGACTATTTCATCATTGCAGTTTCGTAAGGCACACGGGTTACAATCGATCTGCCGAGTGTAATTTCATCTGTATATTCCAGCTCGCCGCCAAAAGCAATACCCCGTGCAATGGTCGTTACCGGAACATTAAACTCCTTTAATCTTTTATACAGGTAAAACAATGTGGTATCGCCCTCCATATTCGGACTCAATGCCAAAATTACTTCTTTAATCCCTCCTGCCGCCATTCTTACTATTAATCCATCAATAAACAGATCGGAAGGACCAATGCCATCCATTGGAGAAATTAAGCCGCCCAAAACATGGTAAACCCCAAAATATTGACCGGTATTTTCAATGGCCATCACATCGCGGGTATCTTCTACCACACAAATGGTTTCTTTATCACGTTTTGGCGAAGTACAGATCTCACATACTGCATAATCGGAAATGTTATGGCAAGTGCTGCAATGTTTAATCTGCTGTTTAAGTTTTATAAAAGTATTGCCAAACTGGTTTACCTCCTCCTGCTCTTTGTTTAAAAGATGTAATACCAAACGTAAAGCCGTTTTTTGCCCTACACCAGGAAGTTTTGAGAATTCGTTTACCGCATCTTCGAGCAGTTTGGATGAAAAATTCATAATGCAAAAATAAGTAATTAGTTCAATAGTTCATTAGGCATTTGTTCATTGGTAACTGTCAATTCTCAACCACAAACTGATAATGGTTCATTTGTACAAGGTGCACATCTTTGCAATCGGTTATTAGAATACTTCCTACTTTATGCCCCACTGGACTTTTGACTTCCGACCCAACAATATTGCTTGATTTGATACTTTTCTTTACATTTATCAGCTTAATACGAAACTATGTCTCCAACCATCCTACTGTGTTTCCTGATCGGTTACTTTTTATTACTGATCATTATCTCATTTGTAACCTCAAAAAATTCATCCGATAATTCTACTTTCTTTGTTGCCAACCGGAATTCTAAATGGTATTTAGTTGCCTTTGGAATGATCGGAACCGCACTTTCGGGCGTTACTTTTATTTCGGTACCCGGAGAAGTTGGCGCACCCGGTGGAAACCAGTTTCAATATTTTCAATTTGTATTGGGTAATGCAGTTGGCTTTATCATCATCGCTACAGTTTTGCTTCCACTATACTACCGGATGAACTTAACATCTATTTACAGTTATATCGAAAAAAGATTAGGCCATTATAGCTATAAAACAGCAGCATCGATATTTTTATTAAGCCGCACTCTGGGATCAGCTACCAGATTATACCTCGTAGTAATTGTTTTACAGCGTTTTATATTCGATAATTATGGCGTTCCGTTCTGGTTAACGGTTTTAATTTCTTTGGCACTGATCTGGTCGTACACGTTTAAGGGTGGATTAAAAACCATTATCATTACCGATACACTGCAAACTTTTTTCCTGGTACTTTCGGTTTTCTTGACGATTTATTTTATTTGCAACAGTCTCGATTTCAGTATTCCACAGGCATTCGAAACCATAAAATCCAGCAGTTACTCGAAAATATTCTTTCTAAATGATTTCCTGACCAATAAATTCTACTTCAGTAAACAGTTTATCGGTGGTATTTTCGTTACCATCGCAATGACAGGCTTAGATCAGGATTTGATGCAGAAAAACCTGAGCATGGGCACCATCAAAGAGGCACAGAAAAACATGTTCACTTTTACAGGCGTATTTGTAATTTTAAATGTTTTCTTTTTGAGTGTGGGTGCCTTGTTATACATTTTTGCGGCAAAAAACGGTATCGATATTCCTTTAGATCATATTACTGCAAAACCGCGAACAGATTTATTATTCCCCGAAATTGCTTTAAATAATCTGGGTGCAGTACCCGCAATTATATTTATGCTGGGCCTAACGGCAGCAACCTTTGCCACAACCGACTCGGCACTTACAGCCTTAACCACATCGTTCTGTGTAGACTTTTTAGGCATGGCTAAAACAGAAAATGTAAATGCCAAAGATGCTGTAAAAAAACGCCATACCGTGCACGTGGCCTTTTCTATTTTGATGTTCCTTGTTATCATCGTTATCAATGCGCTGAACAGTTCATCAGTAGTCAGTTTGATTTTTACCATTGCCTCTTACACCTACGGACCACTCTTAGGTTTATATAGTTTTGGATTATTTGTAAAAAAACGCGGACTTCATGATAAATTAGTGCCGATAGTTTGCTTATTATCACCTTTTTTATGTTACTTGCTTGCAAGCAATTCGGCCACAATATTGGGTGGATATGTATTTAGTGTTGAACTGATTTTAATTAACGGTTTAATCACATTTATAGGTTTGTTGTTCATCAGCAAAAAAACGGATGCACAAACCAAATTTTAATATTAGAATAACAGTATATGACGAGTGAAGAAAAAATTAGAAGTGCTTTCGAAAACAAAGACTGGCAAGAAATCAAAGTAACCGACTCTTGGCAAATTTTTAAAATCATGGCCGAATTTGTAGACGGCTTTGAAAAACTAGCTAAAATTGGTCCGTGCGTTACCATTTATGGTTCGGCACGTACTGCCCAAACACACCGATATTACCAGTTGGCAGAGCAGTGCGGTAAATTATTAACCGATAGAGGTTATGGCGTAATTACTGGCGGTGGCCCTGGTATTATGGAGGCTGGTAACAAAGGTGCCCATACCAATGGGGGTAAATCGGTAGGTTTAAACATCGAGTTGCCTTTTGAGCAGTTCCACAATAAATATATCGATCATAATAAATTACTGGAGTTTGATTATTTCTTTGTGCGCAAAGTCATGTTCATGAAATATAGCCAGGGTTTTGTGGTGTTACCAGGTGGTTTTGGCACCATGGATGAGCTATTTGAAGCTTTAACCTTAATCCAGACCGGAAAAATTGCCCGTTTCCCAATCGTATTGGTGGGTGTTGATTATTGGGGAGGATTAATTGATTGGATTAAAGGAACGATGTTGCAGAAGGAACACAATATCCACGAAGAAGATTTAAATCTTTTCCGGTTGGTAGATACCGCCGAAGAAGCTGCAGAGCACATTTTCCGTTTCTACGATAAATATGTACTTAAACCGAATTTCTAGTAGATTGGTTCAATGGTTCATTAGTCATTGGTACTTGCCTGTAGCTAATTGAAAACTATTAACTGAAAATTGCATACTGAAAAAGTGCTTACAAACAATAAGCACTTTTTTTATTGTAACAACTTTAACTAACTGGTATCTAAAATAAAAAGCATCTAAAATGTCGAAATTTATCAACTGGAAAAGCAATTGGCTTAGTGGCAACTTTCAACTCTTTGCAGATGGTGTTCAGAAAGGGATGATCACATTCGAAACCTGGAAGAGTAATGCCGAAAGTATGCTTGAGGATAAAAACTATCAATTTGTAAACGAAGGTTTCTGGCAATCGAGCACAAAGGTAATTGACAGAAAAACAGGTGGCGTGGTCGCAGTTATCACTTACGACAGCTGGAAATCAAAAGCACTAATCAGCTTAAACACCGGAGAACAGTACGAGTGGAAATCGACCGGAATCTGGAAATCGCAATGGACGGTAAGCAATTATAAAGATGCGCACATTATGTACACATCGGGCAACAACAGTGGCGCTATATCTTCTGATACAGATAATAATTTATTAATAATAGCCGGTTTATTTATTAAACAGGTGTACCATAAACGCGCAGTTCTAATTATTGCCTGTATCGTTCCGATTATTTCGACATCAACACTTCGCCATCATTAATTTTAAATTAAATCCTTTTGTGAGATGGAACAGGTATTAAATTGGAGAAAAGGTTTATTTGATAGTAATTATCAGGTATTTAAGAACGGGCTATTAAAATTTTCGCTGAATTTTAGTTCGTGGAAAAATTCGGCTATAGCCACTACCCAGGCCGGTATTTACCTGTTAAAAAGTGAAGGATATTCTAAACCTGAAACTAAATTACTGAATAATCAGAATGAGATCTTAGCTATAATTACTTACGACTGGCTTCGTTTTAAGGCCAAAATTGTATTTGCCTCTGGCGATACTTTTGATTGGAGCTTTCAAAACAGCTGGTTAAGCCGGTGGTCGTTAAACAACCATCAGGATAAACAGATCTTGTTCAATGCTTCAAGTGGAAATGGCATGTTACATAGCAATGTGGACGACGATATGCTGATTTTATGCGGGCTTTTTATCCGCGAGTACTATTCGAGGCTGCTTGTTGGTTTTATCATTGCCATCTGCATTTTGTTTAGTTTCAAGAATATTTTTTAGATTCTGCAGATTGTACTTCGAAGTACATTTCCAAACGCGATCGTCATGCTGAATTTATCCCAAAATCTCTTTTATTTTTTCGGTTGGTCTGGCGATAACTGCCTGATCTCCTGAAACAATAATCGGTCTTTCAATTAAAATTGGATGCGTAATCATGGCTTCAACCCATTCTTCATCGGTTAAGGTTTTTCCTTTATAATTTTCAATAAAAACCTTTTCCCCTTTACGGATCAATTCCAATGGTTTAATACCCAGTTTTCGAATAATTTCTTCGAGTTCACTTTTATTGGGCGGGGTTTCCAAATAATAAACCACTTCGAAATCTTTTCCGCTTTTTTCAAGCTCCTCTAAAGCACAACGGCTTTTGGTACAGCGGTTATTGTGATAAATCGTAATCATATAGAAATGGTTATAGTCCACTTACGCCACCGCTAACCACCAGTTTCATGGCATCAGCTGCTGTCATATGCAAATCAGTTACCTTATCTCTTCTTACAATGCAAAGCTGGCCTGCAAAAGAGTAAGAAAGTGGAAAGTATACTGCAACTTCATCCGGAAGGTTGAGTTTATGCAGATCGTTTTGAGTTAAAAAGCCAATCTTTTTTAGGCCTCCCTCTACCTCAACCAGCACGGGGTGGTTAAATTTCTTTTCATCGCCAACAAAAGCCTCTGTTAAATCTTTTATAGATGAATAGATAAAATTAAGTAAAGGTAAACGCTGCATGATCCGCTGGAACCAATTGTACATAGGTTCGGTTACCAGATTGGTTACAAAAATGCCAGCAAGCAAAATAATAGCTAAAACCGTCAACAAACCTAAGCCAGGAATATTCCGGCTTTCTCCTGTATTAGGGTTTACCCCTAAAATATTGTTTACATTTAACCAGCTATCAACAGTTGTAACCGCCCAAACTACAATAAAAATACTTACGGCAATGGGTACAACAATTAATAAACCTTTAATTAAATAGTTTAAAATAGCTTTCCCGACTTTGTTCATGATGCAAACTTAGGAAAAATATGGTTAAATGGTTAGGATTGTTATATTGTTTGATGATCCGGCTAACAATAGGCCGTTTTTCTTTTCCGATGATAGTCTTTTACCCCTTTTGCCCACAATAAAACAACAATTCTCTTACTCATAAAAATAAACCCTTTTAACTCTTTGCGAGATATTGGTCAGAATTTCATACGGAATAGTACCAATATCTTCTGCTAACTGCATAATGGTATGTTCTTTATTAAAAACAATAGCTTCGTCGCCAGGTTTCACATCAATTCCTGTAATATCCAACATGGTCATATCCATACAAATCGAGCCAATTGTAGGCACCAAATGGCCATTAATGAGCATTTTACCAACACCATTACCAAAATACCTGGTGTATCCATCAGCATAGCCAATTTTTACAGTGGCAATTTTTCCGCCATTTGGCATTACGCCTTTCCTGCTATATCCAACAGTTTCGCCCGGAGCTAGAGTTTTCACTTGGGTAACCGTAGTTTTTAGTACCATTACAGTCTGCAAACCCCGGTTATTGGTTAAAGCAGAATCAAAACCATACAAACCTATGCCCAAACGTACCATATCCATTTGCCCTTCGGGCCAGCGCGAAATGCCAGAAGTATTAGAAATATGCAGCAGCGGTTTATAGCCTAAAACATCGACCAACTGATTCGCGATGATTTTAAATCTTTCAATTTGTTGTTGGGTAAAGCCATCGTGTTCTGCAGCATCGCTTGCCACCAGGTGAGAAAAAATACTTTGAACTTTTACCCTCGCCGAATCTCTCAGCACATTACACAATGCATCAATTTCTGGCTGATCAAAGCCCAAACGGTGCATGCCACTATCTATTTTAACGTGGATCGGGTAATCGAAATCATAATCAGACAGCGCATTTAAAAAACTATCCAGAATTTCTATGCTGTAAATTTCAGGTTCGAGCTTGTGTTTAATAAGGGCATCGAAAGCAGATTCCTCAGGGCTCATCACCATAATGGGCAAAGTAATACCCGCTTTACGTAAAGCAATGCCTTCATCGGCATAAGCTACCGCCAGATAATCCACTTTATGGAACTGTAGTAAATTGGCAATTTCGAAACTTCCGCTTCCATATGAAAAGGCCTTAACCATGGCCATTATTTTAACACCAGGCTTAATTTTAGAGCGGTAAAACTGCAGGTTATTCACCATGGCATTCAGGTCGATTTCTAAAACCGTATCGTGTATTTTCTGGGTAAGGAGTTTACTAATCCGGCCAAATTCGAACCGCCTGGCTCCTTTTACCAATATGGTTTCGTGGTTAAACTGTAAACCAGGAAAAGCATCGATAAAAGCATTCGTATCGTCGAAAAACTGTGTCTCAAACTTAAAGAGGCTGCCATACTTCGAAATGTGAGTCCCAATTCCAATTAGTCGGTTTACTTTCTTCTGTAAAAGCAGTTCGGCTATTTCTGTGTATAAATCTAAATCATCTCTGCCCGTTTCAAATAATTCGGAAAGGATAACCGTTTTCTTTTCGTGCTGATTCTGTTGATTTAAAAAATCAAGGGCAATGGCCAATGAAGAAATATCGGCACTGTAAGAATCGTCGATAATGGAACATTGGTTAATCCCGTTTTTCAGCTCTAAACGCATACTCACATGACTCAGCTTTTCTAAACGTAAATCGGCTTGCTCTGGTGTATAACCTAAAGCCAATAAGGTTGCCCAGCAGATCATTCCATTTTCTATCGAAGCTTTATCTTTAAAAGGCAAAATGCATTCAATTTCTCTATTTTGATAAATGGCACGTAAATAACAGTTTCCTTCAATGGGTTCAACGGCAATAACCTGAAGATCTGCTGTTTGTTTACTGCTCCAACTAAACTGTTTTTTACCAGGAAGTTCTTTTGCTGTAATTTCGGTTACATATTCAGGCGAATAAATAAATAGTTCGGAAGTAGCAAAAAGCTTCAGTTTCTCGGTTAGTTTTTCCTTTTTAGAAGCAAATCCTTCTGCATGTGCCTCACCGATATTGGTTAAGATTCCGATTTCAGGACGGATAATTTCTGCTAAGTGCTGCATCTCATTAACTGCAGAGATGCCCGCTTCAAAAATGCCGAGCGTATGATCGGCCTCAATCTGCCATACCGAAAGCGGCACACCTATTTGTGAATTATAACTTTTCGGGCTTTTAACAATATTAAAATCGGCAGCCAAAAGCTGGTAAAGCCATTCTTTAACGATTGTTTTTCCATTACTCCCAGTAATGCCGATTGTTTTCAGGTCAAATTTATTCCGGTGTTCAATGGCAAGCTTTTGTAGCGCCACCAAAGTATCATCAACCAGTAAAAAATTGCAATCAGGATATTCGTTAATGTATTTAGGTTCGGTAATTACAAAATTCCTGATTTCCTTTGTGTAAGCATCTTTAATAAACTCATGCCCATTGCGGTGCGAAGACAGGGCAAAAAACACAGCGTTTTCAGGGACCAGCACCGAACGGCTATCAACCACCAAATATTGAATAATTACCTGTCCATCAATTAATTTGGCATCGGCATTTAAAATTTCGGCTATTTTGGTGATGGTGTATATTGGATTTTGCATGTTATTATATTCAGAAAAATACGGTAATCGCTTTTATTTTTACGAATTTCAGTAATTAATTATGAAAAGCGGTAAACAAGAAGCAGTATTATTAGATAAAAAACAAGCATTGGTAAAAGCCGAAAGTTTTTGTGTTTACCAGGAGCGTTCGCAAAAGGAAGTGCGGTATAAACTGGTAGAATGGGGAATGCGTGGCGATGAACTGGAAGAAATTATAAGCGAACTGATTTTGAATAATTTTTTAAATGAAGAAAGGTTTGCTAAAAGTTATGCATCAGGTAAATTTAACATCAAACACTGGGGGCGTGTTAAAATTAAACAAGGTTTAAAATTAAAGGGGTACCCGATAAAATTTTGCAAAAGGCAATTTATAGCATCGATGATGATGATTATATACAAACCATCGAAAAATTAGCTTTAAAAAAAGCAGAAGGTTTAAACGAAAATGATCCGTTTAAAAGAAAAAATAAGTTGATGAGCTACCTTCAGGCAAAAGGTTTTGAAACTGATTTAATTTTACTTGTACTGAAAGCCAGCAATTTAAATTAAATATTAAATTTTTAACAAGAAATCTCTTGACAGAAATATAAATCTGCCTATATTTGCATCACCAAAACGAAACAACAACATCAGTTTTGTAAATGCGAAAGTAGCTCAGTTGGTAGAGCACGACCTTGCCAAGGTCGGGGTCGCGAGTTCGAATCTCGTCTTTCGCTCCAAATAAATGCCTTCCTACCAGAAGGCATTTATTTTAAAGTTAACCAAGCCGGTGGAGATCGGCAGCGGCTAATGCTCGGGTGGTGGAACTGGTAGACACGCAGGACTTAAAATCCTGTGCTTTCAAAGGCGTGCGGGTTCGATTCCCGCCCCGAGTACACACAAAAAATCGAACAAAAACCTTTCAGAAATGAAAGGTTTTTTTGTTTATAGAATTCATTTTATTTGTGTGAAGGTAGCGATCAAGGATCAAGCGGAAAAGTTGGGGTACTGGAATAATTTTTCCTTAAAGGATTTTAAAAAATATTAGTCAATTTTTGCATTTCTCAATCTCAGGGAATTCAAGATAACAGAAACGGAACTAAAGCTCATCGCGAGTGCAGCGATCATTGGAGATAACAAAATCCCAAAAAACGGATATAAAATACCTGCCGCTATCGGAATGCCTAATATATTGTATCCAAGGGCAAAAAACAGGTTTCCATTTATATTGGCCATGACCTTGCGACTCAACAAACTTGCTTTTGCGATCCCATTTAAATCTCCCTTTACCAATGTGATCGCGGCACTCTGGATCGCTACATCTGTTCCCGTGCCCATTGCTATACCGATATCAGCCTGGGAAAGTGCAGGTGCATCATTGATGCCATCACCTGCCATGGCTACCTTTTTGCCTTCCCCCTGTAGTTTTTTTATTTCATTGAGCTTATCTTCTGGCAGCATCTGAGCCTTAAAGCCGTCCAAACCTAGGGTTTCGCTTACCGCTCTTGCTGTATCCTTATTGTCGCCTGTAAACATGACTACCTTGATCCCCTTATTTTGGAGTTTTCGGATTGCCGCCGCGCTGGAAGGCTTGATCTTATCAGAAATAACAACAAATCCAATTGCTTTATTTCCTACAGCGAGATAAGAAACTGTTTTACCCTGCTTTTGAGCCGTACTAACCTGTTCATCTAATTTAGGATCAATTGTCGCTTTAACATGTTCCATTAACTTTTGGTTCCCAAAAGCTAGTTTTTCCGCCCCAAACTACCCATTACCCCCTTTCCTGTAATCGCCTCAAAGTTTGATATGGGTTTAATATCTATTTTGTTTTCTTCTCCATAACGTAAAGTTGCATGGGCCAATGGATGTTCGCTGCTGCTATTCAAAGCCATAATTTTTTCAAGCATATCCTTCTCTGTAAAATCAGGATTTACACTGACCACTTTTTCTACCGAAGGTTTACCTTCGGTTACCGTACCAGTTTTGTCGATAACCACGATATCAATTGCATTCATTTTTTCAAGAGATTCGGCATTCTTGATCAGTATACCAGACTGGGCGCCCTTACCCACTCCTACCATTACCGACATTGGAGTAGCAAGGCCCAGCGCACATGGACATGCGATAATCAATACTGCGATTGCATTTACAAAAGCATAAACGTAGGCTGGATCGGGGCCATATATTGCCCATACCACAAACGTTGCAATGGAAATCAATACTACAACAGGCACGAAATAACCCGAGATTTTATCCGCCATTTTTTGGATGGGCGCTTTCGAGCGGCTTGCCGAATTCACCATTTCGATGATCTGTGACAAAAGTGTTTCTGAGCCTACCTTCTCCGCAAGCATGACAAATGTTTTATTTCCATTGATCGTGCCCGAACTCACCTTGTCTCCGGTGTTTTTTTCCACAGGAATGGGTTCGCCGGAAATCATAGATTCATCAATTAATGCTTCCCCTGTTTTAATACTACCGTCTACCGGGATTTTTTCACCAGGCTTTACCCTCAACAAGTCTCCTTTGTGGATGTCATCAATAGATACTGTTGTTTCCCTATCCCCAACTACTTTTGTTGCTGTATTCGGGGCCAGCTTCAGTAGTTCCTTAATGGCACTGTTGGTTTTACCATGGGCACGGGCTTCCAAAAGCTGACCAAGTAGCACCAATGTAAGTATCACTGTTGCTGCCTCAAAATAAACGAAGATGGTGCCATGATGTGTTTTAAACTGATCTGGAAAAACACCAGGAAAAATAAGGGCAACAAGACTAAAGATCCAGGCTGCGCCTGCACCAATTCCTATCAGGGTAAACATATTTAGCTTCCAGGTCATTATAGATTGCCATGCCCGCTGAAAAAACATCCAAGCGGCATAAAAAACCACCGGAATAGAAAGCACAAACTGAACCCAGTTCCAGTATTTAAGTTCCACTAGATCAAACAAGGGATTATTCGGAAGCATTTCTGTCATGGCAATAACAAAAATGGGAACAGTAAAAATTGTAGCTACCTGGAATTTTTTGAGCAGGGTTTCATAAGTTTTATCTTCCTCTTCCCGATTCGTTCCGGTAGAGATCAGATCCATGCCGCAGATTGGGCATGCGCCTGGTTTGTCGCTGATGATCTCAGGATGCATAGGACAGGTAAATTTTGCCGTATGCTTAAGTACGGGCTGTTTTATCAGGTCCATTCCGCACACAGGGCAATGACCTGGCTTATCATAAGTCCGCTCACCTTCGCAGTGCATCGGACAATAAAATAATCCTCCAGCTTCATTATCACCAAGCTTTCGAGCGCTTGGATTTTGTCCTTGGGATAATTCATGACGGTTATGATCTGTATTTTCAGTCGCTTTTATAACATGTTTTTCATGGGGAGGCATTTCAATGCTGTAATGTCCAGCGATAGACAGAGCCTCCTGCAGTTTTTCCGTTGGAACATGTTTTTCCATTGTTATGACGGCTTCAGCAGACTCCAATGATACCTTTGCAGAAACGCCATCAATGGTATTCAGTGCATTTTCAACTTTGCTTTGGCAGCCCTGACAGCTCATTCCGGTTATTTTATAAGTATGTTCCATGTGTCTGTTTTTTATCTGCTCGTGCTTAAATTTAGTTATTTACCTAACGTAAATCACCATAATAAGTGGGTTAACAACTTAATGCTTAATAAGATATTTTCAAAGATTTGATCCTCCATTCTTAACTACCGATTTATTCTGCAGCAGATAAGTCCTACGTGCGACTACTAACTCGCCAGAAAGATGCATTACCATATCTAAATGATTCGATCATATCACTTGGCTACAAGCTGTTACAAACAGCAAAGCCGGGAAAAGTTCCCGGCCTTATTATTATTTACATTTCTTGCATCCACCAGTATCTTTGCATTGTTTACTGCAATAATCTTCACATACACCTTTTGTACAGGATTTTGAGCATTTGGTACAATTGTTCATTTTACGATTGCAGCATGGCGTGTTACCTGCAAATGTATATGTAGATAGGCTGATCAACACCATTGATGTGATGATAAGGAACTTTTTCATTTGAATATTTTTATTATTGTGATAAAAAAACCGGCGTTAATTTTAGTTTATTTATATCAACACTACCTTCGGCGGGTGCCAGAATGAAAATGAAAAATCAATTGTGTTTTCACACACTGGATTAACTGAGCAGTTTTTAACTTCTACTGGAACCGTTTGTGCTATTTGAACCACTTTGTTTATTGTGAATCCTGATACATTGCAGCATAGTTTAGTCAAACACATGCCCGTTACCTTATTACTTTTATGCGGATTGCATGGCTTAGCCATACCTGATAGCATACAGCATTTTGGCTCTTTATCGTATTGTATAGCCTGTACTGTTCCCGTGACAACTGAAACCAGGCTCATGCAGATAACCATAAAAAAGGCAATGACTTTCATAATCGCAAGTAACGTTTTTCTGTGGTAAGAACTTTATATAATTTTATGAACTTGTTATATAATTTGGTATTATTCGCCAAATTAATAGTATAAAGAGTATATGTCTATTAAAATTGTGTCAGCTTGAGTACAGATTGATCTTAAATTAAGTTAAAACAGATTTTAACGTAATGCGAGAAGCAAATCCAGTTGTTCATATATAATACAATATTTAGATAAATACAATGATTAACAAAACACTCTTATCCATATTTTTGATATTGAGTATATCGGCCTCAATAAAGGCTCAGAATAGAAATCCATTTGGCAAACCGCTGGTTCCCGATATGATTGCAGACGCAAGTATTCAACAGATCAATGGCGTATTTTATTGTTATGCCACTACAGATGGCTATGGCAGAGGACTGAAATCTTCAGGTCCTCCTGTGCTCTGGAAATCAACCGATTTCGTTAATTGGAGCTTTGAAGGTACATACTTTCCATCAGCTGTTAAAGAATTATATTGGGCACCTAGCAAAGTTGTTCAGGCAAATGGCAAATTCTATATCTACCCTACTGTTAATGGTTACATGTACCCTGCAGTTGCCGACAAACCGGAAGGGCCTTTTAAACTCGCCCGGGGCAAGGATGAATGGTCTAAACCTTATACGCCTTCGACATTATTACAGACCAAAAAGCCAAATGGCATTGATGCAGAAATATTTGTTGACGATGATAAACAGGCCTATGTGTTCTGGAATACCAGGCATGCAGCGAAATTGATGCCTGATATGATTACTGTAGACTCGGCGGTACAGGTAATTTCGACTCCCAGAACGCAGTATTCTGAAGGGCCGATCTTCTTTAAAAGGAAAGGCATTTATTACTATTTATATACCATAGGCGGAGATGAGAAATACCAGTACGCTTATATCATGAGTAAAGTATCGCCTTTAGGCCCCTATACCTTTCCAAAAAATGATATCATTACGACATCCAATTATGAAAAAGGGCTATTTGGCCCAGGGCACGGTTCTGTTTTTAATTTAGAAGGAACGGACAAATACTATATTGCATTTTTAGAGTTTGGGAGGGGGAGCACCAACCGGCAAACTTACGTTAGCCCATTAACATTTGCCAGCGACGGGACCATTAATCCTGTAGATGTAAACCTCGACGGCGTTGGCGAGCTCGCGAAAAGCAGGCAGCCAAAGCAATTGAAAGTCAGTAATGCTGATGCCTCAAGTATAGCAGATTCGATAAAAATTAAACCTATTAAAGACCCATCGTTTAAACGAGAAGAGTTTTTCGATCCTAAATTTGCCTTTGATGGCTCCAATGGTTCGCGCTGGATGGCAAAAGAGAAAGATTCAGCAGGCTGGATAGTGGCAGATTTAGGAAAAATAAAGTCTGTAAGTTTAAGCAAAGTTTATTTTGTTCGCCCAACGGCAGGCCATGCCTACCTGCTTGAAACATCGATAGACGGAAAATCGTGGCAAAAAAGCGGAGGCCACAGCGAAATTAAAGTTCAATCGCCACATGTAGATCAATTACATATCAAATGCCGTTATGTTAGGATAAAAATTTTGAATGGAGTGGCTGGTATCTGGGAGTGGAATTTGCATTGATACAGCTATAAAGGTTACAAATGAATAGCATCAATATCGGAAACACTTATGTGTTTCCGATATCCGCTAAATAAATAAAGCGCTATGTTTATTAAGTGAAATTACATTGATGGACCAAAGTAGTAATAGGTGTTGCTAACTAAAAAACGATCTTTAATTATCGCTTATCATGATTATAAATTTCTATTTCATCATTATTGACACGAATCGGAAGCCATAAATATGTTGATTTCTCCAGGTCTGTTTTATTCCACCTATCGGCCATGAAAATAAATTTGCCTGGTTTGTTAGCTACTGGCAGTACAAATGCGCCCTGCGAAAAAAACGACACATTGGCGTTTAATCCTTTGCATGGATTTTCACGTTCTACCCATGGCCCCATGATATGATCTGCAACAGCATAAGAAGCCGCATTAGGCGACCAACCGGTACAGCCAGAGGTAATTAAAAAATATTTGCCTTTGTTTTTAAAAATAGCCGGGCTTTCCCTTCCTTTGTCATCCAATATCCGCGTATAAGTTTTTGTTGGTGTCAAATAATCATCGCTTAGCAAACAAACATGCATGGTGTTGTTATTTTCAGACGAATAAATAAGATAAGCTTTTCCATCATCATCTTTATACAAAGTCATATCTCTTAACATCTGATTGTTAGGTGCAACACTCCCCAGGTATTTATAAGGACCAAAAGGGTTATCGCTTATCGCAACCCCTCCCCTGGAATAACTATAGTCATTCTTATCGATGTGCATCCACATCACAAATTTCTTAGTGCGTTCGTTATAAATCACCTTGGGCCTTTCAATAACCCTCCCTGTATCGAGGTCGTAACCAGGATTGTTTGTGCTAGGCTTTAAAACCACCCCCTGTTTTTCCAGTGTTTAAGATCTGTAGAAGAATAACATGAAACGCCTCCGGCCGGAACCCGGAAATCTTCCCAATTCTGCTTTGGAACAAGCCACGTTTTACCTTTCTTTACCTCACCAAAAAGGTAATAAACGCCTTTGTGGTACAATACACCTGCACCATGGGCATTAACTGGCTTTCCATCAGTATCAATTAATCTTTTGCCATTAAATAACGTATCAGTTAATGGATGTACGCCATTTGAAAACGATAAATTGTAACAGCCTATCAATAAAGCAATAAGCAGAATTTTAATTCGACCATTCGAAATATTCATAGCAGCTACTTGTTTTTTGTTTTTAACACCAAGGTAGTTACTACTGGATCTAACTGTACCCCAGCCAGATCAAGCGTGATACCTGCTGCATCCTGCTGAAATTTAATATTTTTACCATGTATTATGGTACATGCGGTAATGGTCTGCTTAATTGCTGGTAATTTAATCGTAGTAGTGCCTACCGGAGCTTTCAGGAGGTGGATATATATATTATTGCCTTTATATGTAGCACCATAAAAGCCATCAACAGGTTGAAAAGGCCCAGGACGCGTTCCATATATTCCTTCACCATTTTTAGCTAACCATTCCCCACTTCTTTCAAGCGCTGTACGTGGGTAGGTGGAATAACACCATCAGGATCTGGTCCAACATTTAACAACATATTTCCGCCACGGTCTACTGTATTCACCAGCATATCTATAACCCGTTTCAAAGGCATCAGATTCTGCGCTTTGTTGTATCCCCAGCTTGTTTCGTTAAGGTTCAGGTTTTTTTCCCATGGGAAAGGAATAATAGGTCCTTTAACATC
Source organism: Pedobacter riviphilus (assembly GCF_014692875.1). Lineage (NCBI taxonomy): Bacteria > Pseudomonadati > Bacteroidota > Sphingobacteriia > Sphingobacteriales > Sphingobacteriaceae > Pedobacter > Pedobacter riviphilus. The sequence continues at coordinate 1,245,919 of NZ_CP061171.1, read as the reverse complement.
TCCTCCACCTTCGTCGGTCTGGAAATCTCCAAGCATTCCAGATCTGGGATTGATTACTACATCGGGGTTATAACTACGTACCATAGCATTAAGTTTTAACGGTTCCCAAAACCAAGCGGCGTCAGCATCGCTACCCTTATGGGCCAGCCAGCCTCCATCGTACCACAGAATATCTATTTTGCCGTAGTTTTTCATTAGCTCTTCTACCTGTCCATAAGTCTGTTTCTTAAGCAACGCCGCATTTTCAGGAAGTCCTTTAGGATCAAAATAACCAGGAAAGCGCCAATCCAGTGGTGAGTAATAAAGGCCTACATAAAGACCTGCCTTACGGCATGCATCGGTATACTCTTTTACAAAATCGCGATGGGCTGCAGTTTCCCAACTATTAAAGTGTTTATAACTCGAAGGGCTATTCCAAAGTGCAAAACCATCATGGTGCCTGGCAACCATAACCATATATTTCATTCCGGCTTCTTTGGCTACCTTTGCCCACGTTGCACCGCTAAAATGCTTCGGATTAAACTGAGTAGCTAGTTTAGCATATTCCTCAGCCGGTATCTTTTCGTTAAACATGGTCCATTCCCACTTGCCGGGATTGCATATAAACCCAATGGATGAACATTCCAAATTTCTGATCTTCCCACCATTTCATCTTTTCGGCTGAAAGATTGGAACCTGGCCCCGATACGCCTTCTCCTCCGCCCTTTAATGATGGGTAGATTGCTCCTTTTTCCATCGATTTTCTTTCTGCATCGCCCATCACCTGGCTCTTTACAGCTAAAGAATAACTCATGAACATTAATACAAGCCCTGTTGCAGTAATTTTTATTTTTTGTTTGAACATCATCTGATTTTAGAAACTTAGCAGGTTATACAATGACAACCACTGTTATATTTGGTTAAAAAGGTTTTCGGCAATGGCCCACAGCACAGGCTGTTTTGGCCATAATTATTCGAAAATAGATAAATTTATAGCCTTAGGATTGTCTCCATCAGACTTTATTTTGTACAAATCCGACTTTCTATAGCAGCACTTTTAAATAAATATGAATGGCGAAATATGCTTAATGGTTTATCTCCATGCAGGCCAGATTTAAAAATATGTTACAATTTTTAAATTACAATCATAAAAAACATACTGATTACTCCTTGTTATTCAGCGCAAAAGGCCCATTGACACACTTTTTAAAGCAAAAAAATAAAATTATTTTTGATAGTGATATTTATATTTCTATATTTGCAACCCCAAAGGAATACAACACCATGTATTAATTTGCGAAAGTAGCTCAGTTGGTAGAGCACGACCTTGCCAAGGTCGGGGTCGCGAGTTCGAATCTCGTCTTTCGCTCTAAATGCCTTCCTACCAGAAGGCATTTATTTTAAAGTTAACCTACCGAAGGATTTCGGAACAGGCTAATGCTCGGGTGGTGGAACTGGTAGACACGCAGGACTTAAAATCCTGTGCTTTCAAAGGCGTGCGGGTTCGATTCCCGCCCCGAGTACTAAAGGAAACGAACTAAATGTTCTGTTTCCTTTTTTTTTGCATATAAAAACCTGAATGCAAACACTTAAAACCAGATCTAGGTGTCCGACGTTAATAGAATTTATTGCAACCAAACGATTGATAAGGAAAGAGATATAACCGTTAACAGTATCTGGTTACATTTTGTGTGTTCAATGTTTCCGGAAGACTATTTGCTTTTGAGTTATCAATATCAGAATTAGTTTACATCTTCTGAACGGAGCCAATAAACCAAAAAAATCAAAGAAGCTAAAAAAGAGCGCCAGACACATTCTGGCGCTCAATTAAAAACTAGATTAATTGGTTTTGGGCAAATATTTCAGTCGTACCTGGCTAATTCTCCAGAATGTACCATCTCCAGCTCCTTTATTTTGAACATTGCCAACAAAACCTAGCGACACCTTCTTTTCGGTAGTCAATGTAAAGGTAATCTTATGTGTACCTTTTGCATTCGTCTTGGCATACGCCAATGAAGATGCGATGTTGCCCGTATTGGGTATGCCATCTCCTTCGGCCGCCACAGTATAGAAGTCTCCCCCTGCGGTACAATCAGGGATATCTATTTCGAGGGTATATAGCCCAGCAGGTAAAATAGGACTTTGATAAATTTTGCCATCAGTAATTGTAGCCATATTATCTGCTGACCATCCTGCTTCCATGGCCAGTTGAGGGCCGCCAAACCAAGCATCTACCCCACCGTAAAATACACCAGCTGCCTGCCTGAAATTCCGCACAGCATCATTGGTTGTCCAACCAGTTGGAATCCCCCATCTGTCTCCCTTCACGCTGGTTGTAAAGGGTATGTTGGTGTTTGACATGTATTGAGCAGTAACATCCTTTAAAACACCAACCTGAGCAAACTCCGTGTAAAAAGTGTCTATACTTGATTTAGTAGGCAGATAAAGTGTCCTGGTACTAATTGTAGATGCTGTGCTTGCAAGGTCGTTCAATTTGGTGCGTTCTGTGGCTATTGGCACTCTTAGCGTTTTTAATCCGGTTGTAGAAATATACTGGATTTCGGTAGCGAAAGGCCCAGCCGAGAGATCAATGGTTAGCCAATCGATAACAGTTTCGCCATTAACTTGGGTTGCGCTGCCAATTACCCGATTGTTCAAAGATGCAGCGTAACGTGGGCCATAAACCCTCCCTACTGCATTAACAGCAATGGATCGATTTCCATCAACATCGAAAGTATACACTAAAAAACTTCGTATCCCTTCTTCCACATTAAATATTTTGGTGAATCTCCTGGGATCTGTATTCATATTTACGGGATACTCAATTGAATCTTTTTTATCATTCCAAAAGATTTTAATCTTATTGATTTTTGGATCGGCTTTTAAAAGACCGGTTAACTGTACACGATTGTTGCCCGGGTTAATTTTAACAGAATCCAACTTACCCGAGTAAAGGATATCCCCTCCTTCCAGATATTTTTTATAATCGTCTGACTTAGAGCAACCAAACAGCAGTGCTGCCACGAAAGACATGAGGATGGTTTTCTTTATTTTATTTTTCATCTCCTTAATTCTAATTAATGAATCAAATTGTTTATTGTACTGCACCATAAACCTCTATTTCATTGATACTTTGTGCGGTTCCGCCTGCCCAGTTCTCCAGACATCTGACCCTTAGATAGCGCACTTTAGGCGCAGTCAGATCAATATCCCAACTAAAACCAGCCGCTGCAGTGGCCTGATCTTCTGCATTATCATTTCCATAAGGCAGTCCAGAAGGTTTTTTCACTTCGTAGCTACCCAAAAGAATCCAGCTTGAGTCTAAAGCTCCGTTTAGATTTGGATTACTAGAACCGTATATTTCGAACCTTTTCATTGTAGAGAGGTAGTAATACCTTGTTCCTTCAGGGAAGGGGCGAATCCAGACACGGCTTAATTTTGCCGAAACACCAGTATCAAAGCTGATCATATGTGGCCCGTTACCGCCATTAATCTGATGGGTAAAACTTGTATAAGGCCATCCGAGCCTACCATCCCAGGCATAAACCAATGCGGCGCCATTAGTAACCTGTGGAGCATCGCCAGGTAATACCAAAGCCCGGAAAAGTGAAGGATTAAGTTTAGCTTCAAATATCGGATTTATTGTTTTGTAAAGTGTATCAGAACTGTTCCCCCATTTGTCTTTAACAAAAATTGCCAATTCCTGCCTTGCGGTATCAAGCCCTCTAATTTTAGATAAAATTACGTCGGTACGGGTAAATATGCTCCTGAAATTGTCCACTTCAAACTGCTTAAAAACATTCTTCTTCATTACCATTATCGAAATATTATCACGTGTTGGATTTGTAGCCGCCAGATTATATCCACCAAAGGCATTGATAACCTGGATGCTCTTAAATACTTTCCGGAATGGGGCTTCAAGAGGTTTTACTTTTACGATAGTTGGTTGCGAAAGTACCTCGCTCCTACTCACAGAATACAGTGAGACCTGATGCTCCAGGGTATCAGCAAATCCTTCAACTACAACGGTATCTTTATAAAAGGATGATTTGGCTTCAAAATTAGTTCCGTTGGCTAACTTAAAAACTGCTTTGACATATAATAAATTCTTGTCATTTGGCAGTTTATAGGTAATTCTCGCTTTACCACTCAGATTTTCAACCTGAATGTTGCTTACCATTTGAGGAACAGCTCCGTCATGCGTTGTGGGCCCACCAAGTTCTTCCTCTTTACAGGAAAACAGTGCGGATACCAATGTAAACAGCAATAAGTAATTTATTATTTTCTTTGATTTCATGATTTTTATCTTTAAAATAAATACTACCATCCAGGGTTCTCTACCAGTTTTGGGTTCTTTCTGATTTCATTGTCTCCAATCGGCCAAAAATAATCCCTGGGCGCTATAAATGTTTGGCTGAAAATAGTCCGTTCGATGTTATAACTCTCAGTTGTCTTACCCAAAACACTTAGTCCGGTGATATCTTTATTTAGCTCCTCGCCAGATAGTTTCCATCTACGGAGATCCCAAAACCGCTGACCTTCGAAGGCCAGTTCGATCAGGCGTTCTCTACGGATAATTTCTCGAAGCCCAGCCTGGCTGGTATACTTAGATGGGCTCTTGGAATAATTTGTCCATGATTCTACGACACCTTTTAATCCTGCCCTGGTTCTCACGCGGTCCACATAGCTGATTGCAGTAGCTGAACCGGGTTCCACTTCATTCAAAGTCTCAGCGTACATCAAATAGAGATCAGCCAGTCTTATTTCCGGCCAAGGATAGGTCTTCCAACTTGGGGCATTGTTGGTGTTCGTAGTTGACTCCCAATGAACGAGTTTTTTAATAAAATAACCAGTCTCATTCCAATTGGTAAAATGACCAAATCCAGATCGTTCTGCATTTTTTGATTGGACGTATACCGAGTTTATGTCGCTACTTGTGCTGGTGGCATCCTTCATGTACCATTTGCTTCCATCGAAGCCCAGATCAGCATAAAACCTTGGTTCACGGTCATAATTAAGTCTTGCGGTTGCAAATCCAGGTTCAATTGTAAAACGTTCAGCGGTAGTTGCTACTCTGGTTTGCATATAATTAGCAAAATCCAGCGTTTTATCTTCATCAATAGGTACACCGTTTTTGCTGTAGAACATTTTCGCAATTTTCAACGGAGCTCCCCAAACACCTTGTAACTGGAACCTATCTACATTTGCGATGCCTGCCATTGGTGGCATACAAAGAGCCTCATTCACAAAATAACTGTTTGAAAGTGCCCAAACGTGCTCAGCACTCCATCTGGTGGTTACCGAATTGCGGATGTTCAATTGAGTTTTTGTTTCTGGGCTTAAGCCATATGAATCATTAGTATAAGTATAAAGGGCACTGCCATTTAGCTCCGCAGACGCTATTGCTGCTTTGGCTGCATCCCTTGCCTTTTCCCATTTTTTAAGATCGAATACCGGATTGAAAAATGTCGTATTATCTTTATCCTTAAAGCCTGCATAATCCGAATTCCCATTAAATAGCGGACTTGCTGCCATCAAAAGAAGTTTTGCCTTAACAGCAAGAGCAATGGGTTTGGTTATTCTACCCAACTCTTTATTCTCATCAGAAATTCGTTGTGGTAGCTTTTCAGTTGCCGCATCTAAAAGTGCAGATAGATAATTTACAGTCTCATCTATTGGGGCGCGTTTATAATAAAGCCCTTCAGGATCTGAAGATTCTGGTGCATTTATATCAATAAGCGGTATAGGGCCATACATCCTCATCAGGTAATAGTGATAATAGGCTTTCAAAAACTCTACTTCTCCTATCCATCTTTCCCGTTCAGCTATTCCCAGATCAGGCGCTTTTGTTGGGTCTTTGATGTTTTGAAGAAAGATGTTGCAATGGCGAATGGCCCTGAACATCATGAGGTAATTATATCTTCCATCCCCTCCTTTTAAGTCTCCACCCCATTCATTAAATAAGGGCCTGCTTCTATTTTGCTCTCCTTGGGCTATCTGAAAGGCTGGATGCCAATGTGCGCGGTCTGCTTGAGGCAACCAGATTTCATCACCAGACATCATTCCGGCATTGAACCAGCCATCTCCATTTTTGGGTAAGTAAGAATAACAGGTAAAGAGATATTTTTCAGCTTCGATACGAAGTTTGAATGCATTTTCGATCACAGCAACGTTGTCTGGAACAATGTCCAGATACTTTTTGCAGGATGTTATGCTACACAAGACTGTGAAAACGACAGCTAGTGCAAGTATTTTTTTCTTATTCATTTCCATTAGATATTATATTATAAACTCACCTGTAAGCCTAGGTTATAAAGCGATTGGAGCGGATAATTCATTCCATTACCACGCATTTCTGCATCCCACATTTTGAACTTGCTTAATATGAAAAGGTTAGTTGCCGACAAATAAAAGCGGATACTTCTCACATTCAGTTTTTTAATCTCTGAGGTATATCCAAATTCCACATTTTTTAACCTAAGGAAATTGCCATTCCTCATCCACCAGGTTGATGTGACGTTATTGCTCGGCACCCTCCAGGTGCTTAATCTTGGCCAAAAGGCATAAAGATTAGGATTTGTCTCCGTCCAATAATTATCCGCAACTGCCTTTAGCAAACCTGTCTGATAACCACCATTTTGATAAAATGGCTGAATTTGGTTCGAGTTTATGAAAAACGAAAAGCGAGCCGATCCCTGGAAATAAAAACTAAAATCAAATTTCTTATACCTAAAACTTGATCCGAAACCATAAGTAATTTCTGGTTCTGTAGGGTAACCAAGTGCAACCTGATCATCAGTATTGATAACCCCATCGCCATTTATATCCCTATATTTAATATCACCTGCCCTGAGACCACGATCGCCAAACTGAACGGGTGAATTAGCGACTTCTTCATCGTCAATAAACAGCCGTTCAGCAATATATCCATAGGCTTGATTAAATGCGGCTCCTTTTCTGGATAAATAAGATAGTGATGCGGGGTAAGGAAGTTCATCAATCTTACCGATCTTAGTTGTAGCATAAGTAAAAGTACCCCTGGCATTGATCGAAAAATCACGGGAAATATTTGCCCTATAGCTTCCAGACATATCTACACCTTTTGATGTACCTTCTCCAAAATTAGAAAAAGTTGTTGCCATCAGGCCTGCTGCATTATCAATATTTGCAACAGGCTGCAAAATGTTAGTTCGTTTTTGCTTGTAAACATCCACAACTACATCAATTCCTTTTCCTACGGTCAAATCCATTCCAATATTCAACTGCGTCGATCTCTCCCAGGAAATATCAGCATTCGCATATCTGGAGATGGAAACACCAGGACGGCTATATAATGGGGCTCCATCGTTTCTGCCAAAAGAGGCGCCATAACCATTGTCGTTTAAACTTACCCGCGACATATAAAAGAAACGGTCATTTACGTTTCCAATGGCATCATTTCCTGCAACACCATATGTAGCCCTAAATTTAAGATTAGAGATCACACCCCTCAGCGGTGCGAAAAACTTTTCATTCGAAATCCTGTAGCCAACACCGACCGAAGGAAAGAAACCCCATCGGTTACGCGTATCAAAACGCTCAGATCCATTATAACCGAAGTTAAATTCCGCAAGATATCTATCATCGTACCCATAAGAGAACCTTCCTGAAATACCTGCATTTCTCGAAGGTAAAGACTGAACCAGCTCGTCAACATTGGCATTTTCATAATTTGAAAGATAAGAAACAAGCATCCCCCCAACCGCATGTTTATTGTTAAAAGTCCTGTTATAATTAACCGAACCTTCCAGCCACATCCTTGAGTCAATATCTTTTGCATCTCTGGTAAAATTTAGTACTTCTGTTCCAACGGTACCTATCGAATTTTGTCCACCATCGTTTAATGCGGTTAAATTATAGGATTGATCCTGAGCATTAATCACTGCAGAATAAAAAAATGGATCGTAATTTCTATTTACCCTGTAAAAGGAAGTTCTCCGTAAATACCCCATTGCCCGTGCACTTAAGCCCGTTGTTAAAGCCGCCAAGTCCTGTTTTAATTCCAGCTGAGGCTGTAGGTTCGAGGTTTTATAAACCTGATATCCTTTTACCATCTCCGCATAAGGATTGGTATACAAGGTAGAACTTAGGCTCAGGTCGGTATTACGTGTCTGAGCAGAACCAAAAAGTGGATGCTCAATGAAAGGCAATTTGCCTGATGGATACACAGCCGGGAACATGACCGGATTTGCGTTTAATGCATTTCTAAAAGTTTGCTCACCGCCAGAGATACGCCTTGAACCATCAAACCCACCGATCGGCCCCTGATAGTCATCAAACTGGCCATACATACGAATAACTAATACGGTTGATTTGGTGAGATCAAGATCTATATTCGTCCTAATTGAATAGTTGTTCAGGCGAATATTATTATTAAAATTATTAATCGGGTTCACTCTTAAATTACCGTTATCCTGGTTTAAGGTACCAGCAATGTAGTACCTGGCACGGTTAGTGCCACCTGATATATTCAAGTTGTAGCCCTGGTTAACCGTTTGCTTTTTGATAAGCTGATCTAACCAGTTATTATTCGGGTACAGATATGGATCTTCACCGGCTGCTGTACTGTTAATTTTATTTTGGGAATAGGGCTCAATTCCATTTGGCGTACGTGTTATTGAAGCTTCATTTGCCATTTTCATATAGGTGATATTGTCTGCAAACTCATAATCCCGGGTATTCCTTGATATTCTATTCTCTACCCTGAAATTAAACTGGGGCTTTGCGTTCATTCCCAATTTGGTATTAATAAGGACAACCCCATTTGCTCCTCTTGCACCGTAAACTGACGAGGCCGCAGCATCTTTCAGTACTGAGAAATCTGAGATATCATCTGGCTGTAGGCGTGCCATATCGGTAGCCGATGATTCCACCCCATCAATTAAAATGAGCGGATCTCTTTTGCCTGAGCCAAACGTAGATAAACCCCGGATATAGAAGGTCGAGTTATCAGTGCCCATTCCCGGCTCGCCACTATTCTGGAAAGCAATCACGCCGGCAATACGCCCGGCAAGAGCATTAGTCAAGTTCGATGAAGGGGTTTTTAAATCCTTCACATTTACCGTTGTGATTGAACTAACCATACTCGCTTTTTTTTGGGTATTACCAAATCCGGTTACTGCAACTTCCTGTAACTCAGTGGTAGCACTTTCAAGCTTGATGTCCAAAGTAATCACATTGCCTGCATCGACTGATTTTGAAGCAAGTGAAATTTGCCTTGGCTTGAATCCTATACAGGTAATGGCGAGCGTAGCCGACTTCGCAGCCTTAATTTCGAATCGGCCAAAATTGTCTGTAGCGATTCCTTGATTCGCAGCCCCTACAATTTTGATCACGGCACCGGGGAGTCCGCTTGTCGTATCTCTAACAATACCCTTAACCGTTATTGAATTCTGGGCCATGGTATTAATACTTAAAAAGGTGAGAAAAAGCATCATGTATTTTGCTAATCCCCTACTGTTAAAACCGGATTTAATTTTCTTCATTTTTTGCTGTCTGTTCATAACTGATGATATCATTATTTTGAGAGACCCGGTCAGTAAATCAGGCAGATTACGAATTTTTGGATTTAACCCTTGTTTGTTGCTCATAATATATTTGGTTTAATAGTTTTTAGATGGTTTTAAATGGGCATAACATTCCCTTTCCTTTTCAAGATTAATCATAAACGTCAAAACAACGTTTATTAAAATAAGCAAAGAAATATGGCATAAGATGAAATCTTAAACCATTTCTGTTTAAACATATCCCTTATCTGAAAAATGATAGTGCTAACTTTTAAATAGGTGTTTGCCTATAGAGGATTCGACTGTTACTCATATTAGTTTTATTTGGTTAATGGTTAGTGATATTTGTTCTCACCTAAGCGTCAATAAGCATCTGATAAACGTATAAACAACGCTTATTAAAAATATATACTATCTCTAGATTAAAGCACTCGTATTTTAACACAAGATCACCGTATTTTAACCCAAAACGTGTAAAATCATGCTAGGTTTAAAATTTTTACTTAAATGCTTTAAGTACCTTTCAGATTATCTTGCGGCGCACGCAAATCATTTGTAAACTAAATAGCCGTAAAATAAAAAAGAGACTGCCCGAAAAAAATCGAATAGTCCCTTTTATTTGAGTAACCTGGTGGATAAATTTTCTTAAAGCCAATGCCCAGGCTTATTTTTCCCTTTAGACGGTTTTTTGGCCAGAAAATGATCTACTTAACTTAGCATAATCTGGTAATTTACATTTACTCTTTTCGGATAATTGCTTTCTTCTTTATTTAAGGAAACAAATGCAGCATTGCCATGAACTTCATTTTTCAATGCATGTTCGTAATGCGATTGGATCGTTTCTTGGTAATCGTGCTGAAGGTTTTTCGTTGTTTCGGCTAAAAGATTCCTATCATTCAGGTTTTCTGGCAATAACGTGATATCGCAGTTTCCGTCACTGATTTCTTTGACTAAGTATTTCATTTTTGGTTTTAAATCTTCGTTTCCTGTTTTATAAATAAGATTTCGAGAACGGCCAAAAATATGGTAAGTCTTTATTTTGTATGTAATCTAAAAGTTAATTTTTAGGGTAAATCGCGTATCAATTTTAATTCAAAATGTATGATTTCGACCACAGATCAAAATTTCAATTTTTAGTCAGTTTTATAAATCACTGTTTATCAACAAGAAAAAGAGAATAACTACTTAAACCAGTAGCCAATACCCAATTCTAAGGTTTACGGTTAAAATAATTATCAAAAAAAACGCTTTGAAACTTAATGGCATTCGCCCAATAATCCCAGTTGTGTACACCGGGCCTGGTGGTAAAATCGTGCGGAATATTGTTATACAACAGCTCATCATGCAGGCGTACATTCATTTTATAGAAAAAGTCGTCTACGCCACATTCAAAAGCAATGGCCAGCGATCCGGGTTTAATCAGGTAAATCATATCAATTACACTGTTCTGTTTCCAGCGCTCCGGAAATTCGTCCTGTGTACCTAATCTTTTTGAGATATCCCAGCCGTTCGGAAAAGGTTTAATGTCTACACCGCCACTCATGCTGCCTACAGCCCCATACACATCCTGGTGTTTAATAGCCAGGTATAATGCACCATGGCCGCCCATACTCAAACCCGTAATACCTCTCCCCCTTTTTTCAGCAATCGTTTTATAATGTTCATCAATATAGCTCACCAACTCTTTAGCCACATAGGTTTCATATTTCCATTTAGCATCTACCGGACTATCGAAATACCAGCTGGTTACATTACCATCAGGGCATACCACAATAAATTGATATTGATCGACAAGGTTTTTAATCGCCGGTACTTTTCTGGCCCATTCTGCATAGTTACCTCCTGCGCCGTGGAGTAGGTAAACCACCGGAAAAGTTTTTCCAGTTTTATAGCTATCGGGCTTAATTACCACTGCTTTAATATTTTTGTTCATCGATTTACTATAGGTTAAAGCGGTATCTACTTCAGCAGCGCTTAAAACATGGCTAAACAAAAACAAACAGGCGGTTATTAAAAAGCTATTTTTCATGAGCAGTTTTTAATTATTATTATAATACGGTGCTAAATTTATAAAATAACTGGATATTGTTTGCCATTTCTGCGAATTGAAACCAAAAATAATGACACCCTGTTCATCTATTCATTAAACAGCTGAAAAACTTTAAAACGATCGTTCAGTTTTTTACAGTATCTAGCTTGTAATCTTCATGTAAAAGGAAAAGGTTAATAAGTAAGCAAAAGCTGGTTCTTTTGTTTTTTTTGAAAACGATCGTTCAGCAGCTCTCCGGTAACAGCAGACCCGTTATCCGCTAATTCCGATGAAGGATCGGAACCGTTGCTACCGGGTTTATTGAACAAAGATTGCTGCAAAAACTCTAATCCTCTTCTCAATCATGCTTAAGCCTTCAGCCTATAATCTTATTACAAGCCGAGCCACCTAGCCCCGATTGCAGTGAGCACGAAGTAAAACAGAAAGCGGGGAGAAACCTTAATAGTAGTACCGAATTGCGCTTCACATAGAGAAAAACTAACGACAGGTTAATTGATCTAAATTTACTATCTTCCTACTTTGAGCAGGCTTAGATAATAATAATGAATGCAGAAAATAAAATTAAATGTGCTTGTTGCGATTTTTATACAATCGAGAAGGATGCGATTTCAATGATCTGCCCGGTTTGTTTTTGGCAAAAAGATTTTTATCAAGAGGCGCATATTGATGATGACGGCGGCCCGAATTCAGTCTCTTTGCGAGAAGCAAAAGTGAATTTTAAGTCTTTTGGGGCTAAAGAGAGCAGGGTTTTAGATTTTGTAAGACCACCTGAAAAAGATGAGATTGGAGAATGGAGTGACTTAAAAAAGAAAAGGGATTGATCTTATTTCATCACTAAACCTATATCTCTTAAATGACTACACTGAAAACCTGACAACCTCTTCATATAAAAGAAAAACAAACTACATGCTAAAATTGCCTGCCTACAATCAATTAAGGGTATTCTACCCCCTATTTTGTCGTATTTACTCTTTCTGAGTTGTTAAAGTTCCTATAACTTTATTAAAAAATTAAACACTTTAAAACATGGAAAATAAAACATCAATCACCGTAGAAACAACAGTAAATGCACCAATAGAAAAAGTTTGGGAATTTTGGAATAACCCAGACCATATTACAAAATGGGCATTTGCCTCACCAGATTGGCATACCCCTTATTCAGAAAACGATTTAAAAGTTGGTGGTAAATTTAAAAGCACCATGGCTGCAAAAGATGGCAGTATGAGTTTTGATTTCGGCGGAACCTATACCACGGTTGATCAGCATAAAAAAATCGAATATACCATGGACGATGGCAGAACAGTAAGCATTATTTTTGATGCACTGAGCGAACAAACCAGGATAACTGAAACTTTCGATGCAGAATCGACCAACCCAATCGAAATGCAACGTGGTGGATGGCAGGCCATTCTGGATAATTTTAAAAGTTATACAGAGGAATCATAAACACCTTGTTAATAACAGGTTGCATCATATTTGTAATTCCATCCGTCCTTCGACAGGCCCAGGATGACAATTTCATTTTTGTGATACAGCCTTTATTATTTTTTAGTATCAGGAATTGCCCTCTTTTTATGCCTTAAGTAACAATTCGATTATTATTTGATTCGCATAATTTTTGATTTGAACTGAATACTTTGATATTGCGACCATAATTTACATTTGCCGTGTAAATTATACACTATGTCTCGTATATCTTTATTTTATTTTTCGTTACTATTATTTATCAGTCTATCCATCGGCGTAAGTGCACAAACGCTTAGCCTTAAGCAAGCTGTTAATACTGCATTAAACAATTATGGCACTATTAAGGCCAAAGATGATTACGCCAATGCATCAAAATTATCTATCCAACAGGCTAAAAGAGAGTATCTACCAAACTTCAGTTTAAGTGCCCAACAAGATTATGGTACCATTAACGGCCAAAACGGACCACAATATGGACTTGGTGGTTTGGGAACGGCTTCCTCTGGTCCTGCTTTAGGCAAACAAAACTGGAATGCCGCCTTTGGCGGACTCTATCTGGCTAATGTAAACTGGGATTTCTTCACTTTTGGAAAAATCAAAGAGCGCATTAAAATTGCTGATGCTACTTACCAAAGAGATAAAAACGACCTGGAACAGGAAAAATTCCAGCAGGAAATCCGTGTTTCTGCAGCATATTTAAATTTGCTGGCTGCACAAAGGTTAAGCAAATCGCAACAGAAAAATCTCGATCGCGCTGTTACTTTTAAAAATACGGCCGTCATCAGAGCCAAAAACGGATTAATTGCCGGGGTAGATTCGTCATTAGCAAAAGCCGAAGTTTCTAATGCTAAAATCGCACTAACAAAAGCCAAAGACCTGGAACAGGAACAAGCCAACCGTTTGGGCGTTTTAATGGGATTAACCGCAACCTCTTACGAGCTAGATACCACCTCAATTACCCGTATCCCTGGCAATCTGCTCGAAGATACGGTGATCAAAAGCTCACATCCACTGTTAAAGTTTTATCAAAACCGTGTTGATGTTAGCCAGCAACAGGTTAATTATTTCAAAAAATTATATTACCCAACGTTTACCTTTTTTGGGGTAATGCAGGGTAAAGGTTCGGGTTTTAGTTCTGGTTATGCCTTAGATCAAACTGCTTATTCTACCAGTTATGCCGATGGAATAAACCCCACGCGCGGAAACTATTTGATTGGCATAGGAATGACCTGGAATCTATCTACATTGCTAAAAAACCGTCCGCAAGTTCGTGCACAGGAATACATTAGCCAAGGCTTAAAGGAAGAATACAACCTTGTTGATCAGCAACTTAAAGCACAATTAACACTTGCAGAAACTAAATTAGCCAACGCTTTGGCCAATTACAGGGAAGCGCCTATCCAGGTAAAGGCAGCATCGGATGCTTATCTACAAAAAAGCACACTGTACAGAAACGGGCTCACTACATTGGTAGATCTTACGCAGGCGCTTTTTACCTTAAACCGTGCAGAAACCGACCGGGATATTGCCTTTACCAATGTTTGGCAGGCCTTATTGCTCAAATCGGCTGCATTGGGCAATTACGACATATTTATCAACGAATTTTAATCTGGCTATATAAATGAATTTAATACGTTTCGCACTCCGCAAACCCATATCCATCATCGTTTTAGTGGCTGGCTTGTTCTTTTTCGGTATAGGGGCCATCAACCAGATCAAGGTTGATATCCTTCCGCAGATGAACCTTCCGGTAATTTATATTGCGCACCCCTTTGGTGGTTACACACCCGACCAAATGGAGGCTTATTTTGGTAAACAATATGTTAACATCCTGCTTTTTGCAAACGGCATTAAAAGCATCGAAACCAAAAATACGCAGGGTTTAATGCTCATGAAGCTTACCTATTACGAAGGCACCAATATGGCCCAGGCAGCAGCAGAATTAAGCGCATTATCTACAAGGGCGCAAGCCATTTTCCCGCCAGGTTCGCAACCGCCATTCGTTATCCGTTTCGACGCTTCGTCGCTTCCCGTAGGGCAGCTGGTACTGAGCAGTCCTATCCGTACCAACAACGAATTGCAAGATTTGGCCAATACTTATGTACGTCCTAGTTTTTCGGCTATACCTGGCTTGCTTTCTCCCGCCCCTTTTGGTGGTAGCCCAAGAACAATAGAAATTAACGTAAACCCGTCACTTCTGCGTTCCCATAACCTAACGGTAGACCAAGTGGTTGAAGCCATTAGGCTAAATAACCAAACCGCTCCTTCGGGAAATGTGAGGATAGGCGATAAAAACTATATCACACCAACCAATTATACCATTAAAAAGGTAAAAGATTTCGAAAACATTCCCCTATTTAAAGGTAGTGTACAAAATTTACAGCTCCGAGATGTGGCTACTGTTAAAGACGGAGCCGATTTAGTAGCTGGTTATGCCTTAATTAATGGTAAACGCTCTGTATATTTAAGTATAGCCAAATCTGGAGATGCCTCTACCTGGGAAGTGGTTAAAAACTTAAAGAAAAACCTGCCTAACATCCAAAATACCTTACCAGAAGATGTTAAGCTCTCTTATGAGTTCGACCAATCGGTTTATGTAATCAACGCCGTAAAAAGTCTGATCAGCGAAGGTGCCATTGGTGCAATATTAACAGGTTTGATGGTATTGCTTTTCCTTGGTGATAAACGAGCCGCATTGATTGTAATCCTGACCATTCCCACCTCTATTATTGCCGGGGTGCTGTTCCTAAAGTTGTTTGGGCAAACAATCAACATCATGACACTGAGCGGATTGGCACTAGCCATTGGTATTCTGGTAGATGAATCAACTGTAACGATAGAAAACATTCACCAGCATTTTGATATGGGTAAACCCAAGGCCCTGGCTATTTGGGATGCCTGTAAGGAAATCGCTTTTCCTAAACTGCTAATCCTGTTTTGTATCCTTGCTGTATTTGCACCAGCCTTTACCATGACTGGTATACCTGGAGCACTATTCCTACCGCTGGCATTGGCAATTGGCTTTTCGATGGTGGTTTCATTCTTGTTATCGCAAACTTTCGTACCGATTATGGCCAACTGGCTGATGATTGCACATCCTAAAAAAGGCAGTAATCATCACCCAGGCATTACACAAGACGAGGCCGATTTTGCTGCCACCGGCATTACACTCGAATCGGAAAAAGACACCCTGAACCAAAAAAGGGTGCTGGTTGAACGCGAAGATTTTAGTGGCAATGGTAAAATTGGTTTTTTCGATAGATTCAGAAACCGTTTTATGCGTTTCCTTGATCGGATATTGCCTTATCGAAAGTCTGTTGTTTTGATTTATTTGGTCATAATTATCGGCCTGGCAGCGTTGCTATTGGCTAATATCGGTCGCGATGTTTTACCACGGGTGAATTCGAGTCAGTTTCAATTGCGTTTACGTGCACCTGATGGGACACGCTTAGAACGGACCGAAGAAAAAGCAAATGTGGTTTTGGCTGAGCTGAAAAAAATGGTTGGCGAAGAACACGTGGGCATTTCCTCCGTGTATGTTGGTCAGCACCCTGCTCAGTTTTCGGTAAACCCAATCTACCAGTTTATGGCTGGTCCGCATGAAGCTGTTTTTCAGGTAAGCTTAAAAGATTTTGAAGAAGATATGGACGATTTTAAAGATCAGTTCAGGGAACGAATCAAAAAAGTATTGCCTGATGTTAAACTTTCATTCGAGCCGATAGAACTAACAGATAAGGTATTGAGCCAAGGCTCTCCTACCCCCATCGAAGTACGTATTGCAGGCAAAAGCAAAAAATTGAATGAAAAATATGCCAATAAAATCCTCGCAGAATTGAAGGAAATCCCGTACATGAGAGATGTTCAGCTGGCACAGCCCATTAAATATCCATCATTAAATATCGATATCGACAGAACACGTGCAGCGCAGATTGGGGTAGATATGGCCGATATTTCAAGGTCATTAATTGCTTCAACTTCATCATCACGTTATACCGATAAAAATATCTGGTTAGATGAAAAGGCAGCTTTGCCTTACAGTGTTCAGGTTCAGGTACCACTGAACCAAATGACCAGTAAAGATGATATTGGAGAAATTCCTTTATTGAAAAACTCGGCACGACCAGTATTGAGCGATGTTGCAAAAATTACTCCTGATACCACGGCTGGAGAAAACGATAACATTGGTGCCATGCCCTTCCTATCGGTAACAGCAAACCTTTACCATACCGATTTGGGGACCGCATCTAAAGACGTAGAAAAAGCCATTAAAAACGTTGGCGAACTGCCGCGCGGATTAAATGTTACCGCTATAGGCCTAAGTAAGGTGCTAACTGATACTTTAGACAGCTTACAATCGGGCTTATTTGTGGCCATTGTGGTAATTTTCTTAATGCTGGCGGCCAATTTCCAGTCTTTTAAAGTACCATTGGTTATTTTAGCCACTGTACCAGCGGTTATTTTAGGCTCATTACTATTATTAACCATCACCGGATCAACCTTAAACCTGCAATCGTATATGGGGATTATCATGTCAGTTGGAGTTTCTATTGCCAATGCTGTATTACTCATTACCAATGCAGAGCAATTAAGAAAGCACAATGGCAATGCACTCGAATCGGCACGCGAAGCTGCTGCATTACGTTTACGTCCAATTATTATGACGAGTATTGCAATGATTGCGGGTATGTTGCCAATGGCCATTGGTCATGGTGAAAGCGGTGGCGCTGTTTCACCATTGGGCAGAGCGGTTATTGGTGGTTTATTGGCCTCAACATTTGCCGTACTCATTATATTGCCATTGGTATTTGCATGGGTTCAGGGCAAACAGACTACCGATTCGATATCGCTTGATCCGGAAGATGAAGAAAGCATCCATTACATTAAAGGTTTACAAGAAAACGAATAAATCATCATTACAAATGAATACAAAGATATTTTCAACAGGATTATGGAGTACAGGATTTTTAGTACTAACGGCTATATATGGCTGTGGGCACTCCGAATCGAAAGTAACACCCAAGAAAGAAAAAGAAGCAACGATAGCTACATTCGACCTTAAAAAAGAGAAATTATCAACCAAACTGAGTTTACCGGGCGAATTAATTGCTTTGCAACAAGTTGATTTATATGCTAAAGTAAGCAGTTTTGTAAAAACCTTAAAAGTTGATATCGGCTCAGAAGTAAGCAAAGGGCAGTTATTGATGACGTTGGAAGCACCCGAAATGAGTTCACAACTGGCCGCAACACAATCGCGGATAAAAGCACAAGAAGCAATTTATACGGCGAGCAAAGCGAATTACAACCGTTTGTACGAAACCAGCAAAACGCCTGGAACGATTTCTACAAACGACCTGGACCAGGCGATGGCAAAAAAGAACTCGGATTTAGCACAGCTCGAAGCAGCAAAAGCGGCCTACAAAGAAGTAAGTTCAGTTCAGGATTATTTAACCATCAGGGCACCTTTTAGCGGCATTATCTCGGCCAGAAATGTGAATTTAGGTGCTTATGTTGGTCCTACGGGTAAAGGCTCTGATCTGCCTTTGTTTACTTTGCAGGATCAGAAAAACCTGCGTTTGGCCGTTTCCATTCCGGAGGTTTATACGGGTTATTTAAAAGCGGGCGATGAAATTAGTTTCACTGTAAAATCTTTGCCTAATCAGACCTTTAAAGCTAAAGTGAAACGTTTATCCGGTGCTTTAGATGTCCGTTTACGTTCAGAGCGTGTGGAGATGGATGTTCCAAATGCTTCAAAGGTTTTATTACCTGGTATGGTAGCTGAGCTGGATATCCCGCTTCCGGCCAATGCCAGCACTTTTATCATCTCTAAAAAGGCATTATTAGATACCAGCGAAGGATTATTTGTATTAAAAGTAGCGGATAACAAAGCGGTTAAAGTGGCTGTAAAAAAAGGCAGGGAAACTGAAGATAAAGTCGAAGTTTTTGGTGAGCTGGCAGAAGGTGACAAATTAGTGGCAGAACCTACAGAGGAAATGCATGAAGGAATGGTGATTAAACCATAACTTTACATGACTAAGGATTAATTATGTTATCAAAAAATCAAGAGCTTTCTACGCTTCAAAAAAAGGAAACTTTAGAGGATTTTTATAATAGGCTGAAAATTACCCGGCCAGAGATCCCTACGCCAAGCTTGGGGATGATTAATGATATCGGGCACTTTAATGTTTTTAATAGAAGTGTGGTTTGCACCAACATCCCCTCTGCTTTTAGCCGCAGGGATTTTTATAAAATTTCGTTGATTATTGGCAATGGCATTTTGCATTATGCGGATGCTGACATAGAAATTAAAGGTCGGGCGCTACTGTTTACCAACCCGAATATTCCATATTCCTGGGAAAGTACCTCGCCCAAACCTGCAGGTTTTTTCTGCCTCTTTACCGAGAATTTTATCCATAACCGCAACGAAACCCTTCGCGATTCGTTATTGTGGCGCATAAATGATAGTCCGGTAATTCATATTGATGAAGAACAGGAAGTAACGTTAAGGGATATTTTCTGTAAAATGATGAAAGAAATGGATGGCGATTACATCCATAAATACGATCTGTTAAGGAATTATGTGCAACTGATTGTTCATGAAGCATTAAAGGTAAAACCACAAGATATTTTATTTAAACAGAACAATGCATCGGCACGTTTAACCGCGTTGTTTCTCGAATTGTTGGAAAGACAGTTCCCAATCGGTTCTACCGAGCATATTTTAGAGTTAAAAACAGCCCACGATTTTGCTTTCCGTTTACTGGTGCATGTAAATCATTTAAACCATGCTGTAAAGGAAGTAACGGGAAAAACTACTTCTGAGCACATTTCGAGAAGGATAGCAACC
Organism: Pedobacter riviphilus; assembly: GCF_014692875.1. NCBI lineage: Bacteria > Pseudomonadati > Bacteroidota > Sphingobacteriia > Sphingobacteriales > Sphingobacteriaceae > Pedobacter > Pedobacter riviphilus. The sequence continues at coordinate 1,226,034 of NZ_CP061171.1, read as the reverse complement.
GAAGCGGTAGCCTTGCTGAAACATACTGAATGGAATATCGCACAAATTGCTTATTGTTTGGGTTTTGAATACCCCGCTAATTTTAACATATTTTTTAAACGTCAGATGCAATGTACACCAAAAGGTTTTAGGGCAAATTGATAAGAATAGTATTAAACCTAGTCGTTTAACAAGTGAAGCGCCAATCCTGAAATGAGGAAACGGCGCTTTTTTATTTCATCATGTAGTCATCCGTCATTTCGAACTAAGTGCAACGAAACCTGGAATCTAAGGAGAGGGTCGTCACCCTGAACTTGTTTCAGGGTCTTATCCATAACGATTTTCAAAAATAGATGCTGAAACAAGTTCAGCAGGACACACCTTTGATTGAGAATCTCCTGTATTAGTAATTCTTTTTTAATCCACCACAGCTAAATGATCGCTTTTATCAGCATCTAATACATATCCATAAGGATCAATAGCCACCGTTTTTGGTTTATGCCCAACAATAATGGAAAGTTTGGTTTTACGCTGGTTTATTTGAAACTTTTGGGCATATATAGGTTTAGTATCAGGTTCCCAATCCATTTCCAACTGGTCAAAACAGGCAAGATCCACTTCAAGATCCGGTAATTGTTTATCGCCATTACTTAACCTTTCTGCATCAATTTCCAGGTCAATTTTAAATTTTCCGCTACTCAGTTTTTTACAATTGATCACTTTAATGCCCAAATCATAAGTAACTACCCCGTTAAAACAATCGTTGATAAACTTTTTATGTTTAGGCAAAGCTTCCTTTAAAATTGCGTTTACCAAATCGGCCGCTGTGGCTTTAGGCTTCGGATTTTCATGATCGATAATAAGCTGACTCAATATTGTATTAAATTTCTGCTCTCCAATCAATTCTTTCACCGCATACATCGTTAATCCTCCTTTTTGGTAATGTACATAAGGTTGATCCAAGGTTTTGGCCAAGGGTAGCTCCTCTTCATTATTATTCCGGTTTAAAAAGTATAGGTTATTATCGTAAGCCAAATATTTTCTTAAATACATTTTGCCAAAAGTCTTTTCAATCAGCACATTTTCGGTGTATTTAGCTAACGATTCGGTGAGCATGGCATAACCTGTACCATCTGCCGGAGCCAATATATTTGCCCACCATTGGTGCGCAGTTTCGTGTGCGGCAATAGCATAACTCTGATCGATAGAACCTTTCTGACTATAATTCCCTAGAAAATTAATGTTCTCTGCACTAAAAATCACTCCCGGATAGGCTGTTGCAGCACCTTTATATTGGGGGATTTCGGCGATGGTTAATTGTTTAAGGGGGTATTTCGCAAAATGCGTATTACCGTAATCCAAGGCATCTCTAACAGCCTTAAACATACTTTTCAAATTATATTCTTGTCCAGGCTGATAATAAATATTTAAATCTATCCCCTTGTAGCGTTCTTTTTTCAATGTGTATTGTGCACTGCTCAGTGCAAACATGAAATTAATCGGTATATCGGTTTTATACTTAAAATATTGCCGGTTATTGGCTACCCAACTCGTCTGCAACGCTCCAACGGTGATCACCCGCTGATCAATGGCTGTAGAAATGGTTGTTTCTAAGTTTATCGACTCATAAATTTTGTTAAGATTCGGTTTGTCTGCAACTTCGGGTAAACCTGCTTTTTTCCGTTCGTGTTTATCTTCGCACTCAAAATTATAGCAATAGCCCAAATGAGGTACAAATTTCTCTATTTCAATGTAAGTTCCATTTTTCACAATAGAGTTTTCACTATTAAAAGGAGTAAATCCCGATTTAATTACTTCGATAGAAAAACGCATCACAACCTCTTTATTAGGCTGCAAAGGTGTTTTTAAGGTAATAAACTGCTGGCTAAACCGTTCATCCTTTTCGCTTTTTTTACTTTCGGCAACATCCACAGAAAAAGAATTTATATCGGGACTAACATAGATCCATATTTTTGTGATGGGCAAAGTTGTTTCATTTTTTAGGTTATAGGTACCTTTAATGCTGTACTTTCCTTCATTAGGATATAAATCTACACTCATTTTAACGGCTTTAATTACTGGTTGGGGCAGGCTTGCCAGCTTTTTATATTTCTGTTCGTAAGCCAAACTCCAGTTTAATTGCTCCTGTTTATTTTTATATTTTCCGATGGTATTGGTTTGATGATAAATAAATGCAGCACAAGAAATCCAGATCAATAATGCTAAAACAGTAGTCCATTTATGTTGCTTCAATGTTAAGCCTATCGATCTGAATCTTGTTTTAACCTTAATTTCAACTAAACGCTGCCACATTCCAATGGTTAAAACGGCAATAACAATTACAAAAGCCGACCAATACAGCATATACCAGTTAAATGCGTTGGTATAATACCCAAAACCGTTAAAATAAGAATGTAATAAATCAGGTACTGTTGCAAATCGGAAAAGATAGTGGGCTAAGCCAAACCTTTCCGCATACGAAACCAGAAAAATAACGATCATGCTCAGTAACATACCGAGATACTTGTTCGTACTTAAATTCTGGATAAAAACGATGAGTACTACAAAAAGTAATAAAGGGAATGCGCTATAATAGTACAAGGATAAATACATAGGTAACTCAATATGGAAATAGCCATGTGTAAGCTGAAGAACAATACCGATCCCAATATTTAGCGTGACGAGAATGAAAACCAGCGCAAAAAGACTCAGGGTTTTTGCCATCCATAAAACTGAATTCTGAACAGGTGTACTGTAAATCAAGGAATGAATATTTACTGATTTTTCTCTGCTAATGGTTTCTGCCGCGTAAAAAATAATCAGGACCAGACCGAATTTCATCGAACGTATTTCTTCGATGATAATACCTGTTGCCGGATAACTATGAATGCCATAAACACCACTGAACAACTGGTCTTTTAACTCTACCCCGAAAAGAAAAACCCATAACAATAGCATGACCATAATGGGGATGTTTTTAAACAAGAATATCATTTCGAGTTTAAACTGTGCGAAGAACGTATTCAGATGGTAACGAAAACCATTTGAAAAAACTGCGAAAGCACGATAAGGAACCAACTCAACCTGTTCTGCTTTAGCTGCTTTAATTTTTGGCTGTTGTTGCTGCTGCAAACGAAAATTGAATAAGCGATAGGTAATTAGCACCACCAAGGCTGTAAAACCAAGCCAAAGCAACCTGTTGAATAAAAAGGTACCGTTGAATGGAAATAACTGTTGATTGCGCTCTAGACTTGTCCATGTTCTGGTTTCGCCAAAAAACGAGGCAAGTGCAAAAGGATCTAAAAATAGGGGTAAAATATCGGGACTACCTGCTTTCATTGTCGATGTGGCCAACAATGGCGAATTGCCAAATATCGAAGCGAGCATGTACAAAATGTAAATCAACACACCTACCACATAAATTATCCTTACATTTTTGGTTAATACGGCAGTACAAAATAAAATACCGGCAGAGAACAGTACATTTGGAAGGGCAAAAACTAAAAGTGGCTGTAGAAAATAGATGATATGAAAACTGCCTAACCGATCGGCATCGAGAAAGAAAGTGCCAACGTAAATACCCAAGGCCACCAGCACGAGTAAACTAAAAACAGAAATGATAAGGCCTAAAAACCTTATGACAAAATAAGGGAGTTTTTTGATCGAAGTAGTAAAAACAACTGCTTCCATTTTATACATACTATCCCTAAGCACCACATTAGCACTAAATAATGTACCCGAAAAGATAGAGAAAAGCGAAAGCAGGGCAATGATGTTGGTAATAACAAATGGCGAATTTTTATGTACGTCGTCAGAACCAAATCCCCCTGTACCACGCAGAAATACCCTAGAATAAAAAACAAAAGCGCTGCCACTTTGAACGATATTTGTCCGAAATGATATTTCAGCTCAAATTTTAGTAAATCTATAATCATAGCTTAGCCTCCAGATTTTGATTGGCAGCGCCAAATAAGGAAGAAAAATAAACCTCTTCTAAACCTGGGTAAACAGGTTCGAAAATGTGTGCCGGGCATTCATCTGCTAAGACGAATACATAACATTTACCCGAAATAATTTTGGTAGAAATTACATTAAAAATGGATGAATATTGAGCCAGGTCTACCTTATCGATTGCCTTTCTCCAGATTTTTCCATCTAATTTTTCGATCAGTCTTGAGGGTTTACCCTGTAAAATCAATTTGCCATTTGCCATCACTGCCATTTCAGTACAAAGGTCATTTACATCTTCTACAATATGGGTAGACAAGATAACCACCCGATTGGCACCAATTTCACTCAACAGATCATGGAACCGGTTTCTTTCCTGTGGATCAAGCCCTGCGGTGGGCTCATCTACAATAATTAACTGCGGATTACCCAATAAAGCCTGTGCAATACCGAAACGCTGCCGCATACCACCAGAAAAAGTGCTGACAGATCTTTTTCTCACTTCAAATAAATTGGTCTGTTGCAGAAGTGAAGTCACCTGTTCCTTCCGTTCATTCTTATTTTGTAATCCTTTTAAAACCGCAAGATGATTGAGTAAATCTATAGCTGAAACTTTAGGATATACGCCAAAATCCTGTGGTAAATAACCCAACTTGTTGCGCATTTCCTGAGGATTTTGTAACACATCGTTTCCATCAAAATGAACCTGACCGGCGTCTGGTAGCTGTAAGGTAGCAAGTGTACGCATAAGCGAAGATTTGCCTGCTCCATTAGGTCCTAATAAACCAAACATGCCATTTGCGATATTGAGGGTAACATCATCAAGAGCCTTTACACCATTTTGATAAGATTTTGTAAGTTGCTGTATTTTAAGCCGTACCATATTAAATAATTAAGATGGATGCAAATTAGACCGATTAAACCGATCTGTTAAATTTAAGTGACGAAGGAAGCCGAAATGATGATGAAAGGAAATAATAACCGTGATGTTCCTTTCATCATCGAAAACATACCTTTCATCATCTAAATTTTTCGCAAACTTTAAACTTTAATAACTTTAGAGATGGCTTCCAAGATGATCATCCTGATATTGTCGGGCTGAGCGGAGTCGGAGCCTTTTATAATCAGATCATTCAAAAAAAGATTGCCCTTCGGCTACGTTCATTTTTAATTCATATTATCCTATTTAAAAAAATGCTCAGTACAAAAAAATTCAGCTACAACTATAAATACCAGGATTTTTTCATAAATGTTGGCCTTTTGTTGTGGATAGCCATATTTAATACTTACAACTTAACTACCAATATCTGGCTTAGCTATGCCAGCTGCATTTTGGCTTTGGTTTTTTGTTTGCTCCCTGTACTTATTTTTTCTTTTCTTAAAACCAGACTAAAAAACGTCCTCAGTCGAAATCGATATGTTGCTTACTGGTGCACTTGCTTCTTCATCCTGCTTCCGCTTTTTACTGGCATTGCATTTTACCTGCAAATTGCGAAGCTTGACAATGCTGTTTTCATTTCAACAGCTTTGGCGGCAGTCGCCCTCGAAATCATGTTGATTGCTAATCAGTATTACCAGAAAAAAGTGCAGCATATTAAATGGATCAAAAAAATTGGTCTGGAGAACGCCGTACTCATTACCATCATTTTACTTGCAGCAACCATCTCCATAATGGCTGTTTCGAGCTTAGAGAACCCCATTTACCAAAGAAAGGGCTTCCGTTTGGTTGGTTTCGAATTCAACTTTAAAATGCTAGTGTTTAATTTTGGAACATTTTTAAGCTTCTTTTCACAATTTTTGATCATGTATTTATGCGGATACCTGCTTTTCCTGATCAATAGCCGTTTACTGGTATCTAAAATACTCAAAGAGAAAGGACTACTCATTTACCTTTTAACGCTTTCTGCCACCATCGCAGTTCTTTACCCCCTATTGGCCCAAATATTAATTTCGCTTCCCATTAACACGGTTTTTGGTCGGAGCATATTCGTAACTAACCCTTTCGAGCTTGAAAATGCATTTGGGGCCTTTGCCATTATGCTGATCAGTTTACCTATAGTTTTGGCGCTACAATGGGGAAAACAGAACAACAAGATCCTCTCGTTAGAGAAAGAAAAATCCCAAAATGAACTCGACCTGCTAAAACAACAGCTTAATCCTCATTTTTTCTTTAATACGCTTAACAACCTTTATGCATTAAGTTTGCAAAAATCTGAGAAAACGCCCGAAAGTATTTTGCAATTATCAGAACTGATGCGTTATACGATTTACAAAGGGCAGGAAAAAACAGTTAAACTTTCACAAGAACTCGATTATATCAATGATTATATTCAATTACAGCAAATCCGTTTGCAAAAAACCTTACATTTTGAATTTGATAAGCAAGTTAAAAACGATCAGATTGATATTCCTCCCCTCCTGCTAATTGTATTTGTAGAGAATGCATTTAAACATGGTATTGAACGTGCCGAAGACGAAGCTTTTTTAAAACTATCTCTAACCGCTAACGATACTGAAGTTGTTTTCTGCTGTGAGAACTCCTTCGATCCAGAAGAAAACACCAATTGTAAGGGAATTGGGATTGATAATTTGAAAAAGAGGCTCGAATTACTCTATCCCAACCGTTATACGTTGGATATTACCTCCATTGCTAATATCTTTAAGGCAGAACTCAAACTCCAGCTAACATGAGCTTACGTTGCCTAATCGTAGATGATGAACCGCTTGCACACGGCGTAATTACCGAGTATGCAAAAGATATTCCTTTTATTTCGGTCGTCGGCCACTGCTACCGTGCTACCGAAGCCCTGGATTTTTTGAGCAAACAACAGGTAGATTTAATTTTCTTAGATATCAGGATGCCAAAGCTAAATGGCCTGGATTTTTTGAGAACCTTACCACATAAACCGCTTGTAATTATTACCTCGGCATACGAAGAATACGCTTTAGAAAGTTTTGATCTGGCGGTTTGCGATTACCTGTTAAAACCCTTCAGGCTCGATCGTTTTGTAAAAGCGGTTAACCGCGCACTGGAATTGTACAACCTTAAAAAGCAAACTGCTGCACCCACTGAAATTGAAAAAACAGTGCCTGGGAACAATGGACAAATCTCTATTAAGGCAGACAAGAAACACATTCTGATAAAAACAGACGAAATACAATACCTGGAAAGCCTGGGTAATTATGTTAAAGTTTGGAAAGACCACGATTTTTTACTTACCCCACGAACATTGGGTAGTTTTGAAGCTCAGTTATCAACAGATTTCATCCGAATTCATAAGTCTTATATCCTCAATAAAAAATATGTCGATTATTTAGAGGGCAACACCATTGTACTCAAGAACGGCCGGGAGGTCCCTATCGGTAAAAATTATAAGGGGATAATTAAACAGTTGCTCAATATTGAAGATTAGCGTTTAACCAATTTTAAGCCATCCTGTAATGCTCATCCTTTGTTTATTGGTAAGCAATACCTCGTGCGCCAGATCTGAACTTCTAAAGAACACACTTTTACCGTTATTTGGAGCGATATTCTGTTCCCCATCAACATGATAAATGCGCAGCTCTCCTCCATCTTCCATTTTCCAATCGGCATTTAAATACATAACCATCGAATATTGTCTGCTTCCGTTGTTCTGAAACTGATCGATATGTTTTTTGTAAAACGTACCCGATTCATAAAGTGTATAATGAAATTCGTATCCAGTGATACCCGTATAACAGGTGCGATTTAAATAAACTACAAATTCGTCCATCAGATTGAAGAAATCATTTTCGTACTGGTTATTATGCTTTCTGTCTAACCAGTAAATCACGTCACTTCTAATCAACTTATTTTGATTAACAACTGTATCGTTACCCACACCGGCATTTAAAAGTTTTTTATTTTCAAATAACCCGATCAGGTTATCTTTAAGGTGCGCCGCCAAAGAAACACTTAAAAAATTTTCAGCAATACCCACTTTATTCTCGATAAAACTATCGATAAGGCAATCAAATATTTTTTCCAACAGATTTATTTAATCTTAAAACAGCTCGCCTAAGGGCTGTAAGGTAATCTTATTTAATGGCTAATCTTAAAACTAATTGTTAAATTGCATACAAAACTCAAATCTCATGAAATATCTATTTACGCTCTTACTATCAATGTTTTCTTGTTCCATTATTTTTGCCCAAGACACGTCAAAATCTGTTCAAAAAAAAGTAGTCAGGGTATCCACATCAATGTCGCGTACTAAACTCGACACTAACAGAATTGTATATGATGAAACGGGGAAAGCACTCCGCTATTATCAGTATAGCAAGGTGATGAATACCGGAGAATATTCAATTAACTATGACGGAAATCCATCTCTTCCAACAACTAAAGCCTTTTTAAAGAAAATATCTCAAGAAGAACAATTCAAAAGGTATGAAATGATAAAAGAGTTGATGAAAATTAATAATTCTTCTATCGCTGAAGGCAAAACATTAGACATTTCTACGCTAACTGCATTTTATGAAAAAGAAAAGATTGAAAACAAGGCCATTGTTTTGATATTCTGGTATGCAAACTGTCCTCCTTGCACAGAAGCCTTTGCAGATATTAGCACCTTTCTAAAGCAGGTAGATAACACAAAAGATTTATTAGTCCTTGCAATTACAACTGACGATCAGACAGCTGCTACAGCTAAATTAAAAGAAAAACCTTTGCTATATGCAGAATTAATTAGCTCGGGCCGTGCTATTGCCAATGCTTATCAAATAAAAAGCTATCCGTCATATATTGTCACCGATAAAAACCATGTAATCAGATATGCCATTGCAGGTAGTTCACAAATCACCATTCCTGGATTAAAAAATGCTATAAAAGCTGTTTTACAACAATAATGAACATTTTCCCCGCACAATACTCCACTTTATCAGCTGCTGCTTTAAAAGATTATTTAATTGAAACCTATCATTTAGACTTATCTACAACATGCCGTTTATTAATCAGGAACGTTAGTGATACTTATATTCTGGAGAATCCGAGTCAGAAATATATCTTCAAAATCTACCGCAATGCCCACCGTAAACGCAACGAAATTGAAGCTGAAGTAGAATTACTTAACATTTTAAAAACAAATGGAAATTCGGTTTCTTATCCAATAACTGATAAAGAAGGGAAACAGATTCAACAGTTTAATGCCATTGAGGGCTTACGGAATGGTGTATTGTTTTCTTTTGCTGAAGGGAAAGTGATTTTAGACCTCGAGCATCAGCACCTTATTCAGTTAGGATACGATATAGCTAAATTGCATCAAACCACTTCATCAATAAAACTGAATAACCCTAGACCGATATTCGATTTTGAAACTACTTTATTTAAGCCCTTAAAAGATCTCGAACCTCGTTTTTCGGAAATGAAAGAAGAATATGAATATTTGAGCAACATTTCAGAAAAAGTAGTTAAAAAGTTTAAAGAATTCGACACATCAAAATTTAGTTATGGTTATTGCCACTATGATTTCTTCCCTAAAAATTTCCATTTTGATGAGCAAGGAAAAATTACCTTCTTTGATTTCGATTTTGCAGGAGAAGGTTACCTGATAAACGATTTAATGTCGTTCCTTAACCATTATTTCTTCCATCAATTGAATAACCTAATTTCCAAAGAGCAGGCAGAAAAGGATTTCGACACCTTTTTAAATGCATATCAGCAAGTTAGGCCATTAACTGACGATGAATTAAAAGCCATTCCATATCTGGGTATCACCTTTCACATCTTCTTCCTGAAATTCTTTTATGATAATTACGATGATTGGTCTAATAATTTTTTAACCCCACGATATACAAAACACCGTGTAACGCTGATTAAAAAATGGGAAGAAATGTATTGTAACTTTTAGGCAATGCTAGCTCAAATCTCAACATCCTTGTTTATCTTGTAAGGTAATTCAAAATCAATAAGATGGATCAGAAAATAATCAACCTGTACGATGAGTATACCCACAGCCAGGTAAGTAGAAAAGATTTTATGCGAAAGCTGGCTATCCTGGCGGGCAGCACAGCATTGGCCATGACTATTCTGCCAATGCTGGAGAATAATTATGCCGCTGCAGCAGATTTTAACACTGATGATATCGATGTTGAAAATATTACCTACGCTGGTGTTGATGGTGAAATGAAAGCTGTATTGGCCAAACCAAAAGGTAAAAAGAATTTGGGCTGTGTATTGGTTATTCATGAAAACAGAGGATTAAATCCACATATTATTGATGTAACCAAACGTATCGCTGCTGAAGGTTTCCTGGCTCTGGGTGTTGATGCTCTCTCGCCACTTGGTGGAACGCCAGCGGATGAAGATAAAGGGCGTGAATTAATTGGCAAATTAGATCCTGAAAAAAACTTGCAGAACTACTTGAAGGGCCTGGATTATTTACGCAAAAGAAAAGACGGAAATGGTAAAGTAGGTTGTGTTGGTTTTTGCTGGGGCGGTGGAATGGCCAATAAATTAGCGGTTAACGATCCTAAACTGCAGGCTGCTGTGGCTTATTATGGCGCACAGGCCAATGCGGCCGATGTTCCTAAAATTAAAGCAAGTTTAATGCTACATTACGGGGGCTTGGACGAACGCATTAATGCCGGGATTCCTGCCTATGAGCAAGCTTTAAAAGACAATAAAATTGATTACAAAATTTATATCTACGATGGCGTAAACCATGCGTTTAACAACAATACGTCTCCTACCAGATATAACGAAGCCGCAGCAAAACTGGCCTGGAGCAGAACAATTGATCTGTTTAAACAAAAACTGGCGGTGTTAACGAGGTAATGACAATTTCCAATTATAAGATCGTCATTGCGAGAAGGCTTTTTCAGCCGACGAAGCAATCTTAATGCGAAAAGCTGGTTAACGAACGTTATAAGATTGTTTTCCCGAAAAGTCGGGGGTAGGCCATCATCCTCTACGCAAAACGATTTCTCTGTTTTGGAAAGCCTGCTTCCGGTGTTTCACAGGTGCTGCAGCTCCGCCATCGCTTATAGTCCTCACTGCGTTGCGGGCTATTCCGCTCTGTTTATTAACAATGTTGGCAGGTAGAATTGGAATCTCTTAATAGTACCACTAACTCTGCCCCTTAAACCCGATTGTAATGTAAAGCCCACAGCGAGGCACGAGCGAGGACTTGGAATAAAAAGCGGGACTGCCGATACCGAAAAGTACTGGAACTGATTTCCAAAAAACTTAACTAACCTTGCATAAACCCTTAGCTGCAAGATTGCTTCGTCGTTCCTCCTCGCAATGACGATTTCTTGCGACAGTGATAATTAATCTGCACGATACTTCTTAGCTGCGCTCAGGTGTCTTAGGTGGCAAAAAATCAACCTAAAACAAATCCGTCTTTAACATGGTCTTCAAAATATTCGATTGAACATCAAAATTATTGAGGTGGTTCAGGAAATTGATATCTGATATTTTACCGTAACTATCTTCCAATAAATTAACAACTTCATTCGGAATGGCTGTTTTTAAAACCGCAGCGTTACTCTTTAATTTATCGTTTTTATATTGCAATTCCTGTACAATCCGCTCCCGTTTAAGATTTATCCAATACCTTTTCGGCATCGTCCGAAATGATGATATCGCTTTTGTGTTTTTTGGGATAGTTAAACAATAAGGACGTTAATACTGGTATGATGAAAATGGCAACCGTAAAAATTGAAACAAAGAGATCTGTTTTTTCGCCTTCAATAGCATGCGAAATTGGCGATTCAGGATAGAAATGCGTGACTAACGATGAGGTAAGTTTAATACCTAAAACACCTATTACGATGAATGCTACCGTTTCTAAAAAGGTAAATTTTTCCATCAGTTTTACAAAGGCCTGTGCCACAAAACGCATAGCCAAAATCCCGATAAAAACACCGATATAGATTAACCAGATATGATCGGTAAAAGCTACCGCAGCAAAAACATTATCAATAGAGAAAGCTAAATCCATTACCTCTACCAAAGCAACTGTAGCCCAAAAAGTACCTATCAAACCAACGGTAGATTTGTAAATCCAACTTTTGCTTTTATCTACTTCCTCTTCTTCCTCGTTCTTTTTACTGTTCTTTTTTCTAAAATAATCGAAAGCCAGGTATAACAGATACAAGCCGCCAAGTGGTTTTAGCCACCAGATTTTAACCAACCATGCTGCCAGGAACAAACAGATCCCTCTAAATATATAGGCACCAATAATACCATATTTTAAGGCTTTTTCTCTTTGCGATTTTGGCAGATCCATTACCATAGTTGCCAAAACAGCAGCATTGTCTACCGAAAGCAAACTTTCGATCACAATTAAATTTAAAATAATTAATAATCCGGCCTGTATATCGTCACCTAAAATCGTGTGCAAAAAATCCATCGAGCGAGTATGTGTGTTTAAATTAAAGTTTTAGTTGATAGCAAAGAAACAAAATTTTATCAATCTCGATACTTCAATCTTTTTTATTTATTGAATCGTTTTATTGATTAGATGCTTAATCAATAAAACTGCTACGTAATAGGATTGAAATTTTATTTGTTAATCTCCAATTGATAAATATTGCCTTTTTCTCCTGCCAGAATAATCTGTTTACCTTTTTTGGCTTTTTGAACAGCATTAAAACTTTTATCGGAAATATGTTTCCAGTTTTGTCCGCCATCAGTAGAAATATCCGTGCCTGAAGTACCCGTGGCAATTAAGGTTTTAGCGTTAATATAGGTTACGCCCGATCGGAAGCCTAAAACTGGGGTAGCTGGCTTTTGCCAGGTTTTGCCGCCATCATTGGTTAAAAGAATATTATTGGTATTTTCTTTATCCTTTACATAGTTTCCGCCAACAGTTACACCATTTTTTTCATTCAAAAAATCGATAGAGAAAGGACCTGTACTCCCCTCGCCTTGCAAAATCGGGCATTTAAATACCTGCCAGGTTTGCCCATAATCCGGAGAAAAGTAAATGTTAGATACTGTTCCGCCTGATGCAATCCAGGTTTTGCCACCAGGTAATGTTTTAATGGTTGTACCACTGGCCGCAAAACTAGCTTCGCCTTTGGTTAATTTAGCTTTGAGGTTTGCAGATATATCCTGCCAGGTCTTACCTGCATCAACCGTTTTAAGCAACTGCATTTTATCATTTATGGGATCGCCGAAAATGAGTCCTTTATTTTTATCCCAGAAGCTTAGCCCATCTAAAAATATAGCTGAATCTACATTTTTATAGTTTTCTGTCCAGGTTTCGCCCCATCAATGGTTTTCAGGATATAGGCCGGCGAGGCAATACCCACAATAATAGCCTGTTTGTCGTCGAACGCTTCAATATCCCTGAAATCGATTTTTTCGTACCCTTTTGGCTTTAACCATTTCCAGGTTACACCACCATCAGTAGTTTTACCTACCAATCCATTACTACCACTTACCCAGCTCACCTGATCTGATACTACGCTTAATCCGCGTAAACTGGTTTTGGTATTCTCATTTAAGGGCTTAAAGGAATACGATTGCGCAGCGCAAAAAAAAGGTGCCAATAAAAGGCACCATAAAATTTTCTTCATCTAATTGATTATTTTACCCGTCTAAAAGTTTCTGATCGTCCTAATAGTGAAATACCTACATAACCACGAACATTTAGCACATCGGCGCTTTTTAAAGTCATGTTACAGCTATAGGTTTTACCACTTTTGGGATCGTAAATCGTTCCATCAGTCCACTTGCCATCATCATAAACAAAATCTTTTAATATTTCGAGATTTAACAAAGCACGTTTCTGTAGATTGGCATCGGGGTTTTTAGCATCTAATTTAGGCTTACCATTTAGGTTTGGTTCCTTCATCCACGCTAATTTACCATAATATTTATCGCCTTTTTTATAAATTTCTATCTGGCCTTCACCAGATGGATTAAGCCATTTGCCTACAATAGCATCTTTGTTCTGTGCAAATGCAGAAAATGATACCGCTATAAAGAGCAGCATTAAAAATGGTAGCTTTCTCATATTTTTTATTTCTAGTTAGTTTTTAAAGATAATCATTACACCTTATATCGAAACACTAAATAAAGACAAAAAGTATGAGATTTTTTAAAAATTACAAAATTTACTTTGAAACGATAGGCAGATACTTTGCACGGTAAGCATAAAGTAAGAACAAATTAACCAACAACATTACTGCTCCCATTGGTATATCTTTTGGCTGCCCCAAAAATACACCGTATAGAAAAATATTTAAGGTAACAGGGAAAATAATGATTGATGCCAGGGGTGCTGTTCTACCGATCAATAACATCACACCACATATCAATTCAGTGATCTTGATTAAGGGAAAGAGGTACACTGAGGCCATTATACCTGTCATAAAACTCGTTTGTGCTGCTGTCATTTCCGGTGCCTTAGGCATCATATTAAGAAAATAACTTACAGAAGCAAAAAGATACATGGCGGCTAGAAGCACGCGCACAATAATAACTGCAATTTTCATATTAGATTGGTTTTAGTTTCTATATTTAAAAATAATAAAAGTTTTTAATTAGTTATTAGTGCAATAGCATCTCTATCCTGCAACAATGCATCAAACAATGAGCTATTGACTAAAGACTCATGCTTTTGGGCGCTGAACTTCAGGCTCCAAACTATTTCTTATTATAATCGTAATTCACCATCCACTGGATGCCGAATTTATCGGTAGCCATACCAAAAAGTGCGCCCCAGAACATTTTTTCTAAAGCCATGGTTACTGTTCCACCAGCAGAAAGATTATTAAAAAGTGTGTTTGCCTCTTCTTCGCTTCCCGCATCAACCGATAGTGAGATTCCGGTACCGAAAGTAGATGCAGGCATTGGATCGGTAATATCTGTTCCCATGAGTACATTGCCACCGATTGGCAAGGCCACGTGCATAATTTTCTCCTGGTCGCCTACTGCCATACCTTCACACCCAGGTGAGTCTTTAAAACGTTGTAATACGGCAAAATCGCCCCCAAAAACAGATTTATAAAAGTTAAATGCTTCTTCGGTATTACCGTTAAAATTTAAATAAGTGTTAAGTGTTGCCATTGTTTTGTTGTTTTTATCCCTTTAGGGCTGTTTATTATTATTTGTTTTTTATGTTCTTGTTATGTACGGTCGTCATCCTGAACTTGTTTCAGGATCTATTCTGCTAAGATGCTGAAACAAGTTCAGCAAGAGGTTACAAAGGCATTTTCGTCAACTTTATATCCATCCATGGTACCCAGTTTTTGCCGTCAAATTGTTCCCATGTTCCTTCAATGGTATTGGCTTTAAAATTACCTTTAAACCTTTCCCTATCGGCAAATATTAAAATGATATCATCATAAATTTTAAGGGTAGATATTGAAATATTACCTTCATTATCGAAAGATTGCGACCTAAAAACATCTTCCATATCATCATAATGTGTAATTTCTAACGATCTGACCACTTTATCGCGGAACACAACATCTACCTGGTGTGTTAAGAAAAAACCACCATCAACCCACGTGTAGGTATCAGTCCCGGTAATTACATCACCAGATTTTGTTAAACCTTCTGTTTTCCATTTACCGATATAAGGATTTAATAAATTAAGCCTGTTGTTTCTCATAAATTTAGTTAAAATCAATTGATATCTAGTTCGCTGTAAATATTTTTCAATTGATGTACATGCCTTTGCGTATGGTAAATCACGAAATAAATTGCCTCCAGTCGGGTTAAAAAGCCATATCCAGGTAACTCATAAGCGGTACATGTTTTAGTTAAATCTAAGCCCCTTGCCGCTTCTGATATCCCCGCTCTGATCTGCTTTAATTTTTTTAATAATTCAGGCTGGCTATATGCCCCATCTTCAGGGTAAATCTCTTTAGGAGAATTATACTTCACATCGAAATTCAAAAAATCTTTTCTAATTTCTTTTACCATTAAATCTGCAGGTTTATCCGTTTCGGTTACCGGCCCATTAATTACTTCCAGGAAGCCCGAATTCGACAAAACCAAGTGCTTAACCAATTGTCCTGCAGTCCAGCTCCCTTCAAAAGGCACCTCATTAATCTGTGGGGCATTAAATCTTGAAAACTCATGTTCCAATGCCGACAAGGTCTCATCGGCTTCTCTAATTATTTTCTCCATGGCTTACATATAATTCATTCCAGGATAGTTTAATAATCTGCGCCACAAGGCAATTTGCCCAATGCAATTGGCTTCCCGGTAACTACTAAAGCTGATCATTTCAAACAGTGTGATTTCCATTCCGGGAATACTGAGCTTCTCTTCCAGTTTCTCGTCGGTAGCCTGGGTCAAAGCTTCCTGTAGTTTTGGAGAAATTTCTTTCCAATCTTTAATGAAATCTTCAAGAGACGGGTAAGTGGCATCATCAATAATACCTTTGTTGCTGGCAAAAAGTTCGTCGGTTACAGATGGGAGGTCGATGCCGAATGATTTAGCTAAAAAATAGCGGCCATGTACAACACTACCTGTAATCCATGCAATATGGTTTGCTTTAGTATCTAATCTTTTTTGGGCGTCCTTTTGGTCTATGCCAGCTAAAGCCCTTAACAAAAAATCTGTTTGCATTTCGTATAGAACTATAAAGCCATACATCCTGCTACTTGTTGGTGTGGTTTTCATATCGTTATCAATTAGGTAATTTAACTTGAATAAAGTTAGTTGTTAATTCAAATGAACACCCTTGCCGTAAAAGTCAATCTTAAGGGGCATTTCAGACAATTTTTATATATTTACGATACCTTAATTTTAACCAAATGATACAAGTAGGTGTTTTATTGCCCCAAAATTTCAGATTATTAAGCATAGCCGCTATTTTAGATGTATTTGATACTGTTAATGGTTTTTACAGAAAAGATGGGCTTGAAATGCCATTTAACATTAGTTTAATTACCCTCGACGATAAAAATTATAATTTTAGTACCCATCCCTGTGTTCCTTTGCAAAAAGCCGGGCAGTTTGAACTTATTTTAGTTCCTTCATTTGCAACTAACGATATTAAAGACTGCATCGGAGCCAACAGCGTCTACATCCCATGGTTAAGCAAACAGCATGCAGCAGGAGCCGAAATTGCTACCTTTTGTACAGGGGCTTTTTTACTTGCAGCATCAGGACTGTTGGATGGTAAAGCCGCCACCACACATGTTGATGCCTGTTCTGCCTTTTCTTCTGCATTCCCCTTGGTTCATTTAAAGGCAGATAAAACGGTAACTCAGGATGGCAAGTTATTTACAAGTGGTGGTGCAACCTCTACCTTTCATTTATTGTTGCACCTTTTACAGCTTCATTGCGGGAAAGACATGGCCGTTAAGGTGGCTAAAATTTTTGCAATCGATATGGACCGCGTAAACCAATTATACTTTAGTACTTTCCAGCCTATCCGTCATCACAATGATGATATTGTTGCCTCTGCGCAAGAAAAAATTGAAAATAATTATCAGGATGTGGCCACCATTGAAGAGATGATCAAAGATATTCCTTCCAGTAGAAGAAATATTGTGCGGCGATTTAAACAGGTGATTGGTATTACCCCTATCGAGTATCTTCAACAAACCCGTATCGAAGCCGCTAAAAAGTTATTAGAGCAAACGGCCCAGCAAATGACAGAGGTCATTTATAACTCTGGCTACAATGATCCAAAAGCATTTAGGAAAGTATTCAGAAAATCAGTCGGGATGACGCCGACTCAGTATAGAGACAAATTTCAGGCAAGGTAGATTTAAAATCGAGTACCTATAAATCTGTCACATCCTGCTAATTTAAAGACGTAAAAAATTTCAGGACATCCTCCTTATTTTTTTGAAGCGCAAAGCTAGTGGTTCTTGGGCAAATGCTGTCCCGCTTTTACTCCAAGTCCTTACTCATGCTTCGCTCCGGGCTTTCCGTGCAATCGGGGCTATAAATGCTCGTTATCAGTCCCAACAATCAAAAACCCTACTGCTTTGAGAAAGCCTGTTGATATTTCAATGGGGTTTTGCCTGTTATCTCCCTAAAATATTTATGGAAACTGGTAAAGTTATAAAATCCGCAGTCGTAGCAGATTTCTTTCACGGTTAGATCATTTTCGATCAATAATTTACAGGCTTGCCCTACCCTTATCTCGTTCAGAAACTGCGTATATGTTTTTCTACTTTTAGTTTTAAAGAATTTACAAAACGAATTAGGGCTAATTTTAGCAACCGCTGCAATTTCTTTTAGTTCTATTTTATTTTTGTAGTTATTGATGGTATAATTATAAATAGATTGGATTCTATCTTTTTCGTTCTCTAAAAAATTTGGTTTAAACCCTAACGAAACCAATATGTTTTTTTCTTCGCAATTGGCTATTTCTGTTAATACTTCAAGTATTTTTATAATCCTCATCGTACCAGTTGCCTCAATAATCTGCGGCATTAAACTGGCTATTTTCTCTTTCGAGATTCCTTGTAGCTGAATTCCCTGCTGCGATTGCAGCAACACTTTTTTGATCTCCTGATTTTCAGGAAGATCGAAAAATCCTGTACCCAAAAAATCCTCTTTAAAATGAATCACATAAACATCAACCGGTTCACCTGCTTTTTCATCAAAAAATTCAGGGTCGAAGCGCCAGTAATGAGGCAAATTGCTTCCCAGTAAAACAACATCGCCATCCTTAAAATCCTTAATACTATCGCCAATAAACTGCGTTCCTCTACCTTTTTTAACGTAGATTAATTCTAATGCAGAGTGGTAATGCCAGCGGTTGTTTATATCGGGCATAATATCTCTTCGAGCGCTAAAAGAATCTACCGAATTGGTAGATACATTAAGTAAATGCGGTTTCATAAAATCTCAAAAAATCAATCTAATATGCAAAATTATTTTGCAATGAAAAAAATTGAGCCAATATCATTTAATAATTAGGTAATAAAGCTAAATTTTTATTAACGCTTAACGGTTTAATTTGTAACGCAACAACTAGCCAAAAACATTTTATGAAAGTTGGATTATTTGCCATCCATGTTAGATGATTACTAGTATTAAAAATACAGCCAGGGATATGGAGCATTCATCACCGGACCATCTAAAACAGCCGATATCGAACTATTATTGGTAATCGGTGCCCAAGGTGCCAGATGTTTAACTATTTTTATTTTAGCAGAACCTACATAAACCATTTATAACCAAACAAACATGAGCCAAATTACACCTCCGAGCTTTAAAGTATCCGATCCACCAAAAAATGGCAAAGGATATCTATTCCCGTTAATTTTAGTCACCAGCTTATTTTTCTTCTGGGGCTTTGTCCATAATCTCGATCCTATATTGATTCCGCATTTGCGCAAAGCTTTTCAACTAAATGTTTTCGAATCTACCTTGGTCGATTCGTCTGTTTTTATCGCCTATTTTTTATTGGCATTACCTGCAGGCTACATTATGCGCAAGTACGGTTATAAAAGCGGTATCATATTGGGTCTTGTTTTATTCGCCGCAGGCTGTTTATTATTTATACCGGCAGCCAATACCGCACAGTATATATTCTTTTTAGGCGCTCTTTTTATTATTGCCTGTGGTTTAACCTTCCTGGAAACAGCGGCTAATCCTTATGTTACCGTACTAGGACCTCCAGAAACAGCCACGCAGCGTTTAAATTTCTCTCAATCATTTAATGGTTTCGCTGCTTTTTTAGCCCCGGTAATCGGTGGTAAATTTATTTTTACCGAAGTAAAATATACCGATACTCAATTGGCGAAAATGTTGCCTTTAGAAAAACAGGCTTACATGCTTGAAGAAGCCTCAACCGTAAAAGCGCCTTATTTAATTTTGGGTATACTGATTATTGTGGTAGCCATCCTGTTTATTTTCACCAAACTGCCCGATATTAAGGAAGAAGAAAATGCCCAAGAAAAAAGCAGTTTTGGTCATGTATTAGGCCATAGCCATTTACGCTGGGCCATTATCGGTCAGTTTTTTTATGTAGGTGCACAGGTTTGCGTATTGAGTTTATTTATCAGTTTCGTTACCTCATCGGCAAGTATTAGTCAGGATGAAGCAAAATGGTACGCTGGTGCGGCAGGTTTGGCTTTTATGGGTGGAAGATTTATCGGTACAGTGTTCATGAGGTTTATAGCTCCACATAAATTGTTGATGCTTTATGCATTAATCAGTGCTGTACTTACCCTCATATCTATTTTTGCAAGTGGCATGATTACCGTTTACGCTTTAATCGGTGTCGCCTTTTTTATGTCGATCATGTTCCCAACCATATTCTCATTGGGTATAGCAGGTTTGGGTAAGGATACAAAACTGGGCTCATCATTAATTGTAATGTCTATTGTTGGTGGTGCTTTTTTACCACCGGTTTTAGGTTTAATATCAGATGCAACACACAATATACAATACGGATATTTGGTACCATTTGCATGCTTTTTAGTGGTATTTTACTTTGGGTGGAAAGGGTGGAAACCCAATCATATTGAAAAAGAAATAAGTTTAGAAGTATAAATTGACAATGAAAAAATTAGTCATCAAGATTAACAATGCTGATAACGTTTTAGTTGCGTTACAAGATTTGCCAGCAGGCACTCCAATACTGCACGAGGGAAATACTTACGTTACTGTTGATGAAATCCCAGCTAAGCATAAATTTTTTATGCGGGACATGAAAGCAGGCGATGAAGTAGTGATGTATGGCGTTTTGGTGGGAAAGGTGCAGTTTGATGTAAAAGCAGGCATGCGGATGAACGTAGATAATACCAAACATGCCGCAGAGCCATTTGCTTATCGCAATGTTAATTACAAATGGGAAGCACCAGATGTAAGTAAATATGCCAACCGCAGTTTTAATGGCTATCACCGTAAAAATGGAGCAGTAGGTACCGCAAACTATTGGTTGTTTATCCCGACTGTATTTTGCGAAAACAGAAATCTGGATATCATTAAAGAATCGCTTTATAGTGAGTTGGGTTATGCGGTAGATGCTAAATATAAATCTTACACCCACAAACTGGTTCAGGCCTTTGAAAAGGGTGAAGACATTAATAATATTAGCTTTGAACCTAAAGTAGATAAAGCCAGCCGTACCTTTAAAAATGTGGATGGGATTAAATTCCTTACGCATAATGGCGGTTGTGGCGGAACTCGCCAGGATGCAGATACGCTGAGCAAATTATTGGCAGCCTATGCCCACCACCCCAATGTGGCCGGTATAACGGTATTAAGTTTGGGCTGTCAGCATTTGCAGGTAGCAGATTTTAAACGTGATCTATTTGCACTTGATCCTGATTTTGATAAACCACTTTTAATTTTCGAGCAGCAAAAAGCCCAAAGCGAAGAGCAATTGATCCAAAATTCAATCCGCAGTACTTTTGAAGGATTGATGTTCATTAATAAACAAGAGCGTAAAGCAGCACCGCTAAGCCAAATGTGTGTGGGTGTAAAATGTGGCGGAAGCGATGGTTTTAGTGGCATTTCAGCAAATCCTGCGGTTGGTTATTGTGCTGATTTATTGGTAGCATTAGGTGCCAAGGTTTTGTTGGCAGAGTTCCCCGAACTTTGTGGTGTAGAGCAAGAAATGATTGATAGATCTGTTGATCAATCAACTGCCGAAAAGTTTATCCGCTTAATGACTGAATATGATGATCTGGCGCACAAAGTTGGCTCTGGCTTTTATATGAATCCTTCTCCGGGCAACATTAAGGATGGTTTAATTACCGATGCTATAAAATCTGCCGGTGCTGCACGTAAAGCAGGCTCCTCTCCTGTTGTAGATGTTTTAGATTATACCGAACCTGCTACTAAACCAGGCTTAAGCTTGGTATGTACACCAGGGAACGATGTAGAAGCAACCACAGGCAAAGCTGCTGCCGGCGCAACCTTAATTTTATTTACTACCGGTTTAGGCACGCCAACCGGAAACCCGGTTTGCCCCACCATTAAAGTGGCCACCAATTCAATTCTGGCACAACGAATGAGTGATATTATCGATATCGATACAGGAGCGGTAATTAATGGCGAAAAAACAATTAACGAAATGGGTGAGGATATATTGGAATACTGTATTAAAGTAGCCAGCGGCGAAGAAATCCCCAAAGCTGTACAACTTAACCAGGATGACTTTATTCCATGGAAAAGAGGGGTTAGCCTGTAATTGCATACATAACGGATAGAAGATGTAGATGGGTTTAAAATCGTCATTCCCGTGCAGACCGGAACCACGGAGTGCTCAGTGAAGCTAATCTTAAAGCACCAGTATTTGGCATTAAGATTCCCAATCTAGGAAGGAATGACGTAACTTTCCAACTTATACTGCGTGTTCTCTGTGAAAACGATGCGTTCTCTGTGGTTCAAATAATAAAACAAAAATATTAACCAAATATGAATTTAAATTTAGACGGCAAAATAATCTTGGTGAGTGGTGGCGCAAAAGGCATTGGCGCGGCAATTGTTAAAGCCCTGGCCATTGAAAATGCTTTCCCTATCATTATTGGCCGTAATGAAAGCGATAACCTGAAAATGCTTCAGGAAATAACAGATTTAGGCTTAAAAGCTGATTATTTTACAGCAGAGCTTACTGTTCCTGATCACTGTAAAGCCATTATTGATGCCATACTGACCAAGTACGGCAGAATTGATGGTTTAGTGAATAATGCCGGGGTTAACGATGGTGTAGGCCTCGAGAGTGGCACTTACGAAGGTTTTATGGAATCGCTACATAAAAATGTAGTGCATTATTATCTTTTAGCCAAACATGCCCTGCCTTCGCTTAAACAAAGTAAGGGTTCTATTTTAAATATCGGTAGCAAGACTGCAGAAACCGGGCAAGGCGGAACATCTGGCTACGCGGCATCGAACGGCGCCAGAAATGCCTTAACCCGAGAATGGGCTGTAGAGTTACTACCTTATAGCATCCGCGTAAATGCCATTATTGTGGCCGAAGCCTGGACACCGCTCTACGAAAAATGGATTAACTCTTTTGAAGACCGTGATGCAAAACTCAAAAACATTACCGATAAAATCCCTTTTGAAAACAGAATGACCAGTGTGGATGAAATTGCCAATACGGCCGTATTCTTATTATCAGATAAATCTAGTCATACTACTGGCCAACTGATTCATGTAGATGGCGGTTATGTACACTTGGATAGGGCTTTGTTGTAAAACATGGCCTTGTCCCTCGGTCTGTGGCCCCACAGACCGAAACGAAATTGCCTCCGTATTCAGAATGGTGAGGCGGGATATGAAAAAGCCGAAACAATCTATAATTACCTGAGTTCTACATTTAGTATCAATTATTTTTCATTTGTAACTTATTGTTTTAAAGGTATCCAAGCCTGCTCCGCAGGTGCTTCACTCCTACGCGCCCTTTCGTCAGTTCGCAATAACGAAATTAAGCCCAAAAAATCGTCCAAAATAACAGAAAGGCCATCCATTTTAATCCCATTTTAAGATGGGATGGTTACTTTTGTAGGATGCCAAAGATTGGAATAGCTGAAGACGACCCTAAAATTTCCGAACTTTTAAAGTCGGCACTCGAAGAAAACGATTATCAGGTACTTACCGTTGCCAACGGAACTGATGCGCTGGAGCTTTTCTTGGGACAAAACTTTAATCTTTTCATTATTGATGTGATGATGCCCGGCCTTAATGGCATACAGCTTTGTAAGCACATCAGAAAAAATACTGTACAAACGCCAATATTGATGCTTACCGCCATAGGCACCATAGATGACAAAGTTACGGGCCTAGAGGCTGGGGCAGATGATTATCTGGTAAAACCTTTCCACCTGAAAGAACTCTTGGCAAGAGTTGCAGCACTTTTACGCAGGCAACCTACTGTTACTACCCAAACCGATAGCAAATTATATTTCGAAGATCTTGTGCTTGATACTTACAGTAAAGAAGTAAGCCGTGGAGGAAAAACCATCGAATTAAGCGCAAAAGAATTTATCCTGCTCGAACTGTTTATGCATAACCCCAATCGGTTACTCTCTCGGCAATTCATAGCAGAGCAAGCCTGGGATATCAGCTTCGAAACCGGAACCAATGTAATTGATGTGTATATTAATTTCCTGCGGAAAAAGATTGAAAAGGGTTTTGAACGGAAACTCATTCACACCAAAATCAATATGGGATATATCCTGAAGTAAATGGAAATAAAGGATCGTATAGCACTGTATTTTACGCTGATCAGCACTTCGATGCTCTTCGCTGTGCTCTGTACGGTGTATTTTACCTTTATGAAATTTTTGGAGGCCGATTTCTTCGAACGCCTAACCGACCGTACTATGGTTACCGCAAAACTGTACCTCGAAGCTGATGAAATTAGTCGGGATGCGTTAAACACTGTACGCCATAAATACCTTCAAAAGTTAAATAGCGAAGTAATTCGTATTTACGACAAAAAGGACAGGGCAACTTTCATCGGCGATACTGCGCAATACTGGACCTCAGCTACCATTGATGCAGTGCGCAAAAAAGGGCGATTAAAATATACCGACGGTCAGCGGCAGGTTGTGGGTATTTATTATAAAGATAACCAGGGCGATTTTGTAATCCTGGCTTCAGCCGACGACCAGGGCTCTCACAATAGGCTGGATAAACTACTGAAGATCATGATTTTTGTGTTTATCCTTATTTCGCTTATCGTATTGTTACTAAGCAGGTGGATTGCGAAGAAAATGCTAAAACCGCTGAAAAAGTTTATGCTCGAAGTGAAACAGGCCAGCGCTCAAAACATGGAATTTAGGGTGGAGGAAAATAATAACAAAGATGAAATCAACCTTATTGCCCAAAGTTTTAACCATTTAATGGAAGAGCTCGAACAGGCTTTTATTCTGCAAAAAACCTTTGTAGCCAATGCATCGCACGAACTTCGTACTCCTGTAACACGGATCATGATGACCGCCGAACTTGCCCTGTCAAAAGAAAGGGATCAGACTGCTTATCAAAAGGTGATTGCTTCGATGCTCGAGGATGCAGAAAAAATGGAACACATTATTACCGGATTAGTGGCCCTGGCAAAAATGGATCTCGACCTGATCAATTCGCAACTTGTTCCGATTAAACTTGATGATCTGCTTTCCAAAATTCAAACCGAATGGAAATCGCAGAAAAACCTCAATCTTAAAATTACTTATCAAAATCCTATTGATCCAAAACCTGAAATATTGGCCAATGCCATTTTATTACAGATTGCTTTGGATAATATCATTTCGAACGCTTTTAAATTTTCAGATAACCAACAGGTAAGCGTTGTTATTGAAGCAACTGAAAATGATTTACTCATTCACATTACCGACAATGGAATGGGTATCGCCACTGAGGAACAGGAAAATATTTTCAAACCCTTTTATACCCGGGCAAAAACGCATGGACATAAAGGTGAAGGAATGGGGCTTTATATGGCACAAAAAATTATCGGTTTGCTTAAAGGAGAAATAACCACAACCAACCCTAAACAAGGCGGTTGCACTTTTACGGTGAAGTTATCAAAGCTTTAGCAAATAATCCGTCCGCCTCCCCTGTTAACGCTCGTTTCTAACGAGCGTAATAGAATATCGTTTACAACGCGATAAAATCGTGTAACTATTTATGCGCTCGTTTGGAAACGAGCGCAAGCATGGAAATAACAATTCTATCTGCAACTTTAATCCCCTTTTAAGCCCCATTTAATCCGCTTTTAATTCGGTCGAGATAGCTTTGCCAGATGAAAAAAATATATACGCTGATCATTTTCACTTTAACCTTAACAACCAGAGCAGCTTTAGCACAAACCGATACCCTAAGTTTAAACTTGAGTCAGGCAGAAAGCCTCTTCTTAAAAAATAATTTCGACCTCCTGGCAAGTAATTATGAGATCGATCGGGCAAAGGCCGAAATTATTACCGCCAAATTGTTTGAGAACCCTACCCTTGAGTACGAAAACCTTTTTTACAACCACGAAACAAAAAAGTTCCTGCAAACCTCTTATGCCCATGGCCAATATGCCGGATCAATTTCGCAGCTGTTTAAACTGGCAGGCAAGCGTAATAAAAACATCAAACTGGCACAAACCGGGGTTAAACTAGCAGAATATGAATATTTTGATCTGCTAAGGACACTGAAATTCGAGCTAGCTAATACCTTTTACAAAACTTATTTCGCTGCGCAATCGGTTAAAGTTTACCAGGAACAGATCTATTCTACCGATCAGTTATTAAAAGCTTACGATCTCCAGTTAAAAATGGGCAATGTTGCCACAAAGGATGTGATCAGGATCAAATCATTATTGATCAGCCTCAAAGCCGAGCAAGCAGGACTATTGAATGAGCTGGAAGACAACTATAAAGACTTAAAATTGCTCTGTGGTATTAATGCAGGAACTTCCATATCATTGGAATTGGATCAGGCAACTCCATTATCGCCTGATAAAATTCCTTACAGCACGCTGCTTGATTCGGCCAGAGCCAACCGTGCTGACCTTAAGCTGGCCAAAACCGACCTGCTGTATAACGAAAGTAATTTAAAGCTGCAAAAAGCAATGGCCATCCCCGATATAGAAATTGGCCTGAGTTATGATCTCAAGGGCAATTATCCTGAAAAATATACCGGTTTAGGTCTAAAGATTCCCATTCCCCTCTTCTCCAGAAACCAGGGTGAAATAAAAAAAGCTCATATCGGTATTGCAGCAGCTGATCTAAACATCAAAAAACAGGAAGCCTTGCTCGAGAATGAAGTATTTAACAGCTACAAAACTGCTTTACGCAACGAAAAATTATACGCAGAGATTGATCCGGTTTTTAGTACCGATTTTAACACACTCATTTCAAGTCTAATCAAAAATTTCAAGGCAAGAAACATCAGCCTGATCGAATTTTTAGACCTCTACGATGCCTACAAAGAAAACACGCTGCAACTGAACAAACTCCAGTTCGAAAGAATGAGTACCCGTGCTGAACTCAATTATGTAACCGGTTCTAATATTTTTAAATAAATCTTATGCAAAATCTCTATAAAAACACTTTAATTATTGTGTCAACCAGTTTGTTCTTTGCTTGTACCGAACACAAAACAGTTGCACCTCATGATAAATTTGCCATCACCGATTCACTGATCAGCCGCTTGCTGATCGATACGGTACAGCAGGCTAACAGCAAGACCGAACTCATGTTTTCGGCCAAAATTGCCGCAAATGAAGAGCGCCGTTCTGAACTTTTCCCAATGGTAAGCGGAACGGTAAACAGCATTAAGGTCCGATTGGGTGACCAGGTTTCGAGCGGACAGACATTGGCAACCCTTAACAGTTCTGAAATGGCTGGTTTTGATAAGGAAGTTATTGCAGCCAATGCAGAGCTTAAAAATGCAGAGCGATCTGTAAAACAGGCTGAGCAACTTTTTCAGAGCGGTTTATCATCTGCAAAAGAATTGGAAGAAGCCAAAAACGATTACCAGATCAAAAAAGCAGAAGCAAAAAGGGCCAGCTCTGTATTAAAACTTAATGGAGGCAGCAGTGCAGGATTATATGCTATTAAATCTCCTATCAATGGTTTTGTGATCGAAAAAAATGTTACCCAGAACATGCATTTGCGTGGCGATAACGACAAAAGCCTTTTCACCATTGCCGATCTCGCTAATGTTTGGGCAATGATTAATATTTACGAATCAGATATTTCACGTGTAAATGCCGGCGATGAAGTCAGTCTATCAACCCTCTCCTATCCCGATAAAATTTTTAGCGGTAAAATAGAGAAACTTTACAATCAGGTAGATCAAGACAGTAAGGTAATAAATGCACGTGTGGTTATCCAAAATCCAGGTTTTTTATTAAAACCAGGTATGCTTGGAACGGTAAAGGTTTCGGCAAATTCGGCCGTAAATCTCCCCACTTTAAACTCAAGGGCCATAATTTTCGATGAAAACAAAAATTACGTACTCGTTCTTGGTCAAGATCATAAAATAAGAATTCAGGAAATCGAAATTGGCCGTAAAACTGCCGATAAAGCCTACATCAGCAAAGGCGTAAATGCCGGCGATCACGTTATCGCATCTAAACAGGTTTTCTTATTCGAAAGCCTAAAAACGCAATAAATTCTTCTCATCCCTTAGATTATACATCATGAATAAATTCATTAAAGGCGTCATCGGCTTTGCGCTAAAGAATAAGTATTTTATCTTTTTTGCTACTTTTATTTTAATCCTGTCAGGTTATTTAAGCTTTAAACACACTGCCATTGATGCATTTCCTGATGTAACCAATACCAACATCACCATTATTACCCAATGGCCGGGCCGGAGCGCCGAAGAGGTAGAAAAGTTTGTGAGCAGATCGCTCGAAATTGCCATGAACCCAACCGAAAAACGCACCAGTATCCGCTCTTCGTCGTTATTTGGACTTTCTATCGTAAAAGTAAATTTCGAGGATGATGTAAATTATGCTGAAGCCCGGGTACAGGTAAATAATCACCTTGATGAGGCTAATTTGCCCGAAGGGATCAAGCCAGAGGTACAACCACCTTATGGCCCTACAGGTGAGATATTCCGTTACACACTTACAAGTGATACAAAATCTGTCCGCGAATTAAAAACGCTTCAGGATTGGGTAATACAAAGGGAGCTTTTATCTGTTTCTGGCATTGCCGATGTAGTAAGTTTTGGTGGTGAGGTAAAAACCTATCAAATTACCGTCGATCCACAAAAGGCTATCCAGTATGGCGTAAGTGCAACCGAGCTTTTCGAGGCGGTATCTAAAAGCAATATCAATGTGGGTGGCGATGTGATTGTGCAAAGCGGCCAGGCTTATGTAGTACGTGGTATCGGTGTGCTCAACAATATTGATGAAATCAGGAATGTGGTGGTAGATAATGTTAATGGCACTCCCATATATGTTAAAACCATTGCTGAAGTAGCAGAGTCGGCTTTACCAAGGCTGGGGCAAGTTGGTCGTGATCAGGATCCTGATGTAATAGAAGGCATTATCGTGATGAGAAAGGGTGGCAATCCGAGTGAGGTAATTACCAGATTGAAAGAAAAGATAAATACGATCAATAACAGCATATTACCAAAAGATGTAAAAATAAAGCCTTTCTACGATCGCGAAGACCTGGTAAACTATTCTGTACATACCGTAATGGGCAATATGCTTGAAGGGATATTGTTTGTAACCTTAATCGTGTTCCTATTTATGGCCGATTGGCGTACCACCTTAATTGTTTCGGTTGTTATTCCATTGGCCCTGCTCTTTGCATTTATCTGCCTTAAACTAAAAGGCATGTCAGCCAATCTGCTATCTATGGGGGCTATCGATTTCGGAATCATTATAGATGGTGCTGTAGTAATGGTTGAAGGGATTTTTGTAACCTTAGATTTAAGGGCAAAAAAACTGGGAATGGATAGGTTTAACAAAATGAGTAAACTTGGCTTCATTAAAAAGGCTTGCGTAGAAAACGGAAAGGGAATTTTATTTGCAAAGCTCATTATCATTACAGGTTTGCTGCCTATTTTCACTTTCGAAAAGGTAGAAGGTAAAATGTTCTCTCCCCTGGCATGGACATTAAGTTTTGCCTTATTAGGCGCCTTAATCTTAACCTTTACACTTGTACCTGCTATGGCCAGCGTACTCTTAAAAAAAGATGTAAAAGAGAAACATAATATCTTTTTGGAATGGATTACCAAAATGACCCTTAAATTTTACGACCTCTGCTTTAAAAAAAAGAAGCTCGTTTTTAGTATCTCTATTATTATATTGCTTTTAGGTGTTTTTAGCTTCAAGTTTTTGGGAACAGAATTTCTGCCCAGTTTAGATGAAGGCTCGATTTATGTCCGCGCTACTGGCCCATTGAGTATTTCTTTAAATGAAACTAAAAAGCTTTCGAATGAGATGAGAAAAATATTTTTAAGCTTTGAAGAAGTTAAACAGGTAATGTCGCAAACTGGCAGACCCAATGATGGAACAGATGCTACAGGCTTTTACAACATGGAGTTTCACGTTGATATTTACCCCCGTAAAGAATGGAAACGCAAGCAAACCAAAGAACAACTGATCCAGCGGATGCAGGAAAAACTAAAAAGCTTCCCTGGCATCAATCTTAATTTTTCGCAGCCCATTTCCGATAATGTAGAAGAAGCCGTATCGGGTGTAAAAGGCTCAATTGTAGTGAAGCTATTTGGCGAAAACTTCGATTACATTGAAAAAGAAGAGGAAAAGATAGAAAGCATCTTAAAAACGGTTGATGGTATTGAAGATTTGGGAATTCTAAGAAATCTTGGTCAGCCAGAATTACAGATTAACCTCGATCAGAAAAAAATGGCTTTATATGGGGTAAGCACAGCAGATGCTAATGCCGTAATCGAAATGGCCATTGGCGGAAAAGCTGCTACACAGATTTATGAAGGCGAACGAAAATTTGACCTGATTATCCGTTATCCCGAAGATTTTAGAAACGATGAGCATTCGATCGGTAAATTACGGGTTCCGACCATATCTGGCACTAATGTTCAATTGGGCGAAATTTCGAGCATCCGCAAAATTACAGGGCCTAGTATGATTTACCGCGATAGGCACAAACGTTACGGGGCCATTAAATTTTCGGTCAGGGGCCGCGATATGGGAAGCGTAATTGCCGAGGCACAGGAAAAAGTAAATGCAAAGATCAATCTGCAACCGGGATATACACTGGAATGGGCCGGAGATTTTGAAAATCAACAAAGGGCAATTACCAGGCTTATGCAGGCAGTTCCGGTGAGTTTATTACTCATATTTTTCATCTTATTTGTACTTTTCGGAAACATCAAAGATGCTTTATTGGTACTAAACAACGTTCCTTTTGCCATGATTGGTGGCATATTGGCGCTTTTGGTTGCAGGTGTAAACTTTAACATTTCAGCAGGAATTGGTTTTATCGCACTTTTTGGGATCTGTGTACAAAACGGGGTGCTGCTCATTACCCGTTTTAAAACCAACATCGCCGAACTGAAACACCACCCCAGCTGGACCTTTACCGATGCCATGCGTGCCGCGGTGACCAGTAGGTTTAGACCCGTATTAATGACAGCCCTAATGGCTGCCATTGGCTTAATGCCTGCTGCATTATCAACCGGAATAGGTTCGGAAGCATCAAAGCCATTGGCTATAGTGGTAATAGGCGGATTGATTACCGATACACTTTTTAACCTTTTCGTTTATCCGATTGTGTTTTATTGGTCGAACCGTAAAAAAGTGCAGAAAATGATACCAGAGAGAGGTACTACTTTAGTCCATTAATGTATTTTCTCATTTTGGCTACAAAAGCCCTCAATTAGGCTACAAATGAGCATCATACCTTGCCCACCTTTGAACCATCATTTATTCAGATAAAAATTATGGAATATCAACAGAAAAATAAGGGTAAAAATACCCAAACAGTTAATAAGGTCTGGTTTATTACAGGTGCATCTCGCGGATTTGGGCGTGTATGGGCAACAGCAGCCTTAGAACGTGGCGATAAGGTGGCAGCAACGGCAAGAAACCTATCGGACATTGCCGATCTTCAGGAAAAGTACAAAGAAAATGTATTGACCCTGGAACTTGATGTAACCAATTACGATCAGGTAGAAAAAACCGTTCAACAGGCGCACGAACATTTCGGGCGATTGGACGTTGTTTTAAATAATGCGGGTTATTCGCTTGTAGGTACTATTGAAGAAGCTACCATTAACCAGGTTAAAGCCATGTACAATACCAACATTTTTGGAGCAGTAGCTGTTATACAAGCTGCACTGCCGATATTACGCAAGCAGGGGTATGGCCACATTTTAGGTACATCCAGCAACCTTGGTCACGTAGTTTTACCGGTTATTGGGTATTATAGTTCATCAAAATGGGCATTTGAGGCTATTCACGAAAGCCTGGCTGCAGAGGTAAAATCGTTTGGGATCAAAGTAACCATTATCGAACCAGGCGCTTATGCCACCGAATTCGGAAGTCAGGCTTCTTTAAAGTTTGCAGACGGATTAGATGTATATGCCGACTTTAAAGCAAAGTTTTTTGAAGGTTTACAGCAATTGGAGAGAGGCAATCCGGAGGCAACACCGGAGGCCGTTTTCAAAATTGTTGATGCAGAGCACCCGCCTTTACGCTTTTTCCTGGGTAGCCATAACCTGCCATGGATACGTACAGCATACGCAGAGCGAATGGCAACCTGGGAGGAATGGGAAACCGTATCGAATGCAGCGCAGGGTTAATTAATCAGAAATCAACCATATAACCGATTAACACAGGCTAATCGGTTATATTTGTACACATCAATATGAAAAAGGTAGAGAATAATCCCTATAAATTCAGCTCGTTAACAGAAGCACACCGGATGTTGGGCCTGCCCCAGCCTAAACACCCCTTGATCAGCTTGATCAACAATGAAGATCATCCGGTTGAAATGAACGGGCAGCCTAATTCGCATATCCTAAATTTTTATAAGATTTCGTATAAACCAAAATTAAGTGGCAGGCTAAAATATGGTCAGAGTTATTATGATTTTGATGAAGGTGGTTTATTATTTGCTGCGCCCAACCAGATTATTGGTCATGAAGAGGATTTAAGCTCAAGTGTTTGCTCCTTATTTACTTTATTGATCCATCCCGATTTTTTACTGTCTTATCCAATAGCAAAAAAAATCAAAAGTTATGGTTTCTTTTCATACGCAGCCAACGAGGCATTGCACCTATCGGAAAAAGAAAAAAACACTATTATTGCTATTTTTAAGAATATTGAGGAAGAACTGAACAGCAGGATTGACGATTTTAGCCAGGATGTGATCATCACGCAGATCGAACTGTTGTTAAATTACAGCAACCGCTTTTACAAACGGCAGTTTATTACGCGCAAGGTATTAAACAATGGCCTTTTGCAAAAACTCGAAGAATTGTTAGAGGAATATTTTAACAATAAAGTAACCATGCTTAAAGGCTTACCAACGGTACAGTACCTTTCCGATCATTTAAATGTTTCCCCAAGTTATTTAAGCGATCTACTCCGTTCGCTAACCGGACAGAATGCACAACAGCATATCCACCAGAAACTGATCGAAAAAGCAAAAGAAAAATTATCAGGCACCAATTTATCAGTGAGCGAAGTGGCATATGAACTGGGCTTTGAACACCCACAATCATTTAATAAATTATTCAAAGCAAAAACGAAGGTATCGCCATTGGCATTTAGAAAAATGTTTAATTAAAAGACAATTCCAATGTAGCGTTTGGATTCTCTGCACCGTATAAGCTGTAAATTAAAGCTTTATGAAAAAGATAGTATTACTCATCCTGGCTACAACAGGTCTTTTGTATATATCATGCAAGAAAACCGATAAAGGTATTGATGGACCTGGTGAAGTTTATGGTAAATGGAAACTCATCGAAACGATGCAGGATCCCGGTGATGGAAGTGGCAGATATAAAAAGGTAACCGGCGAGGCCAAATACCTTATTCTAAACAAATCGGCAGACAAAGCCGGTAAATTTGAAGGTGATGCCATCCCGGATTTATATGCATTCAAGATTTTGGATAGCATAAGAATGGAGGTTTACAGCAATACTTATAAAATGCCATTGACTTATTATTACAAAGTTTCGGCAAAATCGCTGCTGCTTAATCCGCCCTGTATTGAAGGTTGCGGCTATAGGTTTGTACGGGAGTAATAATAATCTTGTAACCTCATTTCGATTATTAATATTCTTTTAAAGGTATACTGAAGACATTTTTCGTTCATAACCGTCACCCTGAATTTATTTCAGGGTCTATTTAGCAGTAAAGATGCTGACCACGAAGTAGCTATTAGGCCTTTGAAACGATAAAAACTGCTAATAAAATAAATTCAGCATGACGATCGCGCTAGTTTCACGAGCTTAAAATTAGTCAGTATGAATAAATTAATCGAACTGAAGTCTGTAGATAAACTCTTAAAAAGCTTAATTTATTTGAACTTGAACTCAACAAGATACTTCTTAAATGCGATCATCCTGCTGATCCGATAACCATCAGATCAGTAGAACGGCTATTTTTTAAACAGTTAAACTATCCCAAATCACCTGATAAACATCTGGTGCCTTTAAGGTTTTATCAATTGCTTTTGAAGTAACCAGAACAGGTTTAAACCGATCAGCTACTTTAATGCTACCGTGCGATCCTTTAACCAAAGTGGCATCAAGCGGAATTACATCCATTACGTAACGGAAACCGGCTTTTTTCCTTAAAAGTTTATACCCTGCCCTCAATTTAGAGGTCATGAACATTTCTACGGGATCGTAACCCGGTTTTTTATGAATATCAACTACCCGCGCATAATCTGGCGCTTTAGCATCATCCAGCCAAAAATAATAGGTAAACCAGCTGTTTTCTTTGGCAACCAGTACCAAATCGCCCGAACGGTCATGATTAATGTGATATTTCTCCTGTTCTGTTTTATCGAGAACCAACTCAATATCAGGTACACTTTTCAATAAAGCCTTTACCTGTTCAGTTACACTTTTATCATTAATGTAAACATGTGCTACCTGGTGGTCGGCTACTACAAACGCCTTTGAAGCACCCGGATCGAGCAGCTCTAAGCCTCTTTCTTCACGGATCTGGATTAATCCGTTTTCCCTGAACAAACGGTTAAGGTGAATTGGCTTGTTTACAGGCGCAATACCATATTCAGAAAGTAAAATAATGCGTGCACCCCTGCCTTCATAAAAACGCACCAATTCTTCTACCACCTGATCGATTTCTTTTAGCTCCGTACTGATTTTATCTAGCTCAGGACCAAACTTTTGCAGGCAATAGTCTAAATGGGGCAAATAAATTAAGGTTAGCGTAGGATTGTACAGCTTTTCAGTTTCCATTGAGGCATCTGCAATCCATCTCGTTGATTTAATATTTGCACCAGGCCCCCAGAACTGAAACAAAGGAAACTGTCCCAGTTTAGCCTGTAAATGGTCGCGCAGTTCGGCCGGCTGCGAATAACAATCGGGTAATTTACGCCCATCGGCCAGGTAATTCGGGCGTGGTGTTACCGAATAATCAACCGTAGAGTACATGTTGTACCACCAGAACATATTGGCACAGGTAAAGTTTGGATCTTCTTTTTTGGCCAGGTCCCATATTTTTTCTGCATTTACCAGTTTGTTAGACTGCTTCCAGAATTTAATTTCAGCATCGGCATGATCGTACCATCCATTCCCTACAATACCGTTTTCTGATGGATATTTACCTGTAAGATAACTCGACTGTACCGAAGTGGTAACCGCCGGCAACAAGGGTTCGATGGTGTTGAAGTGGTTTTCAGAAATATATTTTTGGATAAAAGGCGTATGCGCTCCTATTACGGATGAAGATAGGCCTACTATGTCAATAACAACGGTTTTATGCATAATCTACTGTTCTAATAATGTTTTTACCCAGGCCAGTTCCCTGATGATGGAATCGTTTAAAGGCGCTTTCAAAGCTGTTGGTAAAACCTCCCAGGTATAAGTTTCTACTTCCAAATGAGTAGTAAAAGGGCTATTTTTTTGCAAGTTTAGTACCTCGATAATGTCTGACTGTGTAGATTGGATTAAGCCCATATCTTCAACAAAAATAGGTACATGGAAATGTGCGCGCCACTCCTGTACCGCCAGATTTTCGCCTTCAGCCATTGCATCTTCAAGATCGGGATAGCGCAATAGCGATCCATCATCTTTTCTTGCTATTACCTGATGAAGATAAGTAGGTTCATCAAAGCGGCCGAGCTGATCCAATACCGCGGCTCTTTCCGAAACAGATGCTGGCAATTTAGCTTTTAGCGCAGCACTGATCTGGATTTTCCCAATTTTAATGCCTTTCTCTTGCAATTCGTTGATAATGGCTGTATGCGGTTCGTAACCGATTGCGAAATGACAAACATCATAACACAAACGGATGTGATTTTTGATCAGGTTTTCATCATTCCCGACAGGTAAAAGTACATTTTCGTACCAATCAATAAATTCTGCACCAGATTCAAGAAAACCATCAGGTTCGGGTTCAATATCCAAATGGATCACCTTGCCGCTTTGGCGCTGTATGTGATTTAACCCCTCGGCAACCTTCATCATATTGGCAGTTGCTCTGGCAGTGGCATTTTTTCTTGCCTCGGCATTTGTAAACCAGGGCTTATAACTTAATGGCGAGGTTGAAATGCCCCCATCCATATCGTCAGGAAGCAATTGTGAAAGGATTTTGGCCAAGCGGAGTGTATATTCAACGCGATCTTCCGTTGTCCAATCGGGTGCATGTACCTGATCTTTAACCCTGGTATGATGAAAACCGCCATATGGAAATCCATTCATGGTGAAAACATATCCACCTTCCTGCTCCAGCCATTGCTTAAACGATTCCAGATGATGATCTTCCAACAATTCGATACTGGCGAGATTGGAAAGACGTAAACCGATGCCCATCGGTGCATTAGGCGACAGTTGCGCTTTCAATACCGGAAAACTAGCCTTCAGCACAGCAAAATGTGCCATCCAGTTTTCGCCTGCATAAATATTGGTACAGAAGGTTAAATGGCCAGAAGTTAATTTCATAGCTTAATGTTGAATAATAGCGGTTTGGTTATTTAAATTTTCTGCTGCTTGTTTTAAAATATTGGCATCAATTTCATGCACTTCCTCGCCACTGCCCAGGCCCGTAAGTAAAGTGATGGTTAGCTCGCCGCCAAGATGTTCCCTAAATTCTTCCAGTCCCTGCAAAATTGGGCTATTGCCTTCGCTAACCTGTAACAATGGATGTGTTAACTCGAAGCCAAGTTGCTGAATCAGGTTGATTACCCTTTGAGCATCTTCTGCACTGATCCTGTCCGATAAATTGGAATATACGGTATCTAAGGCAATACCCATGGCAACAGCTTCGCCATGCCTCACTTCGAAATTGGTTAAGTATTCTAGTTTATGTGCACTCCAATGGCCAAAATCCAACGGTCGGGCCGAACCATTTTCAAAAGGATCGGCACTGCGGATATGCTCCATGTGGAGTTTTGCGCATTTCCAAATCTGGTAGTTCATGGCTGTGGTATCCCGATTTGCAAGCGCAATGGCATTCACTTCCAGCCACTCAAAAAATTGGCGGTCTTTAATCAGCGCCACTTTAATTGCTTCGGCGATACCTGATCGCCAATCACGATCGGATAAAGTACTTAAAAAGATTTCATCATTAAAAACAGCAACAGGTGGCGAAAAAGTGCCCAAAAAGTTCTTTTTATTAAAATAATTGATTCCGTTTTTTACCCCAACACCCGAATCGTTCTGTGAAAGCACAGTACTTGGAATTCTGATGTGTTTAATACCGCGATGTGCAACCGTTGCTGCATAACCTACCATATCGAGTACTGCACCGCCACCTATTGCAGCAACAAACGAATGCCTGTCGATACCATGAATATGGATGGCTTCCAATACCTGATCAAAATATTTAGTGTCGTTTTTCACTTGTTCTCCCCCAGGAATAACTAAGATATCCTGAACGAGCTCCGTTTGAGGGTATTTTGCAAAATAGGTTTTAATCTGGTTATTAAGCTCTTTGTGTGCATTTGCTACACCTTCATCTATTACAAACAAAATCTTCTTTACTGCAACAGCCGGATTTAGGTTAACTAAAAAACTGTTTAACAGTTCGTTTTCAGGCAAAAAAAGCGATGAAGTAAAGAAAACATTATAATTATATTGTACGGTAAAGGATTGATGTAAATGTTCCATATCAATTTGAGAATGTGTGTTTGATGGTTAAGTAACGGCGAATAATTTAGAGAGCCAAATGGATAACGGCAATAAAGCCGCAATGATAAAAGCCAAAATCAGGGCATCGAAAGTTACAGCCCAGGCTGCATCCATCAAAATAAGTGAAATGACGCCGGCTTTTACCGCCCCGCCGATATTTTTACCAATAGGCTCTTTTATGGCTTTTAAAAGTGGCCTGAAAATCATAAAAGTAAAAGGAACCAGAAACAGCAGCGACCACAGCAACCTATCGTTTACAAAAGCAAAATAAGCAATAGCGCAGATCACAATTGCATACAGAAAGGCGGCCAGATATAAGTTTTTAGCATGGCCTCCATGAACTTCGCCACGGCTGGTCATCGTAATGGAGAAGATATAAATTACAGGAATAATGGCTAAATAATAATGACTGTATAGCATTTCTGGCACAATACTCAAGCCCAGCAGCAGGTTAAATCCACGGCATAAGCCCATATTCAACGGTCCGAAAAAAGAATGGTGTTTACCAAATTTATTATAAAGCAAAGCGAAAACGGCCACCAGAAGTGCCAATAACCCCGATGTTAAACTATTTAATGCAGCCAAAGCAATTCCGGCAAAGAGCAACAAACTTCCCAAAGTAGTTGCACGCTGTAAACTGATTGCGCCACTCGGAATAGCCCGCTCCGGGCGCTCTATTTTATCCAGATCAGCATCAAAAACATCGTTAAAAACGATTCCTCCTCCATATAAACAGGCTGTTGATGCGGCTAAAAATACAATGGGCAACCATGGAATAGAAAATCCATTGCTTAAAATTCCAGAAATGGCAATTCCTGCCAAAATATCGGCTACTGATGTTACAATATTGGCAGGGCGCATCATGCGCAGATAAACAATTACTTTTTTCAATGCTTTTAGCTGATGATGATAGACGATTTATCTGTTCTTGGTTGCTGTCCGCCCCGTAAAATGGTGTTACCTTCAAATTTTTCGGTAAGGTCTACATTTTTTTGTGCGTCGAAATCGGCTTCATCCAGCTGTCCGCTCTGTGCAAATGCAGTAATCGCATTACGGTAAGTAACCAGTTCAATATCCTGATCGCTTAAACCACGCATTTTCATTAAAGCAGCGGTTTTTGGTACTGCCAAAGGATCGCTGATGCCCCAATCAGCAGCTGAATTAACCATAATACGTTCTGCGCCGTATTGTTTTACAATTTCTACCATGCGCTCGTTACCCATTTTAGTAAACGGATAAATGGTAAAAGCAGCCCAAAAGCCTCTATCTAATACCTCTTTTACCGTCTCTTCATTATTATGGTCGATAATTACGCTATAAGGATCGAGGCCATGTTCCAAAGCAATATCCATACTCCGCTGGGTACCTTTTTTCTTATCGCGGTGTGGCGTGTGCACCTGTACGGGTAAACCTGCTTCTTTAGCAAGCTGAAGTTGTAATCTGTAATATTTTTCTTCAGCCGCAGTTTGATCGTCGAAGCCGATTTCGCCCACGCCAACTACACCTTCTTTATAGATAAACAAAGGCAGTATTTCCATTACCTGCTCTGCCAGGCTTTCATTATTGGCCTCTCTTGAGTTAAGTCCGATGGTACAATAATGTTTAATGCCAAATTGAGAAGAACGGAAACGCTCCCAGCCGATCAGGCTACTATAGTAATCTCTAAAACTATCCAAGCCAGTACGCGGCTGCCCCAACCAAAATGCAGGTTCTATCAAAGCAACAACTCCTGCATCGGCCATCGCCTGGTAATCGTCTGTTGTTCTCGAAGTCATGTGAACATGTGGGTCGAAGAATTTCATCCCCTTTACAGCACTAATATCGAACGCTTCAGGCGCTCCCATCAATGCTTTATCTCTTTCAATTGAACTACTGCAACACATATATTTCTGTTTTGAATTTCTAATAGTTAAAATGAATCCCAGTTTAAGTTCCCTTCTGAAAGGGCCAACTTAAGTTCAGGAAAAGTGTTAATATAATCTTTTGCCGGTTGATAATCAGACTGAGAAACAGCGAGCGCAATGGCGCGTTGTTCAATTTGATCGTAACGCTGTAAACCAACTTTAAGGTTGTCAAAAATCTCGGCATTGATAAATTTACCAACCAGACGCCAGAGCTGTGGATTTACTTTTCGCCCTGCAGCCCAGCGTTCTTTTGCATAATCTATCAATGTTAATGCAAGATCAAGATTTGCTCTTTTATCTAAACCAATAATGAGGTTGATATTTTTCTCCGTAAAAAAAGCTTTCAGCACCAGTTGATTCCAGGCGGCTTCATCCAGATTTTCTGAAGGATAAGGGTTGTTTTCCATAATCGCCTCCAAAACCGATCCGATATTACTCCTGATTCCTTCAGCACAACGCTTTACCCAAATTTCAGGATGAGCTAAAAATGGCAATGCCGAATACAGGGCTACAGCTTCGTTCACCTCTGCTGACAGGAATAAAGGATTAATGGTTGAAAATAATCGTTCTTTATCTCCCAAATCAAAACCTGCCAATAACCACACTCGACTAAGCCTGTCTATGGTCCAGTTACGGATATACCCAAAGCCTGCTGCATGGAGTACTTCTTGCTGATCATTGTTAATTGCAACCGGTAATTTGCCCGTTTTACGTGGCAGCATTACAAATACTTTGGCTAACTGTGCCGATTTATCCGTAGATTGTATAAAATCTTCCAGCCACTTTTCAGCCTCTACACTGATATTATTTTTAACAGTAGACGCTATTATTTCCTTTACCGCCTTCATATGATCATCTCTCATAATAAATTGTCTAATGGCACTTAAGCGGTAATACCTGCAGAGACAAAATAATTAATCAATAATGCACCTGCAATAATCAATAGACCAAAAAATTCTCGTGTTTGCTCAATATAAGGTTTAGTGGCCTGCATGCTTTGCACAAGGCTCTCGCGCCTGTATTTGGTAATCCAATCTCGTACGCCATCTTTTGCGAAGAACAGGATTACAGCATAAATTAAATAAAAAGCGGTTAAAAACAGATAAGCAAAAGGGTAAAATTTACCTGCTGCAGCCAATCCACAGCATATTGCAGCACTGAGGTAGATAGACACCCAAAGGAAAGCATCGTTATCATTTAAATTTACATAAGCAAAGCCTAAAAACGAGATGCAAAAAATAATGTTGAGAATAATTAAAAGCATTTTAAATTATTTGGTTTAAAAAAGATAAATCGATTTCTCGATTTTTTCATTGAAAAACAAAGTTATTTAAACTGAATGCTTTTTTTGCCTAAAAAATGTAAATTATATACTGCTATAAAAGTTTTTTTTTGATTAAAAGTGGCTGGT
The DNA here is from genome assembly GCF_014692875.1 of Pedobacter riviphilus. Lineage (NCBI taxonomy): Bacteria > Pseudomonadati > Bacteroidota > Sphingobacteriia > Sphingobacteriales > Sphingobacteriaceae > Pedobacter > Pedobacter riviphilus. Next base: position 1,185,125 of record NZ_CP061171.1, on the reverse strand, counting down.
ATAAAATTCAAAACACAGCTGATTTTGAATGATGGAATCTCACTTTTCGAACCTCTTTGTTTATCAATCGGCAGGTACAAAACCGTTTTTTATCATCCATTTGTAGCAGCTTACAAACCAGCTATCTTTATTTTCTTCATCATAAATACCAAAACCATGGCCACCTGTTTGCAGTATATGCATTTCACTTTTAACCTTTGCTTTTTGCAATGCATCGAAAAACTGCAGGCTATTTTTCACCGGGATTACATCATCATCAGCCGCGTGGACCAAAAACGTTGGCGGTGTAGCCTGACTTACAGACTTATTGGTGCTGTATAATCCCAAAGTTTGAGGAGTAGGCTTTTTTCCTATTAAATTTTCCCTGGTGCGGGGTATATCCGGATCATAAATAATAACAGGATAAAGCAAAATCATAAAATCGGGCCTGAGCGATGTATTTTCTTTATTATCGATCACTACCCTGTTCAACTGGGTACCCGCTGTTGAGACCAAATGTCCTCCTGCCGATAGTCCCATCATCCCTATCTTGTTTGGGTTTATATTCCATTCTCCCGCTCTCATACGCACCATTTTAATCGCCGTTTGGGCATCTTGCAACGGACCAATCGTTTTGTCATTCATAATTTTATCGCTGGGCAACCGGTATTTCACAACAAAGGCAGCTACCCCCAGTGTATTAAATGCCTTAGCAATTTCAATGCATTTTTTTGGAGCAAGAACAAAATAACCACCACCAGCAAAAATGATTACGGCTGTTCCATTGGCTTTGTTTTTATTCGGGAGATAGGCCTGCATGGTGGGCATGCTTACATTTTTAATTAGCCCACTGCTGTCAGTTTCCTCTATGTAATCTGCAGGAGTTTTCTTTGCATTTGGCACCTGGCCCTGGTAAAGTGGAATAGTAAGATCCTGGGCATAACAAAATGAGGAGGATAAAATATAAAAGAAAAAAATAAAGGCGCGGTTCATGTAAAGGGCTTGAATTTTTAACTGCTTAAAATTACGCTCTATTTAACAGGAAACATGTGCAAAAATGCGCTATTTATCGATGCATTTTTCTGTACATTAAAGGTTGCAGACCATATGCAGATTTAAAGGCCCTGCAAAAAGCACTCTCATTTTCAAATCCACTGCCCCAGGTTATTTCATGGATGGGTTTATCTGTGTTTTTAAGTAAATCTACAGCTTGTTTAAGTTTTAACTGAATCAGGTATTGATGTGGCGTAACCTTAAATACAGATTTAAACTGCCTGATGAGCTGGGGAACTGATAAACAAGCAATACTACCCAGTAATTTTAAATCGGGCTTCTCCATAAAAGTTGAATGAAGAAAATCCTTCGCAATACATAAACGCTTGTAAATTTCGATTTTTGAACTTGGCTTTATGGCCGCAACCCCTGATATTTTTTCCGTATCAGATTTGAGGGTACTAATCAGGTACCTAAGTAAAAAAAACAGTTGTTCTTCAGCGCCATCATCATAGCCATTATTTTCGAGGCCTGAAACAAGCATTGCCAGTTGCAACTGTAATTCCGGACCGACATCATTCAATGTCTGAAAAAACTCCGGTTGTTCATTATTCCTATAAAATGGATTATCCAATAAATCCACTTCACTTTTTAAAGTATCCCGAAATACCTGCGCGGCAAAATCTTTCTGAAAAAAAACCGATAGCCCCTTACCTTATCGTGGCTATCGATCTTACAGGAATAATTCTGTTCATCATTTAAGATCAGGAACTGCCCCGGCCTGATGGCTAACCGGCGGTTATTTACCCCGTACCACTCCTCTCCCTTTAATATTGTTTTGAAAGAAAGGCAACCTACATGATCATCGCAAAAACTATAACTGCTAACAGTATTAAAAACAACGTTTTGCATTTTAAACCGTCTAAAATGAAGATCCTGATCAAAATCAGGGTTGGAATGATCTGGCAATGAAGTTAAATACATCTACTGATAATATTTTTTCGATTAAGATTAACACAAGATAATAACTGTTGCATTAAAACGATCATTTTTGAGCAAGTTATTGCTGTGAAACACTTGTTTCTTTCTTGATTCTGGCATGTAAAAGCAGCAGTACCAAAGCTAAAATACCAAAAATTGATTCAATGATTAACCATTGCGAACCGAAACTACCCAAAGGTCCATCAACCCAAATTGTGATCAACCTGGAAATGGAATAGGCAGTCCAAAAAAGCAAAAGAAAAAAAAGAGCCTTCCAGATATCATTCAACAAAAGGTAAATCAGCAAAAAGGTAATCAGCAAACCAACTCCTCCATATATTCCCCTTATAGAGCTTATAGCATCTGTATTGGGCAATTGGATAGATACTAAATCCATCGTTGCTTGCGGATTCCAAATGGATGAAATACTAACATAAGATAAACTCAGGATAGAAAAAACGATGTAAACCTGGCTACTGGTTTTAATAATTTTTTGTGCATTCATAATCAATATTTTTTATCGGTAATGATGCAAAGATGTTTGGTTTTTTATAATTAAATCTTGACCGAAGTCAAGGTTTTTTTTAAACGCGATAGTGTTTCGGCGCTCATTCTTAAATAATTTGCAATGTGTTTAAGTGGAATCTGCTGAAAAAGCTGTGGGCTCCTGCTTAAAACCCGGTTGTATCGCTCTATTGGCGAGCTTGTTAAAATATCGATTTCACGTCCAAGCTGCTGAACAACAAGATTTTCTAAAATTTTTATCCAAAGGAGCTGATTCTTTTCAATTTTCAAAAAATTATCAATCTGTTGCCTCGTTATAACCCTTATTACAGTTTTTTTAATGGCCTGGATGAAATAATTTGAGGGTTTACCGGTTAAAAAAGAATCCATCGAAACAATTAAATTATCCTGGTAACCAAATCTGATCACTTGCTCTTCATCATTATCCAAAACAAATAATCGTAAACTGCCACTTTCGATATAATACACATTTGTATCGATACTTCCTTTTACGCTTAAAAATTCATTTCTATTAATGGTAATGGTTTTCACCGAAAGTTCAACAAATTCTTTCATTTTATTTTGTATGCATGCTATTTAACAGCATGATTATTTTTTACCGGCAATTTAAAAATCGTTTGTATTATGCTGGCAATCCTACTAGGTGAATGCTATAATTGAGCATTTCTGCACATACTTAGAAAAATACACATGATAATTTTGATCAGTTTAAAACAGAAATATTAAAAAATCAATCCATGAAATCAATTAGTAAAAATTTATCATTATTGTTCTTTACATTAGCATTAACCCTCCTATTTTCCTGCAAGGGCAAAGATAAAGATGTTCCGTCAAATAATTCGGATGAAGCTGCCGCAGCTAGAGTTGCTGGCACCTATAAGGGAACAGTGGATATTACTTCAACCGAATATTTTAATGCAATTATCCAGGTTACAAAAGAGAATGGCAACAAAGTAAAGGTTACAGCAAAACCTGGTGAGCCTTATTCCAATGTAACATCAAAAATTTTCACCATAAAAGCAATACAGGGTTCAAATGATGCGGAGGCGATTGGGGCTCCAGAAGGAACATTGGTATACGGCCACGCAGCAAAAAATATCGTTATTGTTACCCTACCAACCGCATCGGGCGACATTTCGTTTAATTTCAGAGGCACAAAACAGTAAAAAACGAGATTTAAAGTCTATCTATGGCTTTCAAATAACCAGACAGCTTTATAAACAGGAAATAATCATAGGAGGCCGTAAAATGGAGATGGTATTATTGGAAAAATAATGTGTTAACGATAAAAGCACGGCATCATTGGTATTATCTCTAATGATCAAAAACAAGTTTTAGAATATTCGCAAGCACAGGATTATGATCATCGGCACGCCAATTAATCAATATATCGGTTTTAAAAGGTAAAGAGATAAACCGTACACCGGGACTTTGATGGTGCATATAAGAATCTGGCAAAATGGCTATTCCCAATCCTTTCCGTACGAGCGCAATAATAGTTGATCCAAATTCGGAATGTAGAAACACATCAGGAGCAAAATCATAAGATTTAAAAAGTGCCTGAATAATCTCGCTATAGCTACTACCCTCATCCTTGGTAGGCAGAATAAACTTCTGCACTTTAAGGCGCTCCGTAGATAAATCTTCAAATCTTTTAAAAGCATGTGCTAAGGGAACCACCAGAGCCAGGTGATCGGAATATATTTTTTTTTGATTTAATACCATGTTCACTGGTAATATCCCTCGTAATGGCCAGGTCTATCTTATAGTTCTTTAGAAAATCCAGTTGATTTTCATATAAAACCTGTACCAATTTAATTTGAAGCTGTGGAAATGCCTGCGTAATCTTAGCCAAAATATCGGGCATGATAGAAGCCGATATAGAATCAGGATGCGCAATGGTAATGGTTCCGCGCTCCCCTAAATGGATCTGTTTGGCAAACTGATGGATATATTCGAGTTCATTTAATTCGACTTCCCATTTCTCTCTTAAGAATTTACCTGCTGGGGTGAGCTTTACGTTACGTTTATTACGCTCGAAAAGCTGCAGGCCCAATTCATTTTCGAGCGACTGAATTTGGCGGGTGAGGGCTGACTGCGTAATATTTACCTTTTCTGCCGTTTTCCAATAATGAAGCTGCTCTGCCAGGGCCAAAAAATACTTGATTCGTTGAAGATCCATTAATGCAAAATACGCATTAATAAATGAAAAAATAGCATTTTATTACATTTAAAGAGTTATTACATTCGTACCATGGAGCAGATCATTATCGAAAGGACAACACTAGCTGATATCAAAAAATTACAGGAGATCGGGAGAACAACATTTTCTGAAGCTTTCGCAGCCGTAAACACTGAGGAGAATATGAAAGAGTACCTTGAAAAAGGCTTTTCTGAAGAAAAACTGACAGGAGAACTGAGCAATCAGGATTCTCAGTTTTATTTTGCGCTGCTTGATGGAAAAGTTATTGGCTATTTAAAGATCAACACAGGACAAGCGCAAACCGAAAAATTAAATCTTGATGCACTTGAAATTGAACGGATTTATATTCTGAAAGCATTTTACGGACAAAAAGTTGGTCAGCTACTTTATCAAAAAGCCATTGATATTGCGCACGAAATACGGGCCAGTTATGTATGGCTGGGCGTATGGGAAGAAAACTACAGGGCTTTAAGGTTTTATGAAAAAAATGGTTTTATAACTTTCAATAAGCATAAGTTTTGGCTTGGAGATGATGAACAAACAGATTTGATGATGAAAAAAGTGTTGGTTAACGAAAACGAATTAAAAGTATCCTAATGGAAAAAAGAAACCTCTTTTTAATTTTATTGATATTGGGTACCGCTTTCTGGGGCATTTCCTTTTCAGTTACCAAACTAGCTATTGGCCAGCACCAGCCAGTTCTGTTTTTATGCTATCGTTTTTTGCTCGCCACAATGGTTTTATCCGTTATCTTCTGGAAACATGTAAAGAAACTAGATTCAACAACAATTAAAACAGGTGCGGGTTTGGCTATTCCACTGGTATTGGGCATTTATTTACAAACACTGGGTATTACACATACCTCCGCATCGCAGTGTTCGTTTGTGGCAGGAATAACAGTTGTAATGATTCCAATCATTAAACTTATCATTTACCGAAAAACCGCAGCACTAAAAACATGGATTGCCGCTTTTACGGCATTAATTGGGCTTTTTGTAATATCGGTTACCGATAAACTCAGCATTGGAACCGGCGATTTATACACCATTATCGGTGCTTTTTGTTTCGCCATATATTTAATCCAGATTGAAAAGGAATCAACAGCGGGCAATATTATTCCTACGATTGTACCGATGTTTGCCACTTGTGCCATATTAACTTTCCTCTTAACGTTTATTCAGGGAAATCCTACCTGGATACCTCAACAAGAAACGTTTTGGATTGGCATTATTTTTTGTGCGTTGTTTTCAACGGCCTACATGTACACAATATCAAATATTTCTCAAAAGTACATTAGCGCCGAAAGGGTATCTATCATCTATCTTTTCGAACCCATATTCGGAGCATTCGCTGCACATTTTATTTTGGGAGAAGAAATTACATCAAGGTTATTGATTGGTGGTGGAATGATATTTTTGGCAACCCTTATTTCTGAACTTAAATGGAGAATGCCAAACCAATTTGCAATGCTTAAGATATTAAAAGAGAAAAAATATTAGGTCTAGCTTAACTCCTTTCAGTTAGCACATTCTTTTCCAAATGAAAAATTAACCTATCACTCAAACTGAAAGTGTTTGAATAAATATGTTTAATAAAACAGTTATGATATTCCAGGACTATATTTTTTTAAGTTTGTAGCATGCATAACCACCTTATTCAACTTATTGCACAAAATGTAAAAATTTCTGATTCGGAAAAAGACCTATGCATTCAATACTTCGAGCCTGTGTTATATCCGAAAAGCAGAATAGTTGAAGAGGAAGGAAAAATCCCGGCTTATCTCTATTTTGTTGTGTCGGGTTTTGTACGTTTATTTCATTACAATGATAAGGGCGATGAGGTAACAACACATATTAATTGCCCTCCGGGATTCATTACCTCATATTCTAATTTTGCAAACCAATATAAATCCGACGAAAACATGGAATGCATTACAGCGTGTGAGCTTTTACGTATTAGCAAAATTGATCTTGATTGGCTTGTACAACAAAGTCCTGCGTTTAAGGAATTTAGTTTTTTTGTATTTCAGCAATCTTTGTCTTACAATGAAAATCGTGCCAAGGAACTGGCCACCCTTAGTGCAGAACAACGGTATTTAAAACTGATGAATGAACACCCCGAAGTGCTACAAAATGTGCCGATGCAGTATATCGCTTCTTTTCTGGGAATGAACGCAAAAAGTTTAAGCCGTATCCGAAAACAAATCATTAAGTAACATTTGTGAAGTGATTTTAAATGGGCAAAATTGAATTTTGCATCATCATTTAAAATCAATGGATATGATAAATAAAAATTTAGTACTCGTGTCTGGTGCCAACGGACACTTGGGTAACAATCTGGTAAGATTACTAATAAAAAAGGGATTTAGGGTTCGCGCTTCTGTTCGCAATATCAAAAACAAGGACTGCTTTAAAGGTCTGGATTGCGAAGTCGTACAGGCAGATATTACCGACAAAGCTTCATTTGTAAAAGCCTTAGAAGGAGTTGATATATTTTATGCAGTAGGCGCAGCTTTCAAATTGTGGGCCAAAGACCCGAAAAAAGAAATTTACGATGTAAATATGCAGGGAACGCGCAACACCATTGAAGCCGCAGCAGAAGCCGGGGTAAAAAAGATTGTTTATGTGAGTTCTATTGCAGCGCTGGATTATACCCATCTCCCTACAAAAGAAAGTAATGGCTATAATCCTAACCGCAGGGATATGTATTACAATTCTAAAAATGACGGTGAAAAGCTTGCTTTTCAACTAGCTCAAGAATTAGGTGTTGAACTAATTTCAGTAATGCCTAGTGCAATGATAGGTGGCGAAGCATTTTTTCCGCTGAATGTTTCTTATGGCATATTAAAACTGATTTTGAATAAGCAAATTCCAATAGACACCAAAATTACACTCAATTGGGTAGATGTGAAAGATGTTGCCGAAGGTTGTTATCTGGCGGCACAAAAAGGTCGTTCAGGTGAACGTTATATCCTTGCCAATGAAAAATGTATGACCATAACAGATACCACCAAGTTAGCTCAAACACTTTATCCGGAATTGAAACTCAAAGTGCCTGGTGCAGTTCCTAAATTTCTATTATATGTAATAGCAGGTCTGATGGAATTTTCAGCCAAAATAAAAGGGGTACAACCTATTATTACCACAAAAGATATTGCTATGTTTTCGGGGCTTCAACAGGATTTTGATATTTCCAAATCAAGGAATGAATTAGGATTTAATCCAATAAAACCAGAACAGGCAGTAAAAGAAGCAATGGCCTACCTGATGGAACACAAGGAGCTTTTATAAAATTTAACAGGTAATCAGCCAGTCAAATCAGTGATAACTAATTTGACTGGCTGCAGCGTTCCACTTATAATAGCTTTGTAGCAGGCCAGGTACAGCGTTAGGGTTATAACGATAATCTAACTGTTTTTCCCAAACCCAATGCTGCCCAAGGCGATATATCACCTCGCTCCGCGCATCATGATAATTTAGTGTCTGGCTATTAAATTCAGTGCTTTCATAATTGCTTTGGTAATGGGTAAAAGTATATGATTGATTGAGTTCAAACTTATCATTCAGGTTAACCCTTACCTCACCTGATGGGCGGATATTTAGTGTTCTGAACCCGCTTTTTACCCCATTAAACAAACGCCCCAACAAGACCAATTAGATTTTTAACCGGGCTGAATAACCTTTAGTTACTCATAAATCACATAGTTTACCTTATCAACACCTGTATTACCTGTCTTTTCATGATAAGCATATAAGATCAGTTCGTAGTTTCCAGCAGCGTTAATTAGATAATTGCCCTCAAATAGATTTGTCGAGATTAATGACATTTTAATTTCCTTAATATGTTTTCCATCTTTTTTAAGGATGCCTTTCACTTCGATTTCATCAGCGTTCCAAACTCCACCTTTATCAATAACACATCCACACATCATTACAATATTAGCCTGAATCTGGAACAGCTTGTCTTTAATGTCATTCAGGGCTATATATTGGTGGGTTCGCGGTTTCAATATGTCGATGATGAACCCCGGTATTTCTAAAATAATTCCTTCCCCTAAAATATCCCGTCCCGGAATTAACCATAACTCTGTGCTTACTTTCGCCTGAGCTTGTTTATGATTAATTGGGGAGACCACTTCAATGCTAATGAATGTGGGTTCGTCAATATCAATATTTGCCAGGAAACCCGCAGTTTGGGCATCCACAATGGAACTTCCTCTCATTTTGGGACCTTTCATGATCAGATCTGTATTACCCGTACTGCCAGTGGTTTTACCTTCAGCTAAAATCTGCTGATTGACCTTGTTCCTGATGATTACGTAAGCACCGCCGAGGGAGCTACCGATGAACTTTGCATCTCTTGCTTTGGCTCTTATTACTATTTTTGTTTCAATGGCAGAAACGCAGATACAAGAGAAAAGAAATGCGGTAACGAACATGAGTATCTTCATGAGAAATTTGATTTTAAAAATTCTTGTTTGAAACGATTATGATAAGAATTGTTTTTCAATTCCAGGCGATATTCTGCTGTATAGTACGCCTCAATTCCATTAAAAAGTAGTTCTCCTTCACTTTACTGAAATACACACAAACTTATAAGGTTAAAAATCAAGCAGAAACAAAGGCAAAAAGCGCCTGATTATGATTTATGCGACAAGCCCTTTTAATCGATGAGCTGGATTCATCCGTTAGACTTATTTATTTGATCCATATGTGAACATTTTATTGTGAGATTGATCTGTAGCAACCACCACATTTTCATTCGTCTCCACCTTACCATTAACCTCAGTTTTATAGCTGGCCGTTATCGGGCCACCCTCTAAATTAACAACAGTAATGCTTAGTTCCCCAAAATCAAATGGTTTTACGGTTTCGAACACATAAGTTTTTGTGGTGCCTATAAAACTTTTTTCGTCTATTAATATACTGTTTTGATTACCTTGAGATATGCCATTCATTTTCCAAACAGGCGCTCCGTACTGGCTGGCATCATGATTTGCGGCACTTACCTGAAAATCTACCTGATCGTTCTGATCAGCTCCAGTTACTGTAACCGTTATTTTCATTGAAATTTTATTCCCGTTATCTGGGTTATCGTTAGGTTTCTTGCACGATGCTAAAAACAAAATACCTAGTGATATGACCATAACTGTTGATAAAGTTTTTTTCGAGATTGATTTCATAATTGTTTTTTAAGATTTGTTATTATTTAATTGTTTTTCATTTGTAATAGCAGTATGTTAACCTATTCTCTAAAGCCTCTGTAAAACTGTAATAATACTAAAGCCAAAATGCCTAAAGTAGACGCTATGACCAGCCATTGCGAATCAAATTCGCCAAAAGGCCCATCAACCAAGATTGTTATCAAGAGATAGAATAGGTTAACCAAAACAGTGAAAGAAAAATGAGTGCCTTTTTTACATCCTTTAACAAAAGGTAAACCAGTTAAAACTCCATTGTTTTGAATGCAAAAATGAAACACTGATAAATGCCAATCGCCCCACGAGGCTTCGTGGCACCTCTTATTGATTTAGAATAATGCGTTATTTAAAGTGGTAAAATACTTAACCATAAATAATATAAATCGCCTTCAAACAAACCTATTAGCGAAGAAATAACGGAGTAATAATAAGAAAATGGAGGACCTACAACGCCTTGTAGTAGGTTAGATCGGTTGGTTTTCTGAAAAAATCTGAGGGAGATTTACCCGTGAATTTGCGAAAATTGCGATTGAATGAAGATTTAGAATTGAAGCCACAATCAAAAGCTATCGATAGCAGCGTATAGTTTTGGTTTTTTTCATCAGCAATCATTTTTACACATTCATCTACCCTAAGCGAATTGATATAGTCGTAAAAACTCTTGTTAAATTTAGAATTGATCACTTGCGATAGCACAGCATCTTTTAGCTTTAAGGATTCAGCTAACTTACTTAGTGTAAGTTCCTCATTTTTATATAGTTTTTCTTGTGCCATTATCCTGTTAAGTTGCTGGAAAATACGTTCAGCTTCGGCATCCGTAAGTGAAGACCAGTCGTATTTTACTTTATTGGGCATTAATGCCACGTTAGCGGGCGCTTCTGAAAGGTTTTCTTTTTGAGTAGAAAAGTTGGGATTCTGAGTAACAGAGCGGGAGGAGGTATTGGTGGTTTTGAATATTTGCTGTTGGCGTACACCTAAAAAACCGATGAAGCAGATGTACAACGAGGCACTGAAATAGATACTCTCTTCTTTGGGATAAAAAATAACAAAGACCCAAATTCCAGCGATGCCTACAATTAGGTAACGTAGCCAATTCAAGCTGATTTTATCTGTAGTTGAAAATTCTTCGCTTATTTTTTTCTTATATCGATGCAGTAAAACAATTGCGGCTAATACATAAATAATTCCCGAAATGATGATGCAAATATTGGTGATGATTCCAATGGTTTTATAGTAAGGCGAGGAAAAGCCCTGGTCATAAAGCAATAGCTTTTGCGCTGGGTTTTGTAGCAAAAAAGAGATCCATAAAAGATAGGCAAAAGCAACAGGTAAAAAATGAAGTAGCTTTTTCTTGCTAAATTTTATTGGTGTGGTTAGATGAAAGATATATAGATACAAAAAAGGGCCATGCACAAGTGCCAATAAATCTCCCCAGCCTATTAAATTGGGAAATTGGCGATAATTTCCTGAAACTTGCAAATATAAACCGGCTAAGTGAAGCGTTGCTATCAGCTGCCAAATCATGAGCAGCTTATCTGCAGTTATTTTGTTGGGCTTAACCGCTAATAGTACGAACAGGTATAAAGAAATTGCAATGCTGGTGAAGTATAACATGCTGTTATTTTGTATCGCTGGCTAGATGTTATTGGTCAATTCAAAAATATGAAATATATTCAAGTTCTTGACCATTGGTTACAAACAGTAGATTAAAATCAGTTTTTGCTGGAAAAGCTACAAACTATTGCCCCTCTTCGCTAAAAAACAATTTGCCGATTACCTTCTGATAATCAATCGATTTTGAGATATTTCAAAATTGGCGAAACCGGGTCAATCAAATTAGTTTGTCCCTGTGTATTCATGATTAATTTCAACTATAGGTTCTTTTTAAAAAGGCCTGCCTGTATGTCCGAACCGATCGAACCTTCCGCTAATTGCAGGTAATTGCGTTTACTCTGATCTTTTTCAATTTTTACAGTTCCGGTAGTTTGTACGTTTTTCATTTCCAGAAAATCCGTCGGAGTTGCATTACTGTCGCTTAACGGGCCACTTCCGTATCCTGCCAGTTTGGTATAATTGGTAAAAATGCAATCAGAAACTTTATATCCGATTTTACTTCCTTTTTCTCTGATCCATATGGTAGCAGTGTTTGCTATGATGTTATGGTGAAAGTCGAAATCGTCTCCATTGGTGCCCAGCGTAGTCCAAACGCCACAGAAATAGCCCCCATATACTAGCGAATAACGCATTGCACTACGACTGCCGGCCCCGCCATCGTTTTTCCAAAAAACAACTGGAATTTTACAGTTGAAGAAAACACAATGATCGATAACCAGGCCATAACCGTTGGCTATAACCCCCACATGTAACGGCAATACATCAACGTCTCCGGCAAACAGGCATTGTGTTACAAGTAGATCGTCCAATTTTTTTCCATCACGCCATATTGGATAGGAGCGACGTAAATTATTTCCATCTATATAGGTGTAATCGGGACTGCCGGTAAATCTCAGGCCTTCAATGGTTACATGACTCACCTCCGGTTGTATACCTTTCGCTTCTTCTCCGCCAATACCTGGTGCAAGCGGTACTGCTGTTACCACAACAGGCATTTTTTGAGGGGTCCAGCCTGCATCGTCAGGCATAACATCCGCACAAATGACAAGGCGATTTTTAAAGGTATACTTGTCATTGGTGAATACAACGGTTTCGGTTAGCAAGTGTACACCTGCTGATAGGAAGATGGTGGTTGCCCCCTGCGCTTTGTTTAAGTTTACGCGCTTAGCTGCCTCAAAAATTGTCTTTAATGGGTGTGTCTTTATTCCTGAGTTTGTGTCATTACCAGTCTGAGGGTTAACATATAATTGTTCTGCCTGTGCGACCAGTACGCTCATTATGAATAAGAGAAGATTAAATGTATATTTTATCATGTTCTTTTTTTTGTAAAATTAGAACATGCTTATCCTATTAAAATGGTCATTTTATCCTTAAAATGGTCATTTAAATCTTCTTTCGGTATTGCTGAGGTGTAGTACCTGTAATTTTTTTAAAGAAACGGTTAAAATTAGACGGATCTGAAAAGCCAAATTCGTAGGAAATCTCTTTTGCGGATTTGTTTTGATAAAGTTGTTTCTTTATTTCTGAAATCAGCTTGTAATGGATCATTTGTTGAGCTGATAATCCGCTAAATTGCTTGCAAATTTTATTAAGGAATCCGGAGCTGACATTAAGCATTTTTGTATAGGCCTCAACACGCTGGTCATCCGCAATTTTCTTTTCCAGCAAAGATCGAAACCTATAAAAATCTGGATGAACATAAGTGTCTCTCTGAACGTTGTAAACACCCGCATAATATCGATTGAGCAGTACAAGCAATTGATACAAAAGTGACCTGATCAAATGATTGCTATCATTCTGAAGCTGTCCGAACTCCCCTTCTATTCCATATAAAAGCTCCAAACATTTTACAAATGGCATCTCTGATAGATGCATGTCGTTTGGACGTGAATATTGATGGAAATATTGAAACCGATATAGAAATAGTTCGTCCGAAAAAAAAAGATGGAGAAAGTCTTTTTCAAAGAACAATACATAGCCACTTACATCTTGCTCAATTTCCCAACAACGTACCTGTCCGGGACTCGTGAAAATAACAGTTCGTGGTGTTATTGATGTCTTATTTTCGTCTAATGTAAAAGTGCCCGCTCCCTTTTCGATGAAAATAATTTCGTAAAAACTAAGTTGGTGTAACGTACGATCTAATACATAATGATTCAATGTTTCAATACGTCCAATATCCAATAACAGTTCCGAACCATATTTATATGGGAGAAAATGATAAGTATTAATTTTTGGGGCTGCGGCCATTTCTTTTTACAATTTCTTCTCGCGCTAAAGTTAAGACAGACGGGGTAGAAAACCTAGACCGCCGGGAAATCTGCAAACAAGTACTGGCAAGTTAAAGGAGCAGGTGCTGACTGGACTCAAATACACAAATTACCAAGTAGGTAGCCGGAATACTTTGAACATTTAAATCGCTTTGGTAGTACAGCAGTTGATGTACAGTTTACGCTGCCGGCAAACCATGAAGTTATGTTTTTTTCATCCCACACTTTTGTTTCCGCATAGTCAGAAGAGTATGTTTAGCCCGCCAAAACAATTGTCCTCCCTGGGCTGTGTTGATATTAATCTAACCCTAATCTTTTTACTTTAAAAAATAAAGGCCAAATTCGGCTAAGGTTGGGTTTAACCGCGAAGCCAATATTTTAAATCTAACCTGTTTAGTGCTAACAGGCTTAAATTTTAATAATCGTTTGTAACCAACTGTAGTGCCCAATGCAAAATTCTTCCATTCCTTACCATCAAAATATTCGGCTTCGAACTTTTCAATACGCTGCCCTACGGCAATGTTTTCCTGCAGGGAAAGCACGTTAAAGATTCTGTTTTTTGCCCAGTTTAATTCGATTGTAGCTGTACTGTCTTGTCCTTTTGTAGTAAAATACGTATTTAATTTACCATCAAACATGGCTTTTAAACCTTTGTCTGACGTGGAGGTGATAGTTGCTTCCTGAGCAATATTATGGCTAAATGTATTTTTCATTTTCTGGCCAAAAGTAGCCAGGTTTTTAACATCACTTTCTGCAATAAGGCCTTTTTTATCTGGCGGAATATTTAAGAGTAAAACACCGTTTCTGCCTACCGAGGTGAAATAGATATCCATCAATTTCTCCGGTGTTTTTACTTTAGCATCCTCATGGCTGTGGTAAAACCATCCCGGACGGATACTCACATCTGTTTCGGCCGGATACCACACCAAACCTGTTGCATTAACCAGTTTACTGCGGCTGCCACGGTCCTGATCTTTGTAAGAACCCGTTAAGGTTGGGATAACGTTAACATCTTTTTGAGATAAAGCGGCTATTTTTTCCTGGCTCTGCTCTCCCATAGGCAATACACTCCATTCGGTTTCGCGCCCAACGCCGGTTTCGGTACCTACCCAGCGTACATCGGGCCCTGCACGGCAATAACCGCCTGGGGTTGTAGCTTTCTGATTAAGGTATACCAGCTGTTAAAATCGTAAACCTGCTTTTTACCATTGGGTCCTTCGCCGTTTGCACCATCAAACCAAACTTCATCTACCTTACCGTATTGGGTGAGCAGTTCGGTTAACTGGTTTACAAAATAAGTATTGTAAGCATCAGTCCCGTACGAAGCATTATTGCGGTCCCAGGGCGATAAATAGACACCAAAACCAATGTTATATTTTCTGCAGGCATCGGCTACTTCTTTTACAATATCGCCTTTACCTTGTTTATATGGTGTATTTTTGATGCTGTGCGCTGTAAATTTACTTGGCCATAAGCAAAAACCGTCATGGTGCTTTGCGGTAATAATAGCTTGTTTAAAACCAGCCTTTTTTATGGCTTTTACCCATTGTTCTGCATCTAATTGCGCGGGATTAAAAATACTGATATCTTCCTTACCATCACCCCATTCCCTATCTGTAAAGGTATTGATGCCAAAGTGAAAAAAAGCCGTTAACTCAAGCATTTGCCAGCGCAACTGCCGTGGCGAGGGGGTTACATGCGCAGCCTTGTTAATAATGGTACTTTCATTATCACCAGGCGAAATGCTAACGATGCTTTTCTGTGCATAGGCCTGTGTGCAAAGCAGGGAAATTAAAAAAATAATCTTTTTCATTTGTGTGGTTGGTTGTAGGAGATAAACTCAATTTTAGGCCGTAAATTTATGCATAAAAGCAACAGCAATTAAGCTGCTGCCTTTAAATAACGCATATTTTTAAAACTGTTTTAATAGCCGAATTCTAAACCTGGCCGTTTTACCATCCAGGATTCTGAATCAGCTTGGTACTTTTCTGAATTTCGGCCAATGGAATAGGCCATAAATAATAGGCACGGGTAAATACCCTGGTTTCGTACTGCGTGCGTTTAAGAAAATCGGCATCAGTTTCTGCCCCTACATTCATACCATAAAAAGGGCCTCCCTGTGCACCCTGTCCTGAAGCACTTTCGGCGATCATCCACCTGCGCACATCAAAATACCGCTGCCCTTCAAAGCAAAGCTCTACGCGGCTTTCCTTTCTTATTGCTTCGCGTTGCAAAGCCTGGTTGCCAATAATAGCAGGATTACTTACACTCCATTTCGGAATACCCGCGCGTTCACGTACCAAATCTACATACTGGGCAATTTTAGGATCTGCAGGATTAACTTCATTTAATGCCTCGGCATATAAAAGGTAGAATTCTGCTAAACGAAAGATAAAAGAAGGGCGGTAAAAACTTTTTGGTGCAGTGGTTACCGACTGGCTTACGGTTCTATTTAAACGTTTGTACATGTTGTATCCAGTAATCGAATAGTTAGAAGCAATATCATTACCATTTCCCTTGGTAAACTTAATGAGCGCATTGGTTACGGGCCATCTTTTTCCATGATAAACAATAGAAGCATAAAAACGGGGTTCGCGGTTTACGTACATGTTAAAAGTTCCGGCCTCCGATCTTCCTGCAGGCACCTCGGTTACAGTAGAAAAACCTACCTCGCTGTACCCCGATCCCGGATCGTTAATAGATTTACCGTTTTTCATAAAAAAAGCATCTACCAATTCCTGTGTAGGGCCCACATTTCCGTAACCGCCCTGGCTACGCGGGGTTGCCCGGCGTACCAAACCATCTCCCGAAGAAATACTACCGTAAGCTTCATTGCCACTTGCCCAGATTACTTCACTGTTCATGGCCTGAAACAGCTGATAAATAGATTTATCGGGATCTAAAACACCCGCAGTAAATTCTCGGTACAAATCATATTTGCCAACCGAGAAATTAATGAAATCCTGAAGCGCGCTAACTGCCTTTAGCCATTTGTTATCATCTTTTGCCGGAAACAACCTCTTACCACTCTTATTGGTTAAGGCCATAGCTTCAGCAAAACCACCGTTGTACAATGGGCTGGCAGCCATAACCAGTATTTTGGCCTTTACAGCGAGTGCAACACCTTTAGTTGGCAATGCAAGGTTATTGATATCGGTTAGGGGAATATATTCATCCAGCTCTGGGGCTACAGCATCCATCTCCTTAGTCACAAAATTAACCACTTCATCCACACTGTTGCGTTCAAAATCCAGATCGGCATCATTAGGGTTAACAGTCTTGTCCATAATCGGAACTGGCCCATACAGTTCGAACAACAAATAGTGATAATAAGCCCTTAAGAACCTGGCTTGTGCCATTAGTTTTTTGTATTCCGGCTCTTCAATAGCATCGGCAACGGTACCACCCGATGAGGTACCACCAACACGGGGTATAATCTTAGCGTTGGCCATAAAAACATTGGCCTGCCGGATATACAGGTATAAATCCCATCGACTAAAAGGCGCATTTGAAGCATTGAACCCCGCAGGTGGCTCTACCCTGAAAGCACCTTGCTGGTTTCTGTTCTCATCGGTAAAAGCTGGCCATGGGTTGTCTACTCCCCTAACGGCTCCGGTGCTTGTATTAAATACCATTGCCGATGAAGTGCCAATACCTGCAAAAATATTGCGGTGGAAAGCACGTGCATTAGCTGGGGTAGAAAAAATCTGGTCGAGTGTAAGCTGACCGGCAAGTTCATCAGATACATTTAAATAATTTTTACTGCACGAACCCATGCTTATGATTATGCAGCACAGCAATAGGGCTTTATATATTTTTGATTTCATCATTTCTTCTTTGGATATTATAAATTAAACTCAATGCCGATGGTGTACGAACGCGGAATGGGGTAATTTAGCCCCTCATTAGCGTTGCCGATTTCAGGATCCCACATTTTGATGTTATCCCAAACAGCGATATTATTCCCATTAAGTATATCCTGCCGGTTTCGAAACCAATTTTCCGCAGCATTTTTTTAGGGAAACGATAACCCAGTTCGATATTTTTTAAACGTATAAAACTGGCATCGCGCAGCCACCAGGTGCTCGCTACCTGGTTGTTTGAAAAACTGATAGAATGTAACCTTGGGAACATTACATTTTGGCTGGGATTAGCTTCTGTCCACCTGTCTGCCACTTCAGCCCTTAAATTTGATTCTTCGACACCAAACGTAAATGGGAAAAAGTTACCTGCGGCATTTTGGCCAAATACGGTTGAAGTTTTGGCTACGCCCTGAAAAAAGATACTTCCGTAAAAGCCTTTATATTCGGCGTTTAGGCCAAATCCATATACTATGCCCGGGTTTGCAGGGTTGCTACCTGTATAATAACTGCGGTCAAAATTATCGATCTTCCCATCGCCGTTTAAATCCTTGTATTTAATATCGCCGGGTCTAACTACTCCTCCAAGGGTGCTTACCGGCAATCCTGGTTTTAAAGTATAAATGCGTTTCCCTACGGCATCGGTAGTCATGGTAAAATCGTTATCGGTATATAAACCGTCCGCTGTATACAGGTTCCACTCCCCTATACTTGTGCCGGTTTGGTTCATCCAGGGATAAGGCTGTGGCAGCTCATCAATCTCAAGTATTTTATTTTTGGCAATAGTTAAGTTGCCCCTTGCCGTTAATTTCAGCTCGCCAATATTTTGTTTAATGTTAACTGATCCGTCCATCCCCTTGTTAGACACTGAACCAAAGTTTTGCCATGGCGACTGTCTGAATCCGGTAACACCTGAAACAGTACGGCGTTGTAGTAAAATACTGGAACGCAGGTTATTGAAATAATCGACAGAAAAATCGACAGCGCCTTTAAAAAATTCGATATCTATCCCGTAATTCCGTTTGTTTTCTATCTCCCAGGTTAAATCGGGTGCCTCAAAACGTCCCTCTACAATACCATTTAAACCATTAAGGGAGCCAGTGCCACCAATTCCAATCGAGTAGCCGGTAGTACCAGTGGTATAGGTACCGCGGTAAAGGAACCTTGCCCCGCCAGTATTATCGTTACCTGTTTTACCAACAGATGCCCTGAATTTTAACGATGATACTACTTTACGTAAAGCTTCAGGGTAAAAAGGCTCATTGCTGGCAAACCAGGCACCACCTACCGCAGGGAAAAATCCAAACCGGTTTTCAGGTGAAAAAGCTTCACTACCTGTAATACCAAAATTCCCTTCTATAGAATAACGGTTGGCATAATTGTAAGTTACCCGGCCTACATAGGCTTGCTTTTTAAAGGCCAGGGCTTCACCTTGTTGCTGGGCTTCTTTCTGGTAGGTTAACAGCATTGCACCAACGGTATGGTCGTTTGCGAAAATCCGGTTATAATTTAATGAACTCTCTAAATAGATGTTTTTCTGGCCATTGCTTGATTCTACCGGCTCGCCTAAAGTTGTCTCAGGATTTCCAACCTGAGTAAAGATCAATTTACCATTAGCATCTCTTGAGGTTGCATTGAACTGTTTGGGAGATTTTAGCCTGTTCATGTAATAATTCATGGTGGCATCAAAGCTAACAATCCCCTTAAAGCTCAGTCCTTTAGTTATAAAATCCAGCTTCTGATCTAAAGATAATTTGGATTGCAGACTTGTTCGCCATTCTTTTGCGTAACCAGACTCCATTAATAAGTTATATGGATTTACCCTGTTGGAGCTTGGAATACCAGGGTGACCAGCTATCGTACCATCAGAATAAACCGCCGGAAAAAGATAACCCGGCACACCCATCATCCGCGAAAATATGGTTGCAGTTCCGGTACCAGGATAGTTGGTTAAAAGGTACTGTCCACTCAAATCTACCCCAACACGGTTGTTTTGGTAACGTTTAAATCAATATTACTACGCAGATTATAACGTTTAAGTCCCAGATTATTATCATAAATATTGTTAGGGTTAGATTTAAAAACCCCGTTTTCCTGATAATAGGCCCCGGAAACAAAAAACTTAGCAATATCGCCGCCACCCCTGAAATTTAAAGTATGGCGGGTATTAAAGGTATTATCCCTAAGCATAACATCCAGAAATTTGGTATTCGGATATAGATCAGGATCTGATCCGTTTTTATACAAGGCCAGCTGCTCATCTGTTTTAAATACCGGACTATCTTCATTGCGCAATGCTTCATTATAAGCAAAAAGGTAATCGTACGAATCCATAAACTCCGGAAGCCTGGTTGGTTTATTCTGTGTATACTCGCCGCGGTAGGTAATTTTTGTCTTTTGTACTGCACCACGCTTAGAAGTAATTAAAATTACACCATTGGCTCCCTCTGCCCCATATACTGCAGTGGCTGCTGCATCTTTTAATACGTTAAAGGTTTCAATTTCATCTGGTTCGATATCGGTCATGGAGCGGGGTATCCCGTCAACCAGTACAAGCGGATTGGTTCCGCCGGCAAAAGAACTTACCCCCTGATCCAGAATTCGGCGTTATCATAACCTGGCTCTCCAGACCGTTGAATAGCGATAATACCCGGTACCTGGCCGGCAATGGCGTTGGTTAGGCTACGTGTAGGTATGCGTAGCGCATCGCCTTTTACCGAAGCAACTGAACTTACCAGGCTACTCTTTTTTTGCTTACCAAATCCAACTACCACTACATCATTCAGGTTGGCTTCATCGTTTCTAAGCACCACATTTAGCACCTTACGGCCGTTTAGGGGCAATTCCTGGCTCTTGTAGCTTAGCAAGCTAAAAACCAATACCGCTTCTTCGGGCACTCCTTTTAACACAAAGGCCCCGTTCCCATCGGTAGCGGTACCGATAGTAGGTTTATTTTTAACCTGTACCGTTACACCAGGCAGTGCAAGCCCTGAGGTGTCTTTTACTGTTCCGGTAATGGTTAATGCCATTGGTGCTACCGGCTTCATTTTATCCGTTTCTAAAATGGTGATGGTTTCGCCATGAATCCTGAACCCTAAACCTGAGCCTTGCAAGGCTTTACTTAAAGCGGTATTGATATCGGAATTGCTTACTTTAAAGGTAACCGGCAAAGCTTTTTGGATGGTTTCTTCGTTATAAAGAAACCGGTAACGGGTTTGTTTATTCAATTCGGCAAAAACGGTTTTTAGCTCCGCATTTTTTACCGAAATATTAACCTGCTGTGCCCTTCCGTTGGCGAATACTCCAATTTGAAGTATAAAGATTAAAAGGCTAACAAGTTTCATAATTCTGATCACTATAGGTATACCGGAAATTGCTTCCCGATGGGCAATATTTTGTCTACGACAAAAGAAATTCATACTTTCGTTTGATTTAGGTTAGAGAAATAAGTTCGGTTTTATACTATTTTTTCGTGCCTGAATTATTTACCGGAGGTGGTGGTACACTTCCGGTATTCATTTCTTCAGACATAGGTGGTTCTGTCTATTTTTACATCATATTTTTTCGGTTTAGTTTATATTTGGTTAATTGATAATCAGGTTCCGGCCTTCTATACCGAAAGAGAGGTTACTTACATCTTTAAGCATATCCAGTACTTCACTTAATTTAACCTTTCTGCTTACATGTCCGGTAATATGGATTTCCGGTATTTTCTTTTTGTAAACGAGCTTTAAATCATACCATCTGCTTATTTCAGTCATAACTGGCTCGAGTGCATCATTGCTGAAATAGAAATCGTCTTTACACCAGGCCACAGCTTTGTCTACATCGCCCTTTGCAACTGCGATATTTTGCTGATCGGATAATGCCTGTTTACCGGGAATAAGGATATGGCTGCTTTTTCCATTACTCACCTTAACCGATCCTTCTAAAAGAGTGGTTTTTGCGGTTTGGTTATAGGCCGATACGTTAAAATGGGTACCTAAAACTTCAACTTCCGATTCGTTAAGTTTAACTTTAAAGGGACGGGCAGCATCCTTGGCTACTTCGAAATAGGCTTCGCCCTTTAAACTTACCGATCGCTCATTACCCGCAAAACTAACCGGGAATTTCAATTCCGACATGGCGTTCAACATGACTTTTGAGCCATCAGGTAAGGTTATCTTATAAGTCCCTGCCTTAGGTACAATGAGTGTATTGTAGTTTGCAGCTGCAAGTAAATTAGTTGCCGATTGCCCATAACTGATCTCACCCTGATTACTCACAATAGTTGTTCCTTTTTCACCGCCGATTACCTTCTTTTCTTTATCTAATGCGATTTGGGTTCCATCAGAAAGAATCAGTTTAGCGATTTGGGTGGCTGGCAAAACATCATTGCGGTAGGTTTTGGTAATATCGGGAACAATTCCCGGATCAGTTTTATTTAAATTGAAATAGAAAATGGAAACGCCGATAATTGCGACGAAAATAGCCGCATATTTAAGCCATGCATACCGATTTTTACGCGGAACAATCTTAGCTCCCTGAAAACGGTTATTAACCCTGCGCCAGGCCTCGTCTATATTCACACTATCCATGTTGGCCAGGCGCGCTGCAGTAGGGCCAGCAGCACGGTAAGCTTCCAATAGTTTATACCTTTCTTCATCTGCTGCCAAAAGCAACTTTAATCGTTCCTCCTCTTCCGTGGTTAAGGTACAAAGCAGGTATCCGGAAATTAATGCAGACAATTCAAAGGCTTCTTCTTTCATCGTGTTGTATGGCTATACAACTAAGAAACCCGAAGGGTAAAAAAGGGTGGAAAATAATTTTAAAAAATTAATGATGGAGATACATCGCAGCGAAAAGTGCCATTGCAGCCTTTCCGAGATGTACTTTCATTAAAGATAATGCACGCTTTTTCTGGCTTTTAACCGTATTGATGCTAATATTCATCAGTTTGGCAATTTCGCTATTGCTTAGTCCTTCTAAATAACCATACCTGATTACCATAGCGCATCCCGGTGGAAGCGCATTGATCTGATCATAAATCTCGGCAACAATCTCGGTATGGATAATGCCTTCCAAGATTTGCGGATCGGAATAAATATCCGGCGGATTGTTTTTATGATAAACATTAACCACATTATTGTGCCTGATTTTATTTAAACAGGCATTTTTTACAGTGGTGTATAAAAATGATTTTACCACGTTGAAATTGGTAGCGATACTTTTCTGTTGCTCCAGATAAACCACGAAAGCATCCTGTGCCACATCTTCAGCCAATTCTTTATCCTTTAAAAGGTAATATGCAAAATCGTATAAACGCCGGTAAAGCTTTTTGAAAAGCTGCTCTGGTTGTAAAACATCAACAACATCTTCGCCGTTTTTATTAGACATGCTTATTTTATTATGGGATAGTTAAACTGGTTAATGCAAATTGGAATGGGATGTAAGAAAAAGGGATTTCCGCCGGTATGGTATTAAGTTAGTGCATTTGGCCACAGCAAATTTATAAGAATTAAGCTAGAATCAAAATCAAATAGGATAGTAAAAAGGGCCGCACTAAATCCAGCGGTGGCTCAATCAGCTAATAAATGCTTAAGCTTAATATCCAAGAGCTTCCATCAAAATTATTATGAGCACATTGTATAAGTTTCCAAGCCTGCTAGTTCGGATACCTCTTTTATAATACCCCCTCGTGTTTATTTTCTTCAACAGGTTCATATTTATTCCTTCAAGAGATTAAAAGCCATTTACCCGCTCAAATTTTCCCATCTTTTTAATCTGATAGATTCTCTAATTGCTTTAAAAAATCATAGAAGATTAAATCTGTTTTGGTTCGTCAGGTGTTAAAGTCAAGGTGATTTTCAATTAAATCGCCTTGACCAGATTATAATAGAACAAAAAAATGGCATATGTAAAAAGAAGTAGTTTTGCATTTCTCCTTCAACATTTCCTAAATAAAATTAAATCAATACATTCTGTCACTTTAAGATTTTTTGCGTGTCTATTTACTATAAATAGATTTAAAAAAAAACACCTTGGAATTACATTTTTATACGCCAGAAAACGACATCTTAAAACAATATATTGAAGGTTATTATTTTTTAAACGATCATGGACCTGGAGCGATTAAAGCCTACACGACATTTCCAAACAATTACGGCATTGTTACCGTAAATCTTAATTCTAAAGTAAAACTAGACATTAATAAAATTTCTATTGAGCCCTCTTGTGATAATAATATATATGCGAGTTTCGCGTATCGATACAGAAATCCAATAGAAGTGCATTATACAGGACCCTTCCAAGAGATTACCATTTACTTCAAACCGCTCGGCATTAATTATTTTGTAAATAATCTGGAAACAATGTTCTCTCAAAAAAAAATGACAGAATTTATTCCACAATTTTTAGACTTTAAAGATGAGATGGGTAAAATTTTTCACATTGCCAAAAGACCATTGCAAATAGATGCCCTTGAAGATTATTGGTTGTCAAAATTGATGACGAAAGACCTGGCATTTATGAAAACTATCTTATTAGACACTGAGTCTAACATCAAGATCGAAGACATTGCTAAAAAACATCATATTTCTAGAAAACATTTAAACAATTTAGTTCAGAAGAACTTAGGCAAATCTCTAATTGAATACAGGAAAATATTCCGGTTCAGAAACGTAATTAACAAATATCAAGGTTTAAAAAGCCTAACTGAACTGTCGTGCGAGAACCTTTTTTTTGATCAATCTCATCTTATCAAAGATTTCAAATCCCTTACAGAAATCAATCCCAATCTTTTCTTTAAAAATGTGAACACGGCAAATAAAAATGTTTGGCTTTTTACATAGTTGGTAACAATTTTACAATTTCGATGATTTTTTTCTCAGTCACTTTGTAGCAACCTATTGCTTAAGATAAATACCGACAATAAACTAACGACATCTTAAATTTAAAGCCAATTGCCATGAAAAAAATAATTGTTAAAATAGTAATTACCTCCGCTATTCTTTTTACTTGTCTGCAAAGTTTTGCACAGCTATCTTCTTCTAAGATTGATTCGCTGATGCAAGAAGCAATACACAAATTAAAAGTAGCCGGGGCTGCAATAGCCGTTGTAAAAGATGGGAAGGTAATCCATCTAAAAGGCTATGGAGTTAATTCGATTGATACAAAACAATTAACTACAGAATTTACGAACTTTCAAATAGCTTCCAACAGTAAGGCATTTACAACAGCTGCGTTATCCATATTGGTTGATGAGGGGAAAATAAAATGGGACGATAAGGTGAAGGATTACATTCCGGAATTTAAAATGTACAATGAGTATGTAACTGATAATTTTAATATTGTTGATTTGTTAACTCATAGGAGCGGCCTTGCGCTTGGGGCTGGTGATTTAACATTTTTTCCCGATGGAGCAGATTTCACGGTAAAAGACATCACCACTATTTTCCAGAATTTTAAACCAGTTTCTGCATTTAGAACAACATACAATTACGATAACCTACTCTATATCATTGCTGGTGAAGTCATTAAAAGAGTAAGTAAAATGAGTTTTGAAGATTTTATTCAAAAACGCATCTTCCAACCCTTACAAATGAGTAACTCGTTTATTGGTGATACGCTAATTAATGATATGAAAGATCTTTCAACACCACATTCTACAGCAACAGGAGCTTTAAAAACTATTAATCGTTTCAATATCGGAATGATTAGCCCCGCCGGAGGCATATATTCCAATGTGAATGATATGTCTAAGTGGATGATCATGCAGTTAAACAGGGGGAAATACGGAAATGACAAGAAGTCTTCTTTGTTCTCTACAGCTAACAGTGCTAAAATGTGGACAATACAAACGGTTTTACCAAACTATGTATCCGAAAGATACAATACCCATTTTAATGGATATGGTTTAGGTTGGCTTTTAAATGATGTAAAAGGAAATCTGGTGGCTATGCACACCGGCGGTTTGCCAGGTATGTTATCGCAGGTAACCCTGGTACCAGATTTGAATTTAGGCATTGTAGTGCTAACGAATACTGAAAGTGGTGGTGGAAGTCTTGCTTTTGCCGTTACGAGAGCAATAACGGATAGCTACTTTGGCTTAGATGATGCCAAATGGATTGATAACAGGGCAAGAAATCTTAAGTCTAATACCAATAATATTGATGAAGTAACGAAGAAAGTTTGGGAAAAAGTAGATTCTCTGAAGCTTACCAAAATTAAAAACGAGGATTATACGGGTATGTACGAAGATAAATGGTTTGGAAAGATGGAGGTTTTTATGAAGGGCAAGCAGCTTTGGATTAAAAGTTTACGTTCACCAAAATTAAATGGCCCAATGTATTTCTATAACACAAATACCTTTGCTATTAAATGGGAATACCAGGACATGAATTGCGATGCATTTGCTGCATTTTCCTTTAAAGAAAAAGGGAAAGCACAATCTTTTACAATGAAAGGCATTTCACCAGGCATTGACTTTAGCTTTGATTTTGGCGATCTCAATTTAATTAGAGTAAAATAACATCAGATTACTAACCTGTCATATTCAAGAAAAGTAGTTTGACAGCTATTTATTATTTAACCGGAATCGACATAATCAAATAATCTTCGATACCGCTCTATAAGTTTAGCTACCACCTCAGGATATTGCTTTAAGTTTTTGATTAAATTACAATTTCATTTTTTTGATATGTAATTCGATCAATCGAGGCTGTCAGACAACTACCGGTGTAAAAACGATTTAATTTTTCAGAAAAAAGGATGTAAACTGATGCCATAAAACAAACAAAAAAAGCTTAGGTAATACCGAAGCTTTTAGCGTACTCCAAAATATATCGTTAACGAAGGTTTTTAAAGAGGACATGAAAAAAGTAGCCCATATTTATGATTTCTCCAGTGATTTTTAAAATCAGAAACAAATTTCATCGAACTATTGATTACTTCAATTGAGACACAACATTCTATAACAGACTGCGAATAGGATGCTTACCAAATATTAATGCAACATTACCAAATAGACAGGATTGAGCTTTTAAGCATAATTTTCATTTTGCTTGAATTGTTTAACAGCACAGTCTCTCTAGTTTTACTATGCTGCTAACTAAATTCGATATAATTAACGATACTTGAAATGATTGTCTGCATTGCCTTTAATATATACCTACTTTAAAATAGAACAAGGTTGATGTAGAGCTGTTACCTGCATTATCTTTGGTAACTACCCGCCAGTAGTAGGTTCCATTAACCGGAGTTGGTATGTCTGCAACCGCTGTTTCTTTTATCCCTGAGCGAAGAATGGCAGGTGAAGTTGTTGTTCCAAAATAAAGGTCGTATTTTAAGTCTGTGTCATCAACGTCAGCACCCTTCCATGAAAGGTTCACTGATTTAGTATCCTGGACAAATACCTTTCCATAAATCGGGGCAATTGCATCTGCCGGAAACGGCGCATAGGATTTAAAACCGGGGCCTGAATTATAAAATTTCCAGGTTTCACTTTGAGTGGTTTCTGCACCGGCGTTTGTTTTGGCAACAACCCACCAGGAGTAAGGAATTCCACGCCCCAGCGATATAGTGGTTTGGTTTACTGATACGTTTTTTTCCTGTATAGTTCCCTGGAGCAGATCTTTCCAGTAAAGGGTGTAAATTTCCGCTTTTGGTACCACGTTCCACCCGAAACTTACTGTGGATTGTGTTAGTGAAATAACTTGTCCCGTTGTGCAAACCTCGTCTTGCTTCGGGAATACCAAAACAGGCTTACCAAAAGTTTCCTTTGGCGGATCTTCAGTCTTCTTTTTGCAACCGCACCATAGCCCGCAGACCAACAGACTGGTTAAGATTGAATTAGCTATTTTTCCCATTTATTTTTTTACGATCTTAAATGTTTTTTCGTCCTTTTCGGTTTTGATCCTAAGCAGATATATCCCAGGCACGATATCCCTCATATTGATTTGGCTGGTTACGGTTTGGGTAACTTTATCCTGATAGATGCATTGTCCCATGGTATTGTAAATAAAGATTTTTTTCTCCGTGCCCGTATTTCCCAGGTTTAAGTAAAGTATATCCTCAACTGGGTTTGGATAGGCCATAAGGGTATTTGAGTTAATAATTTCACGCTCCCAGATACCTTGACAGTTTTTATCAGAACTGACTATAACCTTATTGGCCCCACTTTCCATTTGAAGTTCAAACTCGTTTGCGTTTGTGGTAAAAAGTTTTCCATTGAGTTCGATATAATATCTGTCTGCACCGGTAAGCTGAAGGTGTAGTTTGCCCGTGTTTTCGCTTAACATACTAAATACAGATAGCTTTTCCGGCTCAGTGACTACCAGCGTAAAGCATTGCTTAAAGTCTTTCTCTCCAGAAACCTGCAGGCAGAGTTCATATGTGCCTGCAGCCAGCTGGTCAAAGGATACCTTATCGGTAAAGACTTTTTCGGTTTTTATGCCCGCCAGGGTAAGTATCGCGGTATAATTCATGCTGTTTTTTGCAGTTAATGAGATGGAACCATCATTGGTTCCCCTGCAGCTGGCAGATGTTGCGCTTATGGTGAAATTATCTGCGGGTAGCGCGAACTCCACAGTTACAAATGCGGGAAGTGAGGTATCCGTGAAACCATCTTTGGTGATCCTTACCGTATAGGAGCCAGGCTGGGAGGTTCTGTAAGTAGGTGAACTTCCTGATTGGACAACATCTATATACCTATACCAGGTGTAAGTAAAACCTGGATATGACGGAGTCTGTAGTAGAACGCTGTTACCTTTGATCAGGCCGAGCGAAACATCCGGTGTAATTACAGGCCTAGGAACATAGGTAAAACCCGGGATACTGATTTTCTGTGTACCTATTTCTGCTGTGATATCACCCGTTGCACCATCCCCTAGTGTAAGCACCATCCGACTGCTGGATTTGACAACAAATGATTTTACAGGGGTACCGCCAACTGATACTTTGGTCACTCCTTTCAATCCGACACCATCAACAGTTATGCTGGCACCGTTTCCTGCAATGAGCGGATCGAAGCTAAGCAGTTCTGGTTTAAACACCTCCATCTTGTTTTGCAGGCCGTAAACAACCATATCCTGGTGTATACCATAATCTGGCTGGAGTTCAGTTGAACCAACCAGAAATATTCGTCCATCCGCCGCAATGCCCATATCGCCATTTTTATCCTGCATAACTGTAGCCCGTGAAACCGAAACACTCCCCTTGTTGCCAAAGGTTTGATCAATCGATCCATCTGGATTTAACCTTCCAACCTGCATATATCCGTGATCCAGTGCAATATCGTCGCTATATCTGCCAGTATGATACAGGATTTTACCATCACTTTGTAACGCTAATCTGCTTACATCCCCTGCAACAGTTACATTATTGACCAGTCCATCCTCACCAAAGTCGAGATCTAATGCACCAGTGGGCAGATATCTGACCAATTTGATCGGTGAATTGGGGGAGTTGGAGCCTGCTGCCACGATCTTACCATCCTCCTGGATAGCAATCGCATGTCCGATAACGGAAGTACCTGGCCATTGGGGTGTTACCATCCCGCCATTAAAACTTTTGTCCAGCTCGCCACCAGCAGTATACCGTACGATGGCAAAGTTATTAAATCCATAGAGGCCATAACTTCCTGCCATAACAATCCTGTCTTGTTTATCGATCACGAGCCTGCAGGCCTTACTACGCTCACCTTCCCGCCCATGGAACTGGGGGTCGATCAAAACACCATCGGAGCCAAAACTCTTGTCAAATGTGCCATTGGTGTTAACCCTTCTTAACTGAAGCAAATGGTTACCGATATCACCTACGCGTTCTGAAAGTCCAATAATCAGCTGGCCACTCTTTTGAAAAGCTAAACCAAGGGGAAAGCCCTCCGGGAATTGTCACTCAAAGGAATATGCAGTTTTCCACGACCGCCAAAAGCCATGTCAACTTTACCATCGGATGTAAACTTAAAAAGTGTTGGGCCAATCTTACCCCGGAAATAATCCAGTTCCGTGGTAATCACGTAGATATTACCTGATCCGTCTTTGGCCATTTGAAGCTGGGTACCGTCGATAGATAAGTAAAAATCGTATAGCGTTTCATGGTTTTGCTCTAGGGAACCATGTACACGACCTCCCTCACCAAAACTCTCGTCAAGCTTGCCATCCGCTTTTAATTTGGCGACTACAAGACTGATCCCCTCCCCGTTTCTCACCAGGCCCGCAACATGCATCGATCCGTCGGGAGCAACGATAATTCCTTTTCCCAAACCATTTCTGGATTTACCCGTACCAACGGCAATAGAGGAATTGGTACCTGCAGCAAAATTTGCTACCTGCTGTCCATCGGTCGAAAACAGGCCGACTGCGGCTTGATACCTTCCTTCGGCATAGTCAAACCCTGCCACCACTATACTTCCGTCTGGCCGCACAAAAGGTATTTCTGCTTCGTGCCGCGAAGCACTGAACAAAGTAGTACTTTGTCCGGCATCCCCGAATGTTGGAACAGGTTTACCGTCGCTATCAAATTTGAGGACAGCGAACTGATTAACCTGCTGTTCATTTCTTGCCGTTCCGGCAATATAAATTGCTCCATCTTGATCAAAAACACATCTAAAGCCGTAAAACCTGGTCTTGTCTATAGGTACTTTTAGCAAGCCATTGATCCCTATATTATAAATTTTTCCACTGGCACTGAACTTAAAATAACTGCGCTGTTGATTGCTTCCATCGTCGAAGAGTATCCCTATGTTACCATCCTTGCTTTGGACCAGGTTTACTTTCATAAATTTTGAGGTACCAAGCCCTGAAAATAGTGTTACGCCCTTTTCCCCGAAGCT
This sequence comes from Pedobacter riviphilus, assembly GCF_014692875.1. Lineage (NCBI taxonomy): Bacteria > Pseudomonadati > Bacteroidota > Sphingobacteriia > Sphingobacteriales > Sphingobacteriaceae > Pedobacter > Pedobacter riviphilus. The sequence continues at coordinate 1,154,689 of NZ_CP061171.1, read as the reverse complement.
TTTATCCAGCGTTCCATCAGGGTTTAAGCAAGCCAAAAATTGCTGATCTAAAGACCATCCATAATAACCTGTGGCCAGAATATTGCCTTTGCTGCTTAGCGATAGTGCGCTAGTGCGGAAGGAAGCATCCGATGGATTAATAGCAGTAGTATATTTATTGTCCCTGATCCCATCAGCCGAAAAACACATCAGATTTTGGCTGCCTCCATGGGCGACGATTAGCTTTCCGTCGGGCAAAAGCACCATATCTTTAAACTCTGCATCGATGTAAACAGTGCCATTTTGGCCATAAGTGTTATCCCGCTTTCCTTCGTTTGTGTATCTTATTACATAAGAACGGCTGATGCCGGTTTGGTAGGATTGGCCAGCTACTAAAAAACGGTCATCCGCAAGTACAATGATTTTTACTGCCTTATCTGATCCAGGCATATCCGCATAGACTACTCCACTTTCACCAAAATTTTTATCCACCGTACCATTTGCCAAGAACCTCGTCACATAGAAATCGTCAGTAGCGTTAAAAGCCCCACCGGCAACAAGTACTTTTCCATCAGACTGAACTGCGACTGCCCCTACGGAAAAATTGGGGTACCCAAGTTTTAGTTTAACTGTACCAGCATCACCAAAAGCAGTATCAAAAGACCCTGTTTGGGAATAGCCGTGGCAAAACAATAACATGCCTAGCAGTAGAAGGAGCGAAAATTTCATTTGAGTGGCGTTTGAAATGTGCATAAAAATAGAGATTATCCTGAGATACGCAAAGAAATTAATGAAATGACTGACTGCATAAATAAAGAATAACTTGCATGCGCTGGTTTCGGGATTCTGGCAATGGTTGTTTTTCCCTTGTTTTAGTGAAGTTGTTATATTTTAGCTACTCACGTCACGCAAATAAAATATGATTAACTATTTAGTATTGAAATCAGCAAGAGTAATAACTCAATATTGAAATAGTTCAACTTTGGGTTATTCAAAGAGAAGGCTATTGGGACGAATCCCACATGGTTGCCATAGTTATAAAAAACAAAAGAGTTTGGTAAAAACCAAACTCTTTGTACCCAAGAGGAGATTCGAACTCCCACACCCATACGGGCGCCAGCCCCTCAAGCTGGTGCGTCTACCAATTCCGCCACCTGGGTTTGAAGTTTGCAAATATATAAATTAACCCTAGTGCGCTGCAACATTCATAAAATATTTTTTTGAACTAATATTCCGGAAAGCAAATCTTAACATGGTAAACTTATTCCAATATTGGATACCAACATAACTGCGTAATTATTTAGACGGACTTTTGCCGCATTTAAGACGGGGTTTCGTCGGACTTATGACAATTATATCCGTATAAAAGCCGACGTAAATCAGAAGTAAATACAACTTATTTGTTTATTAATCAGCAATTTGCTATATTGTATAATATAAGTTAATGCAATCATGGGAAAAATAGAAAATGGAATTAACGGCGGTTTCACCGGGACGGTGGGTGCCGTGACCGGTTATTACCTGAACGGGAAATGGGTCATCAGGAGCAAACGCAGAAAATCGATAAAAAACAAAATCGGTAGTGCTGATCAGAAGACCTGCAGATCTCGTTTTACCATGATGCAGACCTTCTTAAGCCCTATTGTTGGTTTTATCCGGATTGGTTTTAACCTGGAGTCGAAAAAACGCATGATGACCGCCCATAATGTTGCAAAATCCTATAACATGCTGAATGCCCAAAATGCCGACGGTGAAATCGACTATGCGGCTGTGCGTTTAAGCTTTGGAAACCTCACCGGTGCGGAGGGTGTCAAGTTGGAACACGACGATGCGGGTGTACATTTCAGCTGGACGGATAATGCTAACGACGATTACAACAGGAAACATGACCAGGTAATGTTAATGGTTTATGATGTGGACAACAAAACGGCTATCTATGAAACAGGTGGTGCCAGGCGGTTTAAAGAAAGGGAAAGCCTGGAAATTCCTTCTTTTTATAAAGGAAGAACATTTCACACCTGGATAGCTTTCATTGCAGACGACAGAATGGGAATATCTGCGAGTACATATTGCGGCAGTTTTGTTTTTTGATCACAAACAAATGAAACTTTGACGTTAAATAACGCTAACATTCTAAACTAAGCCTATCGTAAGCCAACCTGATGTTCGATGGTAAATCTCTTTCTACATCGGCATGTTTACCCAGATTATGGCTGATGTGTGTAAGATAAGTGGTTTCTGCGCCAACCTTTTGCGCAAAGGCAATGGCCTCGCTTAAAGTAAAATGAGAAATATGTGGTTCTTTCTGCAAAGCATTAATTACCAGTATTTTTGTTCCCATTATTTTTTCGAAACTTTGTTCTGATATCGTTTTGGCATCGGTAATATAAGTAAAATCGCCAATTCTGTACCCTGTGATAGGCAATAAATGGTGCATCACTTCAAAAGGAATAATGGTACTTTCGCCAATTTTAAAATCTTCGCCATTGGTTACGGTGTGCAGATTAATCTGTGGCAAACCATGGTATTTGGTTTCAGCAAAGATGTAATAAAATTCTCTTTTCAATGCCGTTTGAACCCTGTCTGTTGCATAAACGTCAATTACCTTATGCAGCAGGTAATTAAACGGCCTGATATCATCTAAACCAGCAATATGGTCTTTGTGTTCGTGCGTAAACAATACCGCATCCAGGTCTTTTACCTTTTCGCGTAAAAGCTGGTAACGGAAATCAGGCCCACTATCTACCACAATGGTTTTATCGGCTGTTTCAATTAATATTGATGTCCGTAAGCGGTTATCTCTTTTATCAGCAGATAAACAAACTTCGCAATTACAAGCAATTACAGGAACGCCTTGTGATGTACCAGTACCTAAAAAAGTAACCTTCATCTGCTTAAACTTTCCTTTCTATAACTGTAATGCTGGAGTTGTATCTTCATTAAAATAATTCGGTTTGCTGTAAGGATAGGTAGAATTGGCGCTGTTTTTCTTCTAACAGGTTTTCATCTGTATTGGTTTGCTTAACCAAAGTTACCAATGCAGCAATTTTTCCTTCCAGATTTGAAAATTTATTGACTACAACAACTTTATTGTGCTCGAGCAGGCAAGAACCTGTTTTAAAGTTCCCTTTCTCGTAACGAACCTTATAACCCATAGCAAAAAGCAGGGCTTCTAATTTCTCTAAAGTATGGTTTGTTAGTGGCAATGACATTGGAAACAAACTTAGATAAATCTGCGCAGCATTCATAAACACATGATGAAAAATTTATCAACCACTATGTTCATTTCTAAAACATGTAGAAAATCAGGGCTCTGGATCAATCGGTTACGAATTCCTATAATCCGATTTACTAATCCCTATCAATGACAGACTCCAATAGAGGGGTCGTCTCTCCCGCGCAGGCCTATCGTGTGGACACATCTACATTACCTGTATTTGTTTTTAGCATATATTCTTAAGGCGATCGTGTTCAATTCTTTTGAAAGCTTTGAATCATTGTTTATGAACACAAAACCACTGCGTTTCAGGTTTGTTAGTGCCAATTTACCTGAACTGCACCTGTTTTTTTTGATTTCTCTGGCTCTTGGGATTGACGGCGTTCTTCGCTAAAACCTGTGTGTTATTAAAGCAAGCTAGTGTGACGCTTAAACTATTCTCAAAAAAGAAGTACTCCACATAGCAGAATTTAAATCGGTGCCATAGCGAATGGCTGGACTGGTGTAACCTAAAGATTACTGCAACTGCTTTTCAAAAAAAGCAATATGTCTTCCATGAATTTAATTAAAAGTCTACAACACTAAATAGATGCTGACCGCGAAGTAACTATTGGCTCTTTAAATCAGATAGGAACACGCTAATAAAATATAGCTATCGGATCAGCATAACGATATAGGTAAAAAACTTTCTTCAAAACACAAAAGGCTCAGTTGTTATCAATTGAACCTTTTGTATTAGTACCTCTATTACCTGGTTTAAATTAAAAATCCTGTACTAGTAAATCCTGTAAAAAAGAGCATTAACATTACCTGTTCCGCCACTGCCTGTAGTGGTAATGTGACCGGTATTTCCGTTACCATCATAACCGCTCCCTTTATTATTACTTGAAGTACAATTAGTAACTGTATGCGGTACATTTTGCCCTGCACTACCCAACTTAAATCCATTACCATCGCCATTGGCCCCATACCCGTTATTGGTGGCAGTGCAATTGGTAATCGTAACAGTATAGGGTTGCCCATAAAGATCCCATCCGTCATCTGAGTTATGATATGCGTTGCAATGGTCAAACTGATTGCTTACCCCTGCCGAAAGTTTACAGGCAAAACCATCTGCATTTTCGCCCCCATTGGCTACATCATAATTATCAAATGAGGTACAATAACTGATGTTGTTGTGGTGCGATCCGTTATAAATCTGCAAACCTGAATCTTGATTACCAGAGGTAGTTACATTATAAACATAATTATAACCTCCAGTTTGGAACACAATACCACAATCGGGTGCATTTTTAATGGTCATATTGGTAATGTTCCAATAACTGCCATTCACTTTTACACCCCAGTTTCCGGCCGGAATGCCCGAGCAGTTTAAAACACCACCTGTAAAGTTAATTTTTGAGCTGGCTGTCCCACTTTTTAACAGTTGAAGTGTACTGGTTAGATTAATTGTTCCACTAATCGTGATAATGTCTCCAGCCTGTGCATTGGCTATGGCTGCTTTTAGTGCAGCCTCGGTACTTACCGTAGTACTAACCCTTGTTACAGAGGTTGCTGATGTGTTTGCAGAAACCGTTGATAGACCGTTACTGCTTTCTGAACTGAATTCGATTTCATTTTTGCTATTTAGAAGCGCAATGGCCATCCCTAGCACAAGGATACTTGAGTTCTTTTTCATGTTTTAGATTTTATATTTGGTTATGATATTGACATGAAATTAATCACAAAAAGACACAATAGCCATTAAAACCATGTTTTTGTGTGCAAACGTTCCCGGAAAACATTTGTAAACATAAACAGTCAAAACACAAATATTACTCATATAATGATCCGCTGATTTTTTTTTTGCACACAAAAAAAGGTTCAGCTGTTTCCAACTGAACCTTTCAGGTTTCATCCCGCCTTGGCGGTAATAACAATTATCTTAAATCTACCACTTCTACACCAGGATATTTTTTGGCATCGAAAGCAAAGGTAGTTTCCGGTACATTTACATTTGGCGAAAAAGTTTTCACATTGTAAGTGTATTTGTTTCCATTTTTATCGAACAACACCACGTTTGCAATTTGTTTAGCTGTTTTATCGATACTTAAACGTACTTTAAAAATCGATTTTTTAGCATCTACAGGAGTTAAATCGATCATTTGATAAGTTTTACCCCTACTTTTTCATCGCCGGTATAAACGTATTTAAATCCTTTCTCATAAACAGTGAAAATTTTAGCAGGGTTAATGGCATCGCCACTGTTATCTACATTACTTACCTGCACTTCTTTGTCTTTTTTCAAATAAGTCCATTGGCTTTTACCATCACTAAACAATTCCTGGTTAGTCATGGCTACTTTATACTTATTAGAGTTCGCTTTAACATACAAAGTACCTTGCTGGGTTTCTTTTACTTTTGCCTTTGGGTTATCCAAAGTGAAGGTAAAATCTGTTTTAACTACATTATACGATTTGTATTTTTTACTCACCTCCGCTAAAATGGCTTTAGCTTTCGCATCAGTTTGAGCATAAGTTGAAGTTGTAAAAGCAACTACAACCATTAATGCCGAAATTAATTTCTTCATCTTTTCTTTTTTAAATTTTTCCTTTGAAACGTTAGAGTAGATTATTGTTAAATGGTTTAATCTAGTCCTTGTCATCCATACTATTCAAGAACTGTTCCAAAGAATATTCATCCGGGTACAAAACTTCGCGCGCCTTACTTCCTTCAAACGGACCAACAATACCCGCAGCCTCTAGTTGATCGATAATGCGGCCAGCCCTGTTGTAGCCTAATTTTAGTTTGCGTTGTATTAAGGATGTAGAGCCCTGCTGATGCATCACAATCAGTCTGGCTGCATCTTCAAAGAACTTATCGCGTTCATTAGGGTCAAAATCGGCTTTACTGCCCTCTCCTGCTTCATCTATATATTCAGGCAGTTGGTAAGCATCAGCATAACCGCGTTGGTTACCAATGTATTCAGAAATGCGGTCTACCTCAGGTGTATCAACGAAAGCACACTGTAGCCTGATTAAGTCGCTACCTGTAGATAAAAGCATATCACCACGGCCAATTAACTGATCGGCGCCACCACTATCCAAAATGGTTCTTGAGTCGATTTTCGACAATACCCTAAAGGCTAACCTGGCCGGGAAGTTGGCTTTAATGGTACCTGTAATAATATTTACAGATGGACGCTGTGTGGCCAGAACCAAGTGAATACCAATAGCCCGGGCTAATTGTGCCAAACGTGCAATTGGTGCCTCCACCTCTTTACCTGCTGTCATCATTAAATCGGCAAACTCATCAACCACTAAAACAATGAAAGGTAAAAAGCGGTGCCCGTTATTTGGATTAAGCTTGCGTTTAACAAATTTATCGTTGTATTCTTTTAAATTCCTAACCTGCGCATCTTTCAACAAATCGTAACGCTGATCCATTTCGATACAAAGTGAGTTTAGCGTATTTACAACTTTTTTGGTATCTGTAATAATGGCATCGGCCTCGCCCGGAAGTTTAGCTAAAAAGTGCCTTTCAATACGGTTAAACAGCGTTAACTCTACTTTCTTTGGATCAACAAGCACGAATTTTAACTGCGCGGGGTGTTTTTTAAACAATAGCGAAACCAGAATGGCATTAATACCCACCGATTTACCCTGACCGGTTGCCCCTGCCACCAGTAAGTGAGGCATTTTAGCCAAATCGGCAATAAACACCTCGTTACTAATGGTTTTACCTAACGCAATAGGCAAATCCATAGTGGTTTGGCTCCATTTTTCGGTATTTAGAATGCTCCGCATGGGCACCATTTCAGGGTGTTGGTTCGGCACCTCGATACCAATGGTACCTTTACCAGGCATTGGTGCAATAATACGGATACCTAAGGCCGCTAACGAAAGTGCAATATCATCCTCCAGGTTTTTAATTTTCGAAATCCTTACCCCAGGGGCCGGAATAATTTCGTAAAGGGTAACCGTTGGGCCAATGGTTGCCTTAATCTTATCAATTTCAATATTGTAATGATTAAGCGTTTCTACAATTTTATTTTTATTGGCTTCCAATTCTTCGGCATTTACCGAAATTTTATTGGTGCCATAATTCTCGAGCAAATCTATTGTTGGGTATTTATAACCAGATAAATCTAGTTTTTCATCATAATTACCAAACTGTTCAACCAGATCATCCGATTTTTTATCTTCTTCAGTTTTTTCTATTGTAAAAGCGGGTTCCTTTTCGGTTTCAATTGGCGGTTCTACTACTAAAGGCAGTGATGAAGCTGCAGCAGTAGCCAGTGGCAAATTAGCAGCCAACGGGGATAATACCACAGGTGCTACAGTTTCTTCCTCTTCTTTTTCTTCATAACGACTTGGCTGCAATACGACGTTTTGTTGTTTACGTTCGTTACCTACAGGCTTATCGTGCACCGGAAATTCAATAGGTGCTGATGGTTCTTCTTCGAAAGTTTTGTTTTTTACTGCCTGTGCTCTAATATCGTTTACGTAATCTGGCGTTTCGTTATCGAGATAAACTTCTTTCGCTTTACGTTCCGGAAATTTAAAATCGATATTATAGGCAATGATTAGAATGGTTAATCCGGCAAAAGCAATTAATCCTGCAACACCAGCTGCGCCAATTTGGGCACTTAATAATTTATTGCTCCAATAACCAAACTCACCTTCTAAATAATGTGGCGATTCTGACCAAAAGCTATGTGCAAAACCTAAGGTTAACGAAATAAACAGTAAAAAGAAAAAGCTATAACCTAATGTTTTAGAGATAGAAAGGATTTTAACTTTAAACAATAAACGGTAGCCGATAATAAAAAAGGCCAAAACGAACAAAAAAGATGCAATACCAAACCATTCGTAAATAAACTGGTGCGATAACAAAGCACCAAACTTACCTAACCAGTTTTGAACCACAGGTATAGAAACACCTGCTTCCTTTAGTTCTTCTGCTGTTTTAAAAAGATTGCCCCAACCGCCGTTCGCATCGATTACATAACTCTGATCATCTTGCCAGGTAAATAAATACGAGGTAAAAGCAATTAAAAAATATAATGACAATATCACAAAAAACAGGCCTACAATTTTAACTGCACGCCCATCTGCCAAGTCGAAACTTGGCAAAAAATCTCTTTTTTCTTTCGGCTGCCTGCCTGATGATGACCTGCCGGGCGCACTTTCTGCACCTTTATCTCTGAATGTATTGGTTTTAAACTGGTTACCCCTTACCGACATTTTCTATCCTATAATAATTTAATATTGAACAAACTTAGATAAAACTGCGCAGCATTAACGAAAGCCTTACAAAAAAAATAATCACAAATTGTAACCACAGCTGTTATATACTTTCTACTATGCCTCCTCTTTTCAAAACAATGCATTAAACCCGAGGAAATATATCGTTATATCTTATTTTTTTAATGTGCCTTAAATTAAATAAAAATATTCATCAGGCATTAAACCTTAAACAGAAATTATTGTCTATTATTTTAACAACACACAAGTTGTTACGTTTTGTCAAATGAAACGGATTTTGTTTTAGGTTTTATCCCGTTTTGCCTGGAGAGGTTAAACGGGATTTTTTTGTTTATAGACCTCATAACCTCAGCCTGATTAATTTCTATTCATAGCGACCATTTTTAGCCATATCTGTCCGTAGAGTTCCGAAGGGCTCTACGGATTAATAATAGAAAAGAGTCTGTACTCGTTTTAATCGAGTTATAAACTCAATTTTATTCTTATATCCATAGAGACGCTATGCTTAACGCTACGGACAGAGCGGGGAAATACTAGGTGATTCAGCTCCTATTATTTTGAAAAGCAGGGTTCTGTGCACTTCGGTTGCGACCGTCCCGCTATCACTTCAAGTCCTCACTCATTCTTCGTTCCGGGCTTTTCGTTCTATCAGGTTTATTTAACCTGAGTCTGTAGTTCTTAAGGCTTAACGTGTCTGTCCGTAGAGTTCCGAAGGGCTCTACGGATTAATAATAGAAAAGAGTCTGTGACTCGTTTTAATCGAGTTTATAAACTCAATTTTATTCTTATATCCATAGAGATGCTATGCTTAACTCTACGGACAGAGCGGGAAAATACTAGGTGATTCAGTTCATATTATTTTGAAAAGCAGGGTTCTGTGCACTTCGGTTATAACCGTCCCGCTATCACTTCAAGTCCTCACTCATTCTTCGTTCCGGGCTTTTCGTTCTATCAGGTTTATTTAACCTGAGGCTGTAGTTCTTAGGGCTTAACGTGTCTGTCCGTAGAGTTCCGAAGGGCTCTACGGATTAATAATAGAAAAGAGTCTCTGACTCGTTTTAATCGAGTTTATAAACTCAATTTTATTCTTATATCCATAGAGACGCTATGCTTAACTCTACGGACAGAGCGGGGAAATACTAGGTGATTCAGCTCCTATTATTTTGAAAAGCAGGGTTCTGTGCACTTCGGTTGCGACCGTCCTGCTATCACTTCAAGTCCTCACTCATTCTTCGTTCCGGGCTTTTCGTTCTATCAGGTTTATTTAACCTGAGTCTGTAGTTCTTAGGGCTTAAATCTATATCTGTCCGTAGAGTTCCGAAGGGCTCTACGGATTAATAATAGAAAGAGTCTGTGACTCGTTTTAATCGAGTTATAAACTCAATTTTATTCTTATATCCATAGAGGCGCTATGCTTAACTCTACGGACAGAGCGGTTCGTTCCGGGCTTTTCGTTCTGTCAGGTTTATTTAACCTGAATCTGTAGTTCTTAGGGCTTAAATCTAATGGTTGCTAAGACAGTGGGTTTGCGTTAGGGATTGTAAGGGTTCAGTACCGATCTTTCATCGGTACCGGAGCGAAGCGCAGCCCTGCAAAGCCCGCCCCTTTCCCGTTTTTCACGGGATTGGGTAACGCCCAAATGGGTTAACAGCTTTCAGTTGGCAATTTTCGGCCGGTTGCTCATTTTTTTAGACATCATGTTTTTTGACCTCTGAGGTCTTGGTAGATTGCCTTACACTAAATATATTTAGGCATTAAAGTTTACAATTTCTTAATTTTTGTTAATTTAAAGCGATTTTTGAAACAATACTATGGGCATAGCGCAACTCGAAGAGCAAATTGAGGCTGGAAATTTACAAGCAGTAAAAGAAATTTTGGTAGAAAATCCAAAATTGGCAAATCTGGATACTTCTCATCACATTTCGCCGTTATTATTGGCTTGTTACTACAAAAAGCAAGAAATAGCCGACTTAATAGCTGAGTTTGTAGATAATTTAACCTTATTTGAAGCCTGTGCAGTTGGTAAATTCGATGCGGCTACCTTATTGATTTTTCAAAACCCCGAAAGTATAAACGATTTTTCTGAAGATGGCTTTACACCACTTGGTTTAGCCTGCTATTTCGGACATGAAGAATTAGCCCGTTTTCTGGTTTTAAAAGGTGCCGATGTTAACCTGGCATCAAAAAATGGCTTTAATGTATTTCCAATCCACTCAGCAGTGGCAGCTAATAATTTCAATATCACTAAAATGCTGTTAGATGCAGGCGCATACCCGAATGTTTGTCAGAAAGCAGGTTTAGCCCCATTACATACTGCTGCACAATTGGGAAATATCGAATTGATTATTTTACTGTTAGAACACGGCGCAGAGGTTTCTTTACGCATGGAAGGCGGAAAACTGCCAGCAGATTTAGCCGCAGAAAAAGGCTTTAACGAAATTGCAGAAATTTTAAGAGATGATGATTAATTCAGTTATCAGTTCGTAGTTCACAGTTTAATCAACGACAAACCGGATACTGTTAACTGCCTACTGAATACTGTTAACTGCCAACTGAACTATTCCCATATCCGCAACCGCATTCTTTTCATATACGTCCTGATATCTAGCACAACAGCTGCCAAAAAATAAAATAATATTGGAAAACCTACCGCCAAAAACGACGAATAAATAAAAAACAGGCGCACTTTAGCGATACTCATATTCAGCTTATTGGCCAAATAGGTAGAAACTCCAAAACTCTGCTGTTCAAAATAAGTTATAATCTTCTGTAACATTTTAAGCTTATTTTAAAAATCTTAATCGCAAGCACGAAACAAAATTATCCAAACCCAAAACCGTCATTTGATTTCAGCATCTAATTTAGCAAATTTAATTGGTTAAATTTTAATCGCAAATCATACTCATTTATTCTAAAACCAATTTTTCGAAATCCTGTTTATCTTCGTGTTTAATAAAAAGTGTTTGTTGCTCTTCCAGTCCCGAAAACTTTTTGATCAGTTCTACCTTAAATTTATGGATATCTACATCTTTATTTAAAATAACAGTTAAGGCATCGGCATTCCCCCTAACCTCAATAATCTGATTAGGATATAGTTCTTTTAGCTCGTGTGGAAATTCCATAATATAAAAACGAATTATAGGGTAGAAAGTTTTACTGGAAATCAGTATCTGGTTAGTTCTGTTTTAAAATTTTAATTCCAATACCGCAAGATAGGCATTTTTTTTCATCGCAATATTGCTTTTTTAGCTGTAAAATTCCCTGAGAGGCAAATGCGTTCGCTACCCTCACCCCAGCTTCTGTAAATTTATCAGTAATTGCATTTTGTTCAGGAGGCAAACTTTCTAACAGTTTTATTGCCCTACTGATAAAATATTGTGTTGCTGTATGTTTCCCATAAGCGAATAAAAACAAGGCTACGGTATTTAACAACACATTATCTACAGATGTTTTCCCGATCTGGATATTTACCGAGGAGGTTACTTTTTTAAAATGATAATGTGTTCTCCAATAATCATTTACTGGCAGATTTTCAAATAACGCACGCAGCTCAGCCACATTCTTTATTTCCATAATTTTAGAAAAAAGATGATTGGCTTTTATAATTAATGCTGCAAATTGTGCCAAACGGATGGTTGGAAAGTTTTGAGGACGCATGCGCATAAATTTCCACAATGAAACGTCAACGGGCGTAGTATTGTATTTCTTTTGGAGAAACTGAAATTCGGCTTTTAACTTTTGGGGATATTCTTCTTCAAAATAATCATTTAAAAATCCTGCAGCACCAAAAACCAATGCTTCTATCTGATATGGATTGTTTTTATGCCTGGCATAAATATGCTGCGGAACTGCTTTGGCAAACAGCTCAAAAGGCAGAGCATTTATTTTGAATCCGAAATTACGTGCTATAAAACGGTAGAAAGTCTCATCCCAATTCCCCTTTAATTCGTTTAAAGTTTCTGTAACCGCATTTGTTTTCTGCTCAAAACGTTCAAGCAAGGTTCTTGATAAAAAAGAATCAACAATTAACCCATCTACCCTTCCTATTTGAGCGATGCAAGGAAAATCGGTTAAGGTGAGAAAGAGATTTTCGTACTTTCTGATCAGATCATTAGAAATGCGGCTCTTCAATTCCAGAACTGGTAAAACCGATCCATCCATCCTGGTTATTTCAGCATCATGCTCATAAACTACATGCAAGATTACATTTTCATATCCTGGGTTAACCTGGTGGTTGTGTTTTAACCAATCAGACGATTTTAAGTGAATTTCTACATTTCCCGCCCAGGTGGTATTTCCAATTTCGATTTTTGCATGAAAAAAATCGGGACCAGCATTTTTGTTGAGCAGGCCTGGGTTTATGATTTTCAGATTTTCGCCACACGTGGTTTGCAGATCGTTAAAATCAAACGATCTGAACTGCCATACATAATGAAGAAAATCTTCCGGAAAATTCATTCTTGAAGATAATGAATTTTATTTGGCTATAACTAATTTATAAGTTTAAATTTTGAGCTTCTTTGGAGTAGTTGTTAAAAACATAGGTAACCAAATTACGATCTTCACTTTTTTCGAATACAAAGTACCAGGTTGTTTTTTGACTAATATTAAAATGAATTAGCCATCTGCCATGATGAGAAATAGCTTTCGGAGCAATGTAATATTGCTTCTTCACGATTTTGCTTTCAGCAATATCAATCAATCTGATAACGTAATCTATAGCACTTTCGCGGATACTGAAATAGTTTTCGTAAAAAAGCACATCAACCAGTTCGTTAAGTTAAATCAGAACCGGGGGACTGAAGCGTACTATTTCCAAGGCAAGGTATTAATATGCTGAATGGCTGCTGCTTTAAATTCAGAAGTCGATAAACTTTCCTTCCACTTCGCATCAAAAGATGTATACGTTGCGGGTGTCTTTATATAAGCTACCTGCTCTTCATTAACCACTGGAAGCTGGCCCTGATTTAATACTTGCATCAGTTCTTTTTTTTCGGCAGCTGAAAGTTTTTTTACATGCTCAAGTAATGACTTAAAGTCCATATTATCAAAAGGGTTCGTCATAGGCCAGGTCTAAACAATTAAATATAAGGATTTTTACGCAAAAAAAGCAATTAACCTAATCAAATATTAGTACATCATGCATTTCGATAATTACAATTAACCTATTCATTATGCAACTTAGGCCATTTGCATTGCCATTTAGTAAGGCCAAAGCATTGTATCTCTGTCTCAACTAAAATCAGGGCTAACATCCGATAGTTATCCTACTGTGTGGACACATATTCCCAAGGCGATGATCATGCTGTCCCGAATCTTCGGGCTCAGCATCCTATCGCTAACAACACCCTGAAATAAATTACCCCTGGTGAGCTCGCTAGCCTAATAAAATATAAAATTAATTACACAAGTTCTGCCTTAACCAAAATCTGCTCCATTTCCTGTTGTAGTTTTAAGGCCTCTTCCCTGGCTCTTTCAGCAAAGTCTTCGCCCTGGCCAGCGTAAATAATTCCTCTTGAAGAGTTGATCAATAATCCACATTGCGAATTTAATCCATATTTACACACTTCACCTAAATCTCCACCTTGTGCACCAACTCCTGGTACCAAAAGAAAGTGATCTGGTGCCAGTTTACGTACATCGCCAAACGCCGCGCCACGTGTTGCACCTACCACATACATCATCTGCTCATCAGTTGCCCAGGCTTGCGAGGTTTTAATCACTTTTTCGAAGAGTCTGTCTTCCCCAACTTCCTGCAATTGAAAATCGGCATGCCCCATATTTGAGGTTAAAGCCAATAGAATTACCCATTTATCTTTAAAAGTTAAAAATGGTGTTACCGAATCGCTACCCATATAAGGTGCAACGGTAACCGAATCGAAACTCATCTCAGACGATGCTGCATTAAAAAATGTTTCGGCATACATGGCAGAGGTATTTCCAATGTCGCCACGTTTAGCATCCGCAATAGAAAAAATATCTTCTGGAATATATTTCCAGGTTTCGGTTAAGGTTTCCCAACCTTTTTTGCCGTAACACTCATAAAAAGCAGTATTGGGTTTATAAGCTACACACAAATCTTTCGTGGCATCGATAATCTGTTTATTGAATTCCAGAATTGGATTTTCATACTTTAACAAATGTTTTGGTATCTTATCTAACGAAGAATCTAATCCGACACATAAAAATGAACGTTTTTTTTGTATCTGCTCGAAAAGTTGCTGCTTGGTCATATATGGGCTTATTTGCTGCAAATATGAAGATTTTTAAGTTTTCTGAGCGATAAAATAATGTGCACATTAATTATTTTTATAAACATTTTAAACTTTTGCTTGCAGATTACGTTTCAAATACATACAATTGCACCATAATTTCTCAACCGTTTATCTGAATATCCCAGAAAAATTTATCAAGACTTGTTTTTTGTTACCATTTTTTAAAAGCAAATATTGCTTTTTATTCAGCTTGTAAACAATTATGAAACAATTTGAGCATTATCCCTAATGAACTCATTTAATGTTTTATAGCCTTAAGAATTTATACGTAATGAAAAGCCGGGCTTACACTAACACAAATATTTTTTAAGCCTGTGCAAGATTTATAACAGAAAACATCCGTTATAAACAAATGAAAAATTTCTTGAAACATATATATTTAGAATGTTTAGTAAAACAGAATTAAATGATAAGCTCACAACAGAATTACGTGAGCTAGCAAAAAGCTATGGCATTGAAGGTGCCGACTCCCTAAGAAAAATCGACCTTGTTGAAGTCCTTTTACACCAACAAGAAATTATAAATGCCGCTAAAGCTGGTGCAGATCCTTATAGCGAAATTGAACCTATAGCAGCTACTCCTGCGCCTAAAACTAAAGCTGCAAAAGCCCCAAAAGTTACGGCAGCAGCATCTACAGTAGTAGCCGATAAGCCCGATGCAACTACAGCTGATAAGCCTGTTAAAAAAAGAGCGAGGTTAACAAAAGCGGAACCTGTAACAGCAATTGAAAAGAGAAGAGATGCTGTAACATTATTTGACGAACCTCAGCACCAACAACAGCCAGAAAGACAACCCGACAGAATTGTTGAAGCTGAAGAAAGTGTAAAACCAATCTCAGCTTTAATAGAAGAAAGTGCAGAAGTACTTCCGGTAGCGCCAAAACAAAAACAAGAGCCTAAAGAAAAGCAGGAAAAACCGCAGCGCGATGAAAATCGCCAGCAAAAACAACCAGGCGGAGGCAATCACCACAAAAACGAAAACAGTTACTCCAACCTGGATTTCGATAACGTAATTACAAATGAGGGTGTTTTAGAAATTATGCCTGATGGTTATGGTTTCTTGCGTTCGGCAGATTACAACTACTTAACTTCTCCTGATGATATTTATGTATCTCAGTCTCAAATAAAACTTTTTGGATTAAAAACCGGTGATACGGTAAAAGGGAGCATCCGTCCGCCAAAAGAGGGTGAAAAATATTTCCCTTTGGTTCGGGTAGAAACCATTAACGGCAGAATCCCTGCTGAGGTTCGCGACCGTGTTCCTTTTGATTATTTAACGCCACTTTTCCCAACCGAAAGATTAAACCTATTTACGGATACAAACAATTATTCTACCCGTATTATGGATTTATTTACACCGATTGGTAAAGGACAGCGTGGTTTAATTGTTGCACAGCCTAAAACTGGTAAAACCAATTTATTGAAAGAAGTGGCTAATGCAATTGCTAAAAACCACCCTGAAGTTTATTTAATTATCTTATTAATTGATGAGCGCCCTGAAGAGGTTACCGATATGGCCCGAAGTGTAAGAGCTGAGGTAATTGCCTCAACTTTCGATGAGCCAGCTGAACGTCATGTTAAAATTGCCAACATTGTTTTAGAAAAATCGAAACGCCTGGTAGAAAGCGGACATGATGTAGTAATCCTTTTAGATTCGATTACACGCTTGGCGAGAGCGTATAACACTACAGCGCCTGCATCAGGTAAAATATTATCAGGTGGTGTTGATGCCAACGCTTTACACAAACCAAAACGTTTCTTCGGTGCGGCCCGCAACATCGAAAACGGTGGTTCATTAACCATTTTGGCTACTGCATTAACCGATACAGGTTCTAAAATGGATGAGGTGATCTTTGAAGAATTTAAAGGAACCGGTAACATGGAGCTTCAGTTGGATCGTAAATTATCGAACAAACGTATCTTCCCAGCTATCGATATTACGGCATCAAGCACCCGTCGCGATGATTTATTGCACGACAGGGATACATTACAGCGCGTATGGATATTACGTAACCACCTTGCTGATATGAATAGCCAGGAAGCGATGGAATTTGTTCAATCTCAAATAAAAGGGACAAAAAGTAACGAAGAGTTCTTAATTTCGATGAACAGCTAAATAAGTTTAGCGTTTGGGGTTTGGAGTAATGCGTTTCAAACCCCATGCGTTTAGCGCCTAACCCCATGCTTAAAAAAAATATCCCTAATGCGATTACCTGTGCAAACCTTTTATCTGGTTGTATCGGAATCGTTTTTGCATTTAAAGGCAATTTAGAAACCGCAGCTTATTTCGTTATTTTCTCCGGAATTTTCGATTTTTTTGATGGCATGGTTGCCCGCTTATTAAATGTTAAATCTGCAATAGGAAAAGACCTGGATTCTTTGGCTGATATGGTAAGTTTTGGGTTCTTGCCAGGTGTAATGATGTTCCATCTTTTAAAAGGAAGTGATTATTCATCAGATTACCTTCCATATTTTGGTTTTTTAATCACTATTTTTTCCGCCTTGCGCTTGGCCAAATTTAACAATGACGAAAGGCAAACAGAAGATTTTATTGGCTTAAATACACCAATGAATACCTTGTTTATCTGTTCGTTGCCGTTTATTGCCAACGATTATCCGCAGGTTATTGCTTCCAGCATTTTGCTGATTGCCATTACAGCAGTTACAAGCTTCTTACTGGTGAGCGAAATCAAAATATTCTCTTTAAAATTCAGCGATTTAAGCTGGGCGAAAAATAAAATCAAATTTATTTTCCTTATCCTATCGGCAATACTAATTGCTTTTCTAAAATTTGCGGCAATCCCTTTTGTTTTGGTGCTGTATATTGCTTTGTCTTTTCTGCATTTTAAGGGAGCAACCCCAAATAAATCAATATGAATGACAAGGAATTTTAATGAATTAATATATTGCGTGGAATCGTCATTCCCTCCAAAGGAGTTCCTTTGGAACAACTTGATTGGGAATCGTAATGCAATAGGCTTTAAGATCCCCGCCTGCGCGGGAATGACGACCTTATATTTGAATCAATGATAATTACTTAACTTTAATAGCATTGCATTGATAAGTAAGAAAAGTTCACATGACCTTGGTCGCCTCCGCA
This sequence comes from Pedobacter riviphilus, assembly GCF_014692875.1. Taxonomy (NCBI): domain Bacteria; kingdom Pseudomonadati; phylum Bacteroidota; class Sphingobacteriia; order Sphingobacteriales; family Sphingobacteriaceae; genus Pedobacter; species Pedobacter riviphilus. Next base: position 1,136,873 of record NZ_CP061171.1, on the reverse strand, counting down.
TACATTAGAAACTTGATACATTACAGCTTTTTAACCTCAAGCGGATCTGTAATATTTCTGCAAATATCAAGCATCGTTTCTCCCAATAGTGGATGTATCACTTCGGGGGCAATCTCGGCCAGGGGTTCCATCACAAATTTTCTTTTCTGCATATACGGGTGAGGCACCTGAAGCTTATCTGGAATATTGATGATTTGATCTCCAAAAAGGATAAGATCGATATCAATTAAGCGTTCTCCCCATTTATCTTTCCTCACCCTACCCAGTTCCTGCTCAATACTTAATGCCAGATTTAAAACTTCCAAAGCGCTTAAATTAGTTTGCAGGGCCACAGCCTGGTTTAAAAATGCAGGTTGATCGGTTTTACCCCAGGCAGCGGTTTCGTAAAGAGATGAGATGGCTATCACCTTACCAATTTTATTGTTCAGTAGCTCGATGGCTTTTTTCAAATTCGCCTCCCTATTACCTAAATTTCCGCCCAGTAACAAATAAGCCGTGCAGTACTCTAAAGCTTGATTAAGCATCATGTATTTTTATATCTTTACAACACAAAATTAAAACATTTAAATGAGAGAATTCTTTAAGTATTTATTTGCCTCTATGCTGGGCTTTTTCTTATCAATAGTCATTGTATTTGTGATCTGCTTCGTAATTGTGGTGGGTTTAATATCTTCTGTTGATAGCGACAAAACGGTTGTTGTGTCTAATAATTCGGTATTATTTCTAAATTTAGACCAGGCCATTACAGAACGTACACCAAAAAATCCATTCGGAAACCTGCCAATTGTTGGGGGCGAAGAAAAAGATGGCATTGGCTTAAACGACTTCTTAAAAGCAGTTCAAAAAGCCAAAACAGATGATAATATTAAATGTATTTACCTGAGTGTGAGCAGTCCGAATGCCGGTTTTGCAACCTTACGCGAGGTTAGGAATGCGTTGATCGATTTTAAAAAATCTCATAAAAAAATTATTGCATACAGCGAAGTATATACACAAGGGGCTTACTATTTAGCTTCTGTAGCCGATAAAGTATATTTAAATCCGGAAGGGGCATTAGAATTTAAAGGATTTAGCTCTGAATTAACTTTCTTTAAAGGAACATTAGAAAAAGTTGGTGTAGAAATGCAGGTCATCAGGGTAGGAAACTACAAAAGTGCCGTTGAGCCATTTATTTTAGATAAAATGAGTGATTACAATCGCAAACAGGTTACAGCTTATGTTGGCGGTTTGTACAATACTTTCTTAAGTGATATTGCGCAGAGCAGGAATATCCAAAAAGATAGTCTCTATAATATTGCTGATAATTACAAAGTGCAGCAGCCGCAAGATGCCGTAAACTTTAAAATGATCGATGCTTTAAAGTACAAAGATCAGATTTTAGAGGAATTAAAAGGATTATCTGGTAGAACCAGAGGAGAGAATGTCCGTTCTGTTTCCATTAACGACTATGCCAAAAACAATAGCGATACAGGCGAAGGAAAAGATAAAGTTGCTATAATTTATGCCAACGGAGAAATTAGCGGAGGCGAAGGTTCTGATAAGCAGATTGGATCGGAACGGATTTCCAGAGCGATCAGAAAGGCCCGCTTAGATGACGATATTAAAGCGGTTGTACTCCGTGTAAACTCTCCTGGAGGTAGTGCACTTGCTTCAGACGTAATCTGGAGAGAAATAGTATTGACCAAAAAAGAGAAACCCGTTATTGCATCCTTTGGCGATGTGGCTGCATCAGGCGGTTATTATATTGGTTGTGCTGCCGATAGTATTTTTGTGCAGCCGAATACCATTACCGGTTCTATCGGTGTATTTGGTATTATCCCGAATTTCCAAAATTTAATGACCAATAAACTGGGTATTACGTTTGATGGTATTAAAACCGGTAAATATGCTGATATAATGGCTACTAACCGTCCTATGACTGCAGGAGAAAAATTCATCATCCAGAATGAATTAAACAGAATTTACAGCGGCTTTGTAAGCCGTGTGGCCGATGGCAGAAAGAAAAGCAAAGCTTATATCGATAGTATTGGCGGCGGTCACGTTTGGATTGGAACAGATGCTGTTCAAATCGGCCTGGCCGATAGAATCGGAAGTTTTAACGATGCGATTAAAGCGGCTGCTAAAAAAGCTAAATTAAAAAATTATAAGGTGGTAGAATATCCGGATGTAATAGACCCATGGAAATCGTTAATGGATGAAGGTACCGACAGGATTAAAACCTATTACACCAAACAAGAACTTGGGGAGAACTACATGCTTTACCAACAGATGAAAAAAGTAATTTCAAGTTCGGGCATTCAGGCCAGAATGCCATTTGAAGCAGTAATAAAATAATGATATAAGATATACAATGGATGATGGAAAACGGGGGTATCCTCGCACTACATCATCCATTTCCTATCTTACACCTTCCCTACTTGATTAGTTTCCACTCAGGGTGCAGCGTTAAATAAGTTGTATTAACCGGAGTATTTGCCGGATGAACGGTTAAAGAAATGCTTTTCCCCTTTAAAAATTCAAAACCAATTCCATCTTTTTTATCGTCATAAACCAGTACGGTATCTTTCTCTTCGTTTAAGTAAGCAGAGAGTTTTTCGATAGTTGAAAATTTCAATTTCGTATCTTCCAAAGTGCAACCTGTTGACAAACCATCTTGCGTTTTAAATTTATTAGAGGTAATCCGGATCTGTTTTACATCTTTTACAAGCATACTGGTATCACGATAAGAAGAATAAATGGCAATTTCGTTTGGGTGTTTCCCTGTCGAATCATCGCTATACCAAATCCCCCAGGCTTTCCCCATTGCAGCATCACCTGCATTTGGCCTCCCTAGTTTTATCCCAACCTGCTCCATGTCTTCACCGAGTGTGATTTCGCCTACTGAACGACCAGCCACAATCAAAAACCTTTCATCAACAGGTTGCACTGTAGCAGATGCTAAATTACTTATTGAATCTTTTTTGTGCTGATCTGTTTTGTGGGCAGATTGACATGCGGCCACACTCATACTTAATCCCAGGAGGGCAAATTTTATAGATTTCATCAGTGTAAAACAACACTTTAATAAAATTGTGTTTAGAAATTAATAAGCTTGGTCAAAATTTGAGGCATTATTTCCTAATTTTACCCCTTATGGAAAACAAGACCATCGCCCGCACCTTACGCCTGTTATCGCAGCTTATGGAACTGCATGAGGAAAATCCCTTCAAGATTAAATCAGTTGCAAATGCCTATTTTAAAGTAGATAAACTGCCTTTTGCCTTAAAAGACAAACCTCTGGATGAGCTGGATAAAATTGAGGGTATTGGTAAAGGACTGGCATCCAAAATCATAGAACTTCTCCAAACAGGAGAATTAAAAGAACTTAACGAAATTCTCGAAAAAACACCAGAAGGTGTAGTAGAAATGCTGGCTATAAAGGGCATTGGACCAAAAAAAATATTCATTATCTGGCGTACCTTAGGAATTGAAAGTATAGGTGAATTGTATTATGCCTGTAATGAAAACCGCCTGATTGAAGCCAAGGGTTTCGGGTTAAAAACCCAGGAAGAAATCAAAAATGCCATCGAATTTAAACTCGCAGCCAACGGGCGGTTTTTATATGCTCAGGTTGAAGGTTTTGCTAAAACATTATTTACCCAACTTTCTGATTGGACTGCAAAAATTGACGGCAATGCACTTTTAGGTTTCGCTGGTCAGTATCGCCGCGCCTGTGAGATTATTGATGAGCTGGAAATCGTAATTGGTACAGCACAAATCGATGCCCTTAAACAAAACTTACCTGCTTTCGAGCCACTTTCGCTTATTGAAGCCGAAAATGCTTTTATCTGTACTACCGAAGCAGGTTTTAGAATAAAAATCGATGTGGTAGAAAAAGCTGATTTTTATTTACAATGGTTTACATTAACCGGAAATACAGAACATGTTGAAAAAGTATTGGCTTTAGCTGGCGCTGGACCTTTCGCAAACGAAGAAGAAATTTACAGCAAAGCAGGTTTATCTTTTATCGAACCGGAGCTTCGTGAAGATTTTGATGAAATTGAATTGGCGAAAGTAAATAAACTCCCTACCTTAATTAAATACGAAGATTTAAAGGGCAGTTTGCACAACCACTCTACCTGGAGTGATGGTGTACATACCCTGGAGCAAATGGCTGTATATTGTAAAGAAAACTTAAATCTTCAGTATTTAGGGATCTGCGATCACTCCAAAACCGCTGTTTATGCAAAAGGTTTAAACGAACAGCGTGTTTTTGCACAGCACCAGGAAATTGATGAGTTAAATAAAAAACTCGCTCCCTTTAAAATCTTCAAAGGTATTGAGAGCGATATTTTAAGTGATGGCTCATTGGATTATTCGGATGATATTTTAAAAACATTCGATTTTGTAGTGGCTTCTGTGCACAGCAATTTACGCATGGACGAAGCAAAAGCAACTGCACGTTTGTTAAAAGCTATTGAAAACCCATATACCACCATTTTAGGGCACCCAACGGGTCGTTTATTATTAAGCAGGGCCGGATACCCGATAGATTATAAAAAAATTATTGATGCATGCGCAGCAAATAAAGTCGTGATCGAAATCAATGCCAACCCGCTTCGTTTAGATTTAGACTGGCGCTGGCACCGTTACGCACTCGAAAAAGGCGTTTTATTGTCGGTAAACCCTGATGCACACCGTACCGAAGGTTTCCACGACATGCATTACGGTATTCTGGTAGCACGTAAAGGAGGTTTAAGTGCTGATAAATGTTTAAATGCTTTTTCTTTGGAGGAAATAACAGCGTATTTTAATAGTAGAAAGGTTTAGGGTTTAGGGAAACAGGCCCTAAGCTGTCTTGTTTTAAATCTCACAAATAAATCGGTGTAATCTTAAAATCTGTGTAATCAACCCGGCAGGAAAAAATCAATCTATTTAATATCTTTGCCCCATGATAAGTGAAATTGCCAACCGCATATTTAATCAGGTAATTACAGACTACCACAAGTTTGATGATATTGACCATCCGGTTGAAAACCCATATGATGCCGAAAGTTTAGAGCATCTTTTTTATATTAAAAACTGGATCGATACCGCTCAATGGCATATGGAAGATGTAGTGCGTAACCCACAGATTGATCCTGTTGAAGGTTTGAGCTGGAAAAGACGTATTGATGCACAAAACCAGGTGCGTACCGATATGGTTGAGTTTATTGATGGTTATTTCTTAAATCTTTATCAGGGAATTTCGGCTTTGCCAGATGCAAAAATCAATACAGAAAGTCCTGCATGGGCAATAGACAGGCTTTCTATCCTGGCATTAAAAATTTACCATATGCAGGAAGAGGCCGAACGCGAAAGTGCATCAGCCGAGCATCGTGCACAATGCCAAACCAAGCTTAATGTATTGTTATCGCAGCGCGAAGATTTATCAACCAGTATCGACGAGTTATTGGCTGATATTGAAGCAGGCAAAAAATACATGAGAGTGTACAAACAAATGAAAATGTACAATGATCCGAGTTTAAATCCGGTATTGTATAATAAAGCATAGAAAGCAGAAAGGCCAAAGCTGAAAGCGAAAAGTCATGTCATCAACCCAAAAAATTATTGTTTTACGCTTTTCAGCAATGGGCGATGTGGCCATGGTAGCTTCCATTTTACAAGAATTTTCTGAGCAAAATCCAACAGTTGAGCTGATCATGGTAAGTCGGCCTGCTTTTAAACCCTTTTTCGATCATATCCCCAGCCTCATCTTCCACCCTATCCAGCCTAAAGCCGCTCACAAAGGAATTGATGGATTATACAAACTCTATCAGGAACTCCGCAGTTATAAACCAAACGCAATAGCCGACCTGCACGATAATTTGAGAAGCAGGGCAATTTCTACTTTCTTCCGTTTAACCGGAACAAAAATTAGACGGATAGATAAAGGAAGGGCGGAAAAAAAAGCATTAACACGTACCAATAACAAGATTTTTAAACCACTGAGAAAAACCGTCGAGCGTTATGCCGATGTTTTCCGCGAATTGGGATTTAGCGTTGAGTTAAGCCATAAAATAGAAAAATCTCCACAGGAAATTCCAGCAAATGCTCAAAATTTGTTTGCTAACAAAGCCACTAAAAAAGTAGGCATATCTCCTTTCGCACAGCATGTTTATAAAGTATATGCTTTAGAAAAAATGGAAGAGGTAATTGCCTTATTAAACGAACTGGGTTACGAACTTTTCATATTTGGTGGTGGTAAAACAGAACAAGCAGTTGCCGAAAACTGGACAAAAACGTACAAAAATGCTCATAATGTAATCGGCAGTTTTAACTTAACGGAAGAGCTTGCCATCATATCGAACTTAGATCTAATGTTAAGCATGGACTCATCTGGCATGCATATGGCATCGCTGGCTGGTGTACCTGTAGTATCTGTTTGGGGGCCAACACATCCTTACGCTGGCTTTTTGGGTTACGGACAATTGGAAAACGACTGCATTCAGGTTGAGCACCCTTCAAGGCCAAATTCAATTTATGGAAACAAACCGTGCCTCTGCGGTGTTGAAAACTGTATAGATTTAATTAAGCCTGAAACAATTGTAAACAAAATTAAAGAGAAACTAAATGGCTAAGCAACTACTTCTGGTCCGCCATGGCAAATCGGATTGGGGAAATATAGATTTAAAAGATTTCGACCGTCCGTTAAATAAACGTGGCAAAGAAAATGCACCAGAAATGGCCGAAAGACTAGTCAACAAAGGTTTTAAAATAGATCGGATCGTAAGTAGCCCTGCGAAAAGAGCCAAATCTACGGCCAAATATTTTGCAGAAGCCTATAATATAGACCACATTCAATTTGAAGAATCTATTTACGAGGCCAATACCACAGCCCTGCTTAAAGTGGTTAATAGTCTTAATGATGATGCAGATAAAGTTGTGCTATTTGGTCATAATCCTGGTTTTACAGATTTCGCGAACGAGTTATGCGATGCCGATATTTACAACATTCCGACTGCAGGCATGGTGTTAATTTCTTTTCCTTTTGATTCGTGGCAAATGGTAAGTAAAGGAACAGGAGAACTGGTGTTTTTTGATTACCCGAAAAATAGTGATGAAGTTTAGATTTATTTTATCATTAAGGCGTTAAGAACATTAAGACCTAAATTCATTACAGATTGGCTTCAGCCAACTGCATAAATACTTAAAACGGCTTAGTTATATTATTTGGCGCTGGAAAGGTTTTTCCCGACAAGCACTAATCCACAGTTAAATAAACCCGATGGGAACGAATGCCGATTTTCTTCGGCAGTAGGGACAGCGGGACTGAATGGCCCAAGAACTACTGACGAACATTTTCAAAAAAATATCGCATCAATTTAAAATATCTCAAATCAAGTATGGATACCTGAAATAAAATATTTTTACTACCTTTGAGTATATAAAACGAAAATCTGGCAATAGACATTTCGGTGAATTCATAACCTATACTCTTCTGGTTATTTCATAATTCGTATCGCCAGAAAATTTATCCATTAATTTATCTGAACATGAGTTTTGACTATAATACTACGCGTAGCCATTTAATTTTATCTGAATATGGCCGCAACGTACAAAACATGGTGAAGTATATCTGCGAATTGCCCACCATTGAAGAACGTAATAAATATGCCCAGGCGGTTATCGACCTGATGGGTTTTTTGCAACCACATTTACGTGATGTTGCCGATTTTAAGCATAAACTTTGGGATCACCTGCACATTATTTCTGGCTACCAGATTGATGTTGATAGTCCGTACCCAAAGCCATTAATCGAAAATGCTTACATTAAACCAGAGCCTCTGGCCTATCCGCAACAACGTATTACCTACAAACATTATGGTAAAACAGTTGAAAACCTGATCGAAAAAGCCATGCGCGAAGAAAATGCCGAAATTAAGAAGGCAATGGTTCAGAGCATCGCAAATTTTATGAAAATGGCTTATGTTACCTGGAATAAGGATAATGTAAGCGACGATACGATTATTAAAGACTTAAAGTACCTTTCTGGTGGATTGTTATCACTTGATGAAGGTGTTAACCTGGCCAAAGTAGAATTTAGGGCGCAAAATCCTCGTCAAAACAATAATAATAACAATAACCGGGGCAGAAGCAATAATAACAACAACGGAAAAAACCGTCAGAATAACAACAACAACAATAATAACCGTCAACGCAACAACAATAAATCTAAATATTAATAACCATGTGTCATTCTGAACTTGATTCAGAATCACTAAAATAGATGCTGAAATAAATTCGGCATGACGAACGGGTTAGCAAAAGAAAAAAATATGAACGCATTTGAAATAACAGGCGGAATTAAATTAAAAGGCGAAATTACCCCTCAGGGAGCCAAAAATGAGGCTTTACAGATTTTATCAGCTGTATTGCTTACCGAAAAGAAAGTAACGATCAGTAATATCCCCGACATTAAGGATGTTAACAAACTGATTGAATTACTTGGCGATTTAGGTGTTACCGTTGAGCGTATCAATAAAGATACCTATACCTTTGAAGCTAAAAATATTGATTTGAATTTCTTTGAATCTGATACTTTTAAATCGAAAGGTGGTGGTTTACGTGGTTCGATTATGATTGTTGGGCCATTGTTGGCACGTTTTGGTAAAGCAGCTATCCCGAAACCGGGCGGTGATAAAATCGGCCGTAGAAGATTGGATACACACTTTATCGGTTTCGAAAAATTAGGTGCAAAATTCGTTTACGACAGTAAAAAAGCTTTCTTTAATGTAGATGCCACCAATTTACAGGGTGCTTACATTTTGTTAGATGAAGCATCGGTAACCGGAACGGCAAACATTGTAATGGCTGCTGTTTTAGCCAAAGGTACTACCACCATTTACAACGCTGCCTGCGAGCCGTATTTGCAACAGCTTTGCAAAATGCTTAACCGCATGGGTGCAAAAATATCGGGCATTGGCTCTAACCTGCTTACCATTGAAGGCGTTAAAGTATTAGGTGGAACCGAGCACAGAATGTTGCCGGATATGATCGAAATTGGCTCTTTTATTGGTATGGCTGCCATGACAGAGTCAGAAATTACCATTAAAGATGTTTGTTATGATGAACTGGGTGTAATACCAGAGGTTTTCAGAAAACTGGGCATTAAATTAGAGCGTCGAGGCGATGATATTTATGTTCCTGCTCAAAAACATTACGAAATCGATACTTTTATTGATGGTTCGATTTTGACCATTGCTGATGCTCCCTGGCCAGGTTTTACGCCTGATTTATTGAGTATTGTTCTGGTTGTGGCCACACAGGCAAAAGGAAACGTTTTAATCCACCAAAAAATGTTCGAAAGCCGTTTATTCTTCGTGGATAAATTGATCGATATGGGCGCTCAGATTATCCTATGCGACCCGCACCGCGCAACGGTTAACGGTATCGATAAAAAATACAAACTTCGTGGAATCAGTATGACTTCTCCTGACATTAGAGCTGGAGTTTCATTATTAATTGCGGCTTTATCTGCTGAAGGCAAATCGACCATTTACAATATCGAACAGATTGAACGTGGCTATCAGGATATCGACACCCGTTTACGTGCCTTAGGCGCGCAGATTAAGCGTGTAAACGCTGATGCACCGAGCCACTAAGCTAGAAGTTGAAAGACTAAAGCTTAAAGTGAAAATAACATAACACCAAAACGCCCGAGTAAAATTTTACTCGGGCGTTTTTTATTTGATCACTTTTAAGGGGAATCATCATGCTAAATTTATTTCATCTATTAGTCTTAACATTAAGATCCTGAATAAATTAGGGTGACGACCAGGAGGTTGTCTTCTGGATCAGCATCTTCCGTGCGATAAAGATCCTGAAACAAGTTCAGGAGGACAATCGCAGGAATTAAACACCCCTACCCCGATATCGCATTAATAATATCATACTGGGTAATGATCTCGATCTTACCGGTTTCATCTTCTACTAACACTGCTGAGTTTTCTTTATTAATCAATGAAGAAATTTTATCAATAGAAGTATTCAAATCAACAAACGGGAAAGTAGCCGTCATAATTTCTGAAATCGGCGCCGATTTTAAGCCTGGATTTTCAAGCAATGCTGATAAAATATCGCTTTCGGCAATTTTGCCCACAATCATTCCCTGCTGTGTTACCGGAATTTGAGAAATATTCATCGATTTAATGGTATTGATGGCCTCGAGCACCGATTTTTGTGCATCAAGTGTTACAATCTCCGTGCTTTCTTTTTTAGCCAGGATAGATTTAGCGGTTAATTTTTCGTCCTGTAAAAATCCGCGTTCACGCAACCAATCTTCATTATACATTTTACCCATGTATCGGCTGCCGTGATCGTGAAAAATAACAACAACAACATCTTCTGGCTTTAATTTATCTTTTAGCTGAATTAATCCGCCAATGGCTGCACCGGCAGAGTTACCTACAAAAATACCCTCTTTACGTGCAATATCGCGTGTCATTAAAGCGGCGTCTTTATCCGTCACTTTTTCGAACAGATCGATCACATCGAAATTTACGTTTGCCGGAAGGAAATCTTCGCCAATACCTTCTGTGATGTATGGATAAATCTCATCCTTATCAAATATGCCTGTTTCTTTATATTTCTTGAAAACCGAACCATAGGTATCGATTCCCCAGACTTTAATATTTGGATTCTTCTCTTTTAAATATTTACCGGTTCCAGAAATGGTTCCACCAGTACCTACGCCAACTACCAAGTGTGTAATTTTACCTTCAGTTTGCGCCCATATCTCAGGGCCAGTTTGCTCATAATGCGCTTGTGAGTTGGCTAAATTATCATACTGGTTCGGTTTCCATGAATTGGGAACCTCGCGTTCTAAACGCGAAGAAACAGAATAATAAGATCGGGGATCTTCTGGCTCAACGTTTGTAGGACAAACGATTACCTCGGCACCAAAGGCACGTAAAGCATCTACCTTTTCTTTCGATTGTTTATCAGTTGTGGTAAAAATACATTTGTAACCTTTAATAATGGCGGCCATAGCCAGGCCCATACCTGTGTTTCCAGATGTTCCTTCTATAATTGTTCCGCCTGGTTTTAGCTTACCGCTTTTCTCGGCATCTTCAATCATTTTAACCGCCATACGGTCTTTAATTGAATTACCCGGATTCGTAGTCTCTATTTTCGCCAGAATTGTTCCCGGAACTCCTTTTGTTATTGTATTTAATTTAACCAATGGCGTATTGCCAATAGTTTCTAAAATATTATTGTACCACATATCGCAAAATTAAGCAATGGCATTAACTATTTTATAAACTATATTTTATTTGAAACATAATTTCGAAAATTAAAATTTAAAAGAATTTAATTACATAATCTATAATTATGATAGGCATTATAGATTGATTATTGGGTAAAATGCAATTTCAATTTCCTTAGAGGAGTTTATATATTTTCCCCGGCAAAGAAACAATAACGCCCTGCATCTCTAATGTAAGGATTATAATTGCCAGCTTACTTTGCTGAATATTCAATTGAGCGCAAAGCTCATCAATGGAAAGTTGACCATTTTGTAAGGCATCAACAACCCGCTGCTCGTTAGGAGTAAGCGTTAACTGCAGCGTAGTTTGTTTAGTATTATGTTTAACCTTTATTTCATCATCCCAGCCCAAATAATAAATCAAGTCGTTAGCATTAGTGATTAATCCAGCTCTGTTGGTCTTGATCAGGAAATTACATCCTTCTGAAAAAACATCATTTGTTCTACCCGGAAAGGCATATACATCTTTATTGTAAGAATTAGCAATTTCTGCAGTAATTAAGGCGCCACCTTTTATTGATGCTTCAACTACAACAGTGGCATCTGCAATACCTGCAATAATCCGGTTTCTTTGCGGAAAATTAGGCCGATCGGGATTGGTCATAATTGGAAACTCGGTAAGCAGGCCTCCATTCAAAACCATTTTCTGAGCAACCGCTTTATGAATTTTTGGATACATCCGGTCTAAGCCATGACCAAGTACCCCAACTGTGGGAATATGATTTGCCAGACATTCTTTATGGGTGGTTACATCAATGCCATAAGCCAAGCCACTAACGATCAAAACGTTATAAGGCGCTAAAACCTCACATAATTCCTTACAGAGATTTTTTCCATAGCTTGTTGCATTACGGGTACCAACAATACTGATGATGCGCTGCTGGTTAAAATCAACAGTCCCTTTGGCATAAAGCAGTATAGGCGAATCGATGCAGTTCTTTAATCTTTTAGGATATTTCTCGTCTGAAAAAAACAATACCTCTATCCCATGTTTTTCGATAAAATCTAATTCTTGTCTGGCCCTAACCAAAGCATCAGTACTGCGAATGGCTTCAATTGTTTTCTCTCCGACACCTGGGATTTTTAAAAGTTGTTTTTTGCTTGCAGAAAATACATTTTCGGCACTTCCGCAATAGGCAAGAAGGTTTTTGGCCGTTACCGGACCAATAGATTTAATAAAAGTTAAGGCAATTTTATGGAGCATGCTCATGATCTGATAAGGTTAAATAAATGCGGGATGATTTATTTCCTTAAAGCAAGCTTAAAAATCAATGTCGATTAAACTTTTTAACGGAATATGAATATTGTTTTTTAGCTGTATATATTTCTCTGTTACTGCCCAAACTGTAGTATCAACACGTTTAGGACCAATGGTAGTATTAAAAGTAATGACGGCTTTTGATTTAAATTCATTACCTAGCCTTTGCGCTTCTTCAAGTTTGGTTTGTAGTTCATTGGAATGATCTTCCTTTGCATTGATGATATTTAAATAACTGATATGTTCCTTTTCTACAATTTCTATTGGCATGGTGTCTCTTTAACGATTAATGTTAAACAAGCTTATCAATTTTTTAGAAAAAATGCAACTCTTATTTATTCGATTTGTGTAATAATTATAAAAAAATGGCCAGATTTGTAGTTCAAATCTGGCCATTTCGATAAAGTTTATAGCTAATTATTTAAAATTCAGCTTTCTGGTCTCAACCATTCCTTTAAATTCGTGGTCCAACTTATCAGAAAGATCTCCAACCTGGGTTTTAGATAGTGGTGAAGTACTGCTAATGGTATTATCCTTAATCAAAGAAGAGAAACTTCCATTCGCCGAATAGTATAAGGCCTGTGCCAATAATTTTTCTGTTGGATCTCCAAAATCTTTGGTTACATCATCAAAAATATCTTTATCAACTGCCATTCCATCAAAGTAGCCCCCTTGATCTAATTGATTTTTGGTTTCAAACTGTGGAATGTATAAATCATTTTTATCAATACGGATAGAGAAAAAGCCTACAGGTTTACCATAAGTTTTCTTGCCGATCAGTTTAACATCTATTACAGGCTTTAAATTATTAATTAATAGCTCACTTGCTGATGCGGTGCCGCTGGTTACAATAAAATAAACCCTGGTTAAGCCATTTAATGAGCCACGTTTTGCAAAGACTTCTTGATTAAATGCAGCCCGGGTTGGTTTATAATCTAAATCAAACATTGAAAACATTCGTTTAACGCCATCGGAACCAGTTTGATAAAATTTCTGATTTTGTAAAATAGTTGCGGCTCCATCCTGCATGGTTTTAGTCCAGTATGTGGTATTCATTACTTTTCCGTTTTGAGAAGCAGGGGCAATTAAATTTGTAAAGGCTTCTGATGTGGCTACCGAACCACCACCGTTGTACCTTAAATCAACAACCAACTCGTTAACGCCATCCGTTGCAAACTGAGCAAATGCAGCATCCAATAGCGCAACAGAATTAGTGGTAAAGCTATTGAATACAATATAACCCACCTTTTTTACACCAATAGTATATGTTTTGGTAAAAAGTATCGGGTTGATATTATAACTCGCCTTGGTTATCGTTACATCCTGACTAGTCCCATCTGGTTTTAAAACTGTCATGGTAACCGTTGGGTTTGTGCCAAAAATAGCATTCACGATATAATCTATCCTTGCATCAGTAGTATTGATATCTGTACTACCATTAATTTTGTAATCTGATAACCTCTCTTTAAGCCTTGAACACCGGCAGGAGATCCAGCATATACATATTTGATCCTTAAATCATTCGTACTGGCAAAGAATACCGAAAAGCCAAAATCTCCAGCTACGCCACCTAATTCGCCAGCTACAGTCCCATCATCAATAAAAGAATATTTATCTTTCCCTCCGGTGCTGGGTAAAGCCTTAAGTGCTGCAATGATGGCATTGTTAGAGTTGTATTGTCTCGGTTAAACGTATCGTAATTAGGCATACCTGCATTCCAGAAATAGGTTTGTTTGGCATATAAAAAAATCGAATCTTTAGTCAGCAATGCCCGGTCATTGGTTGGAGTTTGCAACAGGTTTGACTCACCACCAATATTTGCATCAGGGTTATTATTATTTGACTTTTTACACGATGCTGTAAGCCCAGCCACAATGATCAAAGCACACCAAAATGTGTTTTGTGAAATAAATTTTCTAAGCATATTTATTTGTAAATTTCTAGTGATACAATATACTGCAAATTAATTAATTTAGATTGTTGCTCATCAAATTTATTTGCACCAACAACTAACGCTTGGTTAGGCAATAAATTGTTGCTGTTTAGTATGTTCTGAAAAATTTCTGCTTTAGATTGGCCCAATTCCTCAACAAAATATACCGTAAGGTATTGCTCTAGTCCGTTCCACTCCGTTTGCTTAATTTTATTGAGTTGTTGTTCCGGGTTGCCGGCTGTTACAATAAAAATCTGCTTCCGGTTTACAACAAGCTCCTGCATAAACTCGAGCATATTTTTAAAAAGCAAGAGCTTAAGCGGCAAACGGGCATTTAAATGCAGGAGATCGAAATTGTATTTATATTTTTCATCAATCCCAAATTGTTCAGCCGTTTTTTCGAAAAGCCCATCTGTTCCGTTATTTTCATATTCAGTCTGCATAAAGCTGATGATGGGCTGCGCATTTTTTTGCTCGGTATATTCTATAAACTGTGCAAACAGGTAATACACCTGCAACAGATAGTCCTTTTCAGGAAAAAGCACATTGTCTAACTCAAAAATAACAAGTTGTTTATCCTGAACGTATTGATAGGCATCCATATTAAATTGTAAAAAGTTTTAAGTCATTAACATTGTTAAAGCCGAATACCCCATTAAATGATGATGACAGTTTCTGGGATACAGTATTTTCCCCGCTCGAATAAATACAATCGCCATGGATATATACTGCAAAATTTTGAAAAGATTGCTTTTCCTGGGGTAAATAATCTGCAATTACATCAGCATTAGGCAAAAGCACCTGAATTCCATACTCCCCAAAAAGCACTGCAGACTTAGCCAATGGCTCAACTTCATAATCGTGTAAAGGGATGATGCAATCTATCCCTTCAGTAATGCAAAAGTTAAGCAAAATGTGAGCTATGCTATCTTTATTTAACAAGCCTAAGGAAGAAAAAGCATATTTTTCTGTAATGATGCCGGGTACATCGCCATAATCGGCCAGTAGTACAAAATGACTTGGGAATGCTTTCATCAGCTTTAAAGCTTTCGCATTATTTCCGCTGGTAATGAGTATTTTCAAAATTTAATTATTGAATGAATAAAATTAGTGAATGAGAGGGTTTTGAATGAGAGCATGATTGGATGTCCGTATTCTTCCTAAAATCATATAATCCTTAAATCCTCGCTTTTATACAATTAAACCATCTTTCATGCTCACCACGCGATCGCTGGTTTTTGCAAGGTGTTCATTGTGCGTAACAATTACAAACGTTTGATGGAAATTATCGCGCAAACTAACAAATAACTGATGTAATCCTGCCGCATTTTCAGAATCCAAATTCCCTGAAGGCTCATCGGCCAATATGATTGAAGGATTATTGATCAGCGCTCTTGCAATGGCTACACGTTGCTGCTCACCGCCAGACAGCTGATTGGGCTTATGCTGGGCTCTATCTTTAAGTCCGAACAGATCTAAAAGTTCAAACGCCCTGTTTTCAGCCTGTTTTTTATTGGTTTTGGCTATAAATGCCGGGATACAAATATTTTCAATTGCACTAAATTCCGGCAACAAATGATGAAACTGAAATACAAAACCTATATTCTGGTTTCGGAAAGTACTCAATAAATCGCCATTCAATTTATTTATGGTCGTACCTTTTAACTCAACAGATCCCTCATCAGGTTTATCCAATGTCCCTAAAATATGCAACAAAGTACTTTTACCTGCACCAGATGGGCCAATAATGCTTACAATCTCTCCTTTTTGCACTTCAAAATTTACGCCTTTTAAAATTTGCAGATTTCCGTACGATTTTCTTATTCCAGTGGCTTTTAGCATGGTTCAAATTTAGTAAAAAAGCGGAAAGACTAAAGACCAAAGACTGAAGGCTTAGCAAAAATTAGAAAACAAATTCGAAAAAATTAGATCTTTAAAATCTGTGTAATCTATTCATCCGTGTAATCATGCCAAAAGAAAAAAACAAAAAAAGATTTGCAGATATCAATTTTCTATTTAACTTTGAAAAACAAAGCACTTTTAAAATGAACACTCAAGAAGAACAATTAAATGCCTTAAAAGATATCAGACATATGATGGACAGGTCTTCGAGATTTATTTCTTTGAGTGGTTTATCTGGTGTTTTTGCTGGCGTTATTGCTTTAATTGGCGCTTACTTTGCTAATGATGAAATTAACAAATTCATCAATAAACGAGGTTACGGTTATGGTGTAGATGGAGAAATGGACTTGGAGTTTAACTTGATAAAACTTGGTGTTTTTGTTCTAGTGATTGCTTTAGCTGGTGGCGTTTTATTTACCTATAGAAAGAGTCAAAAAAACAATCTTCCTATCTGGGATAAAACCTCTAAATCACTCTTAATCAATTTATTTGTTCCTTTGTTTGCTGGTGGATTATTTATTATTGCTTTATTAATTAACCATCCAAATACTTATAGCATTATTGCCCCGAGCTGCTTAATTTTTTATGGCTTAGCACTTATTAATGCCAGTAAATATACTTACAGTGATATTCGCTACCTGGGGCTTTGCGAAGTAATACTTGGGTTGATCTGCATGTTTTACGTTGGTTACGGGTTAATTTTTTGGGCTTTCGGCTTTGGTATACTGCACATTGTTTATGGTCTTTTAATGTATTTTAAATATGAGAGAGGTCAGTAAGGATGAAAAACCCGATAGCAGATTTAAATAAAATATTCGATAGCCGGATCAGGTTGGGCGTTATGTCTATCCTGGTGGTAAACGATGAAATTGGCTTTAACGACCTGAAACAGATGCTCGAATTAACCGATGGCAATTTGGCTTCACATTTAAATACGTTAGAACAGGCCGAATTTATTAAGGTGTACAAAGGTTTTATCGGCAGAAAAACCAGCACCACCTACTCTATCACGGCTTTAGGCAAACAGGCTTTTAAAGCACATTTAGATGCACTTGAAAAAATGATCAAAAAACTATAAGCTATTTTTTTTTAACTATTTACTTTGAAATTCAAAGCACTTTTAAAGATGAAAGAAGAAATTAAAGAACCCCAAATGATTTACGTTGGAAAGAAACTTGCCTACTATTCTGCATTTTTCGGAACCATGATTTTAATAGCCTATATGATATCCCATGCAGGTTTTTTGATAGGCTTGGGATTGGTTTATGTACTATCGGCATTTGTAATTAACGGCATCTTTTTATTGATACTTTTATTAGAACTAATCTACAACACCGACTACAGGAGAGCATACATCGTGGCCATTATCAGTATGCTGCTAAATATTCCCCTAAGCTTTTTCTATCTCTTTCTTGTATTACATCCTATTTTTTAATCCTAAACAAAATGAAATCCAACTTTTTATTCTTCTCTACCCTGTTGGGCGGATTACTTTTTAGCTACATCTTCTGGGAAGAGTGGCTGGCCTTAAACCAACTGATTTACAGCATTTTTATTATAGCGGTTACCATTTTTAACCCTGAGGTAATAAAAAGCACCAAATTTAAATTTTATATGCTAGCACACTTGCTGGCTGCTATACTGGTTGTGATCAATAATTCAACACTTACTACCGTAACTTATTTCATTAGTTTGGTGCTGTTTGTAGGTTTTGCCCATTATCAAGCTGTACGTACCATTTATGTAGCTGCTTTGGCCACCGCTATCCAAATGATTACGATTCCCGTTAGCTTAATCAAAAGATTATCTGATGTTAAAATTGGAAACTTCAATTTAAAACCTATTTTCAGACCGATTAAATACATCATACTCCCGCTGATTATTCTGTTGGTTTTTACAGGTATTTACAGCGGCGCTAATCAGGTTTTTGCACATTACCTTGGGTTAACACTAACTTGCATTTCCGACTTTTTCAATAATGTATTCGGATTTATACTACAGGATTTAAGTTTGCCTCGTTTCTTTCATTTTTGTCTGGGTACTATGGTAACAGGGGGCTCATCATCACTTTTTATAATAAAAGTATCGAAAGATTAGAAGCAGGCTGCAGTGAAAAGCTGTTACGGATCAGACGCAGTCAAAAACCCAAAAGCATTTGGTATGAAGTTGTGAATACCTTTACTTCACAGATAATTACAAAAAAAATGGCCTTAAAAACTGAATATATTATCGGGATCATTTCTTTTGTTTCATTAAATCTTTTACTGTTATGCATAAATCTGATTGATATTTCCACACTCTGGTTTGGTTACAAACCGGCAGGAAATTTTTCTTCCGATCTTCACGACGGCACCAATGCATTAATATTTAGCATTGTACTTGCCATGGCTGTAATTTTGTATTTCTTCCGCGGAAATCTAAATTTTTACAACAAAAGTAAAATACTAAAAACACTGGCCTTTACCTGGATGATACAGAATTTCATCCTCATTATTTCTGTTTTTATACGCGATGGCTATTACATCGAATTTTACGGCTTAACACATAAAAGAATTGGCGTTGTGGTTTTTGCCTTACTCTGCATTATTGGCTTAGCAACGGTATATATAAAAGTTGCCAAACAGAAAACACTTTTCTATTTATTTAAAGTGAATGGAAATATCTGGTTTGTACTGTTACTGGCTTTCAGCCTCGTTAACTGGGATGTTTTTATTGCCAAATATAATTTAGCGCAAAGTGATCAGGTTGGCATTGATGTGGATTATCTGCTTTCATTATCCGATAAAACATTGCCTACTTTAGATAAAAACAGATCAAAACTACACTATACCGCATCTAAAGATCTGCATGGAAGAGAAATTGTTACACCAGAAACAGCCGATTTTTATACCAAAAAGCTTGATAAACGTATCGGTTATTTTAAGGAAAATTTCAAAAAGGTAAGCTGGTTATCATGGAATTTACAGGATTGGAATACGGCGGAATACTTTGGTGTAAGTAAAAAATAATAGTGTCAAGAATCATGAAAGCAAAAGCATTTCTAATCATTTTGATCATTGGACTGTTCTCTTGGAATTATTTTTATCAATTGAGCGCTGACCAAACATTAACCCATTGTATAATAGATCAAATTATTTCACAACAAAGTATTGATTTCGCTAAGATTGAAAATTTAGATGCAGATCATATACTGATTATTGCTCCCTATGCTCAAATAAATATACTTCAATCTAAGTTAAAAATGGATTTAAGAAACATTCGGAACAACGGGATAAGACATCTTGATCATTTCAACTTAGTCGTTTTTATAAAAAATGGTAAATCTGTTTCGATAGCAGAATTAAGCAGAAAATACGGCGATTTTAAGGAGACACAAATCATTATTCCAACCGCTCAAGCAAAATTAAAGAAAGTTAAAGCTGTTTGGCAAATCATTTTATAATTAACCGCTCAACTCTTAGCTCCCTGGTGTAAATCGCACCGGGGAAACTAAAAATTATTTAATTATCCATTAAAAACGTAAATTAAAACATTAAAATCATGAAAACTCAAGAAATAATTGGCTCAGGCAAACTAAGAATCATCATTATTTTAAGCGTAATCGCGTCAATATTGGCTATTCCTTTAATAGCCATGCAATTTACTAATGAGGTGGACTGGACACTATCCGATTTTATAATCGCGGGAACATTACTACTCAGCACGGGTTTAGCTATAGAACTTGTAATTAGAAACTTAAAAACAGGCACTTTAAGAACATTAATACTCGTTGTTATTTTACTAGCCTTATTCCTGATCTGGGCAGAACTGGCTGTTGGTATATTCGGGACACCTTTTGCTGGAAGTTAAAGAACACTATTAACCCTTTTGTTCCCGCAGATTTAAGATAATTAGTGCAGAGGAAATATATTTTTTTTGCATTTGTTAGGAACCAAATTGTTTTTAAGCCCGATTACAGCGATAAGCCCGGAGCGTAGTGAGGACTTATAGCGGAAAGCAGGGCCACCAGCCGCCACGAAGAACCACCCTCTCACTTTCAAATAAAAAATCTCTGTGCATATTAGCGAAATCAGCGGAACACTATAAACTAGCGCACATTACAGGCACTAATTTCCCGATTAACATAAAACGTTCATTTTCTGAAAAAATCGGCGATTGCTATTTGTTTAAAGGGTTTGAAATTGTAGCTTTGGGCAAATTTTGTAGCAAATGAACCCGATACTGTTAAAATAATTATTTTAATGGTAAAAGGCTCCATCTGACAGATAAAGACAAAAATATAAACAGATGAATATTCACGAATACCAGGGTAAACAAATATTAAAAAGTTTCGGTGTTAACGTTCAAGAAGGAATAGTTGCCGATACTCCTGAGCAAGCTGTTGAGGCTGCTAAGCAACTGAAAACTGATTATAATTCTGACTGGGTTGTAATTAAAGCGCAAATCCACGCTGGTGGTCGCGGTAAAGGTGGTGGTGTTAAATTAGCCAAAAACCTGGAAGAAGTTAAACAACGTGCTACCGATATTATCGGCATGCAACTGGTAACTCCTCAAACCGGACCAGAAGGTAAAAAAGTGAACAAGATTTTAGTAGCTCAGGATGTTTATTATCCAGGCGCTTCTGAAACTAAAGAATTCTACATCTCGGTACTGTTAGACCGTGCGAAAGGTCGCAATATCATCATGTACAGTACCGAAGGCGGTATGGATATCGAAGAAGTTGCAGAACATACGCCGCACTTAATTTTTAAAGAAGAGATTGATCCTAAAGTTGGCTTACAAGGCTTCCAAGCACGTAAAATTGCGTTCAACTTAGGTGTGAGCGGTAACGCTTTCAAAGAAATGGTAAAATTCGTTACTGCTTTATACAAAGCTTACGAAGCAACCGATTCTTCGATGTTCGAAATTAACCCGGTATTAAAAACTTCTGATGATAAAGTAATTGCGGTAGATGCCAAAGTTAACCTGGATGAAAACGGTTTATTCCGTCACCCTGATTATGCAGCCATGCGCGATGTTACGGAAGAAGATCCAATGGAAGTTGAAGCAAGTGCCTCTAACCTAAACTTCGTTAACCTTGATGGTAACGTAGGTTGTATGGTTAACGGTGCTGGTTTAGCTATGGCAACCATGGATATCATTAAACTGGCTGGTGGTGAGCCTGCTAACTTCTTAGATGTTGGTGGAACTGCTAATGCACAAACGGTTAAAGCGGCTTTCAATATCATTTTGAAAGACCCTAACGTTAAAGCAATTTTGATCAACATTTTCGGCGGTATTGTTCGTTGCGACCGTGTTGCTCAGGGTGTAATCGATGCTTATAAAGAAATCGGTAACATTCCGGTGCCAATTATCTGCCGTTTGCAAGGCACAAATGCTGAAGAAGCTAAAAAATTAATCGATGAGTCTGGACTTAAAGTTTACTCAGCAATTGCTTTAAAAGAAGCAGCTGATTTAGTAACCAAAGTATTGGCTGAACAAGCATAGGCTTAAGCTAAAAGTCGAAAGACCAAAGCAAAAAGCGTATATCATATTGAAAACCTTTCAGTGCAAACTGGAAGGTTTTTTTATTCCCCCTCTTTTCCCAAAAAAACCTAAGTTCTACAAATGTTTATTCTTACTAATTAATTTTTAGCATATTTAACTAACGCGATCGTCATGCTGAACTTGTTTCAGCATCTTTCCCGCTAGGGGTTAAATTCTGGGTGAAGACATGACTAAAAACCATTTCAGGAGACTCCTTAGAAGCATGTTAATTATAAAACTCAGATTTATATACTGAATAGGTTCGCTTACTATTTTTTTTTGAAAATGAGTGGTTCTGTTAGTATGGCAGCCTCCTCTCCTGCTATCCCTCCAAGTCCTCACTCATACTTCGCTCCGGGCTTTCCGTTCTATCAGGTTTATTTAACAACGTAGGTGGTTCTTGGGCGCTATCAAACCTGGCAGTTTTTAAAACATGCGGGGTTTACTCTGTTCGGAATTCCAGGATATCACCCGGCTGGCAATCTAAATCTTTCCTGCTAGGGGTTAAATTCTGGGTGAAGACATGACTAAAAACAATTTCAGGAGACTCCTTAGAAGCATGTTAATTATAAAACTCAGATTTATATACTGAATAGGTTCGCTTACTATTTTTTTTGAAAATGGGTGGTTCTGTTAGTATGGCGGCCTCCTCTCCTGCTATCCCTCCAAGTCCTCACTCATACTTCGCTCCGGGCTTTCCGTTCTATCAGGTTTATTTAACAACGTAGGTGGTTCTTGGGCGCTATCAAACCTGGCAGGTTTTAAAAACATGCGAGGTTTACTCTGTTCGGAATTCCAGGATATCACCCGGCTGGCAATCTAAATCTTTCCTGCTAGGGGTTAAATTCTGGGTGAAGACATGACTAAAAACAATTTCAGGAGACTCCTTAAAAGCATGTTAATTATAAAACTCAGATTTATATACTGAATAGGTTCGCTTACTATTTTTTTTGAAAATGAGTGGTTCTGTTAGTATGGCAGCCTCCTCTCCTGCTATCCCTCCAAGTCCTCACTCATACTTCGCTCCGGGCTTTCCGTTCTATCAGGTTTATTTAACAACGTAGGTGGTTCTTGGGCGCTATCAAACCTGGCAGGCTTTAAAAACATGCGGGGTTTACTCTGTTCGGAATTCCAGGATATCACCCGGCTGGCAATCTAAAGCCTTACAAATTGCCTCTAAAGTTTCCAAACGAACCGCCTTCGCCTTACCTGTTTTAAGGATAGATAAATTAGACATGGTTATCCCTACCCGCTCGCTTAATTCGGTTAACGACATTTTACGCCTGGCCAACATTACATCTAAGTTTACAATTATCGGCATGAGCTTATATCGTTAAATCATTTTCTTGTTGCAGTTCAATCCCTTTTCTAAACACAAATGCTATTGTTAAAAGTGTTAAGCCAAAAATTAACAGCCAGATCTGGAAATCAACATTTTCAATTATCTTAAATACTATATCCTGTCGATTATTTGATTGATTTGCATAAACCATAGCGTTATAAGTGAACAACAGAAATGGAATCATAGTACAATACCACCCCATACGTGTAAGCCTTCCTGTATTTTCAATACTAAAAACATTGCCTATTTCTATCGAATTAATAAAACGATAGAGATAAACCAATACCCTTGAGCTAAAGAACACAATTATCAATATAAATAAACCCTGTACCAAATCTAATAGCCCGCCTTTTCCAGTATCTGTATACCCTTCTTCAAAACCCTTTGATGCATCTTTAAGCGAAAATAGTATTACGACTGAAAGTGTTACCACATAACCCATTTTAATTAACCTAATTTGATTCTGCGTTTTCATAATTATATCGTTAAATCGTTTTCTTGTTGAATTTCTATTCCTCTGTTCACAACCTGTACAATTATAAAAAGCACAACAGCCATAAAGAACCAAACATCAGCCCCATCCATATTTAACGTTTTAAGATCAGCAACCATAACCCCTTGGTGTGCGAGCCAAACCGTATATTTATAACCTAAATGGGCAAAAAAACCTATACCAAGGGCTAAAAAGACCTGTATCAGAATAAAATGCTTCAATTCTATACTGAAAGGCTGAGAAATACGGAGTCTTTTATCGATAAACAATTTCACAATTAGATAGAACATGATTGCTTTTAGCACAGCAACAATAATCATAACGAGTGTAATAACCAGGAAATAACCCTGATCAAATTTGTAAACACTTGACAAGTAATCTGCTCCATCCCAAAAGTTCTTCACGCCCTGCGGATTTATAAATGATGTAATAATTGTATTAACAAGTACCCCACCTGCTTCTACACATAGGCCGATAAAAATTATCCACGAAAGTATCTGTAATACTTTCAAAATCTGATTGGTTGTTATTTTAATTTCCATAATTACATGCCAGTTTAAAATGTAACGTCTTCGATTTAATTTACTACTTAATAATGAAGCCGGTTTCTTGATTTATTTTTTGCACCTATAATCTGACAAAAATTATATACACAAAACCGCCCCACAATAATGGCTTTTGATATTTGCTTTAAATTATTGAAAATTTAAGAAACGTCATGTTTATTTAATTATTTACGATACAAACATAAATAATAAATTATTATAATTCAAAATATATTTATCGATTTACAATAAATAATATCCGAAAATCAATTATAACGCCAACAATAACACATTCACTGCCATAATTTTATTTGGAATGATTTTTGCTACAAGTAAAACTGTAAAAAACTTGTGCAAACAGCAACATTTTCAGTATTTTATCCTTTCGGATTGCTATACAATTTCGTAACTTTGCACACTCAATAATTAAAGAGCACACAATTCGTATAAATGAGACAACTCAAGATAACGCAATCCATTACCAACCGTGAAAGTCAGTCATTAGATAAATACCTACACGAAATTGGCAAAGTAGATTTAATAACAGCAGAAGAGGAAGTAATTTTAGCAAGGAAGATTCGTGAGGGCGATCAGGCTGCATTAGAGCGGTTAACTAAAACGAACTTGCGTTTCGTTGTATCTGTTGCAAAACAATATCAAAATCAGGGTTTAACTTTAGGAGACTTAATTAACGAAGGTAACCTGGGTTTAATTAAAGCGGCAAAACGTTTTGATGAGACCAAAGGTTTCAAATTCATCTCTTATGCCGTTTGGTGGATTCGTCAATCTATTTTGCAGGCAATTGCCGAGCAAAGCCGTATTGTACGTTTACCTTTAAACCAGGTAGGTTCATTAAGCAAAATCAGTAAAGCTTTCTCTAAATTAGAGCAAGAATACGAACGTGAGCCGTCTCCGGAAGAACTTGCTGATATTTTGGAAACTACGGTGGATAAAATTTCAGACACTTTAAGTAACTCTGGCCGCCATGTATCAATGGATGCACCGTTTGTTCAAGGTGAAGAAAATACATTGTTAGATGTATTGGAAAACCACGAACCAAATACCGATAGCTCATTGATCAACGAATCTCTATCGGAAGAAATTAAACGTTCTTTATCTACCTTAACGGAAAGAGAAAGAGAAATTATCGTTTTATTCTTCGGCTTAGGTTCTAACCATCCACTTTCTCTAGAGGAAATTGGTGAGAAATTTAACTTAACACGCGAGCGTGTTCGTCAGATTAAAGATAAAGCGTTACAACGCTTACGTCATACTTCAAGAAGTAAAATCTTAAAATCTTATTTAGGATAGGATTTTTAATTCTAACAGATATTAAAAGATCGGCAGATGCCGATCTTTTTTTGTTTAAATAGTTTTCCTTTTCGCAGGCAAAAGAGCCCGAAGCTGAAGTAAAATCGTGATAGGATGATGATTATACTTGATAGGTCATGCTGAATTTATTTCAGCACCTAACTTGCTAATAATTCAAGCCGAAAAGATCCTGAAACAAGTTCAGGATGACGTTATCGCAGATTAAAACAACAAATGTTTCACGGTTAATCCGTTATTGATTAACTGTTTCAACGAATCAATACCAATTCTTAAATGTGTTTCTACATACTTTTCCGTTACGCTGCTATCGCTTTCGGCAGTTTTAACACCTTCAGGTATCATCGGCTGATCGGACACCAAAAGTAATGCGCCAGCTGGAATTTTGTTTGCAAAAGCCGTGGTAAAAATGGTTGCCGTTTCCATATCTACCGCCATTGCACGTAATGTTTTCAAATATTTTTTAAATTCTTTATCATGCTCCCAAACCCTGCGGTTGGTGGTATAACAGGTCCCGGTCCAATAATCCCTACCATGATCGCGTATGGTTGTAGAAATCGCTTTCTGCAAGGCGAATGCTGGCAATGCGGGTACTTCTGCCGGCAGGTAATCATTTGAGGTTCCTTCTCCCCTAATTGCAGCAATAGGCAAAATTAAATCGCCTAATTGGTTTTTCTTTTTTAAACCACCGCATTTACCTAAAAACAAAACTGCTTTAGGTTTAATGGCTGTTAATAAATCCATCATGGTTGCAGCCAAAGGGCTTCCCATACCAAAATTGATAATTGTAATTCCGTTGGCTGTAACACTTTGCATAGGCTTATCTAAACCCATAATCGGTGCATTATCGTTCCATTCCGAAAACATGCTTACATACTTACTAAAATTGGTTAACAGGATATAATCGCCAAATTGATCCAATGGACGGCCAGTATAGCGTGGCAACCAGTTTTTAACAATTTCGTCTTTCGATTTTAATCCCGATTTAACAGGACTTTCTACTTCTCTTACTTTTTTCGATTTCTCTACAATTTCCTCGTCTTTTTTTACGTCTTTTTCTTCGTTCATATTCTTTTCGTTTTGAGCATAGCGTTTGGCGCCTAGCGTTAACAAATATTGTATTAAAAAAAATCCCTCCCGAATTACGGGAAGGATTTGGTTTTTAAGCGGCCTGCAACTTTTTAAAGTCGGCCTTTTCAAATTTCTCTATCGCGTAATCGAGATTGATGTGCAGTTCCTTGACGTCCGTTTGCGTTGGCGTATCAAACATCGCATCCAACATAATCGCTTCGCAGATTGATCTTAAACCACGGGCACCTAGTTTATACTCCATTGCTTTATCTACAATAAAGTCTAAAACATCTTCATCAAAAACAAGCTTTACGTCTTCGTAAGCAAAAAGCTTCACATATTGCTTGATTAATGAATTTTTGGGCGCGGTTAAAATATTTCTTAACGATTCTTTATCCAATGGATTTAAGTGAGAAAGAACCGGTATACGACCAATTAATTCTGGAATCAATCCAAAAGATTTCAAATCCTGAGGTGTAATATACTTATAAAGATTTTTAAGATCTAAAACTGTTTCATCTTTCTTTACTTTATAACCAACAGCCTGTGTGCGTAAACGATTGGCAATTTTACGTTCTATACCATCAAATGCTCCACCACAGATAAACAGAATGTTATTAGTGTTTACCGGGATCATTTTCTGATCTGGATGTTTACGCCCGCCCTGAGGTGGAACGTTTACAACCGTACCTTCTAAAATTTTCAATAAAGCCTGCTGAACACCTTCTCCTGATACATCACGTGTAATAGATGGGTTATCGCTTTTACGTGCTACCTTATCTACCTCATCAATATATACAATACCACGTTCGGCAGCTGTTACATCATAATCTGCAGCCTGAAGCAATCGTGTTAAAATGCTTTCAACATCTTCACCTACATAACCTGCTTCTGTTAAAACCGTAGCATCGCAAATACAGAATGGTACATGCAAAATTTTCGCAATGGTTTTAGCCAAAAGTGTTTTACCGGTACCCGTTTCGCCCACCAACATGATATTTGATTTTTCAATCTCAATCTCGTCTTTATCAACTTTTTGATTTAAACGTTTGTAGTGATTGTAAACGGCAACAGATAATACCTTTTTTGCATCATCCTGACCAATAACATACTGATCAAGATGTTGTTTAATTTCAAGAGGTTTTAATAAGTTTATCGCCTCTTGAATATTTTTCGTCCCTTTGGTCCCTAATTCTTGCGCAAGCAATTGATTGGCCTGGGTTACACATTTATCGCAGATAAATGCATCCATACCTTCAATCAACATTAACGTTTCATGCTTGCCAGAATGGCAGAATGAACAACGGGATTCTTTATTTTGTTTCGCCATCTTTTTTTGCGTTTCTCGATAACACCTCATCAACCATACCAAATCCTTTTGCCTCGTCAGCTGTCATCCAGTAATCGCGATCTGAAGCTTTCTCTACCCAATCGTATGTTTGGCCAGAGTGCTCTGAAATAATATCGTATAATTCTTTTTTCAATTTCAACATCTCTCTCAAGTTGATCTCCATATCGGATGCCACACCTTGTGCACCGCCAGATGGTTGGTGGATCATTACCCTTGAGTGAGGCAATGCAGCACGTTTTCCTTTTGCACCTGCTACCAATAAAACTGCACCCATTGATGCGGCCATACCAGTACAGATTGTAGCTACATCTGGCTGTATATATTGCATGGTATCGTAAATACCTAAACCAGCATAAACCGAGCCACCTGGTGAGTTAATGTAGATCTGAATATCCCTATCAGCATCTGTTGATTGCAAAAACAACAACTGTGCCTGAATGATATTCGCATTCTGATCGTAAATCGCATCACCTAAAAAGATAATACGATCCATCATTAATCTTGAAAAAACGTCCATTTGCGCTACATTCAACTGGCGTTCTTCAATGATATATGGTGTCATGCTCTTAGGGTTCAGATTAGCCTGAGCAATAAATTTATCTACATGTAAACCGCCAATTCCCTGATGTTTAACGGCAAATTTTCTGAATTCTTGTGAATCTATGTTCATAGTATGAGTTTTTTTTAGCAGAGGGCATAGAGTTTCGAGTTCCTGTTCCCCATCGTTTCGTGAATAATAAAAAACCAAAATATAAATAATATTTTAATTATGTTGGTTTAGACAAAGAGTATACCACATCGAAATCTATGACAATATAGCACTCCGCTTCTTCAAACTTTTAGAAAAGCTGGAAATCATCCTTGCTAAAATATCTAAATCTTCCAATAAATCTGCCAAATCCTTGTCAGAAACTAGTAATCTTAAATTTAACACCAAAAGAATATTGGCATTTTCGAAGATGGACCGATGTGCATAGTTAAAAAAACGTTTGAAATCGGCAGCAGAATTAGAACCAGACTCTTCTGCGATATTATTGGATACGCTAAGAGCAGCTCCTCGAAGCTGCTCTGCGAATCTAAACTTTTTTATTTCTTCTGATTTCTCAGAAATATCGATCAATTTATCACCTACAATTATAGCGCTCTGCCAAATTAGCAAGTCTTGAAATCTAAATTTTGCCACTCAGCAAAATAGGATTTTATATTGTGATTTTAAAAGCTCTTAGCTCTATGCTTTTTTCTCCACTAGCGCTACAAACTTATCATAATCAATATCTTTTTGCTCTAAAGTAACAACAGATTTGATTTGCTCGAAAGTTTTTAATGCTTTTACTTCTTCAAAAACGCGGTTTGCATTTTCTTTTTCCTGCAAAAACTGAACAGCATATTGAGCCAATTGATCTTCTGGAAGTGGACTTGGGCTATACATTCTGAACTGTGCATCTAATTTAGCTTTAGCCGCCTGAACTACATCCTCATATTTAATTTCGATGCTGTTATCTTTAATGATTTTGTTTTCGATTAAAGTCCATTTAAGGTTTTTAGCGAAATCATCATAACCTTCTGCCAATTCCTCGTCAGTTAGTTTCTCATTTGTGGCTTTTAACCAACGACGTAAAAACTCATCTGGCAATTCGAAATTGTGCTTAGTTAAAAGTGCTTCATAAATATCGTTCGATAATTTACGTTCAGCATCTTGCTTAAACATACTTTCTACTTCTTCAGTAATTTTCGCTCTGAAACCAGCTTCGTCGGTTACTGTACCTTCACCAAATAATTTATCAAAAAACTCTTGGTTTAAGTCAGACTCTTCTAAACGGTTAACGTTTTTAACGTGAAGCTTAAAGTTTGCTTTTAACGCAGCAGCCTCTTCTTCTGAAATATTTAAAGCTTTTGCAATTACAGCAGCATCTTCAAATGCTTTTTGAATGTCGATGGTTACTTCATCGTCTTTCTTTAAACCAATTAACGATTTAAGGATCTTTTTATCTTTAATCTGATCTAAACGAACACTTGCTGTACTGGTAATACCACCTTCAACAGCTGTGCCATCTGCAGCCACCTGGGTTAATTCGGCATAAAGCACATCATCATCAGCCGAAACTTCAGGATTAGTCATTTTACCATAGCTACGACGGATATTTTTGATACGGCTTTCTAAAGTTTCTTTATCAGCTTTAATTACATATTCTGTAAATTTATCTTTAGATGAAAGATTTACATCAAAAGCTGGCGCTAAACCTAACTCATAATCAAATTCGAAATCATCTGTATTGTCCCATTTAAATTCGCGTTCATCGTCCATTTTAGGAAGTGGTTGACCTAAAATTTCTAATTTTTGTTCAGCGATATAGTTAGATAAGGTATCGTTCAATAAGTTGTTAACCTCTTCTACCAAGATACTTTTGCCATACATTTTTTTAATGTGGGCAGCAGGAACCATTCCTTTACGGAAACCAGGTAATTGTGCTTTTTTAGCTTGATCTTTAATGGCTTTCTCTACTTTTCCAGTGTAATCAGCAGGTGCGATTTTGATTTTTACAACAGCATTTAAGTTGCCGGTTTTTTCCTGTGTAATATTCATTTTTTCTGAGATATGAGTATTGAGATGTACAATTAGACTTGAGATCGAGATATGAGATTTGAGACAAACAGCACATATCGCTTCAATTAAAACAGCACATCAATTTTTATTAATCAATGTTTTTAAAAACAAAACCGTTCCGATTTTTAAATCGGAACGGCCTTTATCTTGTTGTGCGGAAGAAGGGACTCGAACCCCCACGCCGTGAAGCGCCAGATCCTAAGTCTGGTGCGGCTACCAATTACGCCACTTCCGCAGTTAGGATGTTGTAAGGACTGCAAAGATAGAAACAAGATTGAATAATCAAAAGGCATGGGCAATATTTTATTGATTATTTCGACCAAAAACTGTTAACTCTTTAATTTTTAAGGAGAAAAATTTTAACAATGGAGAATTTCGTGATGGTTTGTGGAGATATGTGCCATAAAAAAACCGTTCTGATGTTTAAATCGGAACGGTTGATCTTGTTGTGCGGAAGAAGGGACTCGAACCCCCACGCCGTGAAGCGCCAGATCCTAAGTCTGGTGCGGCTACCAATTACGCCACTTCCGCAGATAGGATGTTTTAAGGATTGCAAAGATAGAAACTAAATTGAATAATCAAATCTTTGGAATGCTTTGTGAAGAAACAAAATTTAATCTCAAAGGTTGTGACTGGCAATCTTAATGCATTAGAAAGTTAATGAACCATGGGTGAAGCTTTAGGATTCCCGTTTTCACGGGAGAGACGCCATTGTCTTAACCAGGTAGATATCAAAATTTCACTAGCGTTACATCGATAAATTCAGGTCCGCCTTCTAATGGATAGCCAGAAACCTTTTTCCCTTTTATGGTAACCTTCTTATCTAAATAGGTATCAAGATTGATGCTTGCACTTTTTAAGGCATAAGTTTTATTTTCTGCTTTTAATAAATGTGTGCCGTATTGAAAGGTAGTCATGCCTAATTTTTCAATTGTTCCACTTGCGGTAACCGTACTGGAGTTTCCTCCGTTTTTCATTGAACGGCAACTGGAAATTACGGCTACGAACAAGGATAGTATTAATATTTTTCTCATCTGATTATGATTTGTTTTTTATCGGTGATGCTATGATAACGGGATAATTTAACCATATGCTACAAATTATAAAAATTTGCCTTTAAAAGCTAATAATTTGCTTCTGAAACTCAAAAAAGTATTGAACGGCTTTAACCAATCTACTTCCATACCAGCTGAACATTTCTCCATCTACCAGTATAATTTTTACCTCGGGAATAGCCGCTTGTATTTCTTCAATATGTTTTTCGCCAAAAGGATAGGGTTCTGACGAAAGCAGGATCAGTTCGCAATTTAAAGCTTTCAGTTCTGCGAGTGTAATCGATGGATAACGTTCTTGCGTAACCACATTTGTCATACCATTGATTAATAGAATATCATTTATAAAGGTATTTTTTCCAGCAACCATATAGGGCTTGCGCCAGATGAGGTACGCTACCTTTTTATCTATGTGATGTTGAAGTGCAAGTGTCTTCAGATCGTTAAATCCTGTCGAAATAAGATGATTAAGGTAACTGGCTTCTGGTTCGCGATC
Organism: Pedobacter riviphilus; assembly: GCF_014692875.1. Taxonomy (NCBI): domain Bacteria; kingdom Pseudomonadati; phylum Bacteroidota; class Sphingobacteriia; order Sphingobacteriales; family Sphingobacteriaceae; genus Pedobacter; species Pedobacter riviphilus. The sequence continues at coordinate 1,104,683 of NZ_CP061171.1, read as the reverse complement.
TACAAGCTCTCCTATCTGGCCAATCGTCTTCATGGCATCATCTAAAGTGAAAATGTCGCTCATCCAAACCGGAAAGTCTGCTGCAAGTTCTTCTATGTCGCTTTGCGTATTTTCTTCTTTATTCCCAATAATCAAGTCGGGTTTTAAATCTTTGATTAAATCGATGTTGAGTTTTTTTGTTCCACCAACCTTGGTTCTTTCTGCAAATTTTTCTATCGGATGGATGCAAAATTTGGTCAATCCGATAATTTCCTGATCCAATCCTAAATCAAATAACAATTCTGTTTGGGAGGGTACTATAGAAATAATCCGTTTGGGTGGGAAATTGATAGTAACCTCCCGCCCCATCTGATCGGTAAACGTTTTTTGCATGAAGCAAATATAGGATTTAGTAAAGATTAGTATGTTTAAAAGAGGTCTTTTCAAAGGCTAATCTTCATTCAGCAAGTTTTAACCGGATCAATCTGCAATTAACATTTTTTTATATTCTTTTGGGGTAACCCCTTTGGCCAGCTTGAAAAATTTGTTAAAATTGGAAAGACTATTAAAACCACATATATAAGCCATTTCACTAATCTGGTGATCACTTTCGGCAATTAATTTGCAGGCATGCCCAATTCTTACTTCATTAACAAAAGTTACAAAAGTTTTCTGTGTGCGGTTTTTAAAGTATCTGCAAAAAGCCTGTTTATTCATATTGGTCATCTCGGCAGCATCTCTCAACAATATCTCTTTATTAAAATTATCGAAAACATATTTCAAAATTTTATCCATTCTATCATTATCTTTTAACTGATAGTTATTAGTATAGCCCGGGCTCGCCAGTAACACATAATCTTTATTTTGACAAAGCAGGTTTAAAATTTCCAGCACCCCTATTAAACGCGTTATTTCTTCTGTTGCCTGAGCAATTTTTAACAACAAAGGTTTTATTTCCTTTCTGGCCGAAAAGTTAAATTTCATTCCGCGTTTAGCCAGTTGAAAAAAATTTTTAAGCTTCTGTATATTCTCTGGCTCATGAAAAATATCCAGTATTTTTTCGGGATGGAGAAAAAGCGAAATCGAATGTGCATGGATATTTGGTGTCGAATCGCTAAAATACTGCTGACTATTGTGCCATACATGAGGCAAATTAGCGCCTACAAAAATCATGTCTTCGTTATTAAAATCTTCAATACTATCACCGATCATGCGCCGCCCTTCACTCTCAACGTTATAGGTAAGCTGGCATTCTTCGTGAAAATGGAATTCGGTAGAAAAGTAAGGCGCATTTACAATCTTTGTGCCGTAAACATCATTTACTTTTCCATCGAGTATTTTGGCAAAAATCGGTTTCATTTGATACAGACTATTTTCTTTACCGTCAGTTTTATTACTTATGATGGCTATTTGGTTATGGAAAAGTAATTTACCATTTACATCATAAATTACCAATTAATACAAATAACTTCAATAAAACGGCTAATATAACATCATTATTAGCGAATTATGCCTCGGTTAATCTCTTTTTTCCTTAATAAATTAGCTATTACAAATACTAACCAAATTAAACAACATGCTTCATCATAAAATTATTGTACTAACAGGAGGTGCCGATGGCATTGGCTGGGAATGTGCAAAGGCCTATTCAAAAGCTGGTGCTACTGTTTGTATCCTTGATAAAAACCCAATAGCCGAAAACAAACTCAATGAACTCGAAACAGCGCAAAAAACAGCCATAGTCTGCAATCTAGTTAATGAAAATGAAGTAGCAGATGCTTTTAAAACCATCATCGAAAAATTTGGTGCTATAGATGCCATACATAACAATGCGGGGATTGCACATCCTTCAAAAACGCTCGATCAAACGACAGATGCTGAGTGGGATTTATTGATGAATGTTAACTTAAAAAGCATTTTATATACCACCCGACATGGCATCGGGCATCTTAAAAAAACAAAGGGCTGTATTTTAAATACCAGCTCAATGGTAGGCACCATTGGGCAAAACAATCATGCCGTTTATGTAGCTACAAAGGGTGCAATTAATGCATTAACGAAAGCCATGGCTTTAGATTATGCACCATACAGAATACGCGTTAATGCGGTTTCGCCCGCAGCGATTAATACCCCAACCCTGCAATCATGGAGCAAAGAACAACCCAATAAAGAAGAAATACAACATTACTTGGATAAACTCCAACCTTTGGGAAGCATGCCAGCTGGCGATGTAATTGCAGATGCTTGCTTATTCTTACTCAGCGATGCTGCAAGATTTATAACTGGAACTATTTTACCGGTAAGCGGTGGAGCCGAACTAGGATACAGAACCATCATATAATCCAGATTGTTAACATGATAAACAAAATAGAAATTAGCGACAAACGATTTGAACTATCAACCGGTGCAGGCAGCGATGCTATACATAAAGATCCTCAATACTCTTATGCGGTTACCAATTTAACCAACGAAAACGGCATAACAGGAGCAGGGCTAGCCTTTACACTTGGCGCTGGTAACGATTTGGTCTGCAATGCCGCTCAATTTTACGCCAATACCTTAAAAGGAAAAGATATTGAAGAGCTGATGAGCGATTTTGGACAGACTTTTCGCACGTTATCAAACGAACAGCAATTTAGGTGGTTAGGGCCACATAAAGGTGTTGTACATTTAGGATTAGCTTCTGTAACCAATGCCTGTTACGATTTATGGGCAAAAAAACGCGGCGTACCACTTTGGAAACTATTGATCGATTTAAGTCCCGAAGAAATTGTGAATACACTCGATCTCTCCTACCTGGAAGATGTACTCACCAAAGAAGAGGCAATTGCCATGCTGCAAAGCCAAACCGATTTCAAAAAATCGAGAGAAGCTATTCTTGATATCGGTTATCCAGGATACGATACTTCTGTAGGCTGGTTTAATTACGACGATGAAAAGGTACGCGAAAACTGTAAAAAGGCTATTGCCAATGGTTTTACCGCAATGAAACTTAAAGTAGGATCTGCCGATCCTAAGCGTGATATCAGAAGGGCAAACATTGTACGTGAAGTTGCCGGAGAAACCTCAAAAGTAATGCTAGATGCCAATCAGCAATGGACGCTACCACAAGCCGTTTCAATATGTAATGAGCTTAAAAATATGAATCCTTTCTGGGTGGAAGAACCTACCCACCCGGATGATGTATTGGCACACCAGACTTTAGCCAAAGAAATTGCACCTATTAAATTGGCTTTGGGAGAACATGTACCCAACCGTATTATTTTTAAGAATTACCTACAAACTGGCTGTACGGGTTTTGCGCAGGTGGATGCAGTACGCGTTGGCGGCGTTAGCGAATTCATCACGATTAGTTTATTGTGCAAAAAATTTGGTGTGCCCGTTGTGCCACACGTAGGCGACATGGGGCAGTTACATCAGCATCTGGTACTGTTTAATCATATTGCTATGGGCCATGAAGCTTTATTTCTGGAACATATCCCCCATTTAAAACAACACTTTAAAAATCCGATTAAAATTGAAAACGGAGTTTACATCACTCCACAAGAAGCGGGAAGCAGCTGTGATTTAAAATAACCCAAAATCTAACCAAATATGATTAGTACAACCGATATCGTAATTACCATTGCTTATATACTTTTTATTGTAACCATAGGTTTATGGACCGGAACGAGAAAAAAGAAAAACGAAGAAATCACCAGTGGAGAATACTTTTTGGCGGGCAAATCGCTTAAATGGCCAATGATTGGCCTGGCGCTGTTTGCAACAAACATTTCGTGTCTCCATTTGGTAAGTTTGGCACAGAGCGGATTTGACAGCGGGCTTTTAAATGGCAATTTTGAATGGATGGCGGCATTTACCCTTATTCTTTTGGCCTTATTATTTATTCCTTTTTATATCCGTTCGGGTATTTCTACTTTACCCGATTTTTTAGAGCGAAGGTATAACCGCGCCTGTAGAGACTGGTTGGCATTCATCTCTATTCTATCGGCCATCATTATCCACATTGCTTTTTCTTTTTTAGCGGGTGGTATTGTACTCGAAACCCTTTTCGGTATAGATATGTATGTAAGTATAGTGGTAATTGCCTCGCTAACCGGATTATACACCATTATTGGCGGTTTAAGGGCAGTTGTAGTTACCGAAATCATACAGAGTTTAGTGTTGATTACCGGCGCCATTATCATTACAGTTTTTGCGTGGAATAAAGTTGGTGGCTGGGATCATATGACGGCTATACTGCAAAAAGAAAACGCCATGGATAAACTCAGTATGATACGCCCGATTGGCGATAAGAGTGGAATGAGCTGGATAGCCGTATTTTTAGGATATCCGGTTTTGGGTATTTGGTACTGGTGTGCCGACCAAACCATAGTACAACGTGTTTTAGGCGCAAAAGATGAAAACCATGCCCGGGTAGGCTCGTTATTTTGCGGTTTTATCAAAATTTTGCCTGTGTTTATTTTCGTATTACCGGGTTTGTTTGCATATATCTTGTATAAATCGGGGACTATGGATTTATCCAGTTTGCAAACTGTTGGCGCCAATGGCAAAACGGTGTTAAACACCAAGGGCATTTATACATTAATGATTACCCAGCTTTTGCCCAAAGGACTGGTGGGTATTTTGGTAGCCGCATTATTATCAGGATTAATGAGTCAAATTGCGGGTGCATTAAATTCTATCGCTACATTAAGCAGTTATGATTTATACAAAAGATTTAAACCCGAAACCAGCGATAAAAAATTGGTTAGTGTAGGTCGCTGGTCGGCAGGCATTGCATTAGCCGTTTCAATAGCCCTCTTGCCATTATTAAATAGCTATCAAAGCCTTTTCGAAGGCATAAATGATGTAATAGCGCATATTGCTCCTCCTATTACCTGTGTGTTCTTATTGGGGGTATTTTGGAAAAAAGCATCGGCAAAAGGGGCGCAATATACTTTGCTGCTCGGCTCTATTATTGGGGCGAGTGTTTTTGTGGTAAACAAATTATATGGTGCAGAAACTATAATTGGTAAAATCCCCTTCATGATGATGGCCTTTTACCTGTTCTGTATCTGTGTATTTATACAGGTTATATTTTCTTACATCTATCCAGTAAAACACACCACCCAAAGCGAAGTTTTGTACTGGAGTTCTATTTGGGAACCCCTTAAAAGTAAAGGTTGGAGCGGGATAGGCAACTACAAATTTCTATCGGTGCTTTTATTGGTGATAATGGGTGTTTTATATATCTACTTTAAATAAAATGAATATGAAAAGATTTCTCTTGTTCTTCGTTGCACTAATTACTTTTTTCAGTGTTAACGCGCAAACTAAAACAAATGCTTCCGTAATGAACGATTTTATGGATAAACGATTTGGTATGTTTATTCATTGGGGGCCAGTGAGTTTACGCGGTACCGAGATTGGCTGGAGCCGTGGCGATCAGGTTCCAACGGAAGATTATGACAATCTCTATAAAGAATTCAACCCAGTTCTATTTGATGCCGCCGCCATTGTAAAAACAGCAAAAGATGCCGGAATGAGATATCTGACCATTACGGCACGTCATCATGATGGGTTCTGCTTATGGCCAACTGCATTTACTGATTTCAATATTACCAATACACTTTATAAAAAAGATATTGTTGGTGCATTAAACGAAGCCTGTAAAAAACAGGGAATTAAATTCTGTATTTATTACTCGGTATTAGACTGGCATCATCCAGATTACCCGATCCACTCTCCAAAAAACCAAACGATTGATCCAAAATCAGACATGAGCCGATATATACTTTATATGAAAAATCAGTTAAAAGAACTCATTACCAAATATGATCCTTATATGCTCTGGTTTGATGGACAATGGGAAAAACCCTGGACAGACGAGATGGGTAAAGATTTATATGCATATCTAAAACACCTAAAACCCGATATCATTACCAATAACCGCTTGGGAAAAGAATTTGCGGCAATGGAAAATAAAAACATTGATGCTTCTAAAATGATAGGCGATTACGACACACCCGAACAAGTAGTAGGCAAATTAAATATGTTTACGCCCTGGGAAAGCTGTTTTACTATTTGTAACCAATGGGCCTGGAAACCAAACGATAAAATGAAACCGCTAAAACAGTGCCTCGAAATTATTTCGAAAACTGCAGGTGGTAATGGCAATCTTTTATTAAATGTAGGCCCTATGCCAGATGGTAGAATTGAAGCCCGCCAAATAGAACGTTTAAAAGAAATTGGCGATTGGCTAAAAACCAATGGTGAGGCCATTTATGGCACATTAGGTGGCCCTTATCAGCCCAATAGTGATTATGCCACTACCAGAAAAGGGAATAAACTGTATGTTCATGTATTAAACACCAGCCTGGCCAAACTGAGTTTAAAGGCTATCCCAGGTCTAAAAGTTAAAAAAGCATACCTGCTAAATAACCAAACCATTAATATAACGCAAAAGGATGATATTTCTCTGCAACTTCCTAACAACCAGGCCAACCAGCCTGATTATATTGTTGTGCTAGAGTTAAACGGAAACGCTGAAAACATTCCAGTTATTAAATAAACAGATCCCTAAAAAAGGTATTTATGAAAAATTTAAAAACAATGTATTTTTTGGCCTTAGCTTTCGTGCTAATGGTCTCCGCCTGCAACCCACCTGCAAAAACAGAAGCCAAATCATCAAATGCAGTAAACAAAGTGTTACGTTATGGCAGTATTACAGGTTTGAGGCCCGAAAAGATGGCTTATTACAAAAAGTTACATGCTGCAGTGTGGCCAGGGGTATTAAAAAAAATAACAGAATGCAACATCCATAATTATTCCATTTATTTAAAAGAAATTGAGGGCAAACAGTATCTTTTTAGCTATTTCGAGTATACCGGAAACGATTTTGCTGCTGATATGAAAAAGATGGCTGCTGATGCCACTACGCAACATTGGTGGAAAGAAACCGCACCGACTCAGATCCCACTGCCCGATGCCGCTGCTAAAGGCGAAACCTGGAGCAATATGGAAGAAGTTTTTCACGAAGATTAGTAATACGACATACGAACAGTGAGCATTTCATCAACTAAAATAATGAGTTATTTAGATAAACACAGCTGAAATATTAAAGGCTGTGTTTATCTCTCCAAGCAAAAGCTCAACTTAATAAAATTCGGTTTAACCTACCATCACATCCTCCTTTACTACACCATCGGCAATGTGCAAAATCCTATTTCCGTATTGCGCATTTTTTTCGGAGTGCGTAACCTGTATAATGGTAATACCATCTTCCTGATTTAGCTTTTTAAACAGCGCCATAATTTCTTCTGCCTGTGCCGATTGCAGATTACCCGTTGGCTCATCGGCCAGAATTATAGATGGTTGTGCAGCCAATGCCCTTGCTATACCAACCAGTTGCTGCTGCCCGCCTGAAAGTTGGTTAGGGAATAAATCTTTTTTAGCCACAATATTAAAGCGGTCTAATAGATCGGCAATTCTACTTGCCCGCTCGGCGCTACCCACTTTTTTGTACAGCAATGGGGCTTCAATATTTTCATAAACGGTCATTTCATCAATTAAGTGGTAAGCCTGAAAAACAAAACCGATATGGTTGCGGTAAAGCTCAATGCGTTTGCGTTCGTTTAAACTGGTTACATCTTCGCCCAGGAAGTTATAAGTACCGTAAGTGGGTTCTTCTAACATGCCTATAATGTTTAGCAAGGTCGATTTCCCGGCGCCCGATGGGCCCATAATGGAAACGAACTCGCCCTGATTAATCGTAGTGGTTACCAAACGTAACACATAATTTTTAACACCTTTACTGGCGTAATACTTTTCGATATTGGTAAGTTGTATCATATTTTTTAAAGTTTAGCGGAAAGCGGTTGGCAGTCAGCAAAAAAATCTACGCTGAATACCAAATGCTATCCGCAGGTCGTTATTCGTATTTAAGTGCTTTTACCGGGTTTGCTAAAGCGGCCCTTCTGGCCTGGATACTTACCGTTAAAACAGCAATGATGATTGAAACCACAGTAGCCAGAAAGAATGGGTATAATGGCAAATCTATACGGTATGCAAAACCATTGAGCCATTTTTTCACCACAATATAAGCGACTGGCCAACTGATGAGATTGGCAATGATTACCAGAACCAGGAACGTTTTATTTAAAAGACCAACAATCTGTATGTTGGATGCTCCCAAAATTTTTCTAGTGGCAATTTCTTTTGTACGGCGTTTTGCTACAAAAGTAGATAGGGCAAACAGACCGAGCAGTGAAAGTGAAACAGAAACAATACTGAACAGCACTATCATACTCATAAAACGTTTATTATTTTCGAGCACTTTATCAAAAGCACTATCCAAAGTGGTGTACTCCATCAGGAAATCGGGATAGATATGTTTCCATTCGGCCTTTATTTTTTCGATAATGGCAGCATTCTTATCGCTGTTCAACCTTACAATCAGGTTATTGGTAGAGGATGTGCCACCTAAAGTGGTTACTTTATAAAGTGTTGGCAGGACCTCCTTATCAAAACCTTCGTTATGATAGTCTTTAATTACTCCAATAATCTGAAAATTAAGCATTTTATCCTCGTCAGCGATTTTATAACTTTTACCAATCGGATTTTTATCGATCAGCTTTGCCGCAGCTTCGTTAAGGACAACGGTATTAATGGTATCCTGCTTATATTCTTTTGAAAAAATACGTCCTTTTAAAAGCTTTACGCCCAGTGCGGAAAGTGCATCCATGCTTATTGTTACCGTATTGAATGAAATTTTATTGCCATTATATTCTATTTGCTCCGGAACATTAAAGGCATTTCCCATTATCTGGGTTGTGGTAGCCACATACTGCACCCCGGGAATACGTTTTATCTTATCGACAAGATTTTGATCATAACCTGCTCTGATGTTGATGAGGTTGCTCCGTTCGAATCCTAAATCCTTATTATTGAGATAATTTGTCTGTAGCTGCATCACAATTATGGCAATAATAAAGGTTACCGAAATGATAAACTGAAAAACCACGAGCAAATTTCGTAAAATTATGCCCTTTAAACTGCCGCTGTAATTGCCTTTTAATACTGCTGCAGGATTGTAATTGGATAAGATCCAGGCAGGATAAAAACCGGCCAATAAAGTGACCAGCGTAAAAAGACCGAATAGCTGTAAAAGCATATTGAAAAGATTTGGGTTATGCCAAAAACTAAGCTCAACATGAAACTGAGTGTTGAACGAGGGCAATAATACCTCAATCAATATCACCGACAGGAACAGGGCAACTATACTCTGTAATGCGCACTCCAGTAAAAACTGACCGATCAGTTGCTGTTTATAAGCACCCATTACTTTTTTAACCCCAACCTCTTTAGCACGTTGCACAGACTGGGCGGTTGCCAGATTAACAAAGTTTATAATCGACACCAACAGGAGAAATACACAGATAGCGATTACAGGCTTTAATTTTTCAAGCCAGCTTATCTCAAACGGGCGGTTACCATGAACTTCAGTTAATGGAATTGCTTTTAACTGAAGGTATTTACCATCGGCGAAATAACTTTTGTATTCAATTTTTTTAAGTGGCGCTGTTGACTTTTTATAATCAACATAAACCTTTTTAAGGGTCTGGTTTAAAAGTTCAGGATTGACTCCTTCATTTACCCTCGCATAAACCTGGCAATAATTGCTATTTGTTGGATTAACGGGGTCTTTATCCTTGTTCCCTGTGCGCATAATAGCGGTAAAGCCTGCTGTTTCGGGCGTTTGAGGGTCTTCTACCACTCCGGTTACGGTTAAATCTGTACCTTCATCTCCTTGCCAGGCAACTACCTTGATAACTTTACCCAGAACATTCCCTTCGCCAAATATTTTTTTGGCCAGGCTCTGCTTCAGCACAACCGATTTTGGTGCCTTTAACGCATTATTTTCGCTGCCCTGTAAAAACTTATACTTAAAAACATGGAAGAAACTGCTATCGGAATCTTTCATCCTGTTAACTATAATAGGATCGGCATTGCCGACTTTAACAGAATTTCCGGTTCTGAAATCCCAATCAGGATCTACTTTTGTAACTGCAATCGCCTGTGGAACTTTTTCACGGATCAAATTGGCTACCCTGCTATCATTAGATTCCTGTAGATGTTCTTTATTATCAGGGGTAAAAAAACTATGACGTTCTCTAATTTGATAAACAGATTTGAGCTCAGACGACCAGGTATCGTAGCTTTCTTCGTGGTTAATGTATAAGAGCATCAGTACAAAAGCTGTTAAGCCAATGGCCAAACCGCCAATATTAATGGCTGCATAAACCTTGTTTTTAAATAGGCTTCGTAGTGCGATTTTAAGTTCAGTTTAAACATACAGTATAGTGGTTATAGTGTAGGGATTAAGGTCTGGGCGCTTTTACCTTACGCCTTTTACCTTAAAGCTTACACCATTATTCATATTTAAGTGCATCAACAGGGTTTGCCTTTACGGCACTGTTTGCCTGGATACTTACGGTTATAATGGTTAACAAAATGGTTAAGCCGGCACTGATTAAAAAGGGAAAAAGTGGCAGATCAATCCGGTATGCAAAGGTTTCGAGCCATTTTTTGGTTAAAATGTAAGCCAATGGCCAGGAAATAATATTGGCAATAAGCACCATAACAAAAAATGAACTATTAATGAGTTTGAAAATCTGTAAATGACTTGCACCAAGAATTTTCCTTACTGCAATTTCTTTAATCCTGCCGGTAGTAATGTATTTTGCAAAGGCAAACAGGCCTAGTATGGCAATAAAAATGGTGAGTATAGCCGCCGCAAAAAATACAGATTGCAGTTGCTCTTGTTTTTTAAAGAGTTTACCATACATTTCATCCAGAAATTGGTAACGGAAATTATCTCCATCCAACTTGTTAATTTCTGGCCACTGCGATTTTAAGGTACTCAGCACTTCAGACATCTTGCTTTCTTCTATTTTTAGCATAATTTCTGTTTTAGGATTTCCGCAGGGATCATTTATCGTGTAAATGGCAGGCTCTACTGCTTTCTCAAATCCAAGCGCTTTAAAATCTTTTATCACGCCTACAATCTTATATTCTTTATTCTGGCAGCCTTTTATTGTTTTGCCTATAGGGCTGGTTAATCCATACTTTGCTACTGCAGCTTCATTAAGTATAGCAGAATTTGCCGTATCGGTTTTAAATTCTCTGGAAAATGTTCTGCCTTCTTTAATTTTAATATCTAACGTTTCGAAATAATCAAAATCTACATCTGTAAAACTTAAACTTTGTTCTTTTCCATCAACAGTATATTTATTTTTTCCACTGTCAGAACCATCTGGCAAGGCATTGGCTACTGTAACCGACTTTACACCTGGGATTTTAGAAATTCTATTCCGTATCGGGTCAAATTTACTTGGCGCAACAAAATAGGCCAGATTTTTAATGTATACCACCTGCTCAGGTTTGAAACCAATATCCTGGGTACGCATGTATTTTAGTTGAGAATTGATGATGAGCAGACCTATAATAAAAACTACCGCTACGCTAAACTGAACCACTAATAAGCTATTGCGCAACCAATAGCTCTGTTTGCTGGTTTGAAAATTACCTTTTAAAACAAGGGCAGGCTTAAATCCAGATAATACCATGGCGGGATAAATGCCGGCAATTAGGGTAATAAAAATTAATATAAGTGGCAACTGCCAGAATAAGGCACTATTGGCTACCCAAATGGATAAATTGACCACGAACAGGTTATTAAATTTTGGCAAGATGATTTCGGCCATAATCAGTCCTAATATCGTCGCTGCTAAACACTGGATTAAAATTTCGGTTAAAAATTGAAAGGCAAGCTGAAAGCGGTAAGCACCCATTACTTTTTTAACGCCTACTTCTTTTGCCCGTTTGGTAGCCTGTGCTATACTTAGATTGGTAAAGTTGATACAAGCGATTACCAAGATCAAAATCCCCAAAACAGACAAAGCTATGAGTACTTTATAATTGGCATCGGTACCAGCCTTTGGTTTAAGATGTTGGTTTTTTAAAGGATCAAGAAATGCTTTTGTTGCTTTAAAAGTCTCATTATTGGGGTCTTCTCCGGCTTTAAGCATTTCCTTTTTATAAAGGGTATTAATTTTAGCTTCAAGTATCTTAATATCTGTTCCTGGTTTTACCTGGATATAGGTGCTGTAGTTGTTGTATCCATAGTTTTCGCCTATCCCAACTTCTTTCATCAATGAAATGGCATCGAAAGTAATATTAGAGTGGGGATCGGCAAAAATACTTCCGCTCAACTTACCTGTCATATTAGCAGATTTACTCCCGAGCCAAATCATTTCAGGCTGGCCGTTTTTATTGTGAGGAAAAAGCGTTTTATAATTTTCGTTACTGAGGTAAAACAGATTTTCGGTTGTACTTTCTGGCTTAGTTAAACCGCTAGTGGGCTTAATATTGAACATTTTTGCCGCAGCATAATCAAGATAGAGGCATTTACTTAAAAAAACAACGCCGTTATTACTGGTAACAGGAAACTCAAAGTAGCTCATTTTCATGATACCCACTGCTACTACTTCTGGTATTTCTGCCTTGATAGCTTTACCCAATGGTGGCGGAGTATTATTGGTCTTAAAATCAGGCAACTGTCTTCCTATTACGTAAATTTCATTGTAGTTAGGATTTTCCTTATCAAAACCTATTTCGTAGGTAAAATACATCGTAACCAAAATAAATGCAGCTAAAGCAATAGCTAAGCCACCAATATTTATGGATGTAATTACCTTGTTTCTCCAAAGGTTGCGTAGTGCAATTTTTAAGTTTAATCTGAACATAAGGCGTATGGTTTGGCGTAAAGTGTTTGGCGTGTAGCGTTTAAATGCTTAGCACCAAACACCTCATGCAGGTCTTATTCATATTTAAGTGCATCAACTGCGTTTGCTTTGGCCACTTTAAAGGTTTGCAGGCTTACCGTTAAAATGGCAATAATTACCGAGGTTAAAAGGGCAAGCAAAAAAGGCCACGGATTAATCGTAATCTTATAATCATATTTTTCCAGCCATTTGGCAACAAGAATATAGGCTACCGGAATAGCGATTACATTGGATATGATTACCAGTTTCATAAAATCTTTGTTCAAAAGGACCAAGATATCAGAAAGGTTAGCACCCAATACTTTACGGATACTGATTTCTTTACTGCGCTGTTCAGCGGTATATAGCGCTAAACCCAATAAACCTAAGCAGGAAATAAAAATGGCAAATCCTCCAAAAATATTGGAAAGTACGCTAAGCAACCTTTCGCTCCGGAGTTTTTCGGCCATGCCCTGACTAACCAGTTTCACTTCAATTGGATAAGCAGGGTTTAAACGTTGACTTACCGATTTTATCGCTTCGATTGAATTAGAAAGCGATTGTTTAGGATTGAGTTTAAGCAGCAAAACCCGACTCGTTTTAACATTGTAATAATAAACTGTAGGCTGTATTTTAGAAGCAAGTGATTCATTAGAATAATCTTGCACAACGCCTACCACTTTAAGCGGCGGGTTATCGCCCCAATGGATAACGGTACCCACAGGATTTTTTAAGCCCATTATTTTAACAGCACTTTGATTGAGGAGCAGAGATGTAGCGGTATCAGCTGGAAATTTAGGATCAAAATCCCTCCCTGCAAGAATCTTTACACCAGTTGTTTTGGCAAAATCGAAACCTGTACTTCTATAATTAATAATCGAGACATCATTTTTAGGCTTGTCTGGCCATTGAATGTCACTGGTAATTGAACCGCTACTGGTAAAAGAGTTGGCATATTCCGTTGCAGCAACAATGGCTCCTTCCCTTTCCATTTCGTTTTTAAAGGTTTTGAGTTTTTCGGGTTTTGTCCATTCCCCTTCCAGGTCGATCTGTGCCAATGCCGTCTCATCAAAACCTAAGGGTTTATTTTTAAGGTGTTGAATTTGACTGTAAATTACAATTGCCGAAATAATCATGCAGATAGAAAGGCTAAACTGCACCACTACAAGTGTTTTGCGAATAGATAAGGAGCCAGTTGAACCCTTAAACCCTTTTAATACCTTTACAGGAATAAAAGATGAAAGATAAAATGCAGGATAACTGCCAGCAAGCAAACCAGTTACCAGCACCATAGCCAGTAATACACTCCAAAATTGATAAGCATTATAATCAATTTTGATCGAGATATTGAGCAGATTGTTAAAATAAGGTAACGAGACCTCGAGCAGTGTAAAGGCAATTAACATTGCTAAAAACGACAACAGCAGCGATTCTATCATAAATTGTCCCATTATTGTATTTCTGGTAGAACCCAAAGCCTTTCTAACCCCTACCTCGCGGGCACGTTTCTCTGATTTAGCCGTTGAAAGATTCATGTAATTGATACAGGCAATAAACAGCACGCAAATGGCCAGAAAAACAAACAGCCTCAACTGATCAATTTTACCTCCAACCGCTTTTCCGCCTTCAAAATCGTCATATAAATGAAGTTTACTTAAAGGGAAAAGAAAAGGTTCGTAGGTCATTTCTTTTAAATCAGGTTCTTTATTCACTATAAAGTGTTTTAAAGCCGAATTTGTGGCATCTAGAGAAGCATTATCTTTAAGTTGAAATAAGGTTAAACAAGTAATTGCTCCCCATCCATTTTCTTTTTCCGAAGGATTTTCCTGTTCTAAAAAAGCCCATGGCTGTAACAGATCATACTGCATGCTCTGATTTTTAGGAAGATCTTCTATTACCGCACTTACTTTTAAATTAACCCGGTTATCGTACTTAATGAGCTGCCCGACAGGATTCTCATCACCAAATAACTTTTTTGATGTAGATTGGCTAATGAGCACATTATCTGGCTCATTTAGCGCTGTATTTGGATCTCCGTAGATGAATTTATGATCGAGAATCTTTAAAAAATCTGGATCTACATTCATGCCAGCCAACTTAAAATTATGCTGATTATGGCTATATAATTTCTGGCCATTGTTCATCGAAATACGGGCTGCACTTTTAATGCCTGGCAATTCTGAAACCCCAGCTTTAGCCAGTTTATTCGGAACGGCCATTGTAGTAGCCAGTTTACCGTTGAACTTTAAATTTAAAGCCGCTAAATATACTTTATCGGCATTTTTATATTGCTTATCGAAACTCCATTCGTAGTTAACATACAAAAGTAACATTAAACAACAGGCCATTCCGATAGCTAGGCCACCTACATTGATCAATGTAAAGCCTTTATTTTTCCAAAGGTTACGTAGTGCTATTTTAAAGTTTAATCTGAACATAGGGTGTAGGTTTAAGGGTTAGCGTAAAGCGGTTAGCGATTGACGAACAATAAACGCTGATCGCCAAATGCCCAACGCAGGTCTTACTCATATTTTAGTGCATCAACAGGGTTAGCATTGGCTGTTTTATAGGCCTGAAAACTCACGGTAATCAACGCCATTAACAAAGTCCCTAATCCAGCTATCGGCATAATCCACCATGAAATTTCGGTATGGAATTCGAACTTCATCAGCCATTTATTCATTAAATAATAACTGAAAGGAATAGCGATTACGATAGCAACCACAATCATTTTCACAAAAGAGAACGACAGCAATTGCATTAAATTAAATAAAGAGGCGCCCAGTACCTTGCGTACACCAAATTCTTTTGTCCGCTGCTCGGCGCTATAAGCTACCAGACCAAAGAGCCCCAAACAGGAAACGAATATGGCAAGTCCGCCAAAAAGATTTGAAAGGATACCTAAAGTTTTTTCGGAATTATATTTTTCAGCGTAAACATTATTTAGAAAGTTAATCTCCAATGGATAAGCTGGATTTAAAGCCTTTGTGATCCTGCCGATATTTTCGATATTACTTTGAAGGCTGTTATTTTCATTCAAACGCATGGTGATATTTCCCGTTTGGTTCTTATCGAAGAATACCACCATTGGATTGTTCGATTTGTAAGGAGAATCCCAAACATAGTCATCGAAAACGCCTATGATATTAAATTTATCCCCAAAAATGGTAATTGTTTTGCCTACCGGATTTTTATAGCCAAAAACCTTAACAGCCGATGTGCTCACCATCACAGCGCTGGTATCTGATGCGAAATTTTCTGAAAAATCTCTTCCACTGGTCAATTTAATGCCATTGGTTTTAATAAAATCGTAGGTCGTAATTACCTGGTTAAACAATTGGTTGTTTGTAGCTTTCAGCATCCCTTCCCATTCGATACCTGCAAAATTTCGACCATGATGTGATAAACTCACCGACGATTGGAACATTGAGGTAACCGCTCCAGATTTTAGCAGTTCACTGCGGAGCAGTTCATATTTTGTTTTCAGTTCGCCATCCTGTGGCATTTCTACTAAAGCGTTCACATCAAAACCTACTGGCCTGTTTTTAATGTACTGGATTTGCTTATAGATAACCAAAGTGGAAATGATGAGGATAATGGCAAAACAGAATTGTCCAACAACTAATACTTGCCTTAAACTAACCGAAAAGAAACCACCAGATTTAATTTTTCGCTTTAAGGTTTGTATCGGGTTAAAAGACGAGAGGTAAAATGCAGGATAGCTGCCTGCGATTAAGCCTGTAGCTAAAACAATCCCCAGAATACCCATCCAACTGATGTTGTTGAAATAAGAGATATTCAATTTTATATTCAACAGGTTGTTAAAGGTGGGCAAAAAGATCTCGAGGATGGCAATCGAAAAGATCACCGCAATAAAAGTTAGCATCATCGATTCTGTTAAGAACTGTATAATCAGCGAACTACGATTGGCACCAATGGTTTTTTTTATGCCTACTTCTTTTGCACGTTTTTCTGATTTGGCTGTAGCCATGTTCATAAAATTAATACAGGCAATTAAGAGAATTCCAAAAGCTAAGCCAACGAACAAATAAATCTGTTCTATTGCGCCACCGATACTTTTGCCATCTTCGAACTTGCCATATAAATGTAGCTTAGCCAATGGGAACAATACCTGCGATTGCTGATTATTTGTATTATTCTTTTTCTCTATCTGATTGATTTTTTGATTAACCAAATCTAAATTTGCGCCATTTTTTAACATCACCAGCGTTACAAAACTATAATTGCTCCAGTTTAAATCTTTGGCGCTCCGATCAATCGTTTCGTATAAGGACCAAGGCATTAAATAATCAAATTTATTGGAGCTATTATCAGGTTGATCTTTAATTACGCCAGTTATATTCAAATCTAAACGATCTTTAAAACGTACACTTTTATTCAATACATCAGCTGTGCCGAACAATACTTTAGCGGTAGATTCCGTTAAAATAACAGAATTTGGATTACTTAAAGCGGTACTGGCATTGCCATAAATAAATTCATAATCGTACATTTTTAAGATATCCGGCTCTGCGAATTTAGATTGACGCTTGAATGCATTTTGACCGTTAGCAATTAAATTCTTGCCCCCATAGTCCATCCTAGCCATGTACCTCAGTTCGGGCAAGCTTTGTTTAATTACCGGGCCAAAAGCAGTGGTAGAGCCTTCAAATGTCCCAGAAATCTTACCGTTATCACCCGGAATATTGGTCATCGTGGTAAAAACGTTAGCCGATTCTTTAGCCTGCTTATCAAAGTTCCATTCGTAGGTAACATATAAGAGCAACATTAAACAGGCAGCCAAACCAATGGCCATCCCAATTACGTTAATAAACGAGCTCACCTTGTTTCGCCAAAGGTTACGCAGTGCAATTTTTAAGTTAAGTCTAAACATAGTTTTATCGTTTGGCGTTGAGCGGGTTTCGACGGGCGTTTATACGCTTATCGCCATCCGCTTTACACTGGTATTATTCATATTTTAATGCATCCACCGGGTTTGCCTTCGCTACTTTAACCGATTGAATACTTACAGTGAGTATGGCAATGATTACGGAAAGACTAATTGCGGCTATAAACGGCAATGCAGATATAGAGACGCGATACTCGAAAGCTGAAAGCCATTTATTTACAATAATATATGCTAATGGGAACGCTATAAGATTGGCAATGGCCACCAATTTTATAAAATCTTTATTTAACAACACGAGGATATTGCTAGTACTTGCACCTAAAACTTTACGGATACTGATTTCCTTTTTGCGTTGCTCTGCCATAAAAAGCGCCAGGCCTAATAATCCTAAACAGGAAATGAAGATTGCAAAACCGCCAAACCAGTTTGAAAGTGAACCTAAAAGTTTTTCATTTTTAAATTTCACTTCAAAAGATTCGTTCACAAATTTGCGGTTAACAGGATAATTGGGTTCCATTTGCTTTACTATATCATCAATTTTAGCCAGTGATGAACTGATGTTTTGATTTGGATTTAAACGTGCAATGATAACCCTCGCATCGTACTTTCCACTTGTCCTAAAAATCATTGGGGCCACTCTTTGATAAGCACTTTCTACCACAAAATCTTTTACAATACCAACTATAGTTAACTTTTTATCCCAGAAAGTAATTACTTTGCCAATCGGATTTTTTAATTGCATCATTCTCACAGCCGCCTCATTTAACAATACGCTAGCTGTATCATTAGGAAATTTCGCAGAAAACTCCCTACCATTAATCATTTTAGTGCCAATAGTTTCAACAAAATCATATCCTATTGTTCTATGGTTAAAAGAAATTTTCTCATTCGGATTTTTACCTTCCCATTGTACACCAGTTGTATTATCACCTCCTTCAGTAAAATCAGTACTAAAAAAAGTAATACTCGTTGTTGCACCAGCTGCTATTAGTTGCGTTTTTAGCAATTCTAGCTTAGCAGCATCGTTCATTCTGCCAACTACTGCTATTTGAATTAAATTGGATTGATCGTAACCAATAGGTTTATTTTTGACATAATTAAGTTGCTGATAAATTACAGCCGTACAAATAATTAAACTTGCAGCAAAAACGAATTGGCCAACCACTAATACTTTCCTCACGGAAGCGGATGAATCTGCTTTAAGCGTGAAACCTTTTAAAACTTTGATAGGCTCAAAAGAAGATAGATAAAGCGCTGGATAACTACCAGCAATAAATCCGGTTAAAACCATTAGCCCCACAAGTGTTAACCAAAATAGGCCGT
Organism: Pedobacter riviphilus; assembly: GCF_014692875.1. Taxonomy (NCBI): domain Bacteria; kingdom Pseudomonadati; phylum Bacteroidota; class Sphingobacteriia; order Sphingobacteriales; family Sphingobacteriaceae; genus Pedobacter; species Pedobacter riviphilus. Next base: position 1,085,666 of record NZ_CP061171.1, on the reverse strand, counting down.
TATGATAATCTATTGTTAATTTAATATCTAACAAACTATTAAAATATGGCAAACTCACCTCAATTAAGATAAAAGCTAAAACTGTGGCGATAAATGTGATGAGCAGCGATTCTAAAAAAAACTGGTTAATTAACGATTTACGTGTTGATCCAATTGCTTTACGAACGCCAACTTCTTTTGCCCTACGCTCTGATCGTGCTGTAGATAAATTCATAAAATTTACACAGGCAATTAGCAAAATGCAAAAGGCCAGCAATAAAAATATTTTAAGTTGATCTATTTTACCACCTACTGATTTACCGTTTTGAAAATCATCATATAAATGCCATTTGGTTAATGGATGCAATAAAGCTACCGCTGTATTATCTTTTTGATTGCGTTTGTAAATACCATACATCAGATCATTTGCATTAGTGAAAAAGTTATTATCCTTTAACTGAACAAGTGTTAAACACATGTTATTCCCCCAATTGCCTTCCTTTACCCAAGGTTGACGCTTTTCGAACAATGCCCAAGGCATAATGCATTCAAAAGTTAAGCTGCTATTTGCGGGAGCATCTTCTATTACAGCTTCTACTTTTAATACTTCCTCGTTTTCGAGCTTTACTGTTTTATTAATAGGATCTTCATTTCCAAATAACTTTGTTGCAAAAGATTTGGTGAGGATGATGGTATTTACATCTTTTAAAACTGTGGCCGAATTACCTTCAAGAAATTTATAATCCAATATTTTAATAAAATTCTGATCGGCAAATACGGCATTGCTATTTATCTTATTATCGCCAACGGTAATGAGTTGTTTTCTCGGATAAGTAGTGTGAGCGGCATATTTAACGCCAGGGATTTTTTCTTGCACTTCTTTAGCCATAACATTTGGTGTCCACGCCCAGCTAAAAGTTTTACCACTTGCCTCCATGTTTTGATAAACGACATAAGTTTTATCATGATTGGAGAACTGTTTATCGTAGCTCCACTCGTAAGCAACATACAGTAGCAAAACCATGCAACTGGCTAAGCCTATGGCTAATCCTCCAATGTTAATTAAGGAGAAACCCTTGTTTTTCCAAAGGTTTCGCAAAGCGATTTTTAAATTTAACTTAAACATATTTTTTGAGGTTGAGGGTGTAGGTTTGGCCTTTATCTTTCTTATGCCTGCACCCAATCTTCCTATCCAGGAAGATTGGGTGCAGGCCTATCATTAACTAAACTAAAATCTTTTTTATACGAGTTTAAGGTTTAGGACCAAGCATTAGGTAGATTAACCTTAGGCCTTTATATCAACTCTTCATTTCTGCTTTTATTGATCTTCTCAGATATCACATGTCCATCTTTTAGGTTGATGATCCGGTTAGAGAAACTAGCATCATGACTAGAGTGTGTAACCATTACAATGGTCGTTCCGGTTTCATTCAGTTCGCAAAGTAGTTCCATTACTTCATTACCATGCGAGCTATCAAGGTTTCCCGTAGGCTCATCAGCCAGAACCAGTTTAGGTTTCGTTACCAAAGCCCTGGCTACTGCTACCCGTTGCTGCTGTCCACCCGATAATTGTTGAGGGAAATGCCCGCTACGGTTTACGATATTCATTCTTTCGATAATTTCATTTACCAATTTCTTACGTTCTCCGGCAGGAATCTTATTATAAATCAAGGGCAGTTCAATGTTTTCGAAAACGGTTAATTCGTCGATCAGGTTAAAATTCTGAAAAACGAATCCCATATTTCTTTTACGGAAATTTGAACGTTCTCTATCGTTAAGCGTTAAAAGCTCCGTATCTATAAATTTGTAACTTCCGCTTTCAGGCTTATCCAACAAACCCATTACATTTAACAAAGTAGATTTCCCGCAGCCCGAAGGTCCCATGATAGAAACAAATTCTCCTGCTTCAACATGGAGATTAATGCCGTTAAGTGCCGTAGTTTCTACTTCTTCGGTCTTGTAAACTTTTTCCAGATTTTCTATTTTAATCATAGTATCAAGTGTTATTCTAGTATCAAGTATTTAGTATCAAGTATAAAGACTTGGTTATATTAATTATCTATCATCAGTTAAATTGGCGCTAAACACCTACCTCTAAACGCTAACCTATTTATTAATCTCTACCTGGTCGTACTGGTTAAACTGATCGTAAGACGAGGTAATTACTTCATCACCTTTCTGCAAACCATCCAGTATTTCGTAGTACAGATAATTTTTTCGTCCGATTTTAACATTTTTCTTGGTGGCTTTACCATTGTTTACCACAAATACCCAAGAGCCTCCTGTGCTCTGGAAAAACTGTCCTTGCGCAAGAAGCAGCGATTTGCTGTTATCAGATAAGGTTAGTTTGGTCTGCAACGATAATCCACGGCGTAAACCTTCAGGTGCTGCTCCCTTAAAAACCATTTCTACCTGAAACTGACCTGCTGTAACCTCAGGTATCACTTTACTCACTGTTAAGTTATAAGTTTTGCCATTAAACTCACAGTTAGCGGTTTGCCCTTCTTTTACCCGGTTGATATAATATTCATCAACGCCTGCCTGAAGTTTATAACCTTGCAGCACATCAATTTTTCCGATCATTTCATTAGAGTTATACGATTTACCGATAACCGGATCGTAAGAGGATAGTTTACCGGATACCGGAGCTTTGATCGTCATATTTTCGATGTTCTTACGGATCATTTCCAAACTTTCGTTCATTTGCCCCATCGATTGATCGATCTGAGCCAACTGCATCTTTCTACTTTGGTTTTCCTGGGCAATAGCCTGCCTTACGATTTTGCGTTTACCTTGATAATATTCGTAATCCTGACTTGATTTATTAAATTCCTGTAAGGTAATTACCTTTTTGTTAAACAATGCGCTATCCAAACGATATTGCCTGGCGGCTGTTCGCAAATTATTTTCAACATCTAATAAATCCTGATTTAAAACCCTTTGATTTTGCTCTAGATCCAACCGCGATTTCCGCAACTGGTTAATCTGCTCCGTTGCTGCTGTTTGGCTTGAGGTATAACTCAACATGGCATTTGAGTTAGAGATTCTTAATAGTGGGGTTCCTTTTACAACAGAAGCACCATTTTCAGTAAAAATTTCGGCAACCGTTCCACCTTCCGACGAACTTACAATTACTGAAGTTAAGGGGACTACACTGGCATTTAATAACACTACATCTTCAAAATCGCCATATTCTACTTTACTGATGGTTAATTTATCGGCATCTGCGCTATAAACTTTTTTGAGGGATAAAGTATAGCCATAAATTACAACTACCACAAAGGCAATTGCTCCACCTATAATTAACAGGGTTTTAGTGCTAAATCTTTTTTTCTCGATTTTCTTATCCATGTGTTCGGTTGTACTGTTTGGTTTCACTAATAGCCAAGCTTGTGCCAAAAGCACAAAACATATTTAAATAACTAATAATCAATAAGTTAATAGCTATCTTATTTTTTACATGTTCATTATCGGACAGTTGATGTGCGAGAGCGGACAGTTTTATTACTTTAGCACATCAAAATTTCAAAGTTATGCTTGACGCTACAGTTTTAATTATCGATGATGACGACGATATCCTGCTTAGTGCCCGTTTGTTTTTAAAGCAGCAGGTAAAACAGGTAATTACCTGTAAATCGCCTAAAGAGATCAATGTTTTATTGAGCAAAAATGAAATCGATATCATCTTGCTGGATATGAACTACCAAAAAGGGGCCAGTGATGGCCGCGAAGGCCTTTATTGGCTAGAACATATTTTATCGATTGATAAAGATTATGTAGTAATATTAATGACTGCTTTTGGCAATGTTGAACTGGCAGTAAAGGCGATTAAAAAAGGAGCTACGGATTTTATTCTTAAACCCTGGGAAAATGAAAAGCTGTTTGCCACTATTTCTTCGGCATCTAAACTCCGCGAATCGACCAAAAAGGTAAAGAAATTAGAAAAAATACATTCATCGCTCCAAAAAGACCTTACCCGTGGTTTCGAGAATATTGTTGGGCAGGCAGATGAAATAAAGCAATTACAGAATACACTCTTAAAAGTAGCCCCTACTGATGCCAATGTGCTTATTCTGGGCGAAAACGGGACCGGGAAACAAGTTTTCGCTTATGAAATCCATGGTAATTCGCAAAGGAAAAACCAGGTGTTTATGCATGTTGATTTAGGCTCATTAAATGAAAATTTATTCGAAAGCGAATTATTTGGTTATGCTAAAGGTGCTTTTACCGATGCCAAAGAAGATAAACCCGGCCGCTTTGAACTGGCTGATGGCGGAACAATATTTTTAGACGAGATAGGAAATCTAACTTTACCGCTTCAAGCTAAACTCTTAAGCGTTTTGCAAAACCGTACGGTTACCCGTTTAGGAGAAAGTAAAGAACGCAAGGTGAATGTTCGCTTAATAACAGCCACCAATATGCCTTTAAATGAAATGGTAGCAAAAAATACATTTAGGCAGGATTTACTGTTCCGCATTAACACCGTTGAGCTTTTATTACCCGCTTTACGCAAACGCGGAACAGATATTTTACTTTTGGCCAATCATTTTATGCAGGTTTTTAGCTCAAAATACCATAAAGACATACGAAAACTGAGTAATAAGGCCCAAGAAGCACTTTTACAGTATAAATGGCCTGGAAATGTGCGCGAGTTACAGCACGTTTTAGAAAGAGCTGTTATTATGAGTGATGGTGCTGATATTGCAGAAGAAGATTTGCAGTTAAGTCCACAGCGCTACGCACAGAACAACGCCATACCGGATGAAATGGCGCTGGAGGATATGGAAAAAATGATGGTGCAGAAAGCAATTGATAAGCACAAAGGAAATATATCAAAAGCTGCAGCAGAACTTGGTTTAACACGGGCTGCACTATATAGAAGAATCGAGAAATTTGGAATCTAAGCTGGAAGCTGAAAGACCAGAGCTTAAAGCTTTAGTCTTTCGCCTTTAAGCTTTCAGCTTTAAAAACATGTTTTACCAACGTTTTACTTTCCGTTTAATATTTCGCCTGCTGATTATTAATCTGCTGGGCTATCTCCTATTTTACCTGATTAAAAATACCCAGCTCTGGTTTACCATCATTGGCGTAGCTTTAGTTTTATTGGGTACAATTATTTCCCTTTATTACTATATCAATCAGATCCGATCAGATATCAACCGTTTCATTTTAGCCGTTAAAACGAGAGATCATACCCTAAACTTTAAAAATAAAGTAACTAAAGGCAGTTTCCCTGAGTTATACGAATCCTTTAGCGATATTTTACAGGTTCATAAACAGATCAGATTGGAACAAGAAGCCATGTTTCAGTTGATTAAAACTATTTTGGAGCAGGTTCCCGTTGGTGTAATCGTGGTAAACAATACCAATCAGAAAGAGAATGAAGAAGTTGCTTTTTTTAATCAGGCCGCTTCAAATCTGCTAGGTGTTCCGGCGTATAAGTATTGGCACAGGTTAAAGCAGCATCTCCCTGCCTTTGCAACAGAAATAGAGCAGATTTTAGCCGGGGGAAAAAGATTTCTGGAATTGAAGATCCAGGATAAACTGATTCAATTATCAACAGAAGTTATTCCATTAAATCTTTACGGAAACAATTATACTATTATCAGTTTCCAAAACATTAAAGATGAGATTGAGCAAAAAGAGACGGAAGCATGGAATAGATTAATTGGTGTAATTTCTCATGAGATCTTAAATTCGATCACGCCAATCAGTTCATTATCAGATACCATAAACAAAATGGTAACTAACAAAAAAATGCTCACTGAGGATGAAATGGACGATTTAAAAACAGCTTTGCAAACCATACAAAGACGATCATCGGGTTTATTGGATTTCGTGAAAGACTATCGCTTAATTGCCGAGCTGCCTACACCAAACCTCGAATCGCATACCATTGGTGAAATACTGAAACACATTAAGGTATTGATGCAGCCATTTGCCAAAGTTAAAAATGTGGTATTGGATGTAGAACAAACTTCCTCAAAAATCACCATTCAGCTCGACCTAAAATTAGTTGAACAAGTGCTGATCAACCTCATTACCAATAGTATTTACGCTGTAGAGAACAGAGAACACCCACACATCAACGTAAATTACCGGTTAGAAAACACCAAACTATATATTGATGTTACCGATAACGGAAAAGGCATAGATGCCAATGATCTTGAAAAAATATTCGTTCCATTTTACACCACCAGGAAAAATGGGTCAGGAATAGGATTAACCATTAGCCGCAACATTATGAAAATGCACAGGGGCAGCATAGAAGTTGTTTCAATGCCTGATAATGGCACTACTTTTTCTTTGGTATTTAATTACATTTAATCATTTGAATGTTTTTTTGACCTAAAAAATCAAACAAAACCCATTTGATATGCTTTTAATGATGTGGATACATCAAATACAAGCATGAAGACAGTTATAATATCGAACAGACTACCCGTTAAAATCATCGAAGAAAACAATGAATACACCCTTATTCCGAGTGAGGGTGGCCTTGCCACAGGATTAGGAGACGTTTATAAATCAGGCAATTCTATCTGGATCGGCTGGCCCGGCATAGAAGTACCGGATGAACGTCAGGAAGAAGTTACCCAAAAACTTGCTGCATTAAACCTTTACCCGGTTTACCTCACTCAAAACGAAATCAATTTATATTACGAAGGCTTTTCAAATGAAGTATTATGGCCAGTATTTCATTATCTGGTTACATACGCACATTACGAACAAAGTTATTGGGACTGTTACCAATCTGTTAACGATAAATTTGCAAAAAGTGCCATGCAGGTATTAGACAGAAAGGATAAAATCTGGATTCAAGACTATCAATTACTCCTTTTACCAGGCATTTTAAGAGAAAAACTCCCAAATGCCACCATCGGTTTTTTCCAGCATATCCCCTTTCCATCATACGAAATATTCAGATTGATTCCATGGCGTGAAGAGCTATTAAATGGACTTATAGGTGCTGATTTAATCGGATTCCATACTTTTGACGATGTTCGCCACTTTATTAGTACAGCAACACGTTTGCTTCCGGTAAATTCATCATCAAATGTACTTAACAGCAACGAAAGGCAAATTGTTGTGGAAGCTTTTCCGATGGGAATCGATTATGATAAATTTTCAGGTTTAACCGCAACTGAAGAGGTTCAAAAAGAAATTAACTATTTCAGAGCAGGTAAAGAAGATATGAAAGTAATTTTATCTATCGATCGGCTCGACTACAGCAAAGGCATACTGGAGAGGTTAAAAGCCTTAGAATTACTACTCCAGCACTATCCCGAATATATCGGCAAAATCGAACTTTTCATGATTGTTGTTCCTTCAAGGGATACCGTACCAAAATATAGTGAGTTAAGAGATCAGATTGATCAGTTTGTTGGAAATCTAAATGCGAGATACCGTTCAATGAACTGGATTCCTGTAAATTATTTTTATCGTTCTTTCCCTATTGAAGTTTTGTCAGCGCTTTATGCTACAGCTGATATTTGCCTGGTAACACCTATGCGCGATGGAATGAATTTGGTAAGTAAAGAATATGTGGCTAGCCGGAACAATAACGATGGTGTATTGATTTTAAGTGAAATGGCCGGAGCTTCCAAGGAATTAACTGATGCAATTATTGTTAATCCAAATAATCTGGGCGACATTATGGAGGCTATTGTAACTGCGCTTAAAATGCCATTGGCAGAACAAAAACTGCGCATGAAAGCCATGCGTGCAATTGTAGAAAAATTCAATGTTAAACATTGGGTTAATAATTTTATTTTAAGATTAAACGAAGTGAAAGATTCTCAAAAATCCTTATTAACAAAACATGCAGTAAATGCTATTAATGAAGTGATAGTAACTAAATATACGCAAACACAAGATCGGGTGCTATTTTTAGATTATGATGGCACACTGGTAGATTTTACCGGGAACATTGACGACGCTTCGCCGGATGCAGAACTGTACGACTTAATTGAGAACCTAACACTTGATAAAGCAAATAAGGTTGTAATTATTAGTGGCAGACGAAATGAAACCCTTGAAAAGTGGTTTGGACACCTAAAGGTAGATTTGATTGCAGAGCATGGCGCATGGCAAAAATCGTACGGAGATAAATGGAATAGCCTGCCACTTTTAACCGACCAGTGGAAACAAGAAATAAAAACACTATTAGAAACTTATACAGACCGTACTCCGGGATCGTTTATTGAAGAAAAAAGCTACTCATTGGTTTGGCATTACCGTAAAGCAGAAGAAGGGCTAGGCGATTTAAGAGCCAATGAAATTATCAGTCATATGAAAATTTTAGCAGCAGATAAAGGCCTGCAACTCATGCCTGGCAATAAGGTAATTGAGTTTAAAAATATGGAGGTTAACAAAGGCAAGGCTGCCCTAAACTGGTTGTACGATAAAAAACCTGATTTTATTTTGGCCCTTGGCGATGATCATACCGATGAAGATATTTTCAGGGCATTACCAGATGACGCTTTTACCATTAAAGTTGGCAACAACATTTCGGAAGCAAAATATTACCTAAATGATTTTAGTGAAGTTCGAAAACTACTTTGGAGCCTAGTAAAAGAAGAATTTGTAGGGCGCAGTTAATATTAACCAACATTTTGCTAAATAAATCGTCATTTCGAGTGAAGTGCAACATAGTCGAGAACCACGTAGTGCTCAGCCAAGCTAAATCTATTGGAATAGATCACCTTTAGCTTTGACAACTTTAACATACAGTGTTCACATAAAAGTTGTCAAAGCTTTTTTGTTGGTCGGGATTTGCAATCCACTTTCCTTACAAAAATATCGGTCTATCCAGTTTAATTGCGATGCGATAAGCTGCATTCATTAGGCCCACATGACTATAAGCTTGAGGGAAATTACCCCATTGGCTACCTGTTTTAGCATCAACATCCTCACTGAATAACAAAAGGTGGTTACAATATTTAATAATGTTTTCGAATTCTTTTATTGCCTCATCTGTTCGGCCAACACAGGCCAAAGCTTCCACATACCAAAAGGCACAGATTAAAAATGTTGTTTTTGGCTTGCCGAAATCATCAGCATGTAAGTAACGGTAAAATAGCCCGTCTTCCGTTTTCAATTCTTTTTCTAAAGCTATTAAATGATCTTTCGCACGATCTGAAGCTGGATCGAGATAATTCATCATGATCAATTGTAGCGTGCTGGCATCTAAATGCGGGCTTCCTACGGCGTTGGTATACACTTTTCTTTCCGGATCGTAGCAGGCTTCTATATGTGCAGCAGCCTTATCGATTAAAATCTCCGCGCGCCTTTCGAAATCCTGGTTTCCAATGGTTTTGGCCATTTTTAAAGCAGCCTGTGCTCCTGCCCATTGAAATAGGTTACTATAACAATGTACATTGGCAATATTCCTGAATTCCCAAATGCCGGCATCCTTTTCGTCAATGGTACGTTCAATTTTAGATAGTACACTTTCAATCCATCTTACCGAATCGCTGCGTTCAGAAAAAACAAATCGGTGGTCGGTATAAAGTGGTAACATAGAAATTAAAACCTGACCGTAAATATCATTTTGAATATGTTCGTAAGCCTGGTTCCCTATTCTAATGGGTTGCTCGCCTTTATAACCTTCCAGATGACTTAGCGTATGTTCGGTAATTTCCCTTTCACCTGCAATACCATACAGGGGTTGATAGCGTGTATCTTCGGCATGCGAAATATCAGAGAGGTAATTAAAATACTTCTCCATTTCTTCAAAATGGCCGATATGGTTAAGTGAGGTTAATACATAGTGCGAATCTCTTAACCAGCAATATCTATAATCCCAGTTTCGGGTACTGCCGGGCGATTCTGGTAAACTAGTGGTACTGGCCGCTATAATTGCACCTGTATCTTCATATTGATGGATTTTAAGCACCAAGGCCGAGCGAATTACAAAAGGTTGGTAAAAACCGGCAATAGATGAATGTTTAATCCATAATCGCCAGTATGCAATCGTTTCCCGTAAAAAATTTTCAGCTGTACTTACTACAGGTGCCTCCAGATTCTGTCCATAGGTCATAATGAGGTATTTGGCCTCATTCAGTACAAACGCCTTTTCGTCAAAAATATAGGTAAGCGACACATTGGTGCTTAAGCGGATATTTTCATCGCAGCCCTGATAATCGATATGATTACTCCCCCTGCTCGATTTCATTTTACCTTTTCCGTAATCGCAAACTGGCTCACATTTAATGGTAATGCGTGGATTACCAGCTAAAGGTTCGATCTTTCTAATAAACATTAGCGGTTTAAAATAGCGATCGTATAGATGAAAACGTGGTGCAAAATCTGTAATCCGGTATTTTCCATCTTCGGCAGTAATCTCTGTTCTTAACACATTGGTGTTCTCGATATAATATTGATGAGAAGTGAATTTACCTTGTGGCAAGATTGAAAATTCGCCCCCTTTTTTCTCATCCAATAAACTGCCAAATACAAAAGGGCTATCGAAGCGGGGCCAGCAAAGCCAGGATATATCGGTGTTTTTATTTACGTGTGCAATGAAAGCGCAATTTCCTATAATTCCGGTTTGATAAAGATGCTTTTCGGCCATAGACTATAATTTTGTTTATTTTAGTAACAAGCCGATCGGAAAAATGTTAGGGAGAAAATTTTAAAAACCCATTTAAGCAATTATGAATTTGTTTTTCTGAAAATGAAAGATCCTAGTTAATGGCTGCCCGTAGCCCTGCTATCGCTTCAAGTCCTCACTCGTTCCTCGCTCCGGGCTTTCCGCTTTATCAGGTTTAGAAGCAAGGGTTCGTCCCCAAATAAAAAGCCAGTCACGAAAATCGCGACTGGCTTCTAGTTAATGAATAATGATTATTTTAAATCACTGTACCGCTTGGTACTACTGCTCCCTTTTTAATTACGACTATACCATCTTTAACAGCGTAAAGTTCAAAGTCTCCATCTTCTAAATGGTCGCCACCATTAATTTTAACATCATTACCAATACGACAATTTTTATCGATGATGGCATTATTGATAAAACAACGGTCTCCAATTCCGATCAATGAATTTCCTTTACCAGTTTCATCCTGTATCTCTTCAAGCGTTTGGTACCTGTCGCTGCCCATAATATAGGCATTGGTAATTACGGTATCTTTTCCAATCCTCGACCTAATCCCCAAAACAGCATGTTCTACCCTGCTGGCCTGAATAATGCAGCCTTCAGCAATAATGGTTTTATCTAAAGTAGTACCCGAAATTTTCGATGGCGGTAACATCCTTGCTCTTGTGAAAATAGCATGGTTACTATCGAACATATTAAATTTAGGTATTTCATCTGTTAGTCCTAAATTGGCTTCAAAGAAAGATGAAATATTACCAATATCAGTCCAATAACCTTCATATTGATAGCTTAAAACCCTGCTCTGCGTAATAGCCCTTGGTAAAATCTCTTTACCGAAATCCTTTTCCTCCTCATTCTCATTTAAGATATTGATCAGGTACTCGCGGTTAAAAACATAGATCCCCATCGATGCCAGAAAGTTACGCCCTTCGGCTTGCATTTCTTCACCGGTATCCGATACCCAATCCTCTAAACCCGTTTTAGGTTTTTCGATAAAAGAGGTAATCATATTTTCATCGTCGGCTTTTAAAATACCAAAATCTGTTGCATCTTTTGCGGTTACCGGGATAGTGGCAATGGTAATTTCAGCATTAGCTTCGATATGTTTTTCGATCATATTTTTAAAGTCCATCTGGTACAATTGATCTCCAGACAAGATTAAGATGTAATCGAATTCGTGCGAAACAATATGATGCATACACTGACGCACGGCATCTGCCGTACCCTGAAACCAACCTGAGTTTTGTACAGTTTGTTCAGCCGCCAAAATATCAACAAAGGCCGTACTAAAATGACTAAAGTGATAAGTATTTTTAATGTGTTTGTTTAGCGATGCTGAATTAAACTGGGTTAGCACAAACATTCGATGAATACCAGAATTTAGGCAATTTGAAATCGGGATATCTACCAATCGGTATTTACCAGCAATCGGAACTGCCGGTTTAGAACGTGTTTGTGTTAGTGGCGATAATCTAGAGCCCTGGCCACCGCCAAGGATAACGCCTAAAACTTTGTCAGTCATGTTTAAGCTTATTTTAATATTTGGTATAATTCTATATAATTTAATGCTGCCTTATCCCACGAATGGTCTATCTTCATCATTGTTTTTCTAACTGCTTTAAAAGCTTTTTTGTCATTATATAATTCAACAGCACGGTTAATAGCATGGGTAACATCCCAAATACTTGTTTGATCATGGCAAATCCCAAAACCACCGTCGCCTATATCTATTACAGTATCCTTCAATCCACCAATTCGGCGCACAATCGGTACAGTTCCATACCTTAACGCATAAAGCTGATTTAAGCCACAAGGTTCCACTCTCGATGGCATGATCAGGAAGTCTGCACCAGCATACATCTCGTGCGAAACCTGTTCATTGTAACCAATATAGGCATTATATCTACCCGCAAAAATGTCTTTCAGCTGATTTAACCGACCTTCCACCCAGTTATCGCCTGATCCTAAAACCAGGATATTGATGTTATCGCCATGTTGTTGTAAAGCGGTATAAAAAATATCGGGCAATAAATCGGCTCCTTTTTCATCAACCAATCTACCGATAAAAGTAAACAGTGGTTTAGACGGATCTAATTGAAAAACATCACAGAGCGCTGTTTTGTTTGCCAGTTTGCCAGCTTCAACCGTTTTTAAATTATAACCTTTGCTCAGCATCGGATCTGTTTCTGGATTCCAAACCTCGCTATCAATTCCATTTAATATCCCAACCGATTTCCAACGTTCCTGCCTCAATAAACTTTCTAATCCACGGGCATTGTTCATCATCTCATCCAGGTAACTTGGCGATACCGTGGTTACTTTCCATGCACATTTAATGGCCGATGCTAAGGGTTAATGGCATCATCCCAGCCCAACAAACCACCTTTCCATAAATCGAATGCTGGTATATAGTATAATTTATCCCATCCAAACTGACCTTGATATTGCGCATTATGAACAGTTAAAACCGTCGGGACACTACTAATTGCTTTATATTTTACGCAATTTGAAACCATAAAAGGAATTAAACCGGTATGGTGATCGTGGCAATGAAGTACATCCGGGCGATGCTCCCATTGTACAATCCAATCAAGTGTAGCAATCTGGAAAGCCACAAATCTTTCCGTATCGTCATTATAACCATATACATTCGGGCGGTCGGTTAAGCCCTGAATATGGATTACGTATAAATCAAAGCCCAATTTATTGGTTCTTTCTTTTAAAATGCGGTACTGAAAGTGGTGATTACCATAGTTTGCCCAGGCATCGTAAGTAACTTCAAATTCACTTTCGCGGATAAATTTTGTATCGTACGCAGGAACAACCACTTTGGCAATGTGGCCTAATTTATTTTGATACTTTGGTAAAGCCCCTACTACATCGGCTAAACCACCAACTTTTGCAACAGGGTAACACTCGGCACTTATATGTATAATTTCCATCAAATATTTGGTGTAGATAACCTAAGTAAGTTACTAATTGTTTTGAGTTTTGCAAATAATGAAAATTATATTTTTAGTTGATTTTTTTAATGGAAAAACCGTTTTCTTGACTGGAGCAACGCGGAATAGAGAGATTTAATTCTTAATTTAATTGGTTTTTTATTAGAAAGTGAATGTTCAGTTTTCTGTGGCAATCTGCAGTCCTGCTTTACGCTATAAGTCCTCACTACGTTCCGGGCTTACCGCTGCAATCAGGCTTAGAAACAAAGTTGACTCCTATCAAACACAAAAAACCGCCTAAATCCATAAGCGGTTTTTAACAACAAAACAAATATATTTTTGGTTTAAAAATATCTTAATATTCTTCGGCGATAATCTCGTAGAAATCGCGAATCGGCTGAAATTGCGGGTGTAACGATACTACATCTCCAAAAACCAACAAAGCCGGAGCAGTTATTCTTTTATCTTCAACAATCTCAGCAATGGTATCAACAACGCCCACCGCAATTTTTTCCTCTGGTGTAGAACCATTTTGAATTACAGCTACCGGTAAAAGGTTTTTATTTTCTGCCTGAAATATGGCAGCAATTTCTTTTACTTTTTCAATTCCGTTTAAAACAACAATAGTTGCTTTAGTTTTTGCGGCAATGTATAAATCTTCTGAAATTTCGCCTTTTGAGTTTGTTCCGGTTACTGCCCAAAAACTTTCGCTCAAATCTTTATAAATCATCGGGATCTTCTGTAAACTTGGTGCACCAGTTGCACTCGAAATACCCGGAATAATTTCAGTAGGAATACTATATGATTCTGCAGCATCTATTTCTTCGTATCCTTTAGCAAAGAAAAACGGATCGCCACTTTTTAAACGTACCACGTGCCCGTAGTTTAATGCATAATCAACAATCAGTTTGTTTACTGAATCCTGAGAAAATGACTCATTATCGCTACGCTTACCTACATAAACTTTTGGAATACCATCTGGCGCATGACATAATAAAGCTTCGTTCACATTTGCATCATATAAAACAACATCAGCTGTTTTTAATGCTTTAACACCTTTTAAACTAAATAAATCCGGATCGCCAGGACCTGCACCTATTAAAGTAATTCTTGGTTCAATGTTCGCTTTTTCTACTTTATTCAAAATCATAACAGATAATTTAAGCTCGTTATACGTTTGTTAATAATACAAATATATAAAGTCTATGGGAATTGTAGTAATTTATTTTAAAATAATTTTTCCTTAGCTTTTCAGTAGATATTGATTTAGGGATTTGGGGGCATTAATATAAGATCTATCTTATTGATAATGTGCGCGTTGATTGTCATTCCGAACGCTATGAAGAAATTTTTATAAGAAACATAATGTCTATATTAAAATTCTTCGTCTCCGCTCTCCACAGGAGACCTTTGGACAGGATGACCAACTGATTGGTGCATTTGTACTTTCTATACTTAGACAGCAGAAATTATTTACATGTTCAATTCCTAGTTTGTAGTACTACCAAACCAGGAATTGAGTTATGAAGTTTACTTTTTAAACCATTTATATAGTCCTAAAAAAACAAATATGGCCAAAACCGTTATTACGATATTCCCTATGGTATGGTCAAAATTTAATCCTCGTTTATATTCAATATTAAAGGAATAGATAACTTTAATAAAGATTAAAACAATTATGATACTTATAAAAATTTTTACGCTTAAGGATTTCATTTTGCTCACAAATTAGTTTTTATTTACAGCCCACTTCTGCAAAAGTAAATTTACCAGCTTCGTAATTAATGGGCTTTCCTTTAACAAAATACGATCTGCCCAAGGTGGTTTCAATCTGCCCAACACCCATAATGAGTTTGCCATCTTTCTTTAAAAAGGCCAATGGATTGGTAAATACTTTTGTGGTATCTTTACCAGTGTTAAACCGATAATCAACCAGTAAAGTATCGCCATTGAACTTGCCACTTATTTTGCCATTATTTTCGGGCTTATTAGCGTATTTAACCAATAATGAACCAGTTACCTTACCAGAAGCCAAAGTTTTAACAATCATCGCAGCACTGTCTTTTTCAAAGACCGCGGCATAACAGCTTTGATTAACCAGAGAATCGGTTTTAGTTTTAGCGCTGGTACCTGTTTTATTATTTTGGGTACAGGAATAGGCAAAAGGGATTATAGCCAAAGCGAGGTAAAGGATATTTCTTTTCATGGTATGTTGATTTATTGTTTTCTAATTCAATATACAAATACGATGATTATTTTCTATCATTTCCATAATGAAAATTTACATCAATATACTATTTTCGGGTGTTAGTACAGGAGGCAGATCAGATTCATCAAGCATATCCCTCATGTCGATTTCTATTGTCCGCGAGATATTGGTAATTGGTACATCATTGGCACTTCCTTCAAAAGGATTTGTAGAACTTTCGCCAACAATATCCAAAGAGTTAAAAACCCAGGTAAGTAAAATGGCAAATGGAACGTTTAACCAAATAGAATAACCCTCAATCAAAGTACCATTGCCCAATTTGTTAAATTCGTTTAATAAACCATATGGTACTAAAAACACAAATAAATTTAACATAATGGTAGCTATTGACGAAAAATGGCGTGGGTAAGGAAAGTTTTTAATTCTTTCGGCTTTACCCTGGTTATCGTAAAAACTGGTAATCGAGCTTTGCAACGATTGTAATTGCAAGTCGGATAAATACCCCTCAGCAAACAGTTTATTGATATGACTTGATTGTAAAGCCATTAACTGAGTAGCCTTGTTTTTTTTGGTTAGCACGTATTTCAGTTCATCTACCGAAAGATATTTTGACAAGATATCTTCTAACTTATCTGTTTTTTCGGAAACATGGTACAGCCTGGCATATTCGATATTACGGGGATCGTTCGAATTTTCCCAAGCCCTTGGCTCTCTTAACTGAAACCGAAGTGCAGTTAACCAGGCGAAATGACGGTAAAAAATAATCTGGACCTCTGTCCTTTTATCTTGTGATGCAAGATAGTCGCGCACCATTACTCCAAAAGCGCGGCTCACATTTATAATCCCGCCGTAAATCTGCCTTGCTTCCCAAAGGCGCGAATAGCTGGCATTGTTTTTAAAACTAATGATAAAAGAAACGGCGTACCTAAAAGTGCTACCGGAACCCAGGAAATGGAGAGAAACGTGAACTTGCAAAAATGATAAAGTACAGTAGGAATAATGGCGAGAATAGTTAAACGGTAAATATCTCGTCGGGTCCATACAATAAATTCGAAAAAGGTATATTTCTTTCCAGCGTGCATAGTTTATGGTTTATTCGGAAAATTATCTGGGGATTTAAACTAAGATATAAAAAATTTAAAGTGCCGACACTTAAAATGTTTAAAAAATCGTCAACGAAAAACGGGGCTGCCTTATCTGGCGCCCCGCTGAAATTGCTTTCACTTTAGATTAAAAAAACCTAAAGTTCTCATTATTATATTTGGTTGTGGT
Organism: Pedobacter riviphilus; assembly: GCF_014692875.1. NCBI lineage: Bacteria > Pseudomonadati > Bacteroidota > Sphingobacteriia > Sphingobacteriales > Sphingobacteriaceae > Pedobacter > Pedobacter riviphilus. The sequence continues at coordinate 1,068,667 of NZ_CP061171.1, read as the reverse complement.
TCTCGCTGACTATGCCGTTGATCATTGAAAATTGGTCATTAATTAATGATCTATTTCCATCATCCAACTTATTCTATTCCACTGCTGCCCTGAACATTAAAGCACCCACGGTTAAATTGGTACGGGTATCAACTAAAATGGCTGAACCATTTGCACGGTTATCATCATATAAATCAAAGGCTAAGGTATCAGCCGTTTTCACAATCACGCGGCCAATATCATTCAATTTAAATTCTTCTGCGGCATGTTTCTCTAGTGTATTGATATCCACTTTGTGAAGAATTTCGCTGATTTTACATTTCGTAATTTTGCTATTGTGCTGAATATTGTACATGATCGAGGTATCTAACGCACGGGTATCCATCCAGCAAAGATCAGCCTCAATCAATTTTGTTTCCTGTGGCAAAGCCGATGCATTTACAATAGTATCGCCCCTGCTGATATCTACGTCGTCTTTTAAGTGAATAATAACTGACTGACCAGCATGCGCTGCATCAGGCGTCTGGTCAAAAAATTCGATCTTCTCAACAGTAGAACTCGCACCACTAGGCAAAACCGTAACTTTATCATTTAAGTTAAAGGTTCCACTCAATACCCTACCGGCATAACCGCGGTAATCATGCAATTCTTCTGTTTGCGGGCGTACAACCCACTGTACAGGCATACGCGCCAATTGCGATTTGTCCAGGTTGTCGGTATCAACCTGCTCTAAGAAATGTAATAAGCTCTCTCCTTCGTACCAATCCATATTGCCCGAGTTTTGTACAATGTTATCGCCTTTTAAGGCACTAACCGGAATATAGGTTACATCGGCAAGCTTTAATTGCTGGGCCAGAACTTTGTATTTTTCTATAATTGCGCTATAAACGGTTTCGCTATAGTCAACCATATCCATTTTGTTAATACAAACAACCACGTGTTTAATGCCCAGTAAGGAAACAATATACGAGTGACGGATGGTCTGTTCTACCACACCGTTACGCGCGTCGATTAAGATAATGGCGAGGTTAGCTGTAGAAGCGCCTGTAACCATGTTTCTTGTATATTGAATGTGCCCCGGTGTATCGGCAATAATAAATTTCCGCTTTTCGGTCTGAAAGTACTTATAAGCTACATCAATAGTAATACCTTGCTCGCGCTCTGCCCTTAAACCATCGGTTAAAATGGCTAAATCTATTGTTCCGTCATCATTTTTGCGGTTAGAACTCTGTAAAGCTTCTAATTGATCGGCCAAAATAGAATCTGTATCATATAACAAACGGCCAATTAGGGTACTTTTACCATCATCTACACTGCCTGCTGTGAAAAATTTTAATATGTTCATGTTTTAAAGTATTAAGATAAAAGTATCAAGTATCAAGACAAATTTCGGTCTATCACTTTCATACTCATACTTAGTTTAATTAGGAGATTTAATTTTAGTTCGCAAATCAGTCTTGATGCTTGATACTAAAGACTTGATACTCCTTTAAAAATATCCCCCTTTTTTCTGTCTTCCATTGCGGCTTCAGAAACTTTATCATCCATACGGGCACCACGCTCTGAAATTTTAGAAGCGCTGATTTCAGAAATAATATCATCGATCAAAGTTGCATCCGATTCTACCGCAGCAGTACAAGACATATCGCCTACTGTGCGGAAACGTACTTGTTTGCGGAATACAATATCTTCATCATCCATATTTAAAAACGGCGAAGCAGCCATTAGTTGTCCGTTTCTGGTAATTACATCACGTTCGTGTGAGAAATAAATACTTGGTAATTCGATTTTCTCTCTACGGATATAATTCCAAACATCTAATTCTGTCCAGTTACTAATCGGGAATACACGGATATTTTCTCCTTTATGGATTTTACCATTGTAAATATTCCAAAGTTCGGGACGTTGACGTTTTGGATCCCATTGGCCAAATTCATCACGAACGGAGAAAATACGTTCTTTTGCTCTTGCTTTTTCTTCATCTCTACGCGCACCGCCAATGCAGGCATCAAACTGGTATTTTGCAATGGTATCAAGCAAGGTTACCGTTTGCAAAGCATTTCTACTTGCATTTTTACCTGTTTGCTCTACAACTTTACCCTGATCTATTGACTCTTGCACAGAACCGACGATTAATCTTTCGCCAATCCGCTCTATCATCTGATCGCGATAAGTAATGGTTTCTTCAAAATTATGACCTGTATCAATATGTACTAAAGGAAATGGAAATTTTCCCGGACGAAAAGCTTTTTCTGCCAAACGAACTAAAGTAATTGAATCCTTTCCACCCGAAAATAATAGGGCTGGCTTTTCAAACTGACCTGCTACTTCACGTAAAATGTGAATGGCCTCAGCCTCTAGTTCATCTAAATAATCAAAATTATATGTACTCATTATAAAGTGTTGTCTTTGTTGTTGTTGTTGTTGTTGTTAAAAATATTGGAAGGTTTGAAGGTTGAATGTTGTCATTCACATGCCGATATTACAATCTCCCATTATCCATCTATTAAGAAGCTGCATGCAAACCGCATTCTTTTTTGCTCTGGTCTTCCCACCACCATCTTCCTGCTCTAAAATCTTCGCCGGGCTGTACTGCTCTTGTACATGGGGCACAACCAATACTCGGGAAACCTTTATCGTGCAGGGTATTGTAAACAATATTGTTTTCTTTAATGTATGCTTTCACATCATCTAAAGTCCAATCAAAAATAGGATGAAATTTAATCAATTGGTTTCCTTCGTCCCATTCTAAATCGTGCATATCTTCACGGTTTGCACTTTGATCGGCCCTAATTCCTGTCACCCAGATTTCGTTTCCTTTTAATGCTCTTTTTAAAGGTTCAATTTTACGGATGTAACAGCATTCTTTTCTATTTTCTACCGATTCGTAAAAGCTGCTCGGGCCTTTTGTATTTACCATATCCTGCAGCAGTTCGTTCTGCGGATAATAGGCATGAATGGGTTTGTTATAGATTTCCAGTGTACGGTTCCAAACATAATAGGTTTCTGGGAACAAACGCCCGGTTTCTAAAGTAAAAACCTTGATCGGAATATTATTGGAAAAAATTAAATGGGTAATTGCCTGGTCTTCCCAACCAAAACTGGTTGAAAATACAATACGGCCGACATATTTATCTGCCAAAAACTTCAGTTTATCAATTGTATTTAAACCTGCCAATTCTGCTTTTATCTCCTCTAGGTTCTCCATCACTAAATTAATTTTAAAATAAACATAATTACACTGCGTAAGCTTACAATCATCACAATAATGCCCACGGCAACCATAATGGTTTTTGCTGAAATTTTGTTCGATACCTTTGCAGCGATTGGCGATGCGATTGCACTACCAATAATTAAACCCACAACGGCTTCCCAGTGTTTGCCGCCTAGCATGGTAAAAAAGGTAAGCGAACTTAGGGTTGCAATAAAAAAACGGCTGATTTTTACTGTACCCAGCGAAAATAACGGATGACGGCCGCCCGCAATTAAACTCGATAAAACGATCGATCCCCATCCACCACCAAAAGCGGCATCGATAAAACCACCCAAAAAGCCTAACAAACCTATTTTTTTGATTTTATGATCGGCTTTTTTCCTTTTAATATTAAAGGCTTTCATTAAAATAACGGCACCTAAAAACAGTGTATAAACGGCAACAACCGGTTTAACATAACTACTATAATGCTCTAATGATGATAAAATATAGGCACCCAATACCGCACCAACAATTGCAGGGAGGATCAATATTTTAAAAAGTTTCCAGTTTACATTGCCCATGCGGTAATGCATCCAGCCGGCAATACCATTGCTCATTACCTCCGAAATATGGATGGCCATACTTGCCGATGCGGGTGGTAAACCCATCGCAAGTGAAAAAGAAGCTGTTGTAACGCCGTACGACATTCCAATTGCGCCATCTATTAATGCGAATAAAAACCCAGCACCCAAAAACCAATAGAACAATGGATCGATGTTAATCAAAAACGTCTGAAATTCAGGTTCGGTATTCCAAAGCGAAAGTCCGATTGCTCCGATCAATAAAACCGATGCCATCCAGATCAACCACTTAATATTCCTCTCGGCGAAGCTTTTTTTAGGATTAATTAAACTTTGCGTAACCTTATTCAGTTTTTTAACCTTTGCCGAAAAATCACCATTTAAAGTTTGACGTAAAGCGCTCATATTCTGTAACGTTTCATCAAGCTCAGCGGGCAGGCCTTCATTTAAAATCTGTTTTAAACGTTTGGCTATAGTGGGCGATTTTCCATTCGTAGAAATGGCAATCTTTAAATCTCCTTTTTGAACGATTGACCCCAAATAGAAATCACACAGTTCTGGTTTATCTGCCACATTAATCAACAGGCCACGCTCGTGTGTAACCTTTCTGATCTCTTCATTTAAAATATTGTTATTGGTAGCGGCAAAAACGATATCAATATCGTTCAGATCATCAACATCGAAACTTTTCTGCTTAATTTTTATCTGCGGATAATTTGCAATAAGTGTATAAACTTCAGGCGATATTAGCTCTGCAACTATTGTGATAGTAGCCTGCTGGCTGTTATTTACAATCGCAGTTAATTTTTCGAGTCCAATATTTCCTGCCCCAATTAATAATGTACGCAGCTTGTTCAGCTTTACAAAAACCGGAAAGAGCTGGTTACCTTTTTCTTCTTCAGAAAAAGACGCTTCATTATTAGGTTGGTTAGGCAATACTTGCATATTGTTTAATTAATTTCTTAAATGATGGATGTAATGATACAACTTCTCCAAAAATTAATAAAGCAGGTGCTTTAATATTTTCTTGTTGCACTAAACCTTCTATGGTTTCGACCACACCTACTACCAATCTTTCATCCTCTGCCGATCCGTTCTGCACCACTGCAGTTGGTAAATTGTGTTTTCCTGCTGCTTTAAAAATCTCCACAATTTTTGGTAGTTTTTTTAGGCCCATAAGCACAACCACTGTTGCATTGGATTGTGCAGCCTGGTAAATATCAGCAGATACTTCTCCAGAAGTTGTAGTACCTGTAATTACCCAAAAACTTTCGCTCATGCCACGGTGCGTTACAGGAATCTGTTGCAAGCCCGGCACACCAATAGAACTCGAAATACCCGGAATTACGCTTACCGGAATGCTATATGATGCGGCATAATCCAGTTCTTCGTAACCCCTGCCAAAAACAAATGGATCTCCACCTTTTAAACGCACTACGTGACCATAGTTTAAGGCATAATCGATCATTAATTTATTGATGGTATCCTGAGGGTAAGAATGCTCGCCCGAACGTTTTCCTACATAAACCTTAATGGCTTCTGCCGGAGCATGCTCCAATAAAGCTTCGTTGGTTAAAGCATCGTACAAAACCACATCAGCAGTTTGCAACGCTTTTACCCCCTTTAGCGTTAATAAATCAGGATCTCCAGGACCAGCGCCTAATAGGGTAATTTTTGATTCTTTATGTTGATTAACCATGTTTTTTAAAATTATTGAATTTTGAAGTCTGGATGAAGATTATTTGGCGCATGGTGTTTAGCGTCTGCTTTCTTCAATCTATTGTCTCAAATCTTATTTCGCTAATACGCCTCTTTTTTCCTTAATCTGATTTAAAAATTGATTTGCTTCTTCAAAATACTTCTGTGCGAATTCGGCTGTTGGTTCGTTTTGGTTAATCTGTAAAACCAGGTCGGAGAAATTGGTCGATAAATTAAATTCTCCAGTTTCTACGTAATGGTTATCAAATTCGCGGATCACACCAATCTGTGTGCTACTATTTACGCCTTTATCTAACAATAATGATTTTGCAGCGCTTACAAAAGTGCTGTAAGTATGATAAATGGCATCTGCATAAGCACCTTTATCTAAATTTTGCTTTGCCCAATCGAATTTTTCATCAGCCTCTAGCAACAAGGTGGCTACCAGATCAATTACTACACCGGCACACTCGCCAACGCCAATTGCGGTAACAAACTCTTCTACGTGCCCCCAATCAACAAATTCTTCTGTTTTAAGATTGGTTAAATCGGCCAATGGTTTTAACAACTGATAAAAATGATCTTTACCTTTTCTATCATAATACTGGTGAAAGTTCTCACCCTCCAGGTTATTGGCTTTAAAATCATTTAAAATAAAATGTAAAACACTCGTTGCTCTTTTAGAAGGCACTTTAATTACACGTTCTGCAACTCTACCCACACCATTACCTACGGTTCCGCCGCCCAACATTACCTGAACTGCCGGAACAACTTTTCCTTCAGCCTTTACAGAACTTCCGTGGAAACCAATTTCGGCTAAGCCATGCTGACCGCAAGAGTTCATACATCCACTGATTTTGATTTTGATGTTTTTCTCATAGATAAACTCAGGGAAATCGGTATAAATTACCTCTTCTAAAACCTCAGCTAAAGTCATGGAATTGGAAATACCCAAATTACAGGTATCGGTACCAGGACAAGTGGTAATATCGGCCAAACTATCAAAACCTGCCGTAGTAAAACCGATTTTATTTAGGGCTGCATATAATGAAGGTAATGCTTCCTTACGCACAAACTTTAGCAGCAAGCCTTGGTTTTGCGTAATTCTGATTTCATCAGCCACATATAACCTGATGGCATCAACAAAAGCTCTTGCTTTATCTGTTTTGATATCACCTACCTGAACTTTTACATAAACGCCGTAAAATCCGGCCTGTTTTTGCTCAATTACGTTAGTGGCCAACCAATGTTTGTAATGGGCTTCGTTTAATATTTCTACTGCAGGATATTCTTGTTCTAGCGGCAAGAGTGGCTGAGGTACAGTATTGAGATCTATTTTAAAGGTTTTTACTTTGTTGGCAATACGCTCTTCGGCAACCAAACGTAAAACTTCTTCTAAACCTAATTTTTGAACCAGATATTTTAAACGTGCTTTGTTACGATTAGTACGTTCGCCATAACGGTCGAACACACGAAGAACAGATTCGGTAAAAGGAATTAACTGATCTTCAGGCAAAAATTCGTGAACGGCATTTGCAAGGAAAGGCTGTGCGCCTAAACCACCTGCAAACAAAACTTTAAATCCGCGCTCACCATTTTCATTAATTTTAGGAATAAAACCTAAATCGTGAATGTAGCTAAACGCAGTATCTCTATCACTCGAAGAAAAGGAGATTTTAATCTTTCTTCCCATTTCCTGACAGATTGGGTTACGCAAAAAGTAAGCAAATACCGCTTGTGCATAAGGCGAAACATCAAAAGGTTCTTCTGCGTCGATTCCAGAATTTGGAGAAGCTGTTACGTTACGTACCGTATTTCCGCAAGCCTCGCGAAGCGTAATATCATCCTGCTCCAATTTAGCCCAAAGTTCAGGCGTGCGGTCTAAACTCACATAGTGAATCTGAATATCCTGACGGGTAGTTAAGTGTAAATTCCCACTTCCATACTCATCAGCAATATCGGCAATACGCAATAACTGTTTAAAAGTTACCTTACCAAATGGCAGTTTAATACGCACCATTTGTACTCCAGGCTGTCTTTGACCGTAAACACCCCGTGCTAAACGGAGGCTTCTAAACTTTTCGTCGTGGATGGTTCCATCTCTAAAAGCTTTAATCTTATTCTCCAAATCGATAATGTCCTGCTCGACAATCGGATTTTCGAGTTCTGTTCTGAAACTTTGCATATGTGTTGTTAGCTTTATTCAAAAAATGCTTCCCTATTACCGAGAAGCATTCCATATTTTATACTTAAAATTATCTGTAGGCTCCTATTACTGCGTTTTACAACAACACATTATTTGCATAGCGATTAACTTGTTAGGTATAAAATTGAAATTCATACGCCAAATATATAAAGTATATAGGAATAGTCGTAATTTATTATGAAAAAATTTACCATATCCTGTTAAAACAACTCAAGATCGTCATTTCGAGTAGAGTGTAACGCAGTCGAGAACCACGAAGTGCTCAGCGAAGCTAAATCTACAAAGTTAAATCACTTAATCAACGGGACTAAAAACCGCCAATTGATAACTGGCAGCTGAAGACCGAAAACTGCTAACAGAAAACTGATTTGGGCGTTCCCCAAGCTGCGCAAGGGTCAGGCTTTACAGGGCTGCGCTTCGCTCCGGTACCGATGAAGGATCGGTACTAAACCCTTACAATCCTTAACGCAAAATTATCGCTTTTTTCATCCGTATAGTTAGCAAGCCCAAGAACCACAGCCTGATTGTTAAATAAACCTGATATAGCGGAAAGCCCACAGCGAGGCACGAGCGAGGACTTGCAGCGGTAGCAGGACTATCGTAGCCGAAACGTACAGACCCCTGCTTTTCAAATAAAATTGACAAGCTAAGTCATCAGAACATATCTAATAACAAGTTCAGGATGACGGATTGGGCCACGTGAAAATGAATATTATAAATTAACGATACCGATTTTCAGATTATCCTCTCTACCAATTACATCAGCAATGCTGGTTTCGGTTAAAACCTTAAGCGTAGCATCTCGAACATCGATAAAGGCACTTCTAATTCCGCAGGTTTTCTCATCTACACACTCATCACATTTGTGATAGAAATTTAAACTTGCACAGGGAACCATGGCAATAGGCCCATCCGTTACACGCATTACGTGTACCAATAAAATCTCTTCAGGCTTCTTGTTTAGGCTGTAGCCACCCCCTGCACCTTTTTTACTGTATAAAAAGCCAGCGTTACGCAGATCTAGCAGAATTTGCTCCAAGAATTTTTTAGGGATATGCTCCTCCTCTGCAATTTTAGAAATTTGCATTGGTGGTTTATCTAAATTTTTACCAAGCGCAACAAGCGCTTTTATGGCATACTTTGTTTTTTTGGACAGCATATTCTCACAAAGCTAATAAAAGAAAGTAAATTATAAAATACGCAACAGGAAGTTGATTTTAATTCAACACAGTATGATATTTATAAATATAATGCATAATAACGATAATGCTTTAATCAAAGCAGCGTAAAAATAACCGCAACGCAAAACAGAAGAACATTTATCAGCGTTTAAAATCTATTTTTACCCATAATCTGAATTACAGATTTCAATATGAAAAGAAAACTCAATCTATTGCCGCTCATCATAGTTGCAATTATATTTTTTGCCCTTAACGCTTACGTTTTGTCTGGACTGGGCACCATCAATCAATCTACCTGGCTCAGTCCTATTTTCTGGGTTTTTATTGTAGGGCTAACTTTTGCTTTACTCTACGCCGTACAGCAAATGCGAATCCAGGGAATGAACAGGTTTTTCCAGATCATCAGTCATGCTTTTTTAATTGTTTTTAGCGCAGAGCTCGTATTCGCTTTTTTCCTCTTTCTCGGCGATATTTACCGCTTATTAATAGGTTTGTCTACTAATTTTCAGCCGGAAGGTTTTCACATTTTAGGTCGTAGCAATTACTGGGTTGATTTTGCATTTGTAATGTTCTGTTTAACCATCGCTTTATTTGCTTATGGCATTACGCAAGGGAAATATGCTTACCGTGTAATTAAACACACTTTATATTTTGATGATCTGCCTGCCAGTTTTGATGGTTTTACCTTGACACAGATATCTGATGTACACGCTGGAAGTTTTACCAACCCTAAAGAAGTACAAAAAGGAATTGACCTGATTAACGCGCAAAAAAGCGATCTGTTTGTTTTTACAGGAGACCTGGTAAATAATGTTTCCTCAGAAATTGTGCCTTACATTGGTCATTTTTCACAGATTAAAGCACCGTTTGGACAATTTTCAGTTTTGGGCAACCACGATTATGGCGATTACATCAAATGGCCTACAGAAGCAGATAAAATCCAGAATTTAAATCAGTTAAAAGCTTACCATAAAGAACTTGGTTTTAAGCTTTTATTGGATGAACATGTTGAATTGCATAAAAATGGCGAGAAAATCATACTGGCCGGAATAGAAAACTGGGGAATTGGTTTTGGAGAACGTGGAGACTTAAACAAAGCCTTGCAAAACACTAATGTTGATGATTTTAAAATCCTGTTATCGCACGATCCTTCGCATTGGGATGCACAGGTAAAAAATTATCCTTCAAAAATTCAACTTTCATTGGCTGGACATACACACGGTATGCAGTTTGGCATCGAAGCTTTTGGAATTAAATGGAGCCCGGTAAAATACCGTTACAAACATTGGGCGGGTATTAAAACCGAAAATGGAAGATATCTGAATGTAAACAGAGGCTTCGGTTTCCTTGGCTTTTCGGGCCGGATTGGTATCTGGCCGGAAATTACGGTGATTGAGTTGAAGCGGAAGTAAACAACAAATGCCCCGAATTGAGGCATTTGTTGTTTACGCGATCGTCATTCCCGCGCAGGCGGGAATCTTAATGCAAGCAACAAGTCCAGCTATGGCATTACGATTCCCAATCAAGTTGGGAATGACGAACCGCTAGTAATTAAGCGTATACGTTAAATTATACGTACGGCCGCGGCCTGCATAATAAAAGGTCTCTTTTTTAGCTAACGATTGGTATAAAAACTGCGAACGTTGACTCCAGATCGTCTGGTAGTTTTTGTTCAACAGATTTTGTACACCAAATGATAAACTTCCGGTAAATAATTTCACTGAACCTAATAAATCAACGGTAGTGAAACCCTTTAACTCGTTTTGTACAACCGCATTTCCGATTGTAGCATAACCTTTCGAATCAAATGAGTGGAAAGCCTGTGCTTTTATTCCAAAAACTTTTCCGTTATACCCTAAATAACCCGCAATTTTTGATGGACTTGCAACAGTTACATCCTGTAATGACCATGTGCCATCCGCATTTTGTTTCTGTGTTTTAATGTATAAACCGTTCGCTCCAGCTTCGAAGCCATTTTTCAGGTTCAACGATAATGAACCTTCAACACCAATATTTCTAACTTTTTCATCAAAAACTTCAATATTAAATGTGCTATTGGTTTTTACATTTTTATCTGATAGGGCATAGAAGCCAGCTACCTGTGCGTTAAATACACCGGTGCGGTAACGGTAACCAGCTTCGTACTGTTCTGTTTTGATACCTGTTAAAGGAGAACTTGCAACATTGATAGAGTTACCCAAATTCCAGTTGGTGCCCGCCAATGTATAAGCACCTTGTCCGTAATATTTTGCCGGATCTGCCAAGTTAAATCCTTGCGAAAAATTAACCCAAGCTTGTTGAGCTGTGTTGATTTTAATTACTAAACCACCATTTAATAAATTTACATCGTAATGGTTTTCTCCACCTGCAATAGCAGTAGCGGTTTTACCCACGCCATAAGCCAAAGGCACGGCAGCGGTAGTGCCTACAAAATCGCCAACTTTAACAAACATACGCTGTTGACGTACACCTCCTGATAAAGTTAGAAAATTGGCTATTTTAACCTGAGCCTGTAAAAAGCCTGATAGACCATTTACCCTAAAGTTGGGATAACGGGTAATAGTGGCTACTGTAGTATTGTTTAAACCGCCAGATGTTGCAGCTTTTGTCCTATCAAACAAGGCTTGTTGTGCATTAAAATTTTCGTTATCGGCATCAATACCATAGGTAAGATTTAATCTGTTCCAATCTTTATTCAAAACCAGTTTTAAAGCACTGTAATTTGTATTTTGGATTGACGATCCACTGTAAAGTACACCAGGTATTGCCGCTGTCCCAGGAAAGGGGTGAAAGCTAAATTGTTCGCTCCTTGCTGCAGCCTGTACATAAAGTGTTTGTCCGCCTAAAATCTCACTTGCCTGATAGTTGGCATTGATATTGGCCCTGCTTGTTTTGGGATCAACATCTGATGAGTAGCCATTTCTCATTTCTAAAAGCGCTGGATTTGATAATAATCCACCATAATTTGCGCCCAAGAAAAGATCTTTGTCGCCACGGTAACCTGAGTTATAATATTGGGCATTCACCGATAGCTTTTGATAATCAGTCAATTTAAATTCGGTACTTCCGAAAAAATCGAATGATTGGTTATACTGTAAATCGGTTTGTGTAATATCGGTAAAGATCTGTTTTCCATCTGCGCCATAAGCTGCATTGTTTTTTTGAAAAGCCATGCCGATGCGTCCGTTCCAATCTTTGCTCCCACCAGAAATAGCCTGTGCCACGCGTACATCATGGTCACTTTTTTCTTTTAAACCGCTACGCACACCAACTTGTGTAGTGAAACTTGGTTGACTATCCTGTCCTTTTTTAGTAATGATATTGATGATACCACCTGTTGCGCCACCGCCATAAACCGCACTTGCACCAGATAAAACCTCGATACGTTCGATGTTGAAAGGATCTATCGATTCGAACTGACGGCTCACACCACGGGTACTGTTTAACGATACACCATCAATCATTACCAATGCATCTCGGCCACGCTGGTTCTGTCCGTAGTTGGTACGTCCTTCCGGCCCGGCATCTAAACTCGGAATTAATTGTGCTAAGGTTTGTTTAAGTGGGATTCCTGCCCTGGCCTGCTCCTGTATTTTTGCGCCATCTACTACCCAAACTGTACCTGGTATTTCACTGATTTTAGTTGGTTTACGTGATGAAACCACCACAACTTCCTGCATGTTGGAAGTTGGACTCAGGCTAATGGTTAAATTAACGTTCTGATCTTTAGCCAGGCTCACTTTTTGCAGTATGGTAGTATACCCTACATAACTCACCTGTAATTTGTAAGAACCTTCAGTTAACTTTAATTCAAAGCTACCATCGGCAGCTGTTGTAGCTGAAGTATTTTTGCCTTCAACTTTAATATTTGCCCCCGCAAGCGGTGCGGTTTCTCCAATTACCTTTCCGATAACGGTTTGAGCTTTGCCTGTTAAAATAAATCCACAGACAAGGATTGCCATTAAGTATAGATTCTTCATTCGAATTATTTTTTTGCACAAAACAATCATTTATTTAGATTAAATACAAATAAAATATCTTGATTTTTATTCTCACTAATGATAAATCACTCAAAAACAAGTACATAAACGACTTACCAACAATATGTTAAAAATATTTAAAATATTATTTTTAATCAATCTAAATAAAAATATACCTTAGTAGCCGGGATTATGAATAAAAAAGCCCGCGCTTAACCGCTCACCTAGCCAGATTTATTAATGAAAATATTGGCTTAAAAGACATGACATTTTATTGCCTATAAACCTTAACCTTTTGAAAATTGAAAAACTAATGTTTACATCAGACCTCGAAAAACATGAATTAATCAATTTCCTTACGGAAAGTCCGACCAAGGAAATCTTTCACCCAGAAAATGAAGCAGAATACCTGCATGCGGTAGGAAAAGTTACCCAGGCAGTAAAAAAATTCCTTAACAACAATCAACAACCCTTCAGTGGTATATCGCCGTCGAAGTTAAAACCATTGTTTGATTCGATCGAATTTGAAAAAACACATGATAACTATGACGCTTTACTTAAAGAAGTGGAACAGCTTTACACCAGCCATGCGGTTGCCTTCCATCACCCTGCTTATATTGCTCATTTAAACTGCCCTATTGTAATTCCGGCTGTAGCTGCCGAGGTGATGATTTCGGCCATCAATTCTTCAATCGATACCTGGGACCAAAGTGCTGGAGGCACATTAATTGAGCAAAAGCTGATCGAATGGACCTGCGATCAGATCGGTTATAGCAAAAAAGCAGACGGCATTTTTACCAGTGGGGGTACCCAGAGCAATTTAATGGGGCTTTTACTGGCCCGCGATCATTATTCAATTACGGCACTAAATCACAACATTAAAGTAGAGGGATTGCCCCAGGAAGCTTCGAGGTTCAGAATATTTGTTTCCGAAAAAGCACACTTTAGTATTCAGAAAAATGCATCCCTTTTAGGTTTAGGTGAAAAATCGGTAATCAAGATTAAAACTGACCGCAGCTTTAGGATGAATACCATTTTACTGGAAGACGCGATTAAGCGCGAAATTGCCCAAGGAAATATTCCTATTGCCGTGGTGGGCACAGCAGGCACTACCGATTTCGGAAATGTTGATCCGCTGAAAGAACTTGCCGCTATCAGCAAAAAATATAACGCCTGGTTCCACATTGATGCGGCTTATGGTTGTGGCTTACTGCTAACCGATAAGTACCGCAGTTTGTTGAACGGTATTGAGCTGGCCCATTCGGTTACTGTCGATTACCATAAATCTTTCTTCCAACCGGTAAGCAGTAGTGGTTTTTTAGTTAATGATAAAAAATATCTTAACCTGATTACCCATCATGCCGATTATTTAAATCCGAAAGACCATGATGAAGATGGTTTACCCAATCAGGTAAACAAATCGATACAGACTACCCGACGCTTTGATGCTTTAAAACTTTGGTTTACCCTTAGGATGATGGGCAGGAATAAATTGGGTGGTTATTTTGATACGATTATAGAAACTGCTGCACAAATTGCTGATCGCTTAAATTTCGACTGCGATTTTGAACTGATGAACGAATCAGACATCAGTGCCCTGGTTTTCCGTTACCGGCCAAAAAATGTGCATTTGGATATTTGTGCCATGAACCAGTACATTAAAAAATCTATGTTCAACGAAGGAAAAGCCCTAGTGGCAGGCACCAAAATTAACCATCATTTCTACCTCAAATTTACCCTACTTAATCCGTTAACTACCATTAGCGATATTGAAAACATTATTAAAATCATTAAAAAACATGGCAACGAATATGTTAGACTCAATCAAGCTTCAGCAGATTTCAGAAGAAACTAATTTTAATGCGCTCCTAAACAGTTATTGCAGAGAATTTACCAACTGGAGCCGTTACATAGGCATCCCTAAATATGATGAATCTTTAGCCAATTACCTGGTTACAACAAGTAATCGTTTGCATATCAGGTTCGACTTTACAGCCATTGGTTTCGAAGTATATGCACCTTTAAAATTTTATGCCGATAGTGGCAGGCATGTGTTTAATTTCCCTATAATTGAAAGGAACATTGATACAGATGCCATCAGTAATATCACGATTTACAGATTTATGGAATTGGCTATCCAATTCAGTTCCGAAGAATTCACAGATGTTGATGCCGATCTGGTAAGACAACGTTTGGTCAACAGCGTAGAAAACCTCGAAGCATTTTTATCCTTCTTTAAACAAAATGGTAAACCTGCAAATTTTGCAAAAATGAGCTTCATTGAGGCCGAGCAATCTTTATTTTTAGGCCACAATGCCCATCCCCTACCAAAAGGCAGATCTGGTTTTAATAATAAAGAAGAACTTTTCAAATTCTCACCCGAAACTCAGGGACAATTCCAATTGGCCTATTTCCTGATCTCAGCTGAAAATATTGTGGAGAAAAATGCAGAAGGTTTCGACATAACCGATCTTTTCAGAATTGAATTGTTAGATAACAATAATACTGAAATCATTCATTTGCTCGATCAACATCAAGATTATAAAGTGGTGCCCATGCACCCGTGGGAGGCCGAATACCTGCTTACCCTGCCTACTGTAAAAGCGATGCAGGAAGAAAACCTGCTTTTCTTTTTGGGGCATTTTGGAGATTTTTTCACACCAACATCTTCGGTAAGAACGATTTACAATGCATCTAGCGATTGGATGCTTAAATTTTCATTACATGTTAAAATAACCAACTCGCAAAGGGTTAACCTCGTTAGAGAGCTTCATCGTGGCTACGATGTAAGTAAACTTTTAAAAACCGAATACGGCAAAGCGGCCAAAACCGAATTCCCAGAAATTGAATTTATTACCGATCCGGCTTTTATTACCGTAAATTATAAAGGCGAAACCATTGATGGCTTTAACATCAGCATCAGACATAATCCGTTTAAAGGAGAAGGAACCGAAAAAAACGTGAGCTTGTTAGCCGCACTTTGCCAGGATGCTTTGTTAGGCCAAAAACCAAGAATTGTAAACATCATTGAAGAAGCTGCAATCAGCAAAAACAAAACAATTGCTCATACTGCTGTAAACTGGTTTAAACAGTATCTACACCTTTGTGTAGCGCCAATTATTGGCCTGTATAACAATTTTGGGATGGCTTTTGAATTCCATCAGCAAAATGTGATGGTAGAACTGGATAAAGATTATTATCCTGCCAAATTTTATTTTAGGGATAATCAGGGTTATTTCTTTAGCGATAGCAAGGTAGAGGCATTAAAAGTGGTTTATCCTGGCATTGCTGAAGAAAGTGGTTCGATAGTACCAAACGAATACATTATCCCTAAGCTCACCTATTATCTACTCATTAACAATATCTTAGGTGTAGTAAATACCATTGCAAGCAACAATCTCGCCGATGAGAAAGTCTTACTTGATCTCGTTTATCTGGAGTTTAAGCAATTCGAAAAAAGCGATACCACGGGATTAGTAGATTATATCATCAACCGCCGCAGCTGGGAAGTAAAAGGCAACCTGCTTACCAACCTCTGCAATATTGATGAAGCCAGCGCCCCCATCGATAATCCGGCTATTTACCGTGAGTTTCCGAATCCTTTATCTAAATATTTCTTCTCCGAAAACCTGATCAAGCCGCAAACCAAAGAGGTGCTGTACAGCCGGTTTTTCCCTAAAGAAAATGTAACGATCAATATCCGTCCATTTGATATCGACCGCGATCTGGAAATGGTTCACGATTGGTTTAACCAGGAACATGCCAAACCCATATGGAAGATGGATGGACCGATTAGGGGTTTAGAGCTATTCTATAGAACTTTATTACCAAACGATTCATCGCACAGTTTTATTGGTGAGATAAATGGCGAACCCACCTTTACCATAGAACCCTACTGGCCTATGCGCGATGGTGTGGGTGCCTGTTACGAAGCTTTAACGACCGATTATGGTGCGCACCTGCTAATTGCACCTACGGATAAAGACAAGAAATTTAGTTTCGAAACGGGTCAGGCTTTAATGGATTTCATCTTCGAACAACCTGAAGTAGGCAAATGTATTGGTGAAGCAGCTGTTGAAAGCCGTGCGATGCACATTTTTGTAACCCGACTAGGTTTCAAATTGGAAAAAGTGATCCAGATGCCTTATAAAATGGCCAACCTTACCTTTTGTTATCGCGATTGGTACTGGGAAAAGTTTCCTGAGGCCAAAGCACATGCCATGATTAAGTTAGCACAGTTTGAAACGGAGGAAATTTAGATGCAGAACCAAAAAATATACGACATTGTAGGGATCGGTATTGGCCCGTTTAATCTGGGTTTGGCGGCCCTATGTGCGCCAATAAATAGCTTATCAACCTTATTTTTAGATCAGGCGAACGAATTTAACTGGCACCCCGGCATGATGTTAAGCGATGCCACCTTACAGGTTCCCTTTATGGCCGATCTGGTTACCATGGCCGATCCAACCAGCGCTTACAGCTTTTTAAACTACCTTAAACAAACAGATCGCCTGTATAAATTCTATATCAGAGAAGATTTTTTTGTATTACGAAAGGAATATAATGCTTATTGTAAATGGGCGATTAATCATCTGCAAAACTGCCATTTCGGACAGAAAGTAATCAGTGTAAATTACATTGATGGAATTTACCAGGTAGAAAAAGTTGATCAGGTAACTGGAGCCACAGCAATCATTTTGACTAAAAAAATCGTACTCGGAACAGGCACTGGACCGAAAGTGCCCGATTTTGTTAAACCAGCCCTACATAAAAATGCAATACACTCTTCGGAATATCTGAGATTCAAGGAAAGCATTTTAAAGCAAAAAACGGTTAGCATAGTAGGTTCAGGTCAAAGTGCTGCCGAGATTTTTTACGATTTATTGCCTGAAACCGAAAACGGGTTAAAATTGAAATGGTTCACCCGACCTGATCGCTTTTTCCCCATGGAATATTCGAAATTAACACTGGAACTAACTTCTCCAGAATATGTAGACCACTTTTACAATTTGAGTGATGCGAAACGCAAACAGCTTTTAGGAAAACAAAATTCGCTGTTTAAAGGCATAAACTTCGAACTGATTAACCAGATTTTTGATAAACTGTACGAATTGAGTGTTGATGGCGAAAAGGTAAATGCCGAGCTGATGCCAAACTGCCAACTGAACAATTTAACCGAAAATAAGGGTTCCTATCAGCTTGATTTTTACCATACGGAGAGCGAAAAAGATTTTAGTGTAGATACTGATTTTGTGGTATTGGCTACCGGTTACAAATACAACGAACCCATGTTTTTAACCTCCATTAAAGAACGTATTGCCCGCAATGCCGATGGACTTTTTCAGGTACACCGAAACTATGCTATTGATATAAACGGAAACGAAATCTTTGTTCAGAATGCAGAACTGCATACGCACGGATTTGTGACACCTGATCTGGGAATGGGCGCCTATCGCAATGCATCCATTATCAATGCCATTTTAGGTTTCGAAATCTACAAGGTAGAAAAACGGATTGCCTTCCAGCAGTTTAGCATAACAGATGAAATACAGGAAAATGAATTATCTACCGCAGTGCTGCAATTATCTGAAGGTTAAACCAATATTGCTGGTCGGGATTTGTAATCCAGACTAACCAAAGATTTGTCATGTTGTCCGTAGGAGTCCTATGGACAACATGACTGCATCTCACAGAGAACACAATCAACTCTGAACTAACACAAGTAAAAAATTAAACACCATGAATTACAACAACTTCAAGCACATAAAACCTTTAAAAAAAGAAATTTGGGATAAGGTAAACCTCAACTATATCGCAAAATCAATAGTAGAATTGATGCACGAAAAATTAGTGGAGCCAACACCAACCAATACTGATGATCAAGGAAATACGAGTTTCCTCCTCGCTACAGATGCTGAAGACATTTATTATACCTTTTCAGGTCAGCAACGTGCTTTAGATTATCTTCATATCGATAAGCAGAGTATCAAAAAGTTTGTAAATGGCAAAAGTGTAGCGGTAAACAATGCCCCTGCATTTTATACCGAACTGCAACAAACTTTTGGTATTAAACCATTTACCCTTGCCCATTTTGTAGAAGAAACATTAAATACCCTATACGCTGACGCTTATATCTACGAAAAGGGCCGGTTAACAGCTGATGAGTTAGCCAACGCAGATTACCAAACCATCGAACACCAGATGGACGGGCATCCCTGGGCCACTATTAACAAAGGACGTATAGGTTTTAACCATAGCGATCAAGGCAAATATGCTCCGGAAGCAGCGCAAAAAACACAATTGGCATGGCTAGCTGTACATCAATCAAGAGCAGAATTTAAAAGTATCGAAAGTATTTCGCCGTTTTCTTTTTATAATGAAGAACTTAGTTTAAAGCAGGTTCACGATTTTAACCAGGTATTGATTCAACAGGAATTAAATCCTGAAGATTATTTCTTTATCCCTGTTCACGAATGGCAATGGAACAATAAAATCGTATTACAACTGGCTCATGATATTGCCCACCGATTGATTGTTCCCGTTGGTGTTGGGAATGATGAATATATGTGTCAAAACAGCATCCGTACCTTCTTTAATGTGAGCGAGCCTAAAAAGCATTACGTAAAAACGGCCATTTCTATATTAAACACCTCCATTTTCAGGGGGCTTTCGCCCAAAAAACTCGCTATTGCACCAAAGGTAACCCAATGGGCAAAAGACATGCTTGAGGGCGATGAGTATTTAAAACAGACTCGTGTGGTGCTTTTGGGCGAAGTAGCTACAGTGGCCTATACCCACCCACAATACAGTGAAATTCCAGGCTCACCGTATCAATACCAAGAGTTTTTGGGTGCCATTTGGCGCGAAAGTGCAGAGAACTACTTGTTAGAAGGTGAAAACATCATGACCATGGCCAGTTTACTTTATGTAGATGACAACGGCAAGAGTATGGTACAGGCGCTGATTGAAAAATCGGGATTAGATGCTTCAAAGTGGCTTAATGCTTATTTAGCTGCTTACCTGAAACCGATATTGAGGATTTTCTATAAACATGCCTTTTTCTTTAGTCCGCATGGCGAAAACACCATTTTGGTAATGAAAAACGGTGTGCCCGAACGCATTATCATTAAAGATTTTGTTGAAGAAATTGTATTAACGGAAGAATCGAAAGCTAAATTACCAACTGACCTGGTTGATGTTTTAAGGGAAATTAATGACGAACTGGCACCATTATTTATCCTCTCGGGCATATTCGATGCGGTTTTCAGGTACCTGAGCAATATTTTCCACAGTTATGTTGGATTGGATGAAAAACAATTCTGGCGTCAGGTTGCTGATGTAATTTTGGAATTTCAGCAGGAAAACCCTGAATTATCATCCAAATTCGAAAAATTCGATCTTTTTGTGCCTGAATTTATTAGGGTTTGCATTAATCGGGTAAGGTTGTTAACCCATGGTTATAGCGAAAGTACCGATGTTCCGGTTCCTGAGTTGATCGGAACGCTGGTTAATCCAGCAGCAGAAGCACTGAAGGAAGATGTTTTGGCGTAATGTGCAGTCGGGTGTTCCCACCTTGCTAGTCGATTCAGTGGCAGATGTTACCATCTGCCACTACGAATAATTCGCTCGCTAACAACGATAATTGTAAGATTGCTTCGTCGTTCCTCCTCGCAATGACGATCTACTTACAAAAAACTATAAAAATAGTTTATATCGATAAAATCATTATCTTGCTTTATAAATCTTTAGCATGAAAACATTAGTATTTATCTTTTTATCTACACTTTTATTCGAAACACCTACGATTGAAAAAGATCGCGAGCGCTGGAAACCTTATTATACTGATACTGCTCCTGCTAAAACAGCCGATCAATGGTTCCTTCCTTTTGATGTGGCCAACCGTAAAAAAATAAGCACTATCAAAATCATCAGTATTTTTGGCGATCATAGAGATAGTTATGTTAAAGGGCATATCCATACTGCCATAGATATTAACCCTGCACAACCTAAAACAAAATTGGTTAATGTTTATGCCATGGCCAATGGAATAGTCTGCTCTGTTCATTTGGGTGAAAATCAGCGCACAGTTGTGGTAAAACATAAGTTACCAAGCGGATTAACCATGTTCACCACTTATAAACACCTTAAAGAGGTTTATGTAAACAACGGCCAGAATGTTGATCAAAATACTAAACTGGCCAGGTTATTTACGCCGCAGGAAAGTAAAAAATATGGTGGCGATTATCATCATCTCCATTTAGAAATCAGAAAAAAATTTGATGATTATGGCTGTGCAAGCTGGCTAACTTTTAATAATAAACAACTGAACGAACGGTTTTATAACCCTCAGGTATTTATAAAAGAACATATCAAATAGTTGTAAAATAAAAAACGCGCATTTCCGAGTACTTCGAAAATGCGCTACGAGACAATTAAAATAAGTGGTTATAAATATTGTTAATGAGAACAGAAATATCTGACACAGCATTTAAATCTTAATAGGTAAATTTAGGTTTGCCGTTATCGCAGGTTACCCCCTTTGGCTGTATGACCAATGCACAATCTGAATACACACCCCATTTTTGATTATAATCGGCTTGTAGTTTCGTAAATTGTTCAACCTTTTTCAGAAAGGTACTTTCATCTATTTTTACGGAATAAGCAATATAACTCGAGGCGCCTCCACAAGCTTTAGATCCAATGGCGGTAAATTTCCACTCGCCGGCATTTTCACAGGTAAACTGCTGAGCTGATTTTTCAATATCCTTATAAAGTCTATCCAGCTCTGACTGATCAGCATTGAGTATGGGCTCATTGCGGTCTTTACACGCCAACAACATCAAACTCATAATCAGTACAATTGAAGTTAAAATAAATAGCGTCCGTTTCATTGTTTGTTTACTTTTATCCTAAAACGGGAATTAAAATAAAAACGCTACAAAAAAAGCCCTATGAGGTTTTTGAGCAATGTGCTCATTAAAAACCTCATAGATTTAGATGTTTTGCGGCTAGTTTATCGGTGGAAAATTATAAGGTTTCCAGGCACGAAGGCTGCTTAATTCTTTTTGTGTTTCTTCACTTATGTCTACACCCCAGGTATTAAAAAATGGCGCTAAGTTTCTTTTTACCACATTAGAGTATGTTTTCACCCATAAATCGCGCTTTTGCTGGTCGTTTAACCTGCCAATACTTGGTCCTATTTTTTGGTATTCTTTAAAAAATGCCTTAAAACTTTCCCATCCAAAACCTTCCTGCATTTGGCGGAACATGATCAAGCCCAAGAAAGGATCGTTTTTCCATTTTTCGTAGCTGGGGCCTTCTGCAAAATATTTTTTCATCATTTTTTGCGTGTTGGCACTTGATACGCCTGTGTGCGAATCGTCTCTTCCGCCCATCAGCCTATCGAACATGTATAACGAAAAGAAGTTATTGCTCACCTCGGTAGTACCGCCAAAAACCCAATTCAGGTTTTGCATGTTATGCCCTATCTCGTGGAAAAAGCCCCAGTTTGCGCCACCTTTACTTGGTTTCATCAATAATTCAGGGTTGGCCATAATTTCGTTCGAGAGCATTTTTCTGGATGGCGAATGATGAATCATGATTGGATAACCACTATGCATATACCCTCCTCCAATGTGTTCATCGGGTACCATCCGTTGCGCCCTGTAAAATGGTGCAGGCATATTGGCCAGATCCAGTTCTCCAAGCACAACTAAATCCCATAGTTTTAATACCTCTTCAGGATTTTTGATAGTTTGCAAAACACTATCGGGCAAGGTTAAAATCACATTTTCGGTGGCCATTTCACCCCAAGGTGCTTTATTGCTTTTTAATTGGTTCTCCCAGTCGCTTTGTGTGCTCTTGCCCAATACAAAGAGAGGGGCTGCTACCGCATGGCTGATTTTGAAATCAATTTTTCTACTTTCGGCCTTAGGCTTAATATCGATATAAATCAGGCCACCGAAAGGTGAGGTCAATCTATTTTTTCCAATTACCAATTGCTGTTTTTTGGTTATAATTGGCATCCTGCGCCAATCTTCCTTGCCTGCTACCCAATAATTCAGGCGATCGCTATGCGCACCAATCTGAACTTCAAGTTCGTTTACATTGGCGTTTTTGGGCACATCAATTTCTATATACTCACCCGCTTTTGCATATAAACCCGTGCTGTACATGGTGGCATTATCATAACCAGAATAACCTAGAGTTGACACAATAGACACTAAACTATCGGCCATTTTTTTATGTTCTATACTTACTGTTTTATTTATAAACTGAAAACCCGCTTTTACTGTACCAGGAAAAACATCAGCTGATGGTTGTGCTTTAATATTCTTATAATCGGTGCTTTTTAAAATTTCGTCACTCCATTTGGCAATGGCTTTCCTAAATGCCGTATCGTTTTTTGAAAGAGTATGTTGTGGTGTAATGACAATTGTTGCCGGATTTTTTACTGCATCTTGAGCAAAGGTGGTTAAGCCAGTTGCTACTAATGCAAAAGATAATAGTGATTTCATTTGTGTTTGGTTTGTTGTTATTTAATTAGGTGTTATACTTTTTTTAGGCGGAAAACCTTAGTTTCGTGAGCAGTTACCTCACCGTTCCACTTATTATTTTTGCCGGTTACTTTATGTTGCCATAAATCCCTGATCTCATATTTACCAGTCAGGCCTAAGTTGGCAAAGTTTATTTTTGCATTTTGGGCAGACGCCGATTTATTTAAAATCGCTATTGCGAAATCTCCATTGGCTAAAGGACGAACAAAAACATCCCAGGTATCAGTTTTGATTTTTCTTTCGGCCTGTTTCCCCAAAGCATCTTGGTTTAATGCGATTACTTCTTTGTTTGTAAAAATGGTCTTTGTTTCATCGTCCATTTTACGGATATCGCAACTGGCATATAGTGGAGAGTTGAGCATGCTGTACAAACTCACCTGGCTCTGGTATTCGGCTTTTGTACAACCTACTCCTTTAAATGCTGATGAAGGGCCCTTTGTACCGTGTAAACCAGCCACCAACATATCGCCATCGTTCCATTTACCTGGGCCTGAAAAGCTGGCCAATCCGGCCATTTTATCAACCACGTTATAAATGCCAACACCTCCTTTGCCTTCTACATCCAGCCACTTATCCCTGATATCGTAAGTGGTACGCCAGCTTTGTCCACCAACCTGTGCACCCCAGTTCCAGGGCTCACGTGGTCCCCATTCGCAAATACCCAATACTATATCCCTACCCGATTTGCGTAAGGCCTGTGCTATTTTTCCATATCTTTTTTTCGCCGTTTCTACGTCCTCCGGTGCATTGCAATAATCGTATTTAAGGTAATCTATTCCCCAGGTTGCAAAGGTTTTGGCATCCTGATCTTCAAAGTTTAAACTTGCGGTATAACCGCCACAGGTTAAAGGAGCAGCATCTGAATAAATACCCAATTTCATGCCCTTGCTGTGCAGATAATCCGCCAGTGCTTTAATACCTGATGGGAATTTCTTAGGATCGGCAATGATGTTGTTTTTATTATCGCGACCGCCCTGCCAGCAATCATCTAAAAAAATATATTGATAACCTGCTTTTACCATGCCACTGCTAATCATGGCGTCGGCCATTTCTTTGATATCCTTTTCGTTCGGATTTTCTGACATGATGTTCCAGCTCATCCAGCCCATTGGCGGCGTGGCGGCTAGTTTAGTTTCCTGAGCAAAGCCAATCTGTGAAAACAGCAACACGCTAAAGCAGATTTTGATAAATTTCATTTTACTTTTGGTTAGGTAATATTCGTTTGATAAAAAAAATAGCGCTCGTCATTCCCCGCGAAGGCAGGAATCTTAATGCAATATATAAACCTAGCTAAAGCATTAAGATCCCCAATCAAGTTGGGGATGACGAACTATCTATGTTATTTAATCGGTTTGATATAATAGCTGTACTGGTAATCTTTAAATGGGATCTGGTATTGGATTAATGGCATAGAGCCCCAACTATCGATCCCCTGAACACCTAGTTGCTGCAAATCCATGTGTACATAAATCTGGTTGCGTTTTACCAGTTCGCCAGAGTGATATTGTTTTTTCTCTGCCTCCGGATCTAAATCCTCCACTGCGTAAGGCAAAGCATTAAAACTCAATAGTTGATCTGCAAATTCGAAACGTAAACCTTTGCCTGCTTTATCGGTAAAATTTACCCAGCGCACTTCGGTTTTATTGCCACTTTCCTGCGGACGGGCATAAGAGAAATACTGATCGGCAACGGTTGATTTATAGGTACCAATTAATGATGCTGTTTTTCTGTCTACATAGTTTTCGCCCGGACCACGGCCATACCACTGGATATTGCTGTATTCGTTTTTCAACTGCAAATCGTTACCGATACGCATTAAACTTTTGTAGTTGCCGGTAACTGCTTTAAATTGATTGTCAACTTTAACAGTACCATCGGCCAAAACCGTAAATTGTTGAGTGGTTTCGGCATCGCCTTTTAAAAGCGATGATTTAACGGTTAAGGTAAAGCCTTCAGCAGTCGAATTTACAGTCGATTTGATATTGGCTGCATCATTATTCTGATACACATTACGCCACATCCTTAATCTGGTATTCAAACCTGCACCAATGTCATTATCGGTTGGTGCTCTGTAAAAGCCTAGTTGTGGCCCAGCTACCAATAATTCGCGACCTTTAGACAGATAACTGATTAAAGTACCTTTTTTCAGATCGAAAGTAATGGTAAAATCGCTGCCTTTAACTATTGCACGATCGGCAGTTTGCTCAACCTTTAAAGCTTTTTTACCAGCAGCGTAAGTGTTGGCCTTAGGCGCACCAGCTAAAGCAATCTGCTCATAAGCAATTTCATAACCTTTCTCTAAAAATGGCTCAGCATTTTTTAAGCGGTACCGAACATTTAAGAAATACTCTTTACCAGCAGCAAATTTAGTGTTAAAAGGAATGGTTAGGGTTTCGGTTTGACGTGGTCCAACATTTAGATTATTTACCACCCCGGTTTGTACCACTTTTCCATCCTCAATCAGCTCCCAGTTTAACTGTACATTACTTATATCTTTAAAGAAATAACTATTGTTTACATTAATCTGGTTGGTACCATTAAAGGTGGTTTTAATATACTGATGCACTTTTTTAAGCTCAACGGCCATAGGTGTCATTCCACGATATGCCGTTACTACACCTTTAACACAAAAGTCATTGTCGCTAAAATTTTCATCAACAGGGCCGCTTAACGGGAAATCGCCACCATAAGCCATAATGCGCTTACCGTTTTTAACAGTATCAATCGCCTGATCAATCCATTCCCACACAAAACCACCCTGTAGTTTAGGGTTGTTTTCGATGGCATCCCAATACTCTTTAAAATTACCCAAACTGTTGCCCATAATGTGTGCGTACTCGCTCATGATAAACGGACGGGTTTCTTTTTCCTGTTTCGAATAACGTGGCAGATAATTTGGTGAAGGGTATTGCGGCACAATCATATCAGTGTTGAAGTCGCTCTCAGCCCTTTCATACTGTACCGGGCGGAAATCTTTCCCTTTTAACCACTCGTAAGCTTCATAAAAGTTAACCCCGTTACCGGCTTCGTTACCTAACGACCAGGTGATTACCGAAGCATGGTTTTTATCACGTTCATACATACGTGTAATGCGCTCAAGATGAGGAATACGCCATTGTTTATCGTTGGCAAAAGTAGTTTCCAAACTATAATAACGACCATGTGATTCGATATTGGCTTCGTCTATTACGTACAAACCATATTCATCACAAAGTTCCATCCAATAAGGATCTGGCGGATAATGAGAATGGCGCACTGCATTTACATTCAGCTTTTTCATCATTTCCATATCTTTTTCCATATCGGCATGTGTTAAGGTATGGCCCTGCGTGGCATTGTGCTCGTGCCTGTTTACACCTTTTAAAAATACACGTTTACCGTTAACCAGTAAATCGCTGCCCTTAATTTCTACCGATCGGAAACCCACGCGTTGTGGAATCACTTCAATTATTTTATCATTTTTATCTTTTAAAGTGATGTACAGGGTATAAAGGTAAGGTACTTCTGCCGACCAGTTTTTAACATTATTAACCTGCGTTTTGAAAGCAAGATTGGTTTTATAATTACCCAATACTTTTTGCAGTTTGGTAGCCTCTTTCCAGACATTGTTGCCCTTGGCATCAACCAGATCAAGCGCTACATAAAAACTATCTGGGCGGCTATGGTTGGTGCGTTGGTCTATTTTATAATTCTGAACGGCTAAATCCACGTTTAAAAGTCCATTGGTGTAAGTTGCATCAAGCGTTCCTGTCACTTTAAAATCGTGGATATCGAGTTTTGGAGTGGCATACAAATACACCTCGCGTTCAATACCAGAAATGCGCCACATGTCCTGGCATTCTAAATAACTGCCATCACTCCAACGGTATACCTGAAGTGCAATGGTATTTTCGCCTGGTTTAACATATTTGGTAATATCAAACTCCGCAGCCAGTTTACTATCTTCACTATAACCTACTTTTTTGCCGTTTACCCAAATGTAAAATGCCGATTTAACCGCGCCCAAACTGATAAACACTTGTTTATCGCCCCAATTGGCCGGAATATTGATTTTTTTTCGGTAAGAACCTACCGGATTGTTATCAGCAGGAATATCGAATGGCGGGTTCATTCTGGCTCCGGTTAATTGTCGGCCAGCAAATTCGTATGGTTGGTTTACATAAATTGGAAGCCCGTAACCATTCACTTCCCAGTTGGCGGGCACCTTAAAATTATCCCAGCCTTTATCGTCAAAATCTATTTTATAAAAATCTGTAGGTCTTTTACGTGGATCTTTTACCCAGTTAAACTTCCAGGTACCATTCAACGATAAAAAATATGCCGATTTTTCTTTGGCCCTTTTGGCAGCAAGCTCCTGGTTTTCGAAAGCAAAGGCTGATGCCCGCATAGGCAAACGGTTTACCGAAACCACTTCGGGGGTTTGTAGTTCGGAAGGCAGATCTTGCGCACTGATTTGCCCGGCAATAAATAATAGTGTAAATAAAATGGTTAATTTTCTATTCATTGTGTGTGTGTATAATTTTTGGTTTGTTGATCCAAATTACTGATGATTGGCTGATAATGATGAAAATGTTTTAGCGCAAACGTTTGAGTTTTAAAGATGTTACGATTGGTTGGATAGTGGTTTTAACGTTTAACCATTAAGGAATTAAGAACGCTAAGTTTTTGACAAGGCATTAAAATAGACATTATTGCAAGGCATATATTACCATCAATAAATAGAAAAAGCCATTGCCACCAATTGGCGGCAAGGCTTTCATTAACTAAAACTAACTACTATTTTAAAAATTCCAATTCGAAGTTTTTAAGGTAAGGTTTACCGTCAAAACCAAAATCAGGAAGGATATTAATCTTCATCCAATATAATGCTAAAGCAGATACATCACTCACTGTTGATGGGATAGACAATGATGATGTTATCGGCTCTGGGGTTGTTCCCGGAGGATAGGCACTGCCCAAATTAGCCCAACTGTATACACCAGAAAGCGACATATTATAACCAACAGGTGCTTTATTGAAAAACGTACCTTCAGTACCTTCATCCATAGGCCAAAAGCCAATTAAATTAGCATAGTTTGGATGTTGCGTGATATCTTTGAGACCAATATTTGCCTTTATCACGGCATCGCTTAGCGCTACATTAAAAAATGCTAAGTTGGCTCCGTAAAATGGAGTTGGTGTATCAGTGTCTCCTGTTCTATGTCCTATCCGGAGCAACTCACTTGTAGTTAAACTTTTTCTGGCTAATATATCGCTTGTAGCTTCCAAATTCCCATCAACATACAACTTAAGCGTTCTGGCTGTCGCGACTCCTTGTGTATTAACGGTAGTATTAATACTCATGGTTAAAGTGTGCCAGCCGGTTCCCGGTGGAGTGGTAGAATTTACCTGTAATTTTCCCGAACCGCCATTCGTTGTTCCCCCAACGGTAACCGACCATTGATCGCCATAATGACCCCATTGCCATCCCGTAATACTTGAACCACTCAAATTGGTACTTTTTCCAAAAAATGTAGGATAATTTACATTAGTCGAATTGAACTTGGTTTCCATTTGAACAGTAATGCTTTTGGTATCACCTACATCATAAAGGCCGTTATCATTTGGCGTAACCGCCCTTGAGGTATTGGTGCTAAAAAGCACAGGATTGAAACCAGATTTTTTTAATTCAAATGGTTTAAATGCTGGGTTGTACACCAAGGTAAAACCATTAGTTGGGTTTGCACTGCTACCACCATGATTACTGGTTAATATTACCAGCCAATCTTCGTTCGCATAATTTTTCCTAGCTTTTAAAGCGGTTATGATATTACCCACATATTCATCGGCTTTTACTATGGCATTTTTATAGTTATCATTTGTAGCTACATAACCTCCATTAGCGCCAGCGGCTTCAACTTCTCTAAAGTTCACAAATATGGTACCCAAACCGGTTTGATTATTTAGAATGCTCACTGTACTGTCTTTAACGGCTATATCAGTGGCTACAACTGGGGCAAAATCTGCATTTTTCATGTAATTCCGCAAATTAGCCCATGGGGTAACTAAAGCCGTTTTTACCGATTTATATTGCGTAATATAATCAAATACATTACGGTAAGATACAATAGGGGCATGTTCATCAACACCTGAACCCGCTGCACGCTCGAAATTATCAGTGCTGATCTGGTGTTTTACAAAACTGGTACCAGTTAACATCGATACCCATCCTGCTGCATCTGAAGCTGTTTTCAAAGTATTATAAGAATATTTGGCATTCTTTTGCAGGCTTGTAATGTTGGCTGGCGCAACAGTCTGCAATTCGGAACCTGTTAGTCCATCAATGCTGATGACCAAAATTTTACGTTGCCCTGCAGAGAGTGGCTTTAGGTCTTCGTAAATTGCTGGTGGATTAGCATATTTTTTGCATGCGGAGAAACAAAGTGGAATAAACAATGCAAAAGCAGTATAATATTTATATTTATTTAAAATCTTCATTTTCGTTAAATTAGAGGTTATTTAATTACGCCCAACTCAGCCATAGCAGCATAAGGGAATGAGGCCACAGGTGAATTCCAACCATCTTTCAGTATAACTTTAAAAAACTTATTAAATACTGGTCCATTTGGGAATGTGAACTCATAACGTGCAAATGCATTTGGGATTTGTGTTGTGCCTACACTTGTAAAATTAACATTATCACTGCTCACTAATATTTCTATATTTTTTACCCGTTGAGCTGTAGAATTTCGCGGAACGAAATACATTCCTTTAACAGACATTCTTTTGTTTTCGCTATATACTATTGTATATGGGTAACCTTGTGCCGCGGTTGGTGCAGGGCTATACTGTGAATGCCAGTATGTTGCTGTATTGTTATCGAGCATGGCTGCCGGACTACCTTCATTAGACTGATTGGAACTTACTGTTACACTTGGCGCGAATGAAATTACTGAAGTACCACCAGTTTTATTTAAAGGATTATATGTCCAAACCTGACTCGCTAAAATTGGATATTTAGCAGAAACTTTAGCCACAACAGCATCACTAATAGAAATTCCCCAAGCATCAAAAAATGGCGCAAAATCTATTTTAGCATAATCAGATAGTTTTTCGTATACAAAGTTATGTTTGGTAATGTCGTTAGTATTTAAGCGGTCTGCGTGACGTGCCTCTGTATATAAATAAGTCATGGCACCGTAGCCATATTTTTCGAAAATTTGTACAAAAGGGGTCATTTTCATAAATGGCGCTTCATCTACTGTATTCATAGCTGCATCTGTATCGAAGTTTTTGGTTCCTGTACCACTTGCATAAGCAATCGCTTTAGGAAAACCACTGGATACTGCAGGATGTAGAATATTGTAGTTGGCCCCAATCCTATTGGCCACTTTAAAGCTGAACAGGTTGTTGGTGGTTTCGCCCAAAGTGCTCCAGCTCCATACGTTTGGTTGTTGACAGTTATGTCCAAATTCATGGTAAGTACCCCATTGGCCAGAACTGGTTGTAATTGAATTTAAACTGGTAAAGCTGGCAAACCAGTAAGAGTCATTTAAACCCACAAAAGGGAAACCATTGTGGCCATAACCCAAACTAAGCTGAATATCGAGTACCCCACGCCACTGACTTTGAGGGCTACGGTCTCTAATATCAGGGGCATTATCTGATAAACCCATCCAGGCATTGTAATCTAAAGCGAAAACATCGTTCCATTTAGTAAAAACAGCAGTTGGATTGGTAAAAGGCTCGTTAGAATTAAAAGTCGCCAATACCTTGTCTCTAGGAATGGTAAAAATAACACTTTTAGCTCTTAGCTCTAACCAGGGTACTTGCGAAGCTTTTACTTTAGCCACCCAATCGGCATCGCTGGTTTGGCCCAAAATAAAATCGGGCGATACCACAGCACCCGTAATGGTAAAAGTAACTGGGTTAGCATAAGCGAAAGTAGCCAAAATGTAAATATGACCACCGTAAAGGTTACGGATATAATTTACCCCGGCAACCAGTTTTTTTCTGTTATATATCACCGGATCGCGTAGCAATGGAGATTTACCAGCCAGGTTATCGGTATGTGCACCAATCTGTACGGTTAAACCATCAACCCCTGCCGGGACCACAAGTTTGATCAACTCACCTGGAGCAGCATAATAGCCTGTGCTGTATTGTGGTGATGGAGCAACAGAAATTCTTAAATTTTGTGCAGTTTGATCGGTAAAATTCAAATCCAATGTAAACTGAGCATCTTTTACCCTTGGCTCTGATTGATCTACCAAACCGGGAAATACCCTTGCCTTGGCGTACATCGATTTATCGATCAGTTTCATGTTGGTATCAATGGTTCCTTCAGCTACGTTCTGCGAATCATCAGGATATCCATCCGGAACTTCATAGCCATACTTTTTACAAGCAGTAAATACTACTAAAAGAGATAGGCCAAATATTTTAGTTAATTGATTAAATTTCATTTTATCAATATTTAAAGTTAATTAGTCGGTAATGATACAGTTGGGATATATAACCTGCCTGTTAAACCCCATTGAGGTGAAACAGCAATATTTAACCAATTGTAAATAAGTAGTGGAATATCGACACCATTAGGCACCGAAAGGTATGCTGCAGGAGAAATATCGGGCGAGATGTTTGGCGAAATTTCTTCAAAACCTGCAAATGTTACGTTACTGCTGTAAGTAAAATTGTTCCCTTTGCCCGATTGATCTAACATTGCGGTACCGCTTGTTTCATTTCCTGGCCAGAAACCTAACAAATTGTTGTAAAACGGCGTACTCGGTTTAATCTGTGTTCTCATAATTGCCGCTACATCAGTTGCAGACATGGCTACGTTAAACAAGGCTACATCCCTAATTAAAAGATTGGTTTGCGTATCGCCATTGGTCCCTACGTCACCACCCAACCTAAGGGGAATGTTGTTATCAATATTTCTTCCATTTATAGATCCTGAATACCTGGTTAGTCCATCAACATATAGCGTAAGCGTTCTTACACCGTTTAACAGGCCAATGGTAAAGGCTACAGTGTGCCAGCGTCCATCACGGATATCGATACCAAAACCCGGACGTGGAGAACCTCCCCAATCTAACTGTGCAGAGTTAGCACCGAACAGAAAGCCCCATCCGGTAGATGAAACGGAGTTAAAAGCATTTCTTTTTGCCAAAAACATTGGGTAATAATTTGCCTGTCCGTAATCGTCCCTAAATTTGAACATAAAGGTAAAATCGCCTGTGGTACCAAAATTACCAATCGCGGTATTATTTTGAATAGCGGTAACATTAGAATTGGTTGTTGCGATAAAACGCGGACCCGTACCAACAAATGGATAGCTATTGGGATCTGGCTGTGAAATCAATACCGACGAAAAGCGGGGATTATAAAAAGCGATATAAGCATTTCGTGAGACATCATTAAAAATATTTGATCCCGGCGTACCGCCAGATGGACCGCCACCTTTATTTGAAGCAATTACCACCAACCAGTTTTCTCCAGCATATCCCTTTCTGGCTTTTAGCGCTGTTAATATTTCGCCAATGTAACCATCTATACTTTTTATAGCGGCTGCATAAGCAGGTGTAGCAGCGGTATAACCATTAGCCAATCCCGCAGTTTCAGCACTATGAAACTGTGCCACTACCATTGATGGATTGTTACTGGTTAACTCGGTAACCACGCCGGTTTTTACTGCAGCATCATCTGCTACATTTTGTTTGATTGTTGCATCACCCGCCAGTTTATCGTTAAAAATCGTTGTTGAGGCAATTGAAACCGTTCTTGCATTATTGAGCGAACTTTTAATCCTCGTGAAAACTGTAGGAGTAGTTTGCAGGTTTAAACCAGAAAAATCTTCACTGGTTACATTGTGCTTTGTATAATCGTAACCGGTTAACATGGTTGTCCAGGCTGATGCATTGGTAATTACGTTATATTTATTATCAGCCAAACCTTCGTAAGTGTAAGTGGCTTTGGCATTAATCTGAGCCAGGTTAGTGGGTGCTAGCGCTTTTATTGCTGCACCGGTTACACCATCCAAAACGATATAAAGTACCTTTTTACCAGCCCCCAAACCTAGCGTATCGTTTCTGAAATTTTGTGGTAATGTATTTTCAAAATCCTTATTACACCCAGTGGCCATAAGGAATATTCCAAATACCAGGCAAAGGCCAAAGTATTTAAAGGTTGCTGTTAATGTAAATCCTTTTTTCATCTCTTTTATATTTGAAACTATATTGATCAATTAGCAAAATTTAGGCGTATGATATTGTGTGGTAAGACGCCATTAAAACGAAGGATATCGCCTACTAAAATAACCTGTGAACCTGTAGCAACTGAAGTTTCTATCATATCGTAAATTGCTCCCTGAAAACCACCGGTATTGTTGTACCCTACTGCTAGCTGCCCGTTGGCTTCTAAAACCATAAAGCCCTGGCGCAGGTAGTCGCCATATTTATTAAAGGAACCACTTACAATAATTTTCCCATTGTTAAGCTGCCCCACAAAATTGGTAATACCCCCTGTAATGGGCTGACCGGTAAAGGTTGTTACATTAGAGCCATCAGCATTTAACAGATTAATACCAGATGCAGCTTTACCGTTAAAACTGGTGAAAGTACCTCCTACCACAATTTTATTCGTGTTAGCATTATACCTAATTGAAATAATATCGCTATTGGCACCAGAACCTACATTAAAACTGTTATCTACGCTGCCATCAAGGTTTAATCTTACAATTCTATTGGCCTGTACACCATTAAAAGTACTAAATGTACCCACCAGGATCAGCTTTCCATCATTCTGCATCATGGCATCTAAAATTACGCCATTAGCACCTATCGCACTTTGACGGGTCGATTTGTTATAATGGAAAGTAGAATCCATCGAACCATCCATATTTACCCTTACTACCTGGCGCATACGTGTATAATCGTACACTTTTTCATCATAACTGGAGTTTGGCAAATACATACGCTTATAATTATTGAAGTTACCCACAAGGTAAACCTGCTCATTAAATACAAAGGTTTTTCTAATAAAGCCATCAACACCTGCATTAAAGGCTGAAATGGTATCGCCATTTTTATAGGTTTCCTGAGGTTTAGGATTAATTACATTCCTGAGGATCAGACTATCTAATGTTCCATTGCTATTTAAGCGGGCCACATTATTTAAAGTCTGGCGGTTGATGCGTGTAGAGTTAAAGCTGGTAAAACTACCACCAATGATGTATTTACCCGCTTGTGATCCGGTTGGGATGCGGGTAATAGAATAGATTGATTTATCTGCACCGCCAGCTCCTTTTCCAAAATTAACACCACTGGTGGAGTAAGCTCCATTGCCTAAAATCTGTGCAATGCCACCAATGGGTAATTTTTCTGTTCCATTTAACTCAAAGTCGTTAAAAGCACCCCCCAGAAAATAGTTGCCACCAGGTAAAGCCTCAATATCGTATATGGTACTAAGGCTAAAGCCATTGTTGCTGTTATTTGTTGCGCCGTTAATTACTTTCCAGCTGGCGTCAACACTCACTTTACCACCAACTTTAACAATCGGTCCGAAAAAGCTTTGCCCCTGTGAGGTAATCCACATACTACCAGTACTGGCCGTTAGTGGAACTTTGAAAGTTAAGGTACTATCGTTGGTAGATGCAGTAACCACCTCAGCTTCTATTTCATTTACATATACTTTAAAATCGTTGATGTATTTACTCAGGCCTTTTACCCTTACCGTTAAAACATCTCCTGCATTTACAACATCTGGTTCGATTGTTTTGGAAACGAAAGTAAGATCCAATGGTTTCTTACCTCCAGCGTAAGGATCTTCGCCAATGCCCTTTTCCTTCTTGCAAGAAACAAACGCTGTTGTTAAGCATATTGTCCCGAACAAAAACAGCTTAAATTTATATTTTATGTTAGTTAACATTTTATTCAATTTATGGATGAGATAATGGAGCTATTTTGTTGGTGGATTAATACCCGCTGATATGGCCTGCTCGATAAAAACATTGGTATTAAAGCCGAAATTATGCCTGATCTTTGTTAGCACATGCAAAACGCCATTGGTAGGCTGAATATCTGATGTAGCAATTGGAATATTGACTAATGCTACCTGAGGATTAGACAGATCGGGAATATAGGCAAGATACAATTGGCGGTAACCGGCATAAGCCACTCTTGAAAGTTCTTCGCCTTTATCGCTATACACCACCGCATCATTAAAAATTACCCCAATATTCATAATCCTGCCGCTATAAGACGTATAGCCCTGACCAGGAAAAGCAAGGTAAGATAAAGTATCACGCTGAGGATAATCTTTTAAACGGTTGCTACCCTTAAATATATATTGTGATAATATATTCTTCCATACTTCAGGTTTTATTTGCGATAATTGAGAAACGGTATCTTTACCAGTTGATCTCAACCTTACATTTAAGCCCTTAACGGATTTAAAGATCGAACCGCTTGGCGGTGCAAAAAATGTGATATTCTCTTTGCTGATCACATCTGCCAAACCAGCCAGTTTAATCACCGTTAGGGTTGAATCGAAAAACGGCTTCTTCTCTTCCATGTACTGCATAATATTGCCGTTATATTTTGCTTCATGTACACCCGTTTCTATATAGTATTTTTTACAGCTGGTTAAAACTGATAATACGCAAATTATTAAAAACAGCAGTGTTTTATAATTCTTTTTCATCATCATATCTATTAGTTCCAAAAATTATTGCCAATTAAACCCGGGTTTGCACTACGCTCGGCAGTAGTAATGGTAAGCGGCCATGTCCAGGCACCTGCATTTAGGTTAGCTACCGATATAGGTGCATTGGTGAAATCAGAATTCAATACCCTCTTTGTTCTTACCAGATCGAAAAAGAACTGTCCTTCGCCAATTAGCTCCCTACATCTTTCTTTATATATTTCGTCTTTTAGATCCTGTCCGCTTTGCGTTATCATTGGTGCATTGGCAGCTACAGTTACCCTATTTGCAAAATCTCTTGCTCCACCTTCGTCGCCAAGTTCTGCAAGCGCTTCGGCAGTTAATAAATAGCAATCAGGCAACCTGAAAATGATGGCACTATCATCGCTGGTAATGGATATTGCACTGCCTGAGCCGGTTGAATAAATATTTGCAAATTTTTTAAACTGGAACGCTCCGCCTTGAGCATCATAGTTTTCAAACCAGGTGGTTATCCTTGCATCTGGAGATCCCGGAGGATAAAGTTTACGGATATAATCGGTTGAATAAGCTATAGAACTTTGCGTTTTAGTTACATTGCCCTGATATGGATAATGCGACAAGTAATACGACAAACTTGCAGGCAAAGAAAATCCTTCTCCATAGTTAAAATCCTGCAAAATACCGAACAGGTTTTCAGAACTTCTTCCTTTAAAAATTTTAAGGGTATTGGCTGGGGTAATCGGCAGTATCTTATAATTACTATAAGTATCCAGTTCGGTAGCCAATGTTTTTACCGCATCGTAATATTTGGTTTTAACTCCGGTATCCCATGCTGCAGCCCACATGTTTAAATGCATTAACAGTGCTACTGCTGATGCTCTTGTAGGTCTGAAACCGTTTGATGTGGCATCGTTGTAGAAAGTAGGCAGATCATTTTTTGCTGCAGCCATATCTTCGATGCACTTGTTCAATACGGTTACTTGTGGTGTTCTGCCCTGTGCAGTACTGTGATAAGCATCTGTATAATAAATGGCATCACCGAATAATTTACAGATAAACATGTAGCTGAGGTTGCGCAAAAATACAGCCTCTGCTTTATAGCGTTTTTTATCGGCATCGGGCAAACTTGATGATGGTACTTTATCAACTTCGAAGTATAAGATGTTGGCCGCAGCAACTACATCGTACCATTCTTTCCAACTCATGATGTTTTTCATCATACCATTGAATCTTCCGGAACTGGCAACAAGAAATTTCATATTGTTATTAGTAAGTGCAATAAAAGTATTAGCACCATCGTTACTTAAGCTTCCTATGGCAACTTTATTGCCCCTCATTTCTAATGCAGGAAAAAATGCGCGGTCATCATTGTTAAAGAAAGTTGGTGTACCTGCCACTTTCGATTTTA
The DNA here is from genome assembly GCF_014692875.1 of Pedobacter riviphilus. Taxonomy (NCBI): domain Bacteria; kingdom Pseudomonadati; phylum Bacteroidota; class Sphingobacteriia; order Sphingobacteriales; family Sphingobacteriaceae; genus Pedobacter; species Pedobacter riviphilus. The sequence continues at coordinate 1,031,219 of NZ_CP061171.1, read as the reverse complement.
ATCGTGAGTAAATGCCGTTTGTAAATCCTTCTACATCTTCACGGGTTTTCCAAAAGTTGTTCCCACTCTGCGCTTCAATTGGTGTTACATTTAGAAATTTCTTACAGCCAAAAGCACTAAAAACCAGTGCAGCAATCAGAATTATGTATTTTGTATTTTTCATCTGTCTAATTTTTAAAACTCAATGTTTAAACCTAATGTAAACTGCTTTGGTGAAGGATAACCTCCTGAGTCATCTCTACCCAAACTGGTCACATTTTCAGGATTTGGCCCAGAGTAACGTGTGATAAAGCCAAGGTTTGCCGCAGTAGCATTGATACTTACCCTGTTCATTCCGAACCTGCTGGTAAATTTCTTATCAAAGATGTAATACACTTTAATCGAGTTTAACTTGAAGTAAGATCCATCTTCCTGAAATGCCGTTTGGTTTAACCTAAAAGGATCGATAATACGTGCACGCACAAAATCTAAAGGATTGGCATAAGTGGCATTCTGGCCAGGCGCACTCCAGTAATTCAGCTGATCCAGTGGCACCAAACTCGCGAACTGAAAATTACTATAGTTCTGTAATTGCTTACCTAATGGGTTATTAATAATATCGCGAACCAGGGTAAAAGAAGTGTTCACTTCTATACTCCAGTTTTTCCATTGCAGGTAGGAATAAAAGCCTCCTGTTATCTGCGGCTGAGAATTACCAGCAATTACCCGATCATTACCATCAAGTACATAATTTCCATCCAGATCGGTAAAAATAGGATCACCTGCCCTAAAATAATTCAAACGACCAGTACCTCCTACGCGGTAAGGCAAACCTGTATTCGGATCAACCGGCACTTGGGCATTAGTAGAGTAAACACCCTTTGTGTTGTATAGGTAGTTAGATAGTGAATTGGTACCTAAGCGATAATAAGTGTCTTGTTGTAAGGCTTTATCATAATAAATAAAATCTCTCAAATTATCAGGTAATTGTGCTAAAATTTCTCTGTTGATCGCTAAGTTTCCTGATATTGTCCACTTAAATGGGCTTGTAGGGTTTAATGGGCGCGCGGTTGTTTGAAACTCCCATCCGTAATTTACGTTACTGATTTCGTTAGAAGCAACTGTTTCGAATGAATTGGCACTTGAAATATCCTTGTATCTGAAAATATTATCATTCTGTTTATAATAAGTATCAAAAACGAATGAAAAACGGTTATTTAATAAGCTAAAATCAACTCCAGCATTATAAGTAGTTGCTCTTGTAGGTTGTAAATCTAAATTTGGCAACCTTTTTAAATCCAATATGATAGAATTGGCATTATTATAACGGTTTCCTCCCACATATTTACCATAAGCATCAAAAACTCCACCTACCGGTTGTATGTTAGAACCATAACTTAAACGGATATCAGCATAATCAACCCATTTTACATTCTGCATAAACTTTTCTTTGTTAAAGTTCCACTTTAATGCAATGGATGGATTGGCAACATAGCGGGCATTTTCGCCATTGGCCGAATTGGCATCTAAACGATAGTTAAAATCCAATACATATTTTTGTTTGTAGTTATAAGAAAATGCACCAGCAAAAGCAACGCTTCTGGCATCGTTATAATCAATAGTTCCTCCCAGTGAGGTCAGGTAATCGGTCATATTGGTTAAAGGCCCCCTTAATTGATCGTTAACTCCTTTTTCGTTCAAAATGGCATCGGCTTTAAAAAAGCTCGAGTTGATCTCAGTAAAAGCAAATAAATTGAAGGTATGTGAATCTTCTCCGGCTGCATCTTTTAAACCATACACATAAGAGAACTGGTTACGGTTGTACAACTTGGTGGCACGATCGTTATACGTATAATATTTAGATTGATTTCCGTTTAACGCCGCCGGTGAAAAATTATCTTTGGTACCGGTGCTATTGGTATAATTTAAGAAAGTAGCTATCCTAAAATTCTTAAAAAGTTCATATTCTGCATTAATGGTTGCAAAAGTTTGTAATGATTTATTGTCGTTATCGGTTTGCAGCTGCGCCAATACCCCACTTTGCGATGAAAATAGCGACGGTGAAGGCAATAAGCTTGAGGCCTGGCCTGTGGTGGCTAAACCACTATTTAAGAAACCATTGCCGCTGCCGACCTGTTGTTTTTGGATTGAATTCTGCAACTGACCATATAACTTAAATTTAGGCGTAGGATTGTATTGCATATTCATGTTCAGGTTATACCTCGAATAACCCGTGTTCTCTTGGATTCCAGTTTCATCATAAGCACCCAAGCCCACTTTATAGTTAAATGCTACATCGCCACCCGAAATGCTTACATTATGAGTTTGATTGAAAGTATTTCTGTAAAAATAGGATTGCCAATCGGTTGAGTTATTAAAGTAAGCATTTAAGCTATCTGCTAAAATGGGATTATAATTGATCAGATCTATTGCATGAGTATAACTGGTGTCATTTTGTAAAATCTGATTGATCCGCAACAGCCTTTCACCTTTACCTCCAATAACGCTGCGTAACTGAGGAACCATTGAAAAGAAAGATGCCCCTGAATAACGTACTACCGGTATTTTAGAATTACCACGTTTGGTGGTTACTAAAATAACCCCATAAGCTCCTCTCGATCCGTATAACGATGTGGCAGCAGCATCTTTTAAAGTAGTAATGTCTTCAATATCTTCTGGTGGGATCTGAGAAATAGGTGATACACCTGGACCTGCTTGTTGAAAACCATAAGAATAATTGGTATTGTCGTCAACAGGTACGCCATCAATTACAAACAATGGCGAAGTTGGAGTTAAGAAACTTGAGCTTCCAGAACCTGATACGTTGATATTTGAAATACCCCTTAAAGTAATGGAGCCCCTGAAACCCGGTGCGCCAGTGTTATTCTGAATGTTAAGTCCGGCAACTTTACCTTGTAAAAGCGACATGATATCACTCGCAGGCTGTCCTTGGATATCCTTACCCGAAATGCTTACGGTAGAACCAGTAGACAAAGTTCTGGTTTTGGTTTGATAACCTGCAGTTACGGTAACCTCTTTAAGGGTAGCGTTATCGCCCTGTAAAGTGAGGTTAATGGTGGTTCTTCCATTTACCTTTATGGTTTGGGTTATATAACTTAAATATTTAAAGGTAATTTCTGCATTTGATGCTACGGTAACCCTGTAATGGCCATCACCATCGGTTTGACCCAAAACCCTGCCAGCGCTTAAAATACTTACGCCGGGCATGGTTTCTTTCTTTTTTGATTCGCCATCATAAACCGTACCTGTAACCGCAATTTGTTGCTGTGCCAGGGCGAGATCGTGCAAACCAAAAATCAATAAAATTACTATGCTGTAAAAATACTTCATCGGAAATATGTTTTGTTTGGATTTAGTTTGTTTCATCAGTCGTTATCAAATTTTGGTTTGTCGTTCTTAAACTGAAAGATAATTTCCCAATCCCCCTCTTCGTAGATCTTGAAATTTAAGGCGAGATAACAGTGGAGCAAAACTGCACCAAATGCCTGCCTGTCGAACCTGAAAACCACCCTTGCCGCACCACCATCTGTTGTGGTATATTTTGTAGGATATGCGGTTAAAGGAATCGGATAAGCCACATCAAATTTTACTTTGGTGGCATCTTTTATCATATTAAAACCATGTACCAAATTGCCCCAATCGGTTAAAGCAAACTTATTTGGATCGATAACCTGAGCCAGCGTATCTATAAATTTAAAACTGATGCTATGTCCGGAATAGCCTGGCAGCCCTTTTGGCAATTTATTAAACACCACGGCTACATCACTCGATGATAAGAACTGATTGGTTCTTGTTCCAGTAATAAATAAACCTGCAGGACTCACAGAGGTTGATGTTCCCTGTCCTGTTATCGGATCTAATGGCGATGGCTCATAAGGGCGTTCGCGCAATGGACTAAGACGGAAATTCTGAAAATATTTCCTTCCACCGGTATTCGACATTTCTACGTCAAAAACATAACCCGAATCTGGTTGTGCCTTAATCATATTAGAGTTGGCTTCGGCCCACATTAAAAATTCGCCTGAATGTGGGCGTACTTCGAAAAGTGGATGGTTTTCTATTACGCGTTTTGCTTCAATTTCGGCCAGCGATTTTTCGGTACCATCATAGGCTGTTTTCCATACTTTAACCGGATAAAGTTTGGTTAGTTCAGGAGCAGGCTCGCCACCAAAAGTACGCATGTTTACAATTTTAAAATCCAGAGGCCTGCTCGAATTGCCGTATGTAAAATTATTGGTAAATAAGGTGTTTCTACCTAAAGTAGGCTGATATAGAAACTGTGTGTACTGGCTATCATTGGCTATAGACAACCTATTATCTGGTAAATTTTTCTTACACGATACCAATACGAGCATCATGCCTGTTAGCATTATCGCTACACTAAGAAAGTATTTTTTAGTTTTCATCTTCATAAGGCTATTGGTCTAATCTGTATGTAAATTCATCAAACCCAAAATTGTGCAACGGGGTTAAAATGTTTATGGTAGCATTATTGGTTTTGATGTTAATGGCGTTGGTATTGGTGGTTACCCAGTTGAGCCTAATGGTTGAGCCGTACATATCGCTATATTCGAGTGTAGTGGCTCCCCCACCTATAAAGCCTGATGCATTAGCCTGTAGTGCTTTAACATGCATGGGGTAGTTAGAAGCTACTGTTGTTACCGAAATACCATCAATCGTACTGGCATAAGTAGCAGATGTTAAGTTTCCCCTTATAATATATTTTGAAAGCATAAATGCCAGTTCCAACGGATCTGCGGTGCTTAAATAAATAGGCCCTTTCCCTTCTGCTTTTCTGGTTTGGTTTAAATATTTAACCGATGCCGCGAAATTTTCATTTACAGGTGCAAACAAGGTTACTTTCTGATTGGTTAAAGAATCCTTCAAAAAAGGAAAACGGTCCAACACCAAAAGCAGCGAATCAAAAGTGTTCGGTTTCGATTTTAAATAATCCACTGCAGTTCCTTTATAGGTTTGCACCGTATTGGTATAGTCGTAATAAGGAGAATCGTTTTTTTTGCAGGCACTTAAATAAATACCCATTACAGCTATTAGCAACAATAGGCTATGTTTATATAATTTCTTTTTCATGATCTTCTGATTGATTATTGCCAGTATGGGTTTTGGGTAACCGATGGATTTGCATTGATTACATCTTGAGATACCGGCCAGTAAATACCTCCTGCACGCTCAAACTGCGTGAATGTAAGTGACACACCATTTTTCTTGATGAAGGTACCGGTAGCATTTTTAAGCCTGTTGTAACGTACAATGTCGTACCATCTCCAACCTTCTCCCATTAACTCCCTTCTGCGTTCTTCAAAAATGGCATCAACCAAATCTTTGCCCGATGCAGCATTATAAGTAGCTGTTCCTCTCAAGTTTGCTGCTTTGTTCAGTGCAGAAATGGCTTCATCACGCTGTCCCAATACAGCACAGGCCTCGGCTCTAAGCAAGGTGATTTCTTCAATACGGCTAAACAGCATGGTAGAACTGAACAGGGTTAAGTTACCAGAGGTTTGAGCCGTATAAATTACTTTGATCTTGTTAAAAATGGGTTGTTCTGAAGTGAAGTTGTAAAAATAATTTGTTCGGTATAAGCCTGTAACAGGGTTAATGCTAAACCTTAAATCTCTAGGATCGGTAAATATTTTAAGGATACTATCCTTTGGCACAAACATTTCAGGTTGCGTTTTAGGAATAAATGGCGATGCCAAAGTTAACTGCTCAATATGGCCGTTAGCAGTTGATAAACCATTACCTGCCTCAAATGGAAAACCAACCAGTACAGTTGCGCGTTTAAACGCAAATGGACTATAGTAATTTACATTCTCAGTAAGGGCGTCCATATCCAAATAAACAATCCCATTCGAACCACTTCCGTTAGATTTGGTATAATTATCCAACACAAATTTTGAGTAAGTGGCTGCATCCAGGTAATTGCCTTGCCAAGCCGCAATGTGGGCTAAGATAATATAGGCCGATAAGCGGGTAAAAATATTTCCGTTCCAGCTTGCCCAGCCTGCGCCATAATAAAGCCCTGGTAGAATTGGATCATCGCCACCGTATTTAAAAGGTACTACCTGTGCTGCAGCCAATAGCTCGGTTGTAGCAAACTGTAAAACTTTTTCTTTTGCGGTTCTTGGCAATTGTACGAAATCGCCGTCGTGCGATGAGGTTAACAAAGGCACATCCCCCCAGATTCTTACCATATAGAAATAAGCAAATGCCCTTAATATTCTGGCCTGTGCAACATCTACATTATTGTTTATCTGAGTATAACGCGAATCTAATGGTATTATCTGCTTAGAGCGCTCGATAAATAAACTCGCAGCATTAACTACGGCATAAAACCTACGCCAGTTGGTAATCCTGTTAATTACAGGGTTCTGTGCATTTAACTGCCCCGCAACAATAGATTTAAGATCTGCCCTGTTGGTGATCTGAAAATCGCCCTGGCGTAAATCGCCCATTAACCAATGGGTGTTATCGGAAACGGTAGCCGAACGCATCAGTCCATATACCGAAAGTAAGTTTGCACGGGCGTCTTCCAACGTTTTCCAATTACTTTCTTCTGTAGCTAATCTTGTTGATTGTACATCATCAATTTTCTTACAGGAGAAATTGCCCATACCAACAATGGTTAGTGCTAGCACTAGGGTAACCGACCTGTAGATACTAATTTTATAATTAGAATATTTCATATCAATAATGGTATATTTTATAAATCGAGTTTGAAGCCTAAAACAAATGTTCGTGGGATGGTGATATTTGCACCGTCGTATACCCCATTGTAATTGATCAGTTCTGGATCAACACCTGAAAAATCGGTTAGGGTAAATACGTTTAAGGCTGTAGCATATAAATAGGCTCTTCTGATTTTTCCACCGGCTTTTTTGAATAAACCTGTTTTACTAAAATCGTAACCCAAGGTAACCGATCTTAACTTCACATAAGAGGCACTTTCTAAAAACAGATCCTGATCGGTACGGTAAGCATCTACAGGGCTCCACGGATTGTATATTGGATAGTTTTTCTCGTTATCGAATGATTGCCATGAAGAAACTTCTTTAACTGAGTTGATATCATTTCCTGCTTCGCGGTTTACAAAACCGTAACGGGTTGCCTCGTATTGGTTTATAGCTTTTTGGCCGGCAGCAAAAATGAAATTGAAGTTTAAATCGAAGTTTTTGTAGGCAATGGTATTGTTCCAGCCACCCACAAATTTTGGTAATCTATCTCCTGTTAATACCTTGTCTTTACTGTCGATACGGTTATCGTTATTGTAATCAACCCATTTCGGATCGCCGGCTTTTAGTGGAATCCCGTTAAAAGTTCTGCCAGCAGGTACTTCAGCATCGCTATTGTAAATACCTTGGTTGGTGTATAACCAATAACTGCCTACCGATTTACCTACCTGCAATTTATTGTCGTTCTGATAAATTAATTCGTTTAAGCCCTCTGGCAATGCCGAAAGTTTATTTTTGTTATAGCTTAAGTTTAGTCCAGTATTCCAGGTTAAGCCATTGCGTTGTTGTAACACTGCACCATTAACCAAAAATTCTACCCCTTTATTATTGATATCCATCCCCGATTTATATTGGGTAGAATAACCTGTTTCGACGGCTACGGGCAATCCTATCACACTGTTTTTATCTTCACGGTTATATACCGTAACTGCAGTATTGATGCGACTGTTTAAAAACGATGCGTCTAAAGTTACACTCGTACGATCGGCAAAAGGAAGGCTAATGTTGTAACCAATAAATCCACTATTATATGGACGGTTAATGCCTAGCAAACCACCATAACCTGGAATAGTTGGTTCTTCTTCCCATCCGTTTTCCGAACGGTACTGTGGTCCTGCAGCAAAACGGTCATCCTGGAAAACCCTTAAAGTTCTGCCCCAGCCTGCGCTTAGATGTAATGCATCAATTACGCTATTGCCTTTTAAAAACTGTTCTTTTAAATTCCAGTTGGCATTAAATGCCGGAGTAGTAACCCAACGGCTATCTGGCTGTCCATTAGATGTACCATCTCTTCTCAATAAGGCATTAAAGGTAAACAGGCTTTTATAAGCGTATTTTGCCGATCCATAAAAAGACATTAAATTATTACGCTCCTTATCTATATACCTGAATACATAAAAATTACCCTCGGATAGCACGTTAAGGTAATCCGGGTTATCAGCTCCATCTCTGGTTGGGTTACCATCAACAAAAGTCAGTTTTACATAATCATTCGGACCATTGTAGGCTCTTGCATAATTATACTTGTAGGTATCGCCCTGTAAGCTCTGTCCAAGTTCAAAATCAATAACATGGTTTTTATTGATATCATATTTGTAGCTAATGCTGTTATTGAGTGATACCCTTTGGCTGTAACCAAAATAATTAGAAATATAACTGATACCTGCCAGCAAGGTTGATGGGATAAAGTAATCCCTGATCCCTTCGTTGTAATTGAACAAACCAGTAGTAGAGATTACAAATTTATTCACCTTTGCACTTAAGGTCAGGTTTCCGTTTAATACTGTGGAACGATTGTTATCTACATTTCTGCCATTTTCAGTTAAATAGTTGGCATAAGAATCGGCATTTGGAGAAAGTGGGCTACTTAAATCGGGTATATAGCGTGTTTCTGCAAAACGATCGCGTAAACTTTTGTTTCTGGTACGATCTAAACGGGCAGTATTAACTGTACTCGATACAGTAAGCCATTTAAATGGTGCCATATTGATACCAAAAAACAAATTATAGCGGTTAATACCAGTATTATCTGCATTTCCTGCATTTTTGGTGCCCGAACCAAAAAACCTGAAGTTTGCTCTTTCTGTACCCCCGGTTATACCTAGATCGGCAGAAAAAGTTGGCGTATTTTGATAGTATAAGTCAGTCCAGTTTGAAGGGCCAAAATAAGCTACGTTGGTAGAATCGCGCAAATAAGAAGCAGGGCTACCAGTCGGATTGTATTTTTTATAGAACTGATTTCTGAAATTGTTTTCGTAAACACCATTAACTGTATTTACCTGAGGGGCCGTTACATAACCAAAGTAAGAGTTTAAACTAATATCCCTAAGTCCGGCCTTAGCATTTTTAGTGGTAATATATATAGCTCCGTTTGCTGCATTTGGACCAAGTTTGGCCAGTTCAAAAGGATCTTTAATTACCGAAATGGACAGTATATTATTAATATCTATTTGTGAAAGTAAATTGGTTGCAGGTCCAATCCTGTTATAATCATATTTCTGTACGTCAAATGCAAAAGGATTATCCGCTACCAGGGGCACACCATTTAAATAAACAGCAGGCTGTAAAGCATAAATGTCTTTCTTATTAAATAGTAAACCAGACGTACCTTGTATAATCATGCTTTGCTCAGTTCCAGGTTCGCCATTTGGTTCCTGTACGTAAACGCCAGCCAAATTACCTTTAATGATTTGCTGTAATGATAAATTGGGAACAGGTGTTGAAGAACGGATGTTAATTGTATCGCGTACCGTTTTAAATTTCTGTAGCGCTCTAACCATTTGGCCAATTGTATCGGTTTTAATGGAATAAGCGGACGAATCTTTTTTAGCTTTAGTAGCTTTAGTAGTATCATGCTGAAAAACAAAATAGCTACCATTAGCCGTTTTAAGCCATACCCGGTGGGCATACAAAGATTGTGATCCAAAAACAGATAAAAACAAGGCAATACAAACGCTTGTATAAATTTTAACCATTTTATTAGTTTAATTAAAAGTTTAAGTGTTTAAAGAAGAAACTCGATTGTTAAAATGTAATTAAGAAAATGTCTCTATTTGAGATTTTGGGCATAGCAATGCCACTAGACAAAAAGTAAATTTTTTGATCATGGAATATGGTTTAGAGTTGATTAATATTAATTCTTAAAGCAAAATATATTGCCCAGAATGATTAGTTTTTGTTTGTTTGTTAGTTATACCCTGGTTAGGGGCTTATTATTTTATTATTAATTATTTTGCTGTTAGTTTATAACAGTTTTTTTGCTCGTAATACTAAAATAAAATATCGGCTCGTTAATACTTGGTAATGCAAGTTATATATTAAGAATACTGGATTTTTATTTTTCTTAACGCAAACGTTTGCTTAAAAACAGCGTAATGTACTAAGCCAGAAAAGGCTATAATGCCTGAACGGCGGCATTAATCAGCTAATTTTTATAATTTTTATCAACGATATTCTAATAACGAATAAGGATTAAGTAGAATAGTGTATATGATGGTTTAATTCATCAAAAAAATTAATGCGCTAGCGTTATATTTATCCTCACTTACGCTTGTGAAATGCTTTACCATTCTTAGCAAATTTGTAATCAAAAAAAGACATAACAGAAATTAAGCGCAAACGTTTGTTTTTTTTCTAAAAACCGCATTTAATCTGTCAGAAGGCACTTTTTTATTAGAAAGATTTTATTCTATTATACTATTTTTGAGTAATTTCAGCATAAATCAACAAAAAAAATCAACCCAGACCGCATAAATTATTTCTCAAAAAAACGGCTGCTTATCGTCTCGAAATTCAATAGCTCATAAACCGTTTTACTATGCTTCATTTCTTGTAGAAAATTAAAATTGACAGGAACCAATTGTTCACTAAATTCAAAACTGCCCATTTAAAACAAGTAAGTATCAGTTTTTTGTAGGTTCAACAATCTGGTTTAAGTTCTTAAGCGATTATAGCAATAACTAGTTTTAGAACATCACTTCGTAATACCTCTTTAACTCAAAATACTACTCAACACTGCTTCTGATGCGGCTTCGCAGAAGTCGATACCAGAGTAATCGGGATTATACCCCCCAATGTACGGAACCGCCATGATATAGATTCTTTTGTTTGCCTGGCCCGCTTCATTAACCACCTGAAAATGATCGTTGATGGTAATGCCTGGCACAGTTAAAAAGTAATTATTCTCTTTCTTTGTCACTAAATCATTCTGTTTCATTTCTTCCTTTCCACGCTCAGGCGACTGGAATTTTAATCTGGCCGGACTAAGCGTTCCATTGTTAATTAAGCTTTTGAAAGGAAAATCGTCGAAAGAAAGATGTGGCTGGCCAGTGCAATCGATAAAGGTATCGAAGTGAATAACTACCTTCTTATCACCTACCCTGTAATGATAATCTGCGCCGCCGGTTTCTAATGGCTTAACCTCTGCCTCATCCCCAACGGCCACAATACTTAACACACCCGCATCGTGTAGTGCCAGTAATTCTCTGCACGAGCTTTGGGGTACAAATGCAATGACGATAGAAATTAGGGGCATTAATATCTTTTGTAGCCGTTCCATGTCTTCGGCAGAAAGGTATTTGGCAGGATAATTCATCGCAAAACTTAAAACAGCCAAGGCCTCTTTCCAATAAATAGATTTCCGCTTTTCTATAGATTTTTCGGCCTCTTCATATTCCTTTTTAAAAAGATCGAAAGGTTCTAATTTTCCCCTGAAAGTCATCATAGCCAGAACAAATTCTTCCAGGTTCATATTTTTGATCTGCTCGTAAAAAGCTGGATCCTTTTTAATAAATATTTCCTTAAAATTCTTTTCAAACACAAAGTCTAATGATAAAAAACCTCCGTTCTTGGCCATACTCTCTTTAATTTCGGCTTTACTCAGCGTTTCTTCCTTTCCTAAATGCGAATCTTCCAGATGAAAGCGGATAGCAGGCAACAAGCCATTACGCGAATGCATTACAACTTTAAATCCCTCGCACGCTAAATGATAACGATAAGTTCCATCCTCTTTTTCCTCAAACTTTCCGTTTTGCCGGGCCAACGTTCTTAATGCATCAATAGCTGTTAACGATGAGCCCATAACCCCTACCGGATGATGAAGTTTCAGTAAAAGCTTTTTTGGTGGGTAAGGCGAATCGAAATAGTTGGGAATGCGACCTTCGTACTTCTTTGGCCAATTGTGGCCGATACAAATAACAACTTGGTCGAAATAGGCTTTAGGTAGCCCCTTTACACATACCGCTACCTGATTATCATCAGGAAAATCGATGATATCTTCTACTACGCAATTTAAATGCACATTGGTCTTAATCTCTTTATTTTCTGCAGCTTCTTTTAATAACTTAAATTGTGCGGAAAGATATTCACCAAAAAACAATCGCGGTAATACCTTATATTCATTAAATTTTTCTTCGTTGATATCAAATCTTTTTAAAATTTCTTTTGGTGCAATTTTCACCCAATCTTCAATAGAGTTGAATATGATCGGAATTTCATTATCCGATACATTAGTGATATGTTCTACATTTGCACCTTCACTACTATAAGGCATACCCGCTCCTAAATAATCTTTACGTTCGAATATCTCTATTTCGAAGTTGGTGGCTTTAGATTCAATTAATCTTTTATACATGAAAAGACCGCTTGGTCCTCCACCGATAATGGCAATTCTTTTTTTTGCAGGAGTTAAATTCATCTATTCTTGATGCGTTTTATTTAGCATGTTATAATCCGTTAGGTCATATAATCTTAAAAAGTCGAAATTGTTTTAAATTGATTGAAAATGTAGTTAAATCACAAATCCTGAGAACCAATTGCAATTACTGTTGTTAAAAGATTAGTGACTGCCTTTTGAATAATAGAGCCAACCAATGACCAATAAACCATGACTATGGACCAGTTTAATGGCTGGCATTAATCGGTTCGAGGCAATTAACCGATAACCTTAATAATGAGCGATTTAAACCTATATATGCTTTTACTGGGCTCAAAAGCCCCAAAACGAAACGTAGAGCAGCACGATTATTTCTTCGGCATTGGCCATTCGCTAAAAGATCTCGTGCCCGAAATTAAAGCATTTTGGCCAGAGGCAGGAGCCAGTATCCACATAGATGGCTGGCGGGAAGTGAATAAGGTTGATAATTATGAAATCAATATTAAATTAAGAGATGGCAATACTACTCCTTCTACCAAGAAGCTATTTTTTATTAATCTTGGGGGCTATCAATCGAACCGGCTATACGAACAACATTATATTATTTTATCTGTACATGATGAAAGGGCAAAGGCTATACAAGAAGCAAAGAAAACGGTATTCTTTAAAACCAATTCGATAAAAGGCGCCAATGCCCACATCGATGAAAAGTACGGTATTGATGTAGACGATATATATAAGATTGAAGATATTTTAAGCGAAGAATCAAAACGAAAATACCATATCGAAATAAAAACATCTTCAGGCGATTTACCTGAAGATGAAATTCATTTAGGCTATTTTAAGCTGGATAATCTTTAACTATTTCCGGATAAGGCTTTTTAACCACTTTACGAGATCTACAGCAGCTTTATCGTTTTCAAAGCCCATTTCTTTTGGCAAACGGCCGTTTACATATTCATTGTACAACCATGGGTCGGCAATGGCAATTACATTTCCTTTGCCAAATTTGGTAGTGGCAATAACCGTTGCACCGGCTGCGTTTTTCAATACCGGTTTTGCACCGTTTTTGGTATCGATTGAGCATATATCTTTCATGAATATTTTTTTGGCCGTTTTAAACACCGGATTGTTTTTGATCGAAATGCCGCCATCTTCAAAATGTGCATCGTCAATTACATGGTTCTGCATTTCGTTGGTAAAATGCATACCGAATACATTGGCAAGTTTATTAAAATGTGGTAATTCTACATTCGCACTATCATTGGCAAACATTACCAATACGCCACCTTGCTTTACCCATGCAGAAATTGCAGCAATGTGGTTAGCCTCTATGTAATTCGGTTTAGGGTTTTCTTTCGGACGATCAGGATCTACAATTAAGTAAACATCGCTTCCTTTTAAATTGGCCAATGTTGGTGCTATTTCAAGCGAATCTAATTTAAATCCTTCTTTTTTAAATACATTGCCAAAAATAGAAAAACCACTCATTGCCTGTTCACTCCACAGATAATGAAACCGGACTTCCTTACCCTGTTTATCTTTTCGGGTTTCGCGATTAAAAAAATAATCTAAGGTAACGGTTTGGGCACTCGCCAGTACAGATGAACAGATTAAAACAGAAAGTATACAGGCTCTAAAAAGCATTCTCATAAAACACATCGGGTTAAATTGTAAATATCAATAACCCAAAAGTATAAAATTTAACTATATTCAAATTGCTATAATCAACCTACCTATTAAATTAAATTCGTTTACTTTAACAAAAAGCCTACAATCCAAATCCAATTTAACAGTTTTAGAGCCAATGTAAATCATCCTGTTCCTCATCATTTTTTTTCTTGCTTACCTTAAGTCGCTTTTTGTATAAGGCCACTAAAAAGAAAGCAATTATCAGAAAAGTAGCCCCAATCTGTGCTATACTTTCTAAATCGAAATCAAACATATCGTTTGTTTTATAGGTTTAACCATTAATTTACCTGTACCCTTTCACCCTTTGCCATAATAGCCACCGGACTACTCGCCATAAACCCCTGAGGAACCTTTGGCGCTATCCATGTAGATTTGGGCGGCAAAAACTCAGCCTTTTCCGCAGCTTTAATAAAAGCCTCAGCTGTCATTGGAAAAAGAGAAAAGCCAATCGAAGTTTCATCGTGATCCAGCTCAGCAAGAAATTCAGACCATTTGCAATCCGGATAGCAGATAAGCCTGTCGTCTTCCTTCGGTTTATTGATGCCTAGCACGGCTGAAAGGATTTTATCTTGTAAAATCACCGTGTCTGGTACATCAGACAATGCACTAGAAGCTTCATTTAAATCCAGTTGGTACCATTCGCCTTTAAAACAAAGGCCTAACCTATTCTTCCGATCTGGTTTATAAGCCTTGTTATTGGGAATTTTTGAGATATAATAATACTGTTTCAGTTTTTCCATCAACAAAGAGTAGGAAATATCTACACCCAAAACCACCCTATGAAAGGCACCTATAGAAATTACATCGGCAGAAACAAATAGCGAACTGATCTGCTGGGGAATACTTTTCTGTAGCGAACAGGCTGCTTCCAAACGATGATGACCATCGGCAAGGTAAACCGCCTGGAGCTTTATAAATTCTTCAACAAATTTTTCAATCACATCTTCTTCCACTACCTGGTAAAGAAAATGTTCCATCTGCGACCATTCGCTTGCCAAAGGTTTTCGTGTACGCACTACAAAATCAATAAGGGCATCTAAAGCTTTATCTTTTTTATGTACCAATAAGATTGGAGATTTTTGCATTGCCTTACTTTTTCGATCTATTTTAAGCGATTCTACTTTCGACAATACGGTTTCTTCGTGCCTTTTAATTGCATTTACAGGTGTTTGAGAAAGATCAATAGCCGCCCAGATTCCTCTCATTTTACCAAACTCGCCACGGAACTCATAAACATAAATAGCAGGCCGATCATCTATAGGACATCCAAATAAATGGAGCAGGTCTTCAAAAGAAAGCTGCTCATTTTTATGCACTTTACCGTTTGCCTGATCAGAAATCATCAGATCAAATATGTCTTTGCCTGGCTGTAATGCCTTTAATGGTGAGATCTTTATCATTGTTTAACGGATTATTCGAGTTCAAGAACAACTTTATCACTGTATGCTTTTTCAAAACTGGCCATGGCATTAACCAATACTTCAACACTCGATAATGGGAGCGCATTGTAAAGTGAAGCCCTAAATCCGCCGACTGTTCTGTAGCCTTTTATGCCTACAATTCCCTGATCTGCTGCAAATTTTAAGAATTCGGCCTCTACATCTTTATTAACAGCTAAAAAAGTAACATTCATCCGAGAGCGGTGTGCAACGTCGGCAGTACCGTAAAAAAGAGAATTCCGGTCTATCTCAGCATATAATAATCTTGCTTTCTCTATATTTCTTTCCTCTATCCCGCTTACCCCACCTTGATCTTTAAGCCACAATAAATTAAGCATGGCTACATAAATAGAAAAAACCGGTGGTGTATTGTACATGCTCATATTGTCGCGGAATACCCGGTAGTCCATCATTGATGGAATTTCTTTTTTTGCCTGGTTTAGAAATTCATTTTTAGCAATAACAAGCGTCATCCCAGCCGGCCCCATATTCTTTTGTGCACCCGCGTAAATAAGATCAAAATCGTTAACATCAATCTTTCTGGAAAAAATATCTGACGACATATCGCATATCAATGGGGCATCCGCAGTAGAAAAATCGAATATTTCTGTCCCCTCAATCGTATTATTTGAAGTACAATGCAGGTATACAGCTTTCTTATCGTTATTAAACTCAACCGGGATATAAGCATAATCTTTATCTTTCGATGAAGCTACAATTTCTACTTCACCAAATAACCTGGCTTCTTTAATGGCTTTCTGTGCAAAGTACCCGGTATCAAGATAAGCCGCTTTTTTCCCTGCATTTAAAAAATTCATTGGAACCATAGCAAATTGTGTACTGGCCCCGCCCTGTAAAAAAAGCACAGAATAGTGATCAGGAACAGACAATAACTCGCGAACCAAAAGCTGGGTTTTAAGTACTACATCTTCAAACTCTGGCGATCGGTGTGAAACTTCTAAAATAGATAAACCCATCCCGCCCCAATTGATTACAGCCTGCGCAGCTTGTTCCATTACAGATGACGGCAATATGCATGGGCCGGCACCAAAATTGTGTTTTTTATGCATGAGAAAAATAATATTTGGTTAAATAAATTACAGTGTAAAGATCAGTAGTTAAGCAAATTATACCGCAACAACCTGTTTTTTTGGTAAAAATTATTTTTTAGCAAACCCTAAACATCCTAAAAATTTGGTTTGGTATATCAAGAAAATAAGCTGACAGAATATAATTTTTATTTGCACTTCATAATTCTAACCATTATTGTAATATATACACTAAGTACTTTTTTAATTAACAAGAATAAATTAGATAAATATACCTTATTTTAATTATTTTTAGGCTTTACAAAAGTGAACAAAATAGAAACAATTATACACTAAGTATTTACATGCAACCTCAAAAAGTTGATCAGACAGATATCGAAATCCTTAATCTTTTACAACATGACGGATTATTAACCTATAAAGAAGTTTCGGGAAAGCTTAGGAAAAGCATGACCCATATTGTAGAACGTATTAAAAAACTGCGGGCAAACGGCTATATCAAATCAACAGTTGCCATTGTAGACATTGATAAATTGAGGTCGCATTTTATAACCTTTCCTCATATTCAGCTTACCATGCATTCAGAAGATATTGTAAGCGCATTCAAGGCAGAAATGGAGAAATACCCCGAGGTAATGGAGTGTTATCACCTTACTGGTCATTTCGATTTTATGCTTAAGGTTGCCATGCCCGATATGGTTTCTTATAATAATTTCCTGAGAGACAATATAGGTGCCCTCGCTTATGTTGGAAATATACAGAGTTTTTTAGTCCTTAATCAATCAAAGGCCCAAACCGCATATGCATTATAGATTCATTAGCCATTGGCTAACTATTTATCCCCATGGCGTAAAGGATAATATTTACCCCGAATTTGGTATTGTCTTCTGCTAAGAAACGCTTGTTTCTGAAATCGTAATCCCACTCGCAACCGTAATCTTTATTGCTATACAACACCCCTATTCTATTGTTAACGGTAATTGCTTTCAGGTAATCGTGAACCAGATCATCACCCCAACCGTTTAACTCGAAAGAAGTAGTTGGCGGTCCCTTCTCAAACTTAAAGAAAGAACTATAAATACCATGGTTATTAGGTATTTTTTTCAAAGCCTGTGGACCAAATAAATTGCTCATCTGAGTTTCGAACGAGCGGGCAAATAAACCATCAATATCGTGGTTGCAATCATCTACAAAAACAAAGCCCCCGTTGTGCACGTAGGTTTTAAAATTTATGGCTTCTTGTTGCGTAAATTGAACCAGTTTGTGTCCACTTAAATAACAAAAAGGATATTTAAATAAATCTCGACTGCTCAATTCTACAATTTTCTCTTCTTCATCTAACGGAATAGTGGTATACTCCAACAAAGAATTTAACAGATTAGAAGGCATACGCTGATCGGTATCCCAGTCGCCCGAATTATACTTTAACCTCGCAAATGTAAATTTAGCTCTTCGCACAGCCTAAAATTACCTTCATTTTTTATTATTTAGGTTTTTTATCCAAAAAATCTTGTAAATTTTTTGATATTCTTTCCATTGGGCTAAAAACTATCTGCCAATATGCGCTATATTGAAGCACAATATCGTTATACTAAAAAATCAACCGTTTTGGAGCGTTCAGAAAGCAACCTAAAAATATTGATCGATAAGATCTCCCTGTTAAAAAGCGAAATACAGAAAGTAATTGTGGGTCAAGATGTGATCATCGAAGAAATGCTGATTGCATTAATGGCCGGCGGACATTGTTTACTGGAAGGTGTACCAGGTTTAGCGAAAACTTTAATGGTGAGAACCATGTCGCAGGCTTTGGATCTTTCTTTCAGAAGAATCCAGTTTACGCCCGATTTAATGCCTACTGATATTGTTGGTACTGAAATACTGGAGGAAGACCATGTAACCGGAAAACGTTTCTTTAAATTTAACAAAGGGCCATTATTTGCCAATATTATTCTGGCCGACGAGGTGAACAGAACACCTCCAAAAACCCAATCGGCTTTGTTAGAGGCCATGCAGGAATTTGAAGTAACTTATGGCGGGCAAACTTATCCTTTAGATCGGCCATTTTTTATCCTGGCTACCCAAAACCCTATTGAACAGGCCGGAACCTACCCGCTACCCGAAGCACAGTTAGACCGTTTCTTGTTATATATCAAAATTGGTTACCCTACCGCAGCTGAAGAAACACAGATTTTAAGCAGTACAACGGGCAGTAAAAAAGCAGTTATCAATCCCATTATTGGTGCCGAAGAAATTAAAGAATTACAGGCCATTACCCGCGAAGTAAGCATCAGCGATGATTTGATTACTTATGTAAGCGAAATCATCCGCGCTACCCGCCCAGATACCACGGCTGTAAGTTTCGTAAAAGAATGGGTCCGTTGGGGCGCTGGTCCGCGGGCCGGGCAAGCTCTGATTTTGACGGCAAAAGCGAGAGCATTATTTAAAGGCAGATATGCGGTGATCATGGAAGATTTACAGGCCATGGCTTACCCGGTATTGCGCCACCGGGTATTAATGAATTTTAAAGCCGAAGCAGAAAATGTTTCGTCAGATAAAGTAACTGATGAACTGATTAAAGCCATTTCGAAACCAAAAGCGAATATTTAATGCAAAAACTGCTGGATCCGAAAATATTGATGGCCATTAAAGACCTCTCCTTATCAGCTAAAATGACGGTTGACGGGTTTATGAACGGCATTAATAAAAGTACGGTAAAAGGCCCAGGGTTGGAGTTTAGCCAATACAGAAGTTACCAGCCTGGTGATGATCTACGTGCGCTCGATTGGAAAATGTTTGCCCGCTCCGACCGCTACTATATCCGTGAATCGGAAGTGGAAACCAATATTGCCATTCGAATATTAATAGATGCCAGTGCCTCAATGAACCATAACGATGGCGATTTTACCAAAATAGATTATGCACGCTATCTCGGTGCCTCACTGGCCTATCTCGCAAATTTACAGGGCGATGCCATTGGTTTATATGTGCTGAAAAATTCTGGCATATTTTCTATGGCGGCCAAACAGGACTACCAGCACTTGGCCAGGTTATTTTATCAGTTGGAGCAAATTAATCCTGAAGGAAATTTTACCAAACCCATCCATTATAAAGAATTATTTGCTGGCACTCAAAAACGTGAACTGCTCATTTTTGTGACCGACCTTTATCAGAGCGATGAAGAGATTATTAAGTTGCTGGATACTTTAAATACACTTCGACACGAAATTGTTGTTTTTCATGTGGTATCAAGAAATGAACTCGATCTTGATTTTAAAGGTTATAGCACCTTTGAGGACTTAGAAACAGGCGAAACCATTCAGATTGACCAGGAAAAAGCCAGACAGAATTATAAAAGTAAACTCGCTACTTATTTAGAGGAAACAAGAGTTAAAATGCTCGACAGAAGAATTTTCTACCGAACCATTTGTACTGACGAACCTTTAGACCAGGCTTTAAGAGATTTTTTAAAACAAAGAAGCAAACTTAGAATTTAAACGGTGCATTTTTTATACCCCATAGGTTTATTGGCGCTTGCAGGATTAATTGTTCCGCTCATTATCCACTTGTGGAATGTTAAACTGGGCAAAACAATTAAGGTTGGCAGCATTGCACTACTTGGCGAAAGCTCGAGGGCAAGCTCAAAAAGCTTTAAAATTAACGATTGGCTATTATTGTTACTACGCTGTTTGCTTTTGGCATTATTGGCATTTCTTCTGGCGCAACCTTACCTAAAAAAAATTATTCCGGCTAATAGTAAAAATGGATGGATTTTAGCTGATAAAGCCACTTTTCAACAGGTTTTTAATTCGAATAAAAAAACGATCGATTCATTACTAAAAAAAGGTTACGAAATCCATGATTTTAATCTTGGTTTTGCACCATTAACCCTAAAAGATACTGCCGATAATCACGCAAAACAGACCAATAGCCTAAGTTATACAGCTTTACTAAGTGCTGCTAATCATTTTGTTCCGGCAGGTGCTACCGTTTATCTTTTTGCAGATCACCGCTTAAGCCGTTTTGGTAATGAATTGCCAACCCTTAACTACAAGTTGAATTGGATACCATTAAACCAAACTGATACTTTAAGCAGCTGGATCGCCGAATATGCGGGAAAGAAATATGAAGCAAAATCAAGCCCATCCAATACCACATACCAAGCTTTAAATTTGGGAGATGAAGCACCGATAAACATCGCCATACATCAAACTTCCGGAACTGCAGATGGGAAATACCTCATCGCTGCTTTAAAAGCCATTGGCGACTTTACGAAGCGAAAAATCGTCATTAACCCTGCTTCGGGGAAAGTAGATATTGGTTTTTGGTTATCAGGTGATGCAGTAGCTACAAACTTCAAATCTTCAATTGCACCGCGTGGAGCCCTATTTCAATATGAAAACGGGAAAGTAATTGTCGAACCCTCATTTATGAACTTAGATGGCCATCATATTAAATTGAGTAAAAGAATTACATCGACCAGTCAGGCCGAAAAAATATGGACTGATGGTTTTGGAAATGCAGTATTGACAAATGAAAAGGCTGACGCCTTACATATCTTTCACTTTTATAGCCGATTTAACCCGCAGTGGAACGAATTGGTTTGGGATGGTGTATTTGTGAAAGCAATGATGCCCATTGTAATCAGAGTTGAAAATTCGACAGACTTTGGTTTCGAAGACAACTCTGCCGATCAACGACATTTATCGGCCAGGCAAAAAAATGCCTTTCAGTCCAACAACGCCGAATCGACTGTAAGAACCACTCAAAATAAAGCGCTTGGAACTTTATTTTGGATAGCAGCCTTATTGATTTTCGTTACCGAACGTATTTTATCATTCAGAAAAAAACCGAATTATGTTAAAAGCTGAAGGACAAAATTGGATCAGTAACCTCAGGAAAAAGTGGATTAGCTTTTACCTGATTGGCACCGTAGCAATTGCTTTAGCCATAGCCTTGGTTTTATCGGCCATTGCAGTATATTTATTTCATTTTTCGCCATGGCTTTTTGCACTGGTTTTTCCTGTTGTTCTGATTATTCTTTTATTCAGTAAACCCATTTGGAAAACCACCGACCATGATGTTTCGAGATTTGTAAACAACCAGTACCCTGAATTTGAAGAAAGTGCTGATCTGCTACTTAAGAATGAGATTGAACTATCGATGTTACAACAATTACAGCGTAGCAAAATCGAAAATATAATCCCTAACCTCCCACAGCCAAAAGAACCAGCAAAAAAATTATATTTCGGCTTGATTATCCTTCTTGTAGGATTGCTCATCAGCATTGGTATTAGCCAAATCTCTTTGCATAAAAGTGAACCTTTAAATTTTCATGAAAAGGCAAGCCAAATTCCGGCAATTAAAGAAAATATTCCAGCAGAAATTTCCGATTTCAGCGCAACCATCATTCCGCCTGCCTATACTCAAAAAACCGAGCGTAAACAAAAGCAATTTACTATTACTGCAGAAACAGGTGCTAAAATAAATTGGAAAATAGAAACGAACATTGGCATTAAAAAACTGAAAATCATCTTTAACGATAACGAAATTGTTTCGCTAAAAGCCTTAAACGCATCACATACGCAATGGAGCTACAGTAAAACCGTCAACAAATCTGGTTTTTACCAATTAGATCTGGATGGTAAAAAATCAGATCTCTACCAGATCGAGATCATTCCTGATTTACCCGTTACGATTAAAATTACGCAGCCTAAACAGCACACCACTATTGATATTGGTCAGCCGCAAAAAATTAACCTGAATGTATCACTTACTGATGATTACGGCATTAATGATGCTTTTATATCGGCAACAATGGCCAGCGGCAAAGGTGAAGGTGTGAGTTTTACCGAGAAAAAGCTTTCTTTCAACACCAATTTCGACAACAAAAAAAGCATTGCACTTGCCAAATTGATCGATTTAAAAAGCCTCGGCATGAAGCCGGGCGATGAGCTTTATTTTTTCATCAAAGCAATGGATAACCATGGACAATCTAGCCGCTCTGATGTTTATTTTGTTTCCATTGTAGATACTGCCGAATTAATGAGTTTAGCCGGAATGACCAATGGCGTTAACCTGGTTCCGGAGTATTTTAGAAGCGAAAGGCAGATTATTATTGATACCGAGAAGTTATTGAAAGAACAATCATCATTACCTGCTCAGACATTTAAAAACAGAAGTAATGACTTAGGTATTGACCAAAAGTTATTAAGGTTACGTTACGGACAGTTTTTAGGTGAAGAAAACGAAACTGAAATTGGTGGCGATCATGATGACCACGATGAGCATGCAGAACATAAGGGTGGAGATGAGAAGTTTGGTGATGTGAGCACCATTATGGGCAAATACGCCCATAAACATGATATCGCAGAAGACGCTACCTTCTTCGAACCAGAAATGAAGGCACAGTTAAAGGCGGTTTTAACTGAAATGTGGAATGCCGAGCTTCGCTTAAGAACCTATAAACCCCAGGAAGCACTACCTTACGAATATAAAGCGCTGAGGCTGCTCAAAGACCTGCAGCAAAAGTCGCGGGCTTATGTGGCTAAAACTACCGTAAAAACGGCTGCACTAAAACCTGAAAAACGCTTAAGCGGAGAACTGGACAAGATTACACAACCAGTACAGAAAATGTCGTTTGAGCAAAAAGAAAAAAGGACAGCTTCTTTAAAAGCAGCAATCGCCTTGTTAGAAAGCAGAAAAACAGGCAAAAAGTTCAGCGAGCAAGATCAATCCTTACTCAGCGAAACAGAGAAATATATGATTGGTTCAGCAGCAGATCATCCTTCCACTTATTTAAGTGCCCTAAGTAGTTTAAGAAAGTTAAGTACAACCAATAAACTGATGATTAACGATATCGATCTGGTTCAACGAGCCATACAAAAAATGATCAGTACCGAACAGGCTAAACCACAAATACAAAGTACTAACCCAGCCGCGGCATTGTACCAGAACTATTTTAATAACCTCAACAAAGCTGGTAAATAGATATGGAGTTTAAATACATCGTTATTCTGGTTGGGTTAATTTTATTGACCTTTTTACTCTATAAAGAAATCCGCAGGGCAAATAAAGCAAGGTTAATCTGGCGTATTTTTGCCAACATTATCACAGTGAGCTGCTTTGTGCTTTTAATTGTACCGATTAAGTTTGAAACACATGCACCACAAAACACAGATGAGATTATTTTACTCACCGAAGGCACCAACCTTGATTCAATTGCCAACTTAAAAGGAAAGAAATATGCACTTTCATCTCTAGATTTAAAAAATACGAAGACCATACATATTCCTGATCTTTCTTATTTCTTAAAATCGAATCCCAACATCCGGAAGCTGAATGTTTACGGATACGGATTAAACACAGCTGAATTGGAACAGCTAAAAGGGTACCAGATCACTTTCCGCCCTTCTGCACGTCCCACAGGTATAATCGCTGCCAATTGGCCAGCCAAATCAAAAACTACCGAATTATTACAAGTTCAGGGGACTTATCAAAATTCGGGCAATGAATCGGTAAAACTTTTGCTTAAAGGTTTAGGTAAAACGGTAGATTCTATTGTTATTGAAGCAAAATCGAGTAAAGCTTTCTCTTTTAAAACTACGCCAAAACAAACAGGGAAAGCTGTTTATGAATTAATTACTTTACAAAAAAAAGATACGCTGGCAAAAGAACCAGTTCCTGTGCAAGTTGACGACCAAGCGCCGATGAAAGTTTTAATTCTGGCTTCTTTTCCAGATTTCGAATATAAATTTTTAAAAAACTGGCTGTACGAAAATCAATATCCATTGGCTTTCAGAAGTCAGATTAGCAAAAATAAATATGCTTTCGATTTCCTCAACACAGATAGTACAAACCTTAACCAGATTAATACATTATCTTTAAAAAAATTCGATATCCTGATTATTGATGAAGAAGAATTTGCAGCTATTAGCCCCAGCGAAAGGTCATCAATAGATTTTGCAGTTAATAATGGAATGGGATTGTTGATCAGGGTTTCGAATGTAAAAGCCTCAACCACACTCAGTGGTAAATTTAGCCGTTTTGAATCTCCAGTTTTAAAAGGCAAACCGTTGAGCCTAAAGGAAGATTATTTCAAATTTAGTCCCTTGCCGATTGAACAGACGTTATTTTTAAAGTCCAACCAAAGTGATCAACCCCTTATTGTAGATGCCTATGGAAAAACAGTAGTAAACAGCAGCATTAACGGATATGGCAAAGTATTGGTTTCTACGCTTTCCTCTACATTCAATTGGTTACTTTCAGGGCAAAAAATAGATTATGCAACTTATTGGTCTAAACTTTTGGCCAATGCTGCAAGAAAAAGAAACGACATTCAGGCTGTAAACATCATTCCTCAATTCCCTGCTATTGGCCAAAAAATGAGGATTATTGCCGATTTGGCTGAATCAAACCGGATATCAATATTAAAAATAGACAGTATTTCACTAAGTCCAAGGCAAAACATGGAGCTTCCCTTTCAGTGGGATGCTTTCTATTGGCCGCAAAAATCAGGCTGGGATAATTTAGCGTTGAATCAAACCATCGCGCCAGTATACATCTATAAAAAAACAAACTGGGAAGCACTCAAAAATCAACAAAAACTGGATGAAACACATCAGTTTATTAAAAACTTGAATACTACTGAAGCCAAAAACAAATTAACAGACACCGTTATAGAAGAAGAGGTTTCGATCTGGTGGTTTTTCACCGCATTTTTAATTGCCGCTGCCTTTTTATGGTACGAAGCGAGGGTTTTGGCAGTTTAAAGGAGACAAGTTGCTGTTCTAAGCGTAGTGAAGGATCTATCTCCAATGAAATACAGAACTCAGATAAAGCCTTTGAATAAGCTAGTACGACTAAAAGATTCTTCACTGCGTTCAAAATGACAGTAAACATCTAAAAAACAACTAAAATCTGTGCTCATTCGTGGTTAAAAACGCCTCAACAGAAAAAACATCTCCTTTTTCAGCTTTGAAACTAAAATGTTATAATCGATTTTCACTTTTCGCCACATAATTTGGCTATATTGAAATCGTAAACTAACTAAATTCAACCAATTGAAAAGAAAAGATTTCCTCTACTTATCCGGAATGGGTATGGGTGCCCTACTCCTGCCCGACCTTTCAGCATTCGGAACTCCCATAGATCCTTTACAGGCCTTAGATGGAGTAGATGTAAAAATTAAAAAGGAACTGGCTGATGTTGCTTTAAATGCAGCAAAATCGAAAGGTGCAACTTATGCCGACATCCGCATCGGGCGTTATTTAAACCAATTTGTTGCCACCCGCGAAAAACGTGTTCAAGGTGTTGCCAATACCGAATCGTATGGCGTAGGCATCCGTGTTTTAGCCAACGGCTGTTGGGGCTTTGCAGCTACAAACCATGTAACTAAAGATGCTATTGCCAAAGCAGCAGAACAAGCGGTTGCCGTTGCAAAAGCAAATGCGAAAATACAGGGCGAACCAATTCAACTGGCTCCTCAAAAAGGTTATGGCGAAGTAAGCTGGAAAACACCTATCGAAATTAACGCCTTCGAAGTTCCGGTAAAAGAAAAAGTAGACCTGCTTTTAAACGTGAACGATGTAGCTATGCAGAATGGGGCCAACTTTATAAACTCCGTTATTTTTGCCGTTAACGAGCAGAAATACTTCGCTTCTACCGATGGTTCTTACATTGATCAGGACGTTCACCGCATTTACCCAACCTTTAACGTAACCAAAGTTGACCGCGAATCGGGTAAATTTAAAACACGTAATGCATTAAGCGCTCCCTCTGGCAAAGGCTACGAATATATGCATGCCCGTCCTGAAGATAAGGTTACCGGTATTGTAACCCGTTATAAAGGCCGTTATGATATGCTGGAAGATGTAAAAGAAGCAGCCCGTGTAGCAACAGAAAAAGTAAAGGCAAAATCGGTTGAGCCAGGTAAATACGATCTGGTTTTAGATCCTTCTCACCTTTGGTTAACCATCCACGAATCTGTTGGTCACCCGACAGAATTAGACCGTGTTTTAGGCTACGAAGCTAATTACGCAGGTACCAGTTTCCTTACTTTAGATAAATGGGAATCGAAAAAATTCAAGTTTGGCAGCGATAAAGTAAATATTGTAGCCGATAAAACCCAGGTCGGTTCTTTAGGTGCTGTGGGTTATGATGATGAAGGTGTAAAATGCAAGAAATGGGATCTGATCAAAGACGGTGTTTTGGTAAGTTATCAGGCCATCCGTGATCAGGCACACATTATCGGTTTAACGGAATCTAATGGCTGCTGTTATTCGCAGGGCTGGGATGATGTTCAGTTCCAGCGCATGCCAAATGTTTCGTTACAACCAGGTAAAGAAAAACTAAGTGTTGATGATATGATCAAAAATGTAGAAAAAGGCATTTACATCATCGGTGATGGAAGTTTTTCTATCGATCAACAACGTTACAATTTCCAGTTCGGTGGACAGATTTTCTACGAAATTAAAGAAGGTAAAATTGTAGGCATGCTTAACGATGTGGCTTATCAGGCTAACACACAAGAGTTCTGGAACTCCTGTAACGCCATTTGCGATGAAAGCGATTACCGTTTAGGTGGCTCTTTTAATGATGGAAAAGGTCAGCCTTCTCAAAGCAGTGCCGTTTCGCATGGCAGTGCCACTACCCGGTTTAATGGAGTTAATGTTATCAATACAGCAAGAAAAATATAATTATGGCCATATTAAGTAAAGAAGAAGCCCAAGCGATATTAAAAAAGGTAATCGGTTTTTCTAAAGCCGATTTCTGCGAAGTAGGTTTAAACGGTTCTGATGGCGGAAATATCCGTTATGCCCGTAACGCTGTTTCCACCGCAGGTCAGATCAGCACCATGAGTTTAGGGGTAAGCTCCACTTTTGGTAAAAAAACAGGTACAGCTACCATTAACGAATTTGATGATGCCTCTTTGCAAAAAGTAGTAAAAAGAGCAGAAGAACTGGCTATGCTGGCACCAGAAAATCCTGAGTTTATGCCTCCATTAGGCCCGCAGACTTTTGCAGAATCGAATACGTACAATGCTAAAACTGCCGCTATGACACCTGATACCAGGGCAGAAATGGTAGGAAAAAGTTTAAGTGTATCCAAAGCAGCGGGTTTAGATGCAGCTGGTTTCTTGGAAAACTCAACCCGTTTTAACGCGATCATGAATTCTAAAGGTTTGTTCGCCTATAATAAAGGTACCGATGTTTCTTTTTCGGTAACCGTTAGAAACAAGCAAGGAACAGGATCAGGCTATGTTGAGCAAGGTTTTAATGACCTCGATAAAATGGATACGCTGGCGCTTAGTAAAATTGCAGCAAGCAAAGCAAATGGTTCTGCAGGTGCAAAAGCCATCGAACCAGGGAAATATACTGTTATTTTAGAACCACTTGCAGCCAGCGATATTATCGGCAACATGTTTAGGGGTTTTGATGCCAGAAGTGCTGACGAAGGACGGAGCTTTATGAGCAAAAAAGGTGGTGGCACACGTTTAGGAGAGCAATTGTTCTCAGAAAATGTAAATATCTACTCTGATCCAATGAATACTGAAATCCCATCTTCGACATTTACAGGCGAAGGTTTACCAGTAAAAAGAACACAATGGGTTGAAAAAGGGGTAGTTAAAAACCTGTCTTATTCAAGATATTGGGCTGCACAGAAAAATGTTCAACCGCTTCCTTTTAGCCGCAGCATGATCATTGAAGGTGGAACACAATCTTTGGAAGATTTGATCAAAAGCACTGAAAAAGGCATATTGGTTACCCGTTTCTGGTACATCCGTTCTGTAGATCCTCAAACGTTACTACTGACTGGTTTAACACGTGATGGTACTTTTTACATCGAAAACGGCGAAATTAAATTCCCGATCAAGAATTTCAGGTTTAATGAGAGTCCGGTGATTATGCTGAACAATGTGGAAGCTTTAGGTAAACCGGTGAGAACAGGAAGTGGATTAATTCCGCCGATGAAAATCCGCGATTTTACGTTTACTTCACTATCGGATGCGATTTAATTGAATCGTCATCTCAACCGAAGTACAGACATAGGCGATTCGTCATTCCCGCGCAGGCGGGAATCCTAAAGCTATTGCATTACGATTCCCAATCAGGTTGGGAATGACGACCAACTTAAGAATTTAAAACTACTAAAAATTGAGAAGAAGAGATTTTCTATACATGACAGGCGTTGGTATTGGTGCCAGCATGATGCCCAACATCCCTGCCTTTGGCAAAATTATTTCTGTTGAAGAAGCTTTAACGCCAGTTGATGTTGCCTTAAAGAAGAAAATGGCCGATGTTGCACTAAACGCTGCAAAAAGCAAGGGTGCAACATATGCCGATGTGCGTATAGGACGATATTTAAACCAGGTTGTGGCCACAAGAGAAACCAGGGTCGAAAACATCTCTAATTCCGAATCGTATGGTTTAGGCGTGCGCGTTATCGCCAATGGAAGCTGGGGGTTCGCAGCAACCAACAACCTGGATAATGCCAGTATTGCAAAAGCTGCCGAGACTGCCGTAGCCATTGCCAAAGGAAACTCAAAACTGATGGAAGAGCCTGTGCAATTGGCAGCACAAAAAGGGTATGGCGAAGCTAGCTGGAAAACACCAGTTGAAATTAATGCCTTTGAAGTACCCATTGCCGATAAAGTTGATCTCCTCTTAAAAGTAAACAGTGAAGCCATGAAAGGTGGTGCA
The DNA here is from genome assembly GCF_014692875.1 of Pedobacter riviphilus. Taxonomy (NCBI): domain Bacteria; kingdom Pseudomonadati; phylum Bacteroidota; class Sphingobacteriia; order Sphingobacteriales; family Sphingobacteriaceae; genus Pedobacter; species Pedobacter riviphilus. Next base: position 1,001,939 of record NZ_CP061171.1, on the reverse strand, counting down.
AAGTACATCAGCTCCAATCTCTTTATGATCAATGAGCAAAAATATTTTGCTTCTACGGATGGTTCTTATATCGATCAGGATATCCACAGAATATGGCCAACCTTTACCCTAACCAAAACGGATGCGGCCAGCGGTAAGTTCGAAACCAGAAATGCCTTAAGTGCACCAATGGGCATGGGTTTTGAATACCTGAAACCAAAAGAAGAAGAAAAAATTAAAGGTGGCCCGGTTACAATGTACAAAAAGCGTTACGATATTTTGGAGGATGTACGCGAAGCAGCTGTACATGTTGATGAAAAACTAAAAGCCAAACCTGTTGCCCCCGGCAAATACGACCTGGTTTTAGATCCTTCTCACCTATTTTTAACCATCCACGAATCTGTTGGTCACCCGACAGAGTTAGACCGCGTTTTAGGTTATGAGGCGAATTATGCAGGAACCAGTTTCTTAACGCTGGACAAATGGGAAAGCAAAAAATTCAACTTCGGAAGTAAAGAGGTAAACATCATTGGCGATAAACTAGAAGTAGGTTCATTGGGCGCTGTGGGTTATGATGATGAAGGCGTAAAATGTGGCCAATGGGATATTATTAAAGATGGGATTTTGGTAAATTACCAGACCATCCGCGATCAGGCACATATTTTAGGTTTAAAAGCATCACAGGGTTGTTGCTATGCAGATAGCTGGGACAGTATTCAGTTCCAAAGGATGCCAAATGTTTCATTAGCCCCTGGAAATGTAGCCCTAAGTGCTGCCGACATGGTTAAAAATGTAGAGAAAGGGATTTACATGTTCGGCCGAAATTCTTATTCTATCGATCAACAACGTTATAATTTCCAGTTCAGCGCACAGCTGGCCTACGAAATTAAGGAAGGTAAAATTGTAGGTATGTTTAAAGATGCTGCTTACCAAGCCAATACACAAGAATTCTGGAACTCCTGTGTACAACGCTGCGATAAAAGCGATTACAGGTTGGGCGGAACATTTTCAGATGGAAAAGGTCAGCCAGGACAAGCAAGTGCCGTTTCACACGGAAGTGCCACTACCCGTTTTAATGGGGTTAATGTGATTAATACCGGAAGGAAATTGGGGTAACTTCTAAAGAAACGTCATCTCAGCTGAAGTGCAACGGAATGGAAAGATCTATAAGCCATATTCAATTCATAGATTTCTTGACTACGCTCGAAATAACGACCACTATTAAAAAACAAAGGGGCATTCTATCCAGACATGCCCCTTTTTCTAACCAAATATAAACCTGTTAAGAGCCAGGAGTTTTTTCTATCGGTCGGTTTCTCACCGACCTAAATTTTCATATGGTATTAATTGTGCGTAATTATGGTAGCAGTAATACCAGGTGCTCCCCCTACTGTACCGTTAATATAAACCGTATAAATTTTCCCGGCCTCGAAAGTAATGGCGTTTAAAGCACTGTTTGTTAAAGGAATAGCTGCCTTAGTCGTATTATCTTTAACAACTAGACTTAGGTTTGTACCCGCATCGATTTCTTTAAAAGGCCCTAGTGTTTTCCACGTTAAACCTTCAATAGTAGCAGGCGCTTTTCCAGAGATGTAAGGAATGACGGCTTGGTTACCAAAATTGCCATAAGCTACACCTGCAAATATTTCTGTACCTGCGGCATAAGTAAGGTCAACTTTTGGTGCATCTGGCGAAAAATTGGCAAACCTAATTTTGGCTTTTCCCGATGCAGGAAGCGTAAGATCATCATAAACGAGGATCAAACTATCAATATTACCTGGATTTAAGGTACTGGTTAATCTTTTTTTAACCGTGAACAAACTGTGCGCAAAATTGGCAATAGGTCCATTTGGACCAGCAAAGGATGCTGAATTTGTTTCCTGTACAAAATTTGCACTGCCTCCGAAAATGTATGAGGCCTTGTACGAAGCTTCGGTTCCTTCGGTGAGGTTGAACTGTACTTTTCCGAACTGGGTATCGAGATAACCAGTAGCCGTATTCCGTTGAAGTGCGGTTGCGGTAACTTTTCGGGTAAAATCCCAAAAATTAACAGCTACGGTTGATTGTCTGGCATTGATAAACTTCACCTTAGCACTTAAAGCGGGTCTGTCGCCAGCATTTATATCGAGATAATCTGTTTTTTTGCAGGAAGCAAACAAAGTAGTGGCTAGTGCAAAAAATAATATTGGAAATTTATAAATTCTCATATGCTTCATTTTATTTAAAAGTGGCCGAAAGCCTGATAAATGGTTGTAAACCTGTGCTGGTACCCGATTGTGCAGCACTCGGTGAATTTGTTCTGGTAATATTGCTTCCAGGAGCAGGAATAGAATAATCGCCAAGCACATTGAACAGATTATTTACACCAACAGTAGCCTGCAATACCGGGGTAATCCTGTAACCTGCAGAAATATCGGTAATCCAGATCGGGCTATAGGTTTGATAATAATAATCAGGTTTAGGAAAACTGGCATTCAATTGGCTCACTGCCGATACAGAACCAAAATATACGCTGCGTAATAAAAAGTTAAACTTATTAATATTATATGTTCCCTGAAGGGTGATCTTGGTTTTTGGAATACTGCGCGTTACCCGAACCTCTTCACTTTCGTCAAAAATGATATAGCGATAAGCTTCAAGCCCCTTCGGTGTGTTTACTTTTGTTAAAGTAGTTTTCTGCAGGTTTGCCCCAGCTAAAAAAGCTACATTACCTCCATTAGGGAGCAAAAAGCGGTAACTTCCTGTAAATTCAATTCCCCTCGTTCTGGTGCTAAAAGAATTATAAAAGAACTTGGCCTGTACAGTACCCGTCTGTACAAACAATGCCCTTACATCGGCAGGTAAGTTAACGTCCGTTGCAGAAAAACGTCCGGTATTCCCTACACGGTCTTTAATATCAATCTGATAAGCATCAACTGTCAATTCAACATTTTGGATTGGCTGTGAAGTTAATCCAGCAGAATAACCTTTCGATTTTTCGGGTTGAAGCGACGGAATGCCCAAAGCCTTTGTTGCAGGATTAACATTGTTTGCCGTAACCTGATCAATTGCTACACCATTCTGAAAGGTAGTAGAAGTTTCGGTATAATAAAACTGTGCCAGATCGGGAGCCCTGAAACCGGTATTAAAACCACCTCGAACGGCTAACCATTTTGCAAAACCATATCGGCTTGCTGCTTTATAGGTAGTTACACTACCAAAATCAGAATAATTTTCTACCCTTACTGCGCCTGATAAAAGCCATTTATCGGTTACATTCAGTTCGAGATCCGCATAAGCCGCAGAAATAGAACGTTTTACATTTACTTCATTGGAAGGTCTGAAACCAGCATGGATCTGCGAACCTGGTGAAAGCCCATTTAATGGAGTACTTCCGGCAGCTACAAAATATGGTATTCCGCCTGTAGTATAACCAATAGAATAAATGGGGCTTAAATCTGCTTTCGAATAAGAACCTTCTTCACCTGCAATAATCTGATAGGTTTCTACACGGTACTGACCACCAAAGGCAACGTTTAATCCGTTAAGCACTTTATCAAATTTCCTCGAAAAATCTAAACTTCCGCTATTCTGTGAAGCGTTATAGCTACCTGCATTAAAAGTACGCGGTGTTTTTTGACCTAAACTGGCATTCAGCGTATTGCTGATAATATTATCAAAAGCATTTCTACCGTACACATTCGAGACATCAAAATTCCATCCACTTATCTTGCCTTTTACACCTATTGCCAAAGATTGATCAGTAATGATGTTATCCATAGCCGGCAAAAATCCATCTGGATAAACAAAAGTATTGTTCCTTTCTGTCCATCCTGGCAAACGGTAAACAGCTGTAAACTGCGAATTTCGGTGGCTGATTCCACCAAATGAGTACACTTCAAAACCATCTTTCAAGGGAATTCCGGCATTGAACGATAACAAACCATCTTTTGATTTATTCGTCGAGCCACGCTGATCAAAATAGTGGCGATCAATGCCTCGACTGGCAATAATAGCATCATCAATTTCTTTGGTGTAAATCTGATCGAAACCCCGCGTGTTTGCTCCTCCGCCATAAGCCGGACCAATGTATATTCCATCTGAGTAATTGCCAGAAGGAAGCGATACTGCCTGTGTAGCATATTCGCCGGTGATGTTTAGAAAACCTTTTGCACCTAATTTAAGTCCGATATTGGCATTGGTCCTGGTGGTTAATCCATCACCTCTACGCCGGATACTTTCAATGGTACTTGCGGTAATTTCATCGGCAGTATTTTTCAATACCACGTTGATTACCCCAGCAATGGCATCCGATCCGTATTGGGCCGCAGCACCATCGCGTAAAATTTCGATACGATCTATCGATCCCACCGGGATGGCATTCAGGTCATATCCTGTAGCGCCATTGCCCAAACCACCCCAACTGATGTTGGAGCTTTTATGTCTTCTTTTACCATTTACCAAAACCAACACCTGGTCTACCCCCAGTCCTTTTAACTGCACGGTAGAAGTTGCCGATGCGGCATCACCACCACCCGAAACCGAAGAGTGAAAAGATGGCGAAACATACTGGAGTAATTGCGTTACGCTGGCCTGTGGGGAGGTCTGTTGTAATGTTTTTAAATCGATCACATCAACTGGAACAGGCGAATTGAGTTTGGTACGATTGGCATTCCTTGAACCTACAATCTGCAATTCGGTTAAAGTGTTATCGGCCTGTTCGAGCGAAACGTTCAATTTCGTAGAGGATCCAATTTCGATGGTAGCGGTTTTATAACCGATATAAGAAACCTCGATAAATCGCCCGTTTTTGGTAGAAATTTTAAATACTCCATCCTTATCGGTAACGGTAGAACCATCGAGCCCTTTGATCTTTACAGATACTCCTGGTAATGGCGTTTTATTTTCTGCAGAAACAACCACCCCCGTGATGATTTTTTGCTGAGCGGCTAATTTGGAGTAAGCGACTGTAGTTAACAGCAATATTAAAAGTAGTTTTATCTTCATTTTATTTATTTTGGAATAGACATACCAATGGCCATCCACCTTATTTTGAGTGGAAAAAATGTGTTAAAAATTAAGTTTTAAAGGTTTTTGATCTGGCTATGCCTATTTAATCATTTTTGTTTTTGAATCTATCATCGGTCAGCGAAAGCAAAAAAGCCTCTATATCGTTTATTTCAGTTTCGCTCAAGCCTAACGGTTTATTTAAAGAAAGATCCCTGTTTTTCCCATTTTTGATTACCGCATCTGGGTTATTGTAATATTGGATTACTTCTTTTAGTGTTTTAAACATTCCATTGTGCATGTATGGTGCCGTAATGCCAACGTTCCTTAAACCAGGTATTTTAAAATGCCCTTTATGCTCAGGGTTGTGTGTTACCTCAAATCTGCCTTGGTCTTTTAGCTCTAATTCATTAAATAACCCAATTCCTTTAAAACGGTCGGCGGTAAAATCTTCGCCCGAATGGCAATTGTTACAATTGGCTTTTCCGATGAACAACATTCTGCCTCGCTTTGCATTTTCAGATATGGCTTTGTCATCACCATTAATATACCGATCGTAAGGGCTGTTTGCGGTTTCTAACGTTCTTTCGAAAGAGGCAATGGCCAGTAGCAAATTCTTTTGTGTAGGCGGAGAATTGAAAATCTTCTGGAATAACACTGTATAATCCTTATCTTTTTGCAAGCGATCAATGGCATCGGCAATGGGCAGGTTCATTTCTACCGGATTGATGATGGGCTGCAAAGCCTGATCTTCCAAAGAAGCAGCTCTGCCATCCCAAAATAAGTTTGGCCTGCCTGAAAGATTAGTTACCGACGGCGAATTACGCGTTCCTTTGGTTCCCCCTACGCCTAAACTCACGGCGCTGGTGTCTGCAAAAGCAAACTCTGGTTTATGGCAAGAGGCGCAACTAATGCTTTTATCTTTAGAAAGGATCGGATCAAAAAACAGTTTTTCGCCCAAACGTTCTTTGCTGTTAATTACAGCTGGATCGTCTGCACCGAAGCCCGCCATTAGGATCACTAACACGATAAGGCTTAGGGGAATTATGAGTTTGCTTCTTTTCATTGTTTTATTCGGTTCGGATCAATTTGTCGTCAATGCTGAATTTAGTTCAGCATATTTTCCGCATGATAGACCCTGAAATGAATTCAGGATGACGACTTTAAGGATTCTTCACTGGCGTTTAGAATGACAACCAGATATAGCTAGCGGCAGGGAGAACCACACATCCTCCCATCACCACTAACCTTAACAAGAGATTCTTTAATTATTAGCAACAAGCTGTACATTCAGCTCAAAATCATCATAAATGGCTTTATCGCCCAGGTTTTCGAAAAAGCTTTTCGACCTGAATTTGATATCATACTTGGTTCTATCGACCGTAATTTTTGCATTGGCTGTAACTTTATTACCTTCTTGTTTAACTGTTGCTGGAAAACTGATTTCATTCGTAATGCCTTTAATGGTCAGTTTTCCTTTAACATCATAAGTTCCTGCACCTGTACTTTTGGCAGAAGTGATATTGAATGTAGCTTTATCAAACTTATCAACAGCAAAAAAATCAGCACTTTTTAAGTGCCCCAATAGTTTTGCATTGGTTTCTTTATCCGTTAAATCGGTAACCGCAATGGTTTTTGTATCGAGTTCGAAACTACCGCCTTTTAGCACTTTATTATCTAAAGTCAGCGATCCAGAAGTTACATTGATGGTGCCTGAATGTTCTCCAGTTACCTTTTTAGCTAACCATGTTAATTTACTTTGTTCAGGGCTTACTTTATAGTTTACCAATTTCCTTGATGTGGCTTCGGTAGCTACCTTTAGTTTAGGTTTAGGCCCGTTTAAAGCGATGAAAGATGAAGCTACAACTGTGGTAGCAATAAGTGCAATCGTTTTATACTGTAACATGTTATATATGGTATTTAGTTTTGGTGGTTTAGTTATTTTCCATTTGCTTGTGCCTCAAAATAGGCTGCTGATGGTACTGGTTCTGCGATTAATTCATCCAGAACTTTATTGAATTTTTTCTCGTAATCATCGTAATATTTACCTGTAACGGTACCAGTGTAACCCGTGTATATTTCGCGTACTTCTCCTTTTCTATCGATAATAATGGTGGTTGGATAAGCAATGAATTTGTTTAATGCCGGAAGTTTATCGGCAACCAATCTTTTATCGGCCAATCCGCCAAATAGGATATCGTATTTAATGTTGTATTTATCGCGAAGCTTTCCAAGTGTATATTTTCCATACTCAAGATCATCTTTCTGCTCGAAACCAATGGCGATGGCTTCTACCCCTCTTTTCGAATTTTTATTGAACCAAGGAGAAAGGAATACGGTTTGGTCGGTACAGTTGGGGCACCAGGTACCCACCAGTTCTACAATCACAACCTTACCTTTATATTTATCATCAGTTAACGAAACAGGTTTGCCATTCAGATCGGGAAAAGTAAAAGCAAGTTTTTTAACACCTTCCTTTAAATGTGTTAGTTTATAAGGATCTGGCAATTCTGCCTTACTGTCTTTTACGCCGGTAAACTTTAAGTTATCGTAAATGCCCTGGCTAATTTCACCCGAAAGTGTACCGTCTTCGTTAATGGTACCCTTATAAATTTTAGGGCTTGGTCCACTAAAACCAGAAAGTACAAATTGATTTCCCTGAACGGTACCTTCAAGCTCACGGCTATCGCCGGTTACCTGCATAATTACACCAGTAAGTTTATTTCCTTCTTGTTTTAATATGGCAACTTTGTTTGGAACAGCTTCTTTAGAAAAACCTTTAAACTCCCATTTACCAGTTAAATTGGCAACAGGTGCAACGTCTTTTCCCGGCTCAACAAAACGGTAAGATTTACCTTGCTCTGCAGTAAAAGGCAAAGCATTGCCCTGCAAACCTGGCACCAGGCTTCTATATTCGCCAGAGATCCGGCCATCACTTTCAATTTTGGCCACCAAAGCTGCATCGTAAGTATTCATTTTGATAAATAGTGAATCCTGTCCCAGGTATTTGATGTGGAAATCGTCTCTCCGCGTACCGTTTAACAGTGTAAACGTGGCATGCGCTGCATCTTTTCCTTTCAGTTCGAAATTAAAAGGCACTTCTGTTTCAGCTACCTTAAAAACACCACGCCAAATTCCTTCTTTTATAAATTTTTTGGCTGTTTTCGGTTCTTCATGCACCTTATTTACAGCAAAGGCTGTTGTAGAAATGAGCGATGCCAGTGCCAGCACCTGCATTTTAGCAAAGTAAGTTTTCATCTTGTATAGTTTTAAGTGTAGGTTAAAATATAGGCTGCAATGAAATACAGCCTAATATTTTGTTTATACTTAGTTTAGGTTATTTACTTTTTAGTGTTTCTGCTGAAGCCAGTTTTTCGGGTACTGGTTCAGCAATCAGCTCGTCGAGCACTTTGTTAAATTTGGTTTCGTAATCGTTAAAGTATTTTCCGGTTACGGTGCCTGTATAGCCGGTATAAATTTCTCTTACATTTCCTTTTCTATCGATAATGATGGTTGTTGGAAAAGCAATGAATTTATTTAGCGCAGGCAGTTTTTCAGCCACTACTTTTTTATCGGCAATGCCACCAAACAGGATATCGTAAGTGATACCATATTTCTCTTTCAATTTACCCAACGTGTATTTGGCATATTCGAGATCATCTTTTTGTTCGAAACCAATCGCAATGGCTTCCACGCCTCGTTTTTGGTTCTTTTTAAACCATGGCGAAAGAAAAACCGTTTGATCGGTACAATTTGGGCACCAGGTACCAATCGTTTCAATAATTACGACCTTACCTTTGTATTTATCATCACTTAAGGAAACATTTTTTCCTGTTAGATCTGGAAAGGTAAAATCAAGTTTTTTATAACCTTCTTTAAGAAAAGTAAGCTTGTAAGGATCAGGAAGCTCGGCATTTTCGTTGCGCTGGCCATCAAATTTCAGGTTTTTATAAATTCCGAAACCCTGTTCACCAGTAATGCTGTTATCGTCGTTAATTTTTCCTTTTACAATAAAAGGACTTGGTCCGGTAAAGCCAGACAACTCAAATTCATCACCCTGTACAGTACCTTCAAGCTCCCGTGTATCGCCCACAACAGTCATGATTACTCCGGTAAGTTTATTTCCATTCTGCTTTAATAAAGCAATAGATGCTGGTACAGCTTCTTTGGTATAGGTTTTTATTTCCCACTTGCCAGAGATATTGTGTTTTGGTGCGATATCTTTTCCAGGTTCTACAAAGCGGTAATTTTTACCATGCTCTGCTACAAAGGGAAGTGAATTGCCCCTGAAACCAGGTACCAGACTGCGGTATTCGCCCGATAAAGTGCCATCAGTTTCTATTTTTGCCACCAAAGCAGCATCGTAGGTATTCATTTTTACATAGATGGAATCATCACCACGTCTTTCTACATGAAAATCATCACGTCTGGAGCCATTAATTAAAGTTAAGATGGCCGTTTGAGGATTTTTACCTTTTAATTCGAAGTTAAATGGCACTTTTGATTCGCTTACATTAAACTCGCCCCTCCAAATCCCTTCTTTTGGGAATGGTTTTGCCACCTTGGCGGATGCAATGCCTCCCAGTAACAGGACTGAGGTGGTTAGGCATGCAATTCTTGAGGAAATTTTCATTTTCATAATCATCATTATTAGTTAAACACTATCGTTTTAGAGTTTTTAATAACAAGGCACGATTTCTCCCACAGAAAACCATATAGCACAGATACAGGCTGTTTAAACAACTGTTATGCTTTTAATGAAATCCCTAACAGGAAACGTGAGTTTACTTGTTATTGGTTAATTTATAATCTATTGCTAGATCAGTTTGAGCACTTTTTCCTATGGAAAGTTGCTAGAAGTTCAACGAGTACTGACTCTCCCTTCTTCTGTATAAATCAACTAATTAATGGTGGTGAATTAATTAGAGTAATAACCTAAACTAGTGGTGGTGATTAGTTTGGGCTGTTCCTGATACCCCGGCAACTTATTGACTTAAATACATGACCACCATAATATTCTATCAAAAGGCCCCGGGGTACCAGGATTTTTAAATAAGAATATCTGAATGAAAACCTTTAACAGGTGATCTGTATCTTAGCTTATATTAGCGGCAACAGCAGTTATACTGATCTGAATAATTGATCAGGGGATATGGCTGAGGTTGTCTGCGGAGTTTCATCTTGAACGTAAATTTGCTAGTGAACTATTATTTTTTTTGTAAAGGTATAAACTTCGTTTAATTTAAACAAGTATTCCTATAGATTTTATAGACTTTATCAGTAAACAATTGATTTACAGAAATATAATTTACAATTAAAGAAGAAATTGGACTGAGGGAATTATGCAAGGGCGTAGCATTAGGCCGTTCGGAGAGGCAGGTATCTTAACAAGAAAGCAAAAGAGTAGTGATGATAGGTATAGGCGAATCGTCATTTCCTTCGCTAAGCAAAGGAAATGACGACCGATTTTCTAAATCAGTCTTTGTTAACGCAGTCAAGAATCTTTAACCTTAATTTATTGAATACTAAAGTCATCTTGTAAATCTAGTTGCATCCGATAACTATCGGATCACGATGGCGAGTTGTATGCGAGTAATCATCATCCTCACCTTGTTTCAGGATCTACCTGCAATTTATTTTAAATACACAAACAACTAAAAACCAATAAATTACACCATAAAACAAGCTCAACAATCAGAAATCTCACAAAAAAACTACTATTTCTATAGAAATTATAGTAATTAATTTTTACTTTTGCTGAGTCTTCTTCAAAAAGTGAATCTAAAGCTACTTGAAAAGACCATATAGTCATGTGGCCGAGTGGTTAGGTAAAGGTCTGCAAAACCTAGTACGGCGGTTCGATTCCGTCCATGACGTCTAATACTTATCAAGAAAGACGTAGGGAATGGCCCTTTGATGTCTTAGCAACCTGTTGTGTAACAAGGTGCTAATTCCTTCTGCAATGGCAGAAAAGATGAGTTTGAAAGCAGATTTCTTAACTGTTTTCGGCGAACAATCAATGGCCATCCCCTTCAAATTGGTAACCTAAACTTAATAATATGTCAGTTTATTTTGATTATCCATCCATCAGGGATTTTTTCGAGATCCACGGAAACACTTCCTGCGAAAAATTAGATGATTATGAACATTGTAAGGCAGAATCAGACCGGCTTTATAATGAACAGCTTAATGAGATCGATGAAGAAATTCTGCATGATCAACCCAAAACCGACACTTAAAAAGTACTCAAATCTTTTAAAAGCTCTCTTAAATAAACAAGCCTAAAATGTATTTAACACCACCTAGACTACTCATTCTACTTAAAACCTCGTTCATTATAGTTTTAACCTTCTTCTTGTTTTCACCTCTAGCATGGACACAGTCGAAAGATCCATCCCCGCTCAGTTTTCCAACACCTAAAAATATAGATCATATGCTGTTTTACCTCCAGCGTGATCCGAATACAAACACTTTAATTTATGCATTAAATCTCAAAGAAAACGGGACTATCAATAGCGATGCTCCTATTCAGGTTTATTGGATCCGGTACGGTGAAAAAGGACAGAAAAAGGATCTCGGTTATATCCAACGCAAGTTTGCCTACGGTATCGACACGAAGGCCCTTGGCGCCGATAAATATGAATTTAGGTTTGTATCACACAAAAAATTACCATTTTACCTGCAAAAGTATAGCGATAAAAGCTATCACGTCTCGGTGACCATAAACAACCGAACCATTAGGGTTGCCCGATTATTTATCAGGATACAGGGTGGCAGTTTCTGGCTCCCAAATGTGAAGTATGCAGAGGTTGAAGGTATTGATGAAGCAACGGGTAAACCAATAGTTGAGCGGATAAGTGTAAAGTAAACTATTCTTCATTATATTTAGTTATCTTGTAATAAGGTCCTTCTACCCTGCTCAGGATGACAACCTCTTGAGACTTTTCTTATGGTAAAAACAAAGATGGTCTGTGAGACACAGACCATTGATTCACCTCGTTTATGACACAATTGATTATTTCGGCTCTTTTTTATTATCAATTGCAGTATTAAAAGTCTTATTAAATTCACCTTTTATCCACTGTACTTTTCCGCTCAAAGGTATAGATGGTGCAACAATGTAATTTCCGGTTTCGCTATCAAGGATTACCACCATGTTGTTGGCATTTACTTCCGTGTGGTACCTTCTGCCGGTTTGGTCTTGTCCGTTTTTAAAACTGATGGCGGTGAACATCAATCCAGCGCCTAAAAATCCCAACAAAAGGGATTTTGCATCTAATGTAATTTTCATATTCTTAAGATTTTTTGTGTGTAAAATCAAGTTAAGAATTCTACTTCCTACATTCTAATTCTATCAGAAATATTGCAATATGTTTGTCGCTAAATTTTAAACATAAAATAGGCTAAAGCTGCTGCAATCAAAATAATGATCAACAGTTTAATCAAAAAATTTTTGGGTGGATTTTGGCTATTTGTAACATTCGCAGAGACGATATTTTTAACATCGGTATCCCTGCTTTGTTGCATCATATTGCCGCTAACCTTAAACTGTATCAGTTTTTCAATATAATCTTTACTTTCTGCCAGCCCTAGGCCCCTAACATCCTTATAGTGTTTAATGGCATTTAACTTATTGCCCTGATCTAAAATAACCAATAGCTCTGCATCCAGATCTGCCAGATTGGTTACAGGCTGATTTACTCCTTCTTCTAAGGCATCTACATAATCTTTGGCTTCTTTTAAACCGCAGCCACTATGATCTTTAACTACCTTAACAGCTGCTACTTTCTGGTTCCGTGAGAGAAATAACAATGCTTTTTGCTTTGCTTCGGGACTAACATTAATCATAACTTTAAGCTAGCAAAATATGAACCAATTACGTGTACATAAATCAGAAAACCAGATTCCCTTCATGGATCAATGATTTAACAGGAGATACACGTGATACAGCCTCTGCAGAACAACTGGCATCAACCAGTACCAGATTAGCTTTATCTCCTGCTTTTGGCCACTGCCTTTTTCCCTGGTCATCTAAAGGAAGAATATTACCCGTTGCCAATTTCAATATTCTAGAAAGTTCAAATTCTGTACGATAGCCGTAAATTTGAGCGGCAATATTTGCCTTTTGCAAAATGCTTCCTGTACCAAAAGTATTCCAATGGTCAACAATACAATCATTACCTGCTACTACTTCTACACCATGTTTGTACAGTACAGGAACAGGCATCGGATTACCAGAAAGTGGAATGGTTGAAGCTATTCCCATTTTTGCCGCACCAAGTTTTTCAGCTATTTCTTCCGTTTTAGTTTTATCGAGATACCTTAGTGCAAAAGCATGACTCACATAGGTTTTTCCTTTTAATACTGGATTTTCCATTACTTTATCGATCAGGTATTCGATTGTTTTTAGGCCAGATTCACCAGACTCATGAAGATGAATGTCAATCCCTTTTCCATTATCTAAAGCTAACTGTACTACAAAATCCATGTGTTTCTCAATACCGCCATCAATAGAAGTTGGATCAAGGCCACCAATAAAGTCTATATCCATTTTGGCTGCTTCTTTTAACAGTTCTGCAGATTTGGTATAAAATATGCCGTGCTGAGGGAAAGCTACTAACTCTGCCTGAAAAGATTTCTTTTTATGCAACAATGCGGTTTCTAAATGCTTCAATGAATCTAATCCAGAAGTAGGATCGATATTCACATGCGACCTTGCGTAACTGGTTCCGTATGACTGAAGCAATTCAATCAATTTTTCTGAACGTGGTATAGAAGTTTTTAAAAGCTCTGGGATTACCTGTTGCTCAAAAGCGATCATATCTTTTACAGATCTGTTCTTTTTCAAATGTGCCTGCCATGGTAATCCATAATAGGTTTTATCCAAGTGGATGTGCATATCCCTGAAAGCTGGAAGCATCAACAGTCCCTTTGCGTCGATAGCTTTTGCATTTGGGTTATTAGGTAGCACCTGCTTCAACTTACCATCTTCAATCTCAATAATGAAAAGTTCGGTTTTTGTTTTAATTACCTCATCCTGATCATATTCGAATCCCGTTTCGAGCTTAACATTTTTTAATGTTAAAGTTTTTCCTGAGAAACGGTCTACATTTCCATCTGCAATGGCCTGTTCTGCTGATAGTAAACAGGTACTCGCAAGCAAAATGGATGAGCTTTTAATAAAATCTTTTCTCGAAATCGAATTTGGGTTTATCATAACAGGATTCTTTATCACAAAAATAATATTCTGTTATGTTTATGAATAGTAGGATTTATATTAAAAATTGTATCATTTATAACTACCCGTAATTATTTATCGAATTTAAGCACTAAATTTTGTGCAATTCACTACTAACCTCGAAATGCACGTGGGGTAATCCGGGTTTGATTTTTAAAGAATTTAGAAAAATAAGCCACATCATAAAAACCGAGGTCGAAAGCAATTGCTTTAATAGGCCTTTCGGTTGTCAGTAAAACCCGCTTTGCTTCGAGAATTAAACGTTCGTGGATCAGTGCTGTGGCTGACACATGAAAATGCCTTTTGCATAGCATATTCAGGTAATTTGCTGAAATATTTAACTGATCGGCATAAAATGCAACAAGTTTTTCCTTCTTATAATGCATATCGATAAGCGAACGGTATTTAAACAACACCGGTTTGGTTTGGTAAACCGTTTGGTTATTGAACAATGTTTGTGCCTCTTCACTAACCATTAGCGCAATAAGCCTGATCCTGGCATTGATAATTTCCCAAAGTATGGCAGGTTTTGCGAGTTCAGATCTGATACTCCGAAATTCGTACAAAATTTTCTCGTAAGCGTCGGCACTCAGATTAATAACGGGATAGTTTTGATATAAGATTAATGAAAAGCGCAAAGAGTTAGCCAGGGTTTCGAATATGCTCCTGCTAATCATAAGTTGATGGGCATGGGTTTCTTCGCCTAGCTCCCATTTATGGATCTGTTCAGGAAACAATAAATGCAACTGACCTCCAGTAACCTGATGATCTATAAAATCGATGGTGTGTATACCACTACCTTGCTCAAAAAGCATAAAAAGAAAAAAATCGTGTTTGTGTGGTTTTTCAATGGATCTTTTCCCAATTATTTCATGATAAAGCAAATTATTTCCCGAATCTTGATCAGGCCAAAACTCACTAATATCAAGCGTAGGAAAATTTGCAATCACATCCATCGATGAAAAATACCATTTTTGTATAGAAGTTACGAAAAAAGAAGATGGAAAGCGAATGAAAGGAATTCATCATTATTCTGCTTCCCTGAAGTATCAGACCAGACATGTTGCCGTGTATATACGGCGCAATGAGACCTGATACCCTCAGAATGAGCAGGATGAGCGTCACAAAACTAAAATAAGTTAATACAGTTTGATTATAGTGAAGATGTATACAATCGATTTATATATTTCTTCCACAGAACAAATATACAATATATCACCAATTGGTGATAAAAATAATTAAAATTGATTGTGTATTTTTCCCACACGATTATTTTTCATCACATGGAGCAGAAAACAGGGGTTAAATCGTTAAGAAACAAAGAAAAAAGCAAACAGAAATTTTTAAATGCAGTAGAGAAAATACTCCATACTAAAGGTTTCTCAGGCCTTAAGATTAACGATATCGCACGTACTGCAGGCCTGGACAAAAAATTGATCTATAACTATTTCGGTGGAAAGGACGAACTCATTGACGAATATATCCGCTCCCAGGATTTTTGGAGCAATGTAAAAGATGAGTCGGGAGGCCCTGTAATTAATGATGGAGGGAAAACATTCTGTAAAAAAATGCTCCTCTCCCAATTTGATTATGTTTTCAAAAATAAGGATTTACAGAAAATTTTGCTCTGGGGCTTAATAGAAAACCGTAAATCGCTAAAAAAACTCGCAAACGATCGTGAAGAAAATGGTGCACGCTTATTTGAAAGTATTACCGACCCTCATTTCAAAGAAAACGCCAAAAGATATAGGGCCATTATCGCATTGCTGATATCGGGAATTTATTATTTGGACATATACGCCACAACAAACGACTGCACTTTCTGCGGACTAGACCTAACAACCACAGCAGGAAGATCGGAAATTGAAGATGCGCTGAGTTTTCTGATTGATAAGACTTATGAGTAAGAAAACCGGGAAGAATGTTACTAAAAACTTTCTTCCCGATATACAATACGTGCCTGGTATTTTCTTTTAGTAAACGTGTCTTGTTTTACCTTCTACAAAAACGATAAGATATAGGCACAAGGCAAAAGCATACAACGTATTTTATAATTTATTTGTTTAGCAACCGCCTTTGCGAGGAATACGTTTAAAAATCACTTTACCATCTCGTTCTACATACTCGGCAGATACTATTGGGTATGAATACTTTGGCGCAGATGATACGACATGGCTTCTTATAATTATTTTGTCGTTAACTTTCAGGCTATGCAATTGCTCGAGCTGAGACTTTTCCGGCTCAAATTTTACAATGTAATCGGCACCATTAATCCTAGCCATTACGCCAAAACCTAGCCTTGATCCTGGCGGAAGAGAAAGAGAGGTTATAACGGCTTCCATATCGGTAAAAGCACTTATATGCTCCCTTATTTTAGCAGCACCGACATGCACTTTTTTACCCGAGGGAGACGCTTCCCATTTTTTGAACCTTACACCATCAGGGCTGGCCTCCCATTTTTTCAGTTCGGCTTCCCTTTCGGCAGCAGAGCGGTTTTTTGGGCTTGCTCTTTTAGATGTTTCATTTTTAATTTCATGATTGGCAAATACTAGTCCGCTTACCACAACCAGCGGTAAGATCAGCACATAAATAACTTTTTTCATATTTCTGCAGGTTTAATTAACGTTGATCTATCTACTGATAAATCAGATACATTTAAGACGTTTTTTTTATTTTTCATATCTTTTTAAAGTTGGTGCAACAAAAATACTTTGATATCTTTCCGTATGAAGAACCAGAATTGTAAATAAAAATGTAAACTTTGTAAATAAAAACTTGACACTATGCTTAATAGTCGAAATCATTTCTCTGGAAAAGGTAAATACCTTTTTGGATTCATGCTAGTTTTGTTTATCTCTGTAATTTGCGTGACATTCGGCATGACCGGCAGTGAGGATTTTGATTTCGACCGAAGAGAAGTTTTGCTCCGTCGGATCGGACATGAACTACTCCTACAGTCGGGCGACAGTACATCGAGGGTACTCCCGATAAAAAAGATTGCTGAAAATGAGTACCAGATCGAATTTGAGAATGAGTTTACTTTTCAATCCAACTTACTGGTGAATACAACGAGGCATTTGTTGGCCAAAGACCCGATGGCAGGTGATTACGTTGTTAAAGTTCTGAACTCTGACAACTCCAGTGTAGTCTATGGATATGCTATATCCAAAAATAAAAAAGATGAGATTATAACATGCATAGGAAGAAAACAACCGAGGGCACGTTACATGATCAACATTAAATTGAAAGAGACCGGCATAAATACAGCAAAGAACGGATATCTTTTGGGCAGCCTACCTTTTTTAGCCTTAGTTGGTTTTATTTTTTTTAGATCTATTAAGCCGCGAAGCGTTTTACCTCGTGATGATCAGCATGCAGACATAATTGCTTTGGGTTCAGTTCTGTTTGATGCAAAAAATCGTAAGCTCACCAAAAATGAAACGGTGATAGACCTAACCGGTACTGAAACACGTTTATTGCTCATCTTCGCACTTTCTCCCAATGAAACGATAGAGAGAAGCCGACTGCAAAAAGAGATATGGGAAGACGAAGGTGTTATTGTAGGGCGTAGTCTGGATATGTTCATCTCAAAACTTAGAAAAAAACTGGAGCTCGATCCCAACATCAACATTGTTGTTATACGGGCTAAAGGATATAGACTCGAAATTAACACTTAAGAAAAATCTTCTCTCTCTGAATTAAGCTTATTGGATTCGATTTGGCATTTTTAAGAAATCTCAATATAGGTCCATATCTACAACAGGCAGAAATTTGATGATGACAATGATGGTCTGTGAGGACACCGACCACGGAAAAGATGCCAAAAATCGGGCATCATTTCCTTTGGTTAAGCAAAGGAAATGACGATTTATCTTAATTTATCACTTCAATGTTCTTCAGTTAAAAGCTAACCTCTCAGGTTGACAATTATATATTTATGGTACAGTCTCTTTTGATTTAAAGGAGAACCTTTAACATCATCAATTTTCAATCACCTTATAAACACTACTTAACCGTAATTTTCAATTTTTGAGAAATATGATTTGATGAGTTGCCTAGCTGCAGTATAAAATCACCAGCTTCCACGTTCCAGTTCTTTTTAGTTTCATCGTAGAAGGCCAAATCTGCTACTTTTAACCGAAGTTCAACTGTTTTAGTCTCTCCAGGCTTCAAGAAAACTTTTTCAAAGGCTTTAAGTTCCTTTACAGGCCGCGTTACGGTACATACAGGATCATGTACATACAATTGAGCAACCTCGGCACCATATTTTGCACCGGTATTTTTTACGGTAAATGAAATCCGTACAGTATCACTTTTGCTGTATTTTTTTTTATCTGATGATAACGGCCCTAAATCGAAACTGGTATAGGAAAGACCATAACCGAATGAAAATTGAGGTGATATTTTTTTGGTATCAAACCAGCGGTATCCTACCAGAATATCCTCTTTATAGAACTGGTTGATACTATCACCAGGATAGGAAAGTTTACCATAAAAATGTGCTGCATTATCTTCTAATTTTTTAGGAAAAGAGAACGGCAGTTTGCCAGAAGGATTTACCTCGCCCGAAATCACATCTGCCAATGCATTTCCAGCTTCAGAGCCAAGATACCATCCTTGAATAATAGCGGGTACATTGTTTATCCATGGCATTGAAACTGCATTACCGCTGAGCAGCACTACAGCCGTATTTTTATTAACTTTCAGCAAAGCATCAATTAGTTTATCCTGTCCAAAAGGGAGGCTTAACGAACGACGGTCGCCACCTTCACAATCCTGAAAATGATTTTTATTAAGTCCACCGATAAAAAATACTATATCTGCTTGTTTCGCCACCTCAATTGCAGCAGACGCTAAAGAATCGGCATTTAGCTTGGATGGTTCCTCGCGCCCATAAAGTGATGGCCCGGAAGCATAACCAAGGCTGTAAACAATATGATCTTTGCCATATTTATCGATCAATCCTGCCAAAGGTGATTTTTCATAAGCCACCTTGAGTGACGATGACCCTCCACCGATTACCAGGCTCCGGTCAGCATTTTCTCCAATGACTGCAATTTTTTTGAATTTTCCGTTTGGAACAGGGAAAAACTTATTTTCATTCTTTAAAAGTACAATTCCTTCCTGAGCGATTTTGCGGGCTGCCTCACTATGTTCTGGAGAAACGAAACGACCAAAAGGCCTATTTTGGCTCATTGTGGTACGAAAAATCAATCTAAGTATACGGCGTGCTTTATCGTCGAGCAAAGCGATATCATATTTCCCTTCTTTAATCCCTTTAAGGAAGGGGTTAGCCAAATAATATGATGAGTAAGGAAATTTCCCCTTGGTAGTTAAACCATCGGTATAGGTACCCATTTCAAGGTCGAGCCCATTGTTAACAGCCTCGTACGTGCTATGAACGCCACCCCAATCGCTAATTACAACCCCATCAAATGCCCAATCTTTCTTTAAAATCTTGTTTAAAAGTAAATCGTTATGGCAGCAGTGCTGACCTCTAAACTGGTTATACGAACCCATTATAGACCATGCCTTGGCTTCCTGTACAGCGGCCTTGAAAGCTGGCAGATAAATTTCATTTAGTGCACGGTCGCTTAAATCAACATTGATATGGCCACGCCACTCTTCTTGATTGTTTAGTGCAAAATGTTTTACACAGGCAGCCACTCCGTTAGACTGTACGCCCTGAATGTAAGGAACCACCATTCTGGAACTGAGATAGGGATCTTCTCCCATATACTCAAAATTACGTCCGTTTAACGGGGTACGGTAAATATTTACACCAGGCCCTAACAGTACCGTTTTATTCCGATAACGGGCTTCCGCTCCGATTGATTGGCCATAAAGCAAAGATAATTTAGGGTTAAAGGAAGCCGCCAGACAGGTAAGTGCCGGAAATGCGGTACAAGAATCATTCGTCCAGCCTGCTCCTCCCCATTCATCCCATAAAACTTCCTCACGGATTCCATGAGGTCCATCGTCGGTCCATACTTCAGGTATACCCAAGCGGGGTACACCTTTCGAGCTGAATTTTGATTGCGCATAACAGAGAGACACTTTCTCTTCGGTAGTCATTAGCGAAAGTGCATTTTCAACGCGCCTCTCAATCGGCTGGCTCAAGTCAAGATAAACTGGCTGTTTTTGCTGTGCGCGCGCCAACAAAGAAGTGCATATTACTGTTATCGTTAATAATATTGATTTCATTAATTGTGTGTGTATATATGTGTGTGTGTGTTTGCGACAAAATCTATTAAAGCCTTACTATTGTTTTGGTACCATCATAGCGAACGATCTTAGGCGCTGCATTTGTTTTGCCAATAACAACTACTCGGAAAGTCCTGTTGCTTAACATGCCTTGGAAATTACCTTTGCGTTTATTGATTACAAGGATGTCTTTATTGTTTGAATATTCGAAATCGATGGTAGAAAAAGCACCTTTTTCGTAATTATAGTTATTGCCTTCATCTTCGTATAAACTAAACTTTCCATCCTTGCCTTTATAAACGCGAATCTCAATGTTATCAGGTTTCTTTTCCGAGCTATACTGCATTACCTCTCCAACAGGCAAAATAGTACCAGCAGGAACAAATAACGGGATGCGTTCAAGTGGGGCTTCAATATTCAGCTTCTGCCCACCTTCAATCTGTTTTTCGCTGTAGAAATCATACCAACGGTTTCCTGCAGGGAAATAAACTTCGCGGCTACGCGCTTTGTAGCTATAAACGGGACAAACCATTAGCCCGGAACCAAAAAGAAATTGGTCACTTATGCCATAGGTCTGCTGATCAGCAGTATAATCCATTGCAAGCGATCGCATTAAAGTATAATCTTTATGGTAGGCCATTCCTGCCAGCGAATAAATGTAAGGCATCAGGCGGTAGCGTAGTTCATCGTAATAAACCAAACTTTTGTAAACCGGATGACCTTCTGGGGCCAGGTTGTAAATTTCGCGGTAAGGGAACTGGCCATGACTGCGGAATAGCGGGCAGAATGCTCCAAACTGAAACCAACGCAGGTTCAGTTCGCGCCATTCTTTAAGGTCTTCGTTCTCTTCTCCTGTTTTATCAAAAAGAAGCTGGCTATCACCATACCTTTTTTCTACGCAAAAGCCACCAATGTCCATCGTCCAGAAGGGAATACCAGACATAGCAAAATTTAATCCTGCAGGGATCTGTGCTTTAAGGTCTTCCCACCTTGATGCAATATCGCCACTCCACGTAGCGGTAGAATACCTTTGTAAACCGGCAAAACCAGATCGAGTTAACAGAAATACCCGCTTGTTATTATCTGCTTCACGCTGCCCGTTATAAATAGCATTGGCATTCATCAGGGCATAGGCGTTAAAGTATTTTGTGGAAGAGCCCAGTGCAGTAGGGCCACACAGTTTTTTGCGGTATTCCATATCGGTACAATCGCGAATGTTGGGTTCAGAAGCATCCATCCACCAGGCATCGAAACCCTTTACGTATAGGTTGTCTTTCATCTGTTTCCAAAAGAGTTTTTGTGCATCGGGGTTATAGGCATCATAAAAAGATCCTACATATCCAGAGCCAATCCAATCACGTATGCTATCTTTCACGGCCTGCATGTACATCCATCCTTTATCATTAAACTGTTTAAAATGTGCTGTTGTGGTATAGAATTTAGGCCATACCGATATCATGATATTCGTATTTTCTTTATGTACCGAATCTACCATTCCTTTGGCATCTGGAAACCTTTTCAGGTCAAATTGATGGCTTCCCCAAGCGTTTTCGGGCCAATAACTCCAATCCAGTACAATATTATCAAGCGGAATCCTACGCTTCCGGTATTCACTTACCACATTTAATAGCTCATCCTGAGTTTTATAACGCTCACGGCTTTGCCAAAAGCCCATGGCCCATTTTGGCATAATGCTCGCCTTGCCTGTCAGCGTTCGATAACCACTTATTACCTCATCCATGTTTTTACCAGATACGAAATAATAGTCCATCTTATCGCCCATTTCTGACCAAAAAGATATATTACCATTTTTCTCTATCGGAGAGGAAGAAAGTGCTTTAAGGCCAACATAAGAAACACCTCCATCGGGTTTCCACTCCAATCTTATTTTGGTGCGTTTTCCCTTTGTTAGCGGAAAAGAAAACCTGAAAGTGTTCGGGTTCCAGGAAGTTCTCCAACGCTCTGGTACCACCAATTTTCCATCAAGCCATACTTTGGTATAGCCAGCATAATAAAGGCTGAATTTATAAATATCTGTATTATTGGAAAGGATCGATCCTTCCCAAACCACAGACCCGTTATTAAAATTAAAATCTACTGGAAATTTCTTTACTGTTGTCAGATTTTCATAATCAATAGCTGACTCCTGACGAACAATAGTTGCGCTCCCTTTGTTGGTATAGGTTGCCGTCAGTGCACCTTCTTTGCCGTCTTTATCGAAAAGGCTAAACTGATTTAGGTCTTTGTAATCTCTGGGATCACCGTATTTACTCTGCGAATAATTGTCCCATAGGATGCCGTAATTTTTTGTCGATATTATGAAAGGCACCGAAACTTTGGTATTGTACTGAAAA
This sequence comes from Pedobacter riviphilus, assembly GCF_014692875.1. Classification (NCBI taxonomy): domain Bacteria; kingdom Pseudomonadati; phylum Bacteroidota; class Sphingobacteriia; order Sphingobacteriales; family Sphingobacteriaceae; genus Pedobacter; species Pedobacter riviphilus. The sequence continues at coordinate 979,178 of NZ_CP061171.1, read as the reverse complement.
AGATCTTCGCTTTTATGTTTATAATTAAAATCATCAGACTGATGCTGTCCAAGACCATAAATTGCCTCGCCAGATGTACCCGAAAAAACTTGCTGAAAAGTATAGCCTTTATCGTTTTCTACGGTTAAAGGGCTGAAGGTTCTTTTAGCCTCTTGAAGCAATACTTTTCCAGACTTATCAGTAAAAGAGATCTTACCCGAAATCAGAGAAATTTTTACAGTAATATCTTTAGTGGACAGTTGTGCAAATGATGTAGTTTTTGTTACCTTGAAGGGAACTGTTGGTTTAAGCCCTGGCACCACGCACAGGCTGGTAACCTGGGGAATAGTATTTTCGGGTGAAGCCTGCACCCGTATAATCTGGCTGTTCACAACATTTATTTCAATTGTCTTAGCTGCTCCTGTCTTTGGATGAACCTTTATACCATCCTGTAGTGTTTCAACAGTATCTACTGCAAGTAGCTTTGTTGTAACAAGCAACAATAGTATAAAAAAAGAGAATCGTCTCATAAAAGGGATAGTGTGTTAAATGGTTAGAATAATGTTGTTTGATTTTTATGTTTCAAAACTACAATACCACATTTTGGACACAGAGCAGTAATGTTAAATATGTAAGTAGAAATGTTAACACCATGCAACCTTAAGCCATTTTAGCCCTTTAAATCGTGTTGGAAGCGTAATTCACTTTATTTATTGTTTTGTGATAAAAGAATATATTTAAAAAAGGAATTTGTTTTTAGCTCAAATTCCTTTTTTCTGCTATATATTCTGAAGGGAGTACATTGTATTTTGCCTTAAATGCTTTTGCAAAATAATTTGGCGTACTAAAACCAACCATGTAACATATTTCGGATATGGTTTTAGTACTTTTTTCCAGTAGAATTGCCGCCTTTTCGAGTTTAACGGATCTGATATAGTCAACAGGGGTTTTACCGGTAACCCTCAGGCATTTTTTGTAGAGCGAAACCCTGCTCATCGCCATATGGCTACTCAGATCTTCAACAGATAACTGGGAATTATGGAGGTTCTCTTCAATGTATAACAATGCAGTATTTAGGAATTTTACATCCTCTGATTCGATTTCCATTTCTGGCGACGACATGCTAACCTGTCTGGAATAGGTTTTTTTAAAGGTTTGATGCAGCGTAAGGAGATTCTTGATCTTTGAGTGCAGAATTTCGAAATTGAAGGGCTTGGTCATATAATCGTTTGCCCCAGTTTCCAATCCTTTCAATTGTTCTTCTTCAGCTGTTAAAGCCGTTAACAGGATAATCGGGATGTGTTTTGTCCGCTCGTCTGATTTTAATTTCGCACAAAGTTCTGTACCGCTCATTTCTGGCATACTGATATCCGAAACAATCAAATGCGGATGCAATGCCAATGCTTTTTGCCAGCCTTCCCTTCCATTTGAGGCCTCTACTATTTTGTAATAGGTACTCAGATTATCTTTAAGGTAGAATCTAAAATCTTCATTATCTTCTACCAACAAAATCACCGGGGTATTTTTTGTTAGCACACGTTTATCTGCAGGCTCTTTCTCCGTTTTTTCCTTTTCATCCGTATCATATTGAAGGGATAAATCTTCAGCATTGCTGTGAACCGACTGTTCTTCTACGACAGGCGATAACAGGAGCTGTAACGTAAAACAGGTACCCTGACCAGGTTCACTTTCTACAGTTATTTCACCGCCCTGCATTTTCACAAATTCTTTGGTAATGGAAAGGCCAATTCCAGACCCCTGGTTAAGAATGGATGCAGAGGTTTCATGTTGAAAAAAGCGATCAAAAATTTGTGCTTGTTTTTCTGCCGGAATACCTATTCCAGAATCCTGTATCTTTAATTCCAGTAGAATTTTACCATCTTCCGTTTTATTTAACCGCTTATGCAGCATAACCTCTACTTTTCCGCCGGCCGGAGTAAACTTAAATGCATTGGAAAGCAAATTAAATACTATACGTTCTACTTTATCCTGATCGAAATAAGCATATAGGCTTTCGATTGGACTGGCAAAAGTCAGTTTTATCTGCTTACGTTCTGCCAGATCATAAAAAGAATCTGTGGCATCCTTAATAAAAGACACCACTTCGCCCTCGGTATTGTTTAGGCGCAGTTCTTGTTCCTCCATTTTACGGAAATCGAGCAACTGATTTACCAGGTTTAATAAACGCCTTGCGTTTCTTTTAATCATCGCCAATTGCCCGTAACGCTCGTTTTCTTTCGCGGCAATTAATAGTTTATCAACCGGGGCAAGAATTAAGGAAATTGGTGTCCTGAATTCATGACTTAGATTGGTTAAAAATTTGATCTTTAATAAATCAAGTTCCCGCAATCTTTCTGCTTCTTTACGGTCTTGCTCCCGCAACTGCCGTGCTTCTGCCCTTTCCTGTGCCAAAGCAAATTCCCGCCTAAGTTTATTAATGCCCCTCCTGCGTATATACAGTAGCGCAAATCCTATCACTGCAAGGTACAGGACATATGCCCAGGTAGTTCTCCAAAAAGGAGGTGAAACAGTAATATTTAGGTGCGACTCTGCTATGGGAACAGCATCGTTTTCGTTAAAAGCCCTCACATGAAGGGTATAATTTCCCGGGTCGAGGTTGGTAAAGGTAGCCTTACGCAGTTCGGATGAAACGGTAAGCCAGCGTTTATCAAAACCTTCGAGATTATATTTATAGGTGATCTTATCCGGATTTAAATAATTGAGCAACGCGAATTGGATTGAAAAGATATTTTCCTTGTAGGTGAGATTTAAATTGCTGAGCGAGGTTATCGTTTCGGGTAAAACAACATGTCCGTTTATCCGCTCACCTACACGAACTTTATGATAAAACACTTCGAGGTCGGTCATCACCAAGGCAGCAGAGACACTGCTGTTTTTGATTTCGCTGGCCCTGAATATATTAAATCCGCTTGGTCCTCCAAAAATCAGTTCACCCGCTTTGGTTTTACCCGCAGCATTGATGTTAAACTGGGTACTTTCAAGCCCATCTAACTGGTTGTATTTACTATATCTGAAATGGTAATTTTTTCCGTTATGGCTTACCGAAATCTTGAAAAGACCTTTTCGTGAGCTATACCAGATGTGGTGATGCTCATCCTCCAAGAGTTCGAATACCATATCTTCAGGCAGCCCTACAGCTTCATTCAGGTTTTTAAATGTACCCTTAACCGGATCGTATATACTGATTCCTTCTTTTGTACCGATCCACATCCATCCACGTGCATCCTGCAAAATGGAGTTTACATCATTCTGAATCAAACTGTTGCTATCTGCAGGATTGTTTTTCAGGTATTTGAAGGTAGCGCTTTTGTGATCAAAAATATTAACACCCCCTGTGGTGCCAATCCAGATATTTTTATTCCTGTCTTCGTATAAACAAGAAACAACAAAAGAATTCAGTGTATTTTTAATATTCGGATTAAAATGTTTAAATGTTCCGGTCTTGCGATCCAACAAATCGAGTCCGCCATTTAAAGTACCTACCCAAAGCCTATTGTATGAATCTTCCAACAAGGCATAAATGCGATTATCAGACAAACTTGCAGGGTCGTGGCCAGGCTTAAAATGCCTGAAAGATTTCCCATCAAAAGCATCAAGCCCCCCCAAATAAGTACCAATCCATAATACACCTTCATAGTCTATTTCAAGATTCACTACAATATCACTACTTAAAGAGTTGTTATTTTCAGGGTTATTGCGGTATGTTGTAATTTCGCCAGTTGTTTTGTTTAAACGCAATAAGCCCTCCCCATTGGTACCAATCCATAAATTGCCATTGTTATCTTCTGCAAAACAATTAATATCTTTCTTTATTGTACTTTTCCCGGCCAGATAACGATTGGCGGGAAACTTATAAACGCTGTTATGGTAAAAACAGATTCCTTTTTTAAAGGTGCCAATCCATATAATATTATTGTTATCCTTGTACAATGCAGAAATACTGTTATCGCTTAAGCTCCGTAGATCGTTCTCTTTATTTAAAATATAGGTTAACCGGTTGGTCTTTTTATCCAGGATATTAATTCCACCATGATCGGTACCAATCCAGATATTTCCATCGTCTCCTTCAATTACACGGCTTACATTTTTCGAGCTTAAACCTGTATGGTCTTGCTTTTTCCCAAAATAATGAAGCTCCCCGCTTGCTGTATTAAGATAAACCAGACCAAAAGGATTGGGTCCACTAAAAATATAGATATCGCCTGCTGAATCGCAGCTGAGGTTGTAAGCATTTGTTTGACCAGAAAAATGCTCATTTACGGCATTAAACCGATGAGTTACCCGATATTGTTTTAAGTTAAATTTATCAAGTACACCATTAGCATAAATAACCCATAAATTACCCTTTAAGTCGTCAATAAAATCGCTTATCGGAGCATTCTTAAGTTCGCCTATCAGCTCCCCTTTAGGATAAAAGCTTTAGTTGAGCGAGTTTTCAAATCGTAACAATAAATACCCTGGTTTTGAATGTTAAAATATAACTTTCCCCGGCCATCTGTTTTTACATCTTTGAGGTATCCGTTGGGAATTTTATATTTTTTAGCATGTTTCTGCTGAAAGCGTTCAAACTTTTCTGTGGTATGATCATAAATACTGAAACCTTCGTTTGATTTAACCCACAACTCCTGCTCTGGCCCTTCAAAAATGCCAATCACATAACCATTTGGCAGACTAGAACTGTCTTTTGAATTGTGCCTGAAAATCTTAAAATCATGCCCGTCAAACCTACTCAGTCCAGACATGGTTCCAAACCACATAAATCCCTTATGGTCTTTATATATTGCATTTGTTTGGTTATCCGATAAACCATTGGTGATATCAATACGGGAAAACCGATAGCGATCATCCTGGGCATAAAGCAAATTACACCAGACCAGCGCACAGATCAGGGCTAAAAACCGAAACATATTTTTTTATTAAAACCAGGCATGTCTGTTTAGACGAAATACCTTTCTACTAAAGCACAAATTTATAATCGTTTAGTTAACGTTAATATTGCTAATTTACAATAAAATCCGGGATATACTCAGCTCTGTGGCATGTTTATTCGGTCCAAACCAGTACACCAGCAGGGCTCAGGGTTTTCGTTCCGATAACAAGCTGCGCAGTTTTAGGAAGATTAAATGTATAATCGGTTGAAGAATAGTTTACAACCATGTAAAAGCCATCTCTCCAATATACGTAAATTCCTTTAGGGTAGTTTTCGGTTGTAGCACCTGCACTGGTATAGGTATTGGCTAAAATATCCTTTTCCAATTCAAAGTCAGCTGTGGCTACGCCAATATAAGTTACCTCTCCTTTACCAATTTTATGTTTCACTACAGCCGACTTGCCTTTGTAAAACTGATCCTGATAAACGCCGGTAACCTCCGAATTTTGTCCGGCCTCAAGCAAATCTGCCCAACTATTCCAGCCATAATGCTTTGAACCAATCTGAACATCGCCCCTGGTACGCCCTGAAAGCATGTCTGTAGCCAGGATTTCAGCTCCTAACAGGCCTGATATCGGCGCAGCAGTTTTGCCTTCCAGAAATGCCCCATCCTATTCTTGGTTGCAGTGCGGCAGGTGATTATTAAATGGCCCCCGTCAGCAACATATTTCTCCCATTTTTTAATCAGTGCAGCATCAGCCATTTCGTAAGCAGGTACGATGACAACGCTATATTTCGAAAAATCTGTTGTTTCATTAATGATATCTACAGGTGCGCCAAGCGATTTTGCAATCTCCATAAATTTAACAGGATATCCCCAGGTATCCCATTGGTTGGTCTGCCTTTGCCTGTCTATTGTCCAGTAATTTTCCAGGTTCCAGAGAATAGCTGTAGATCGTGCAGCCAGTTTTTCGGGCATTGCTTTGCCTGGTTTGTACAATTTTCGCAATTGTTTTATTTCTTTATTAAACTGAATATACTCCTCTCCTCCTGGCGAAGGTGTTGTACCATCGGTTTTTATCACCCCGGAATGATATTGTTCGGCACCATACAATATCTGCCTGAAACGGTAAGAACAAGCCAGTTTTCCACCTGCTGCAAATGAATGGTATAACCACATGCGTACCGTTCCGGGTAAAAGCAGCGGATTATAACTCCCCCAATTTACCGGACCGGGTTGAATCTCCATCACACCAGATAATCCTCCGAGTTGCTGATAATATGAAGATGCAAATAATAATGTCCTGCTATCGCCCAGCCTGAAGCCAAGTTCACCGATATTATCGCTGCCGCCATTAGGATAGGCCGTGTAGGCTGCAAAATCGACTTTCTTTGTTCTGCCAGGATCAGCTCCGGTAGAAACAGCTGTGTAATTCGTAGTAATATATTGTGCTTTCGAAATATGATCTCTTAGCAGGCCTGCCTGAAAATCAAGAAACTCGGCCTGTGCATCAGCACAGTAGCGCTTAAAATCGAGCAATGCATGTGGGTTATTTCCCCACCATCCCACCAGGTTGGTATTGTGGATCATAATCTGATCAAAACTGTTATACCACTGGCTCCAGAAAGCTGTACCCCAGGCATTATTTAAGGCATCAATGGTTTTGTACCTGGTTTTTAGCCATTGCCTGAAAGCTTCCTGAGAAGACGGACTATAATCGGGTTTGGCATCAGGCTCATTATCAAGCTGCCATCCGGTTATCTGACTATTTTTCCCGTAACGTTTTCCCATTTCACGCACTATTTTTTCAACAAACAGGCGGTATTTCTGGCTAACAATTGATGCCAGGCCCCGCGTACCATGTTCTGCGCGGATATAATGCCCATCCATGATAAAAGTTTCGGGGTAATTTACGCGCATCCAGGCCGGTGTAGTTGCTGATGGGGTGCACATGATCACTTTAAGCTTGTATTTTGTGCAGAGATCAACCACCTTATCTAACCAGGCAAAATCAAAATGCCCTTCTTCTGGCTCCATTTTAAACCAGGCAAACTCGGCAAGGTGGACAAACTCATACCCCATATCTGCAATCTTTTTAATATCGCGTTCCCACTGATTTTCTTTCCAATGTTCTGGGTAATAATATATTCCTGTGGTAATTAAATCTTTTTCAGGAAAATAGGCCCCTGTAGTTTGCGATTTTACTGTGATTCCACAGAGCGTTGATAACAAGAGCGCTATTAAATACTTTTTCATAATTTATTCCAATATCTACTTAATTGTTAATGTGTTTGTTCTCTCTACATTCTTCAGTACCCTTATTTAAAGAGATGCTGGGCAAAAAGATACAGGTTGTTGGCCCACTCTATATCATCGTGTGCATTCGAATCTACATGCCATACATGCGGTACCCCTTGTTGTTTTAAGTATTGGTGTACACGCTGGCTAACATTAAACAGGCCATCTTTGGTACCACAGGCCAGCCATAAAACTTTTAGCTTATGCTTTGCAGCCAATGGATCGGGTAAGAGTTTAGCATCAGAAAGACCGCCGAACTGATTGGTATTGGGTGCAGAAGAGAAACCACCCACATAGGCAAAAGTATTGATGTGTGAGAGCCCTATGTTGAGTGATTGACCACCGCCCATTGACAGGCCTGCAAGTGCACGATGCCCGCGGTCAGTATAAACCGAATAATGAGATTCAATAAAAGGAATGATTTCTTGGAGCAAATCATTCTGGAAAGATAACCCGTAGCCTTTGTAACCACCTTTTCGTTCCTCTTGCTCATCTGGTTTTGGGTTATTTACCGTTACGTTGGTATTGCAGTTTGGAAAAACAATTATCATGGGCTTAATTTTACCCTCACTTATCAGGTTATCGATAATTGTATTGGCATTAATCCAGTATGGCCATTGGCCGTTACCTGAATTAAGTCCGTGCAACAGGTAAATTACCGGGTAACGCTTAGCGCGCGAATAGCCGGGAGGAGTATAAACCAACATTTCGCGTAATTGCCCCAGTGCTTTGGAAGTGTATTGAACTGGACTGACGTTGCCATGTGGTATGTTGTCGCGCTTATTTCTAAAACCTACTGGTGGATCGTTAAATGCAGGTTTATCATCCGGAGCTAGTTTTATAGTCCTATCAAAAACGGCTTTTTCTGCTTCCTGCCCCTTAATATATCCCCTCACCTCCATCCATTTCCGGCAAGCTTCAAGCCATAATGATTCGGTATTTTTAGAATGAGCAAGTCCATAACCATGCCCGCCTGTCTGATAGATATGCAGTTCGCAGGGAACATTGTTTTTCTCCATAGCGAGTGCATACGCCACACTGTTCTGTACCGGAACCGCCTTATCATCTATAGAGTGAACCAAAAACGCAGGTGGTGTTTCGCCATTTACCTGCAGTTCATTTGAAAAATAGGTCACCCTTTCTGCAGCTGGATTTTCGCCCAATAAATTTACTTTTGAACCTTTATGGGTAATATTTTCCTGCATAGATATTACCGGATAAATCAATATCGAGAAGTTTGGCTTTACGCTGGTGGTATCATTAGCAGATGATACCTTGTCCTTAAAATGAGTAGATATCGAAGCGCCGAGATGCCCACCTGCTGAAAATCCCATTATACCGATTCTCGCGGGATTGATTCCCCACTCTTTAGCGTTACGCCTCACCAGGCGCACAGCTTGTTGTCCATCCATTAAAGGGCCGATTGCTTTATCAGTCATAATCGCATTGTTCGGCAACCGGTATTTTAATACGAAAGCCGTTATTCCGAGGCTGTTTAACCATTTAGCCACTTCCTTTCCCTCATGGGCAATGGCCAGTCCTGCATAGCTGCCTCCCGGACATATAATTACTGCTGTTCCGTTAGCTGTTTCGCGCGGAGCAGGATAAACGTCAAGCAAGGGTTTTGAGACAAAACTCATCCAGCTGTTGGCCGAATCTACCTGCAGCTTGTAGTTGGCATCAACAATTGCACCGGGAGCTTCTCCATCCCAAAGGTAGATTGACTTAGTTTGACCAAAAACATTAAGGGTGGCCATCAAACAGCCCAAAGTCAGTACGACTTGTCTTAAACTTATAGCTTTCATTTTCTTTTATAATATTGTTCCATAATAAACCAAGCTTTTTTCTTTCGCCTTTTCAGATAATAAGCCTTTTCTGTTATATTGCACAGGTAAAATAGCATACCCTGCATTGGTTTAAAGCGCTGGTTTGTATATAAATTCATCAAAATCGCCATAGGCTTTGGTATTTTTATTTTTAGATTGGGCATATAACCCAATTAAAACGCCAGTGAAACCTCCATTCGTTTCAGAACTCAGGTACCATACGTTTATCTTATCTAAAAATTTAAATTCTTTACCATCTACAGAATAGTAAAATGAGTAAAAGTCTCTATCTCCTTTTACTTGTAAATAAACACGATCGCCAGGGATTTCGACTTCTTGTGCAACATGGTTCAGTACGCCCATTTTATAATTTAAAGACACCTTATATTTGCCATTTTTCGATTTTTCTAAAAAAATATCATAATGTGCCTGAGGTGAATAGTAAGCCGTCATTCCGGCCCGGTCATCTTCTTTTGCCTCATTTAACGAAAGTAAAGTAGTAGCCGAAAAATTAATATGCTCCTGCCGGCGTCCAACAAAAGTGGGCGAATCATGCTCATCTAAAGAAACCTGGCTTGCTTTTAACCTCAATGAACCTTTTTTCTCGGTAAGAGAATAATTCTCCATAAATGGGTTTCGCAGGTAGTTCCAATTAACACCTAATTTGTTTTCATCAAAATTGGTCGAATAATCCGGTGGCCTAACGGGTTTTAAAGGCAAGGTAGGTACATTCATATCGATATCTACCGTGCCATTACCATTTATTACTGGCCAGGCATTTACATCCCATCTTAAAGGAGCTAAAAAAGTTTCACGCCCTAATACATGATGCAGTAAACTTTGAGGGCGAAAGCCCAGAAATACTACCCACCATGAACCATCGTGTGCCTGAACAAAATCGCCATGTCCTGTGCCCTGGATGGGATTACTTTGTGCATTTTCATTAATGTGAGTTAAAATAGGGTTAGAAGGGTTTGGATCATAAGGTCCATAGATAGATCTGCTACGGGCGATGGTCATTTTATGTCCATATTCGGTACCTCCTTCTGAAATAAGCAGATAGTACCAACCATCTTTCTTATAAAGATGCGGTGATTCCGGATACCGCCCACCTGTACCATTCCATACAATTTTGCCTTCGGTAAGTTTTTTTCCCGTTTTAATATCTATTTCACTGATTGTAATGCCTTTACCGTTTGATATAAAGTAGCTTTTGCCCTCTTCAAAATACAAAGTAGGGTCAATACCACCCTGTTCTACAAAAACAGGTTCAGACCACTCGCCCGCTGGATTATCTGTATGTACATAAAAATTTCCGCCGCCGGATACATTCGTGGTGACCATATAAAAGCGCCCTTCGTGATAACGGATTGTAGGGGCATAAATACCTGCCGAAGGAGCGCATTTGGCTAATTTAAGCTGCGAAGGACGGGTAAGGCAATGGCCGATTTTTGTCCAGTTAATTAAGTCTTTACTGTGAAAAACCGGAACCCCAGGAAAGTATTCAAAACTGCTGGTAACTAAATAATAATCGTCGCCAACCCTGCATACACTCGGGTCGGGATGAAAACCGGAAATCACCGGGTTTTTATATCCCTGGGCGTCTGCGCTGTGATAGCAACCCAAAACAATGATTAAAAGGGTAATTATTCTTTTCATATTTTTCTATTTTTTTAAAGGCCTAATGGCTAATCTTGGTCAGCATCCTTCTTGCCAGATAGCCCCTGAAATAAATTACCTTCGGTGAGCTCGCTAATGCTCGGTTCAGGCTGACGACAAGGAGTTGAAAATATTATCTGAAGATCTTTAAAGGCATTTTATTAATTGAGTTCGGTACTAACTATTTTTCTGGATTAATGATGATTGCAAAGCCCCCTCCATTTGCCATATTAATGGTAAGCTTATCAGCACTGGTAACTTTAACTATTTCGCGTTTATAGTCAGCAGCATCCTTATCTGCATTCATTCCATCCTTAAAAATTTCTGCTGAAAATTTACCCTTGCCCAAAAATGATAAATCGATGGTTGTTACTCTCGCAGACCAGTTTGTCAATCCACCTATATACCAGTTATTTTCCTTTTTCCTGGCTATAGTGACATATTGGCCCACTTTTCCATCCAAAGCAATTGTTTCATCAAAGGTGGTCGGTATTTTTGAAATAAAACTGGTACTCTCCTGCTCTTTCATATATGCTGTTGGGCTATCAGCCATCATTTGTAATGGTGCTTCATACACCACATACATGGCTAACTGGTGTGATCTTGTACCCTGGCTCATCGGCATGGAATTACTTGGACGAAAATCTGCTTTTGTGGCGTTACGCATTGCTCCCGGAGTATAATCCATGGGGCCGGCCAGCATCCTGATGAAAGGGATTGTGGTTTCATAATGGGGCATATCATCATTTGGTGTCCATTTGGCATTTTCCAATCCTTTTACCCCTTCAAAATTGATAACATTAGGATAGGTACGCTGTATCCCTGTGGGTTTATACATACCATGATAGTCAATGAGCAGTTTATAATCTGCGGCTTTTTTGGCGATGTTATAAATAGAATTTACCATTTTCTGATCGTCGCGATCCATAAAATCTATTTTGAAACCTTTAATTCCCATCTTCGAATATTGGGTAAAAGCATCATCTAAAACCTTATTTATGGCATACCACGATGCCCAAAGTATAATGCCCACATTTTTCTGCTTTCCGTAACTGATCAGTTCTTTGACGTTTATATGGGGAGAAATTTTTAGGAGATCGGTTTCTTCACTCCATCCTTCATCCAACACCACATACTCAATGTGGTTTTTAGCGGCAAAATCTATATAATATTTATAGGTTTCTGTATTAATTCCGGCCTTAAAATCAACTCCTGATATATTCCAGTCATTCCACCAGTCCCAGGCTACCTTGCCAGGCTTTATCCAGCTTATATCGGCGATTTGCGAGGGTTTAGAGAGCTTTTGCATCATATCATTGTTTAAAAGGTCTCTGTCATTCTCACTTATGATAACGGCCCTCCAGGGAAAATTGCGGTTACCAATGGTTTTGGCAAGGTAAGCTTCCCTTTCTGTCACCATGTAATTCATTTTATTAAATCCGCCTAAACGTTCTGTTTTAGGGTAATGGGCAAAAGTTCCGTGTAAACTGTGCTCTCCCTGGTTGTTCCTGGTCAGGAACATACCAGGATAATCAACCAGTTCGGCTTCTACTATAGCTGCTTTTTTTCCATTTTCCAAATCGACAAGAAGCGGAGAAATGACCAGCGAATCTTTCACAACTTTCGAAAGTGGGATTTCATCGTATGTAGATTCAAAAGCAGATATGTATTGATTATTCTCCCTTAAATCGCGTACGTAGGGAATAAAAGCTTTATGATCCTTGCTGAAGTTAAAATTGGCTTCTTCGCCCTCAACAATAATCTCTCCTTTTTTCCTGATAAAAAAACGATAAGCCACACCATCGTTATAGGCCCTTAAAATCAAACCAAAATCGCCCTTAAAGTTTATTGTTAGCTGGTTGTACTCATCAGTCACCCTTTTCTTTTTATAAACAGGTGTATCAAAAACGGTATTAACGCTTGATTTTTTAGTACCTATAACTTTTGCATGATTTCCTAAAACCAGCCCGTTACCCAGTATTAGTGAAATAACTGAAGGGGCAATAACTTCTGTATTTTCATGTTTTACAGACCATAATATTTTCGCTCCGTTTTCCAAAGCCATTTCAATTTTTCCGTTAGGAGATTTAAGGTGCAATGTTTGGGCATTTCCAAGAGCTGGCAATAAAACTGTAAAAATGATTACACGAAAAAAGAATTTATTCATTAGTGATATTGGTTGTTAAAATTATTATCTGAGTGTTTTGACAGCTATTTCAGTTTTTCAGAAATGAGCAATTAAACAGTTATAAATTACTTTGTATTGATTTAATGATTATGCTTTTCTGTTCCAGGTTATTTGATGTAACCGTAAGCTTAATTTCGCCTGCGTTATGTGTACTTTTGATCACTACCAATGCCCGCCCATGCCATGCCTTACGTGAGTTACCGGTATATTGATCAACATCCTTAATATCACCGTTATCTATTCCGGCCATAACACCCTGACCTTCAATTTTGAAATTCAAACGATTTGCAGCATTTGGTTGAATTATCCCATTTCTATCTGTTACTTCGATGGTTATGTAGGCTAAATCCTGTCCGTTTGATAATATTTCTTTACGATCGGCCGTTAATTTAAGCTGTTCAGCATTTCCGGAAGTTTGCAAAACGGACGATTCTACTTCCTTATCATTTTCTACACCAACTGCTTTAAGTGTTCCCGGTGCATATGGAACCGAAAAGGTAGCCTTAAACTCTTGTTCAAGTCCGGTAGGTTTTTCTCCAAGCAGTTTATTCTCTAGGTAGAGCCTTACCTTTTTGTATTTTGAATATACTTCCACGTCGATATTCCTGCCTTCATAGCCGGACCAGTTCCAGCTTTCCCAGGTTGGCCATACAGCCCACCATGTTGTTTTGATTTCAAGTGGTTCGGGATTAGGTTCGCGAACAGCCATATAAAGTTTTTCGGTGTTGTTATATAACAGGTTTCGGTAGTGCGAAATCGGCTTCCTCCACCCCAAAAGATCAATATCACCACAATAGGCACCATGCCATGGAAAAAAATCATGTTCCCAGTGTTCGCCTGGTACATCACCCGAATAATACCAACGGCCTATCCCCGATTCTCCCAGATAATCTATGGCGGTCCAAACAAAATCACCAATCACAAACGGATTGTTTTTAACCAGCTGCCAATTTGCGAAAGCATCTTTGGGATACGACTCTGATTGGAAGATTATCCGTGACGGCACCCGTTTCTGATCAGCCGGTGCACTCGATAAATGATAATTATAACCGGTCACATCATGTGCGGCCATCAATGAATCCATCACTGTCCAATCTTTTCCATTATCTACAATGGCTGATGTAACCGGACGGGTAGTATCTATTTTTTTGATGGCATCAGAAAGCATTTTTGCTGTTTGTACTGCCCCAGGGGTACCTCTTTCTACTATTTCATTACCAATACTCCACATGATAATTGAAGGGTGATTGCGATCGCGCAAAACCATTGCGTCTAAATCGCGTTGCCACCATTCGTTAAAATATTTTGCATAATCCTGTTTGTTTTTTCCAACTTTCCAACAATCAAATGATTCATCAACCACCAAGAGGCCTAACCTGTCGCATGCGGCTAAAAAAGCTTCGGAAGGTGGATTATGAGAAGTTCTTACTGCATTAAATCCGGCTTTTTTGAGCAGCTCAACCTTACGCTCCTCGGCCCTATCAAAAGCGGCAGCGCCCAGGCAACCGTTATCGTGGTGCACACATCCGCCATTTAATTTTACTGTTTTCCCATTAAGCTGAAACCCATTTTCGGGGGTAAATTTTATAGAACGGATACCAAAACCTGTTACCGTTTTATCCACAACATTCTTATTCCGAATAATCTCTATTTCGGCCTTGTATAAATGAGGTGTTTCGGGTGTCCATAACAAAGGATTAGCAACAGTTATCGTTTGTGCAATTTCTTTCTCAGTATTGGCCGCCAGATTAATCTTGATTTGACCATTTCCTATACTTTTAGGGTTTGCACCCAGTAACCTTGTATTAACAACAATGCTTTGCGCCTGGCCCGTTTCGTTTTTCACCAACGTTTTCACCAGAACGGTTGCCTTTTTTGAAGATACCTCAGGGCTTGTAATGGCGACTCCCCAGTTGGCGATGTGCACTGCATCAGTAACCGTCATCCAAACATGGCGATAAATACCAGAACCGCTGTACCACCTACTGTTCATTTGCTGCGAATTATCTACGCGCACTGCGATCACATTTTCGTGATTAAGGTCTAAATAAGGCGAAAGATCATAGCTAAATGAAGAATAGCCATAAGGATATGTTCCAAGTGATTTTCCATTAATAAAAACCTCGGTATTCATATAAACGCCTTCAAAATAGATGGAAATCTTTTTGCCTTTCCAATCTGCAGGGGCTTTAAAAGTTTTCCGATACCAGCCAATTCCGGCAGGAAAATATCCACCGCCACCTCCGGTTGGGTTTTTAGGGTTTATTTTCCCTTCAATGCTCCAATCATGCGGCAAATCTAAACTACGCCAGGCCTTGTCGTCAAAATCGCGCAATTGGGCTGTGGTATTATCCGCTTGGTTAAATTTCCAGTTATAATCAAACAATTGTTTACGTTCAGTACCAGGTATATTTTGCGCATGTGTAAACGTACAGTACGTTAAAAGCACAAAGGATATCAATATTTTCTTTCCAACGGTGATCATTATTTCAATAAGTATTTGTTTATTAATCATTTAAATCCTTTACTTCTATTTTACCAAAGTAGTTTCCAGTCTTAAAATCGTTAGCTAATTTCATTTAAAATCCAGGCATCTACTTCTGGGTAATTCCTTTCCAGTTGTCTGTTCTAAATGGATTAGCGGGTAGCCCATCTGAATTCACCAGGTTACATGATGGATAGTCTGCCCAGGCGTAGCGTACAGCTACAGGATGGGGCACTTTCTCACTATAAACCACCACTTCATTCCCTTCTATTTTGGCCTCGGCCCAGTGAAAGCGCCTGTCTTCTCCTGCAACGGCAAAACCGGTTAATGCTTTGGCATCTTTTGATATGAGTCCATTACCGGCATTTGTAAAACGGATACGCATACGACTACCTTCTTTCGAAAAACTTTTTAATAATGGTCCTGAAGCTATATTATCCTGTTTATACACGAGTTTATTGGCAGCAAGGGCAAGCCTGCGTGCAACTTCCTGTTTATTGCCCGGGTGAATATTGTCAGCCTCCCCGATATCGATGGTACAGGCCATAGCGGTATTGGGTAGCGATAAAGTTAGCGCCTGGGCTTCTCTAAGCTCAGCCCATTCACTTTCAGAAGGAAGAGGTTGTATTTGTTTAAAATTTGGCAGCTGGACATACAGGAATGGTAAGTTCCCCTGTTTCCAACGTTCGCGCCAATCTTTGATCAGCATTGGAAATAACTTACGGTAATTGTAGGCCGCGGTATCATTCGCTTCACCCTGGTACCATAGAAATCCTTTAATTCCGTATGGGACAAGCGGGTTGATCATTGAATTGAAAAGTAAGGAAGGATAATATTGGTAATTACGGTTTTTGGCCATAGCCGGCTCTAAATCTTTTTGATATTTCCAGCTACCGGCCAATGATATTCTTGCCTTGCCATTTGTGATATACATTTCATCTGCTGGTGGGTTTAATCCACCAATTCCCCATAACATGGCCAACCTTAGCGTAACCGTATTCTCACCTTTTTTCAAGATTCTGGCAGGAATAGTATAGTGTTGCCCGGGATTAGTGTTCCATACCGTCTTACAAATTTCGGTACCATTTACGTAAAGCGAATAATTCACATCTGGCCGTCCGATGTAAAGGGTTACGTCGGATTTTAAAAAAGTTTCTGGCAAAATGATCTTTTTGCGCATCCAAATCATTCCTTCATAATGCCCGATCCCAAAATCTTTTAACAGCTTAGGCATTTCGATTACCGCCCATCCAGAATCATTGTAATCTGGTTGCGGAATTATTTTATCAGCATTTTGATATGGGTGATAAAGAATATCCCATGAACGCACCTGATCGAGGCTATCCTTTACAAAATGCCGCTCAGCCAGAGTATCATTTGCCAATGTTTTTGCTTTGGTAATTGGAGAGGAAAGCAGTTTTTCACGGCTCGTCCACGATTCAACCGGAGTCCCACCCCAGGTGCTTTGTATAATACCAATCGGAACGCCCTGATCTAGGTGTATTTTTTTCGCAAAATAATAGGCAACAGCCGAGAACTGAGCCACATTTTCTGGATTACAAATTTTCCATTTTCCTCCTGCTACATCCTGTTGAGGGTTTAATTTCTTAACATGTTCGACTTGAAATAACCGTATTTTTGGAAAATCTGCTTTGGCAATTTCATTAACTGCATTTTGTGCCTGCTGTACAGACCACTCCATATTAGATTGCCCGGAAGCCAGCCATACATCGCCAATAAGGATTCCCTGTAATTCGACTCCTGATCCTGGCCTTCCCGATTCAGAAATACTGAGTTTATATGGCCCGCCAGCTTTAAAGGCTGGAAAAAATACTTTCCATTCTCCTTGTCCGTTTGCAGTGGCCTTCACCATGATTTCTCCAAGTATTGCGTTTATATTTGCTCCCGGTACCGATTTTCCCCAGATGGGAATTTTAATCCCTCTTTGTAATACCATGTTATTGCCAAACATTTTTGGCAATGTAATGTGAGCATAACCTTGAACCTGAACGGAGAAGAGTAGTACAAAAAATGTAAAAAATCTTAGCATCCCTGTTCTCATTATTTTTTTCATGTATTGATTAGTAAGATAATTCTGTCAAAAAAATATCCGGTTTAAAGCTTGATCATGTTGAGGAAGAAAACATCATTTTCACGAAGATCCAAGGCTTTCGAAAAAGCATTCCCATTTTTTATGGTGATGATTTCTTTAGAAAATGGTGAACCATCATTCTGTCTCTTTATTTGTTCTACCTGCTGTTTTGAAAGTTGCGATGGTTTTCCAATGGAAAGATAGGTTGAATAAGCATCGTTATCACGGTAACCTACCTTATAAACTTCCAGCGCATAATTACCATCAGGCACATTCGCAATATTGATCTTCAGTTTCCCTTTCGGTTTTGATGGGAGATCGCGGTTATAATATTGTTGATTATTGGTTGAATCGGGAAGCGTATAGGTATAGTCCCATACAAGCCCCTGTATGTTTCCTGACGAATCTTTGCAGATCCATGAAGCCAGATCTTTATTTACCAGTTCGATATTCCGCAAACGGTTTAAAAACTGGTAGGAATAAAATACCGGTTTGTTAATTCCCTGGGTATTCAACATTCCGAAACCACCATGAAATGGGGTGTAACGCGGACCCGGCTCTTCAAAAATATCAGTAAAAACCCAATAAGACATGGAATTGGCAGCATTTCCCACCTGCTTCAGTTTTTGCAGTACATATGCCGCGCTGTGGTAGCTATCATGAATGGCATCGGCTGGTGTGTATGATGAACTCCATTCTGTATAATGCAACTCCAAATTTGGCATTACCGATTCTTTTATCTCCTTTCTGGATTGGAGTACCTCTTTGCTCACGCTCATCGGATTTTTATCAAGTACAGTGCCCCCCTGTCCGTATTCATCCAGAAAGCCTTGTCCCACGCCATACGCATGGGTGCTTATGAAATCTATAGGCACATTATTTTTGTGGCAATATTCGATCATTTCAGGTTCCCAGGCTGCTCCCGCAGTTCCCGGGCCGCCAACGCGATATGCTTTGTTTACACTTTTAACTGCCTGTGCAGAATATTTGTATAATTTAAAATAATCTTCCTGTGTTCCTGTCCAGAATCCGGGAGAAAGGTTGGGTTCATTCCACACCTCAAAATACCAGGTTTTCACTTCATCTGCACCATAACGTTCTGTAAAATGTTCTGTAAGATTTTTTACCAAAGCAGCCCATTTATCATAATCTTTTGGCGGGGTTACATTTCCTCTCCACCAGAAAATGGTTGCATTTCCACTGGCAAGCCTTCCGGGCATAAAGCCAAGTTCAACAAAAGGTTTGATGCCTATACTATGTAGAAAATCGAATAAAGCATCTACATACATATAATTGTATTGTGGATTACCCTTATTATCTTCGGTGTATACCGCCATATCGTCTGTTAACAGCCCGTGCATGCGGATGTATCTAAAACCGCACTCTTTTTTTACATAGGCAAGCTGTTGCTGCCAATCGGCCCGAAGGCCTTCATTTGCGCGCCCTGCTCCCACGCACTCATTAAACATGGTGTTCAATTTGCCGGCAGCCTGGCTGAAATCGGCATTTATTATCCGTTCCTGAATAATTGGCTTGTTTTTTTTAGAATTCTGGGCGATTAATCTACCCGAAAATGAAAAAAGTAATAAGACTAATAACCAAAGATTTTTTTGCATTTGTGTGTTTGTGTGTATTGTTATTTGCGTAAAGGCGGAAGCTCTACGTCCTGATTTTCATCAGTAGTTGAGCTTCCGTATCTTCAGAAAATTTATTTTCTTTATTAAACTGCGATTGATCAGGCACTGGATCTTTTATTTGGGCCTTACATTTACAGTATAACATTACTATTTACCTGCTGTTACAAGGGCATTTATGGTACCTTGATCGAGCACTGTATTGTTTCTGCGGTCTAATGCACCACCGGTATCCCAAAAGAAAGGCTTAAGGCCAAACTGAATAGCTTGTTTGGTTACATAGTTATTCCAATAATCTACCGAAGCATTATGTGCAGCCAGGTCTAAAGGAACGTTTCTGCTGCCTCCCCTTTTATAAGCACCGTACTCGCCCAATATTACCGGAATTCCTTTATCAATGAATTTAGATTTCATCAGACCGAATATCCGGATATGTTCGCTCTCTTCGCCCCAGGTGGCGTTACGGTCGGGCTGAATAGTAGAATGATGACCTGTTCCCCAGTAATAAAACATTTTACCCCAGCTTGCGTCACTATCCAGAATTGTGAATTGTGAAGGCGTATAATTATGCACTTCTACCATTAAGCGATTAGGAACCTGATCGGTAGGCAGACTATTCATTAAATTGTTGGTTTTATCTATGTCGGTACCAGGCCCCTGAACAACCAGCACACGATAACTGTTTCTGCCACCGGTAGAACGAACTGCATTGATAAAGGTTTGGTGATAACTGTTGAGTATCGCCATCTGTTCAGCATTCTCAGCAGGCGGCTCGTTTGCGCTTGCAAACATTAAATGCTCATCAAAATCTCTCATCGTGGTGGCAATCTGCTCCCAATATGCTTTCTGTTTGGCATTAACCGAGTCTTTTTTAGCCGCATTGATGTTATGATCCAACCAGCCACCATCCCAGTGGATGTTAAGCAATACATACATATCATTATCAACACAGTATTTAACCACTTCCTTAACGCGGTTAAGCCAGGCAGGATCTATTGTAGCCTTTGACCGATCGCTTAAGTGATACCAATCCCACGAACATGGAAGCCTTACCGCATTAAAACCAGTCTGCTTTAAAAATTTAACATACGATTCAGTAATCTGTGGGTTACCCCAACCGCTTTCACCTCCGGGTGATTCCATTGTATTGCCGATATTCCATCCCAATTTCATTTTAGCTGCCAATTGCACAGCATTACTGCTCATGCCTGTTTGGTCTGGCGCTTTAGGCGATGTGTTGTACGAAGGATACAAAACGCTGGCCTGCGAGAGTGTAAGCCTTCTGGCCTGGCCATTGTCTGAAGTAACCGTCAGTATAACGGAACGGGAAGAACCAGTGGTATTAGGTACCGCAGTTAATTTCAGTTCTGTATTTCCTTCATTTCCAGCCACCTGGTTTAACTGTAACCAGGAGTCGGCAGGATTTTTAGTGCTCCATTTACCATTGCTGGCAACTGTTACGTTTGAGACACTGCCTTCTGGCTGAAAAGCAATTTCGGATGAAGAAATGCTGAGCTGTGGTTCAACGTTTTCCTTCTTTTTGCAGGATGCAGTAAAAAAGTTAAATAAAATCATAAATACTAAAATGGGCTGAGGTCCTTTAATATTTATTTTTTTTAAATGATTCATAGGTCTGTCTTTTATTGTTTTTAAATTATAGGATCGGCACATCAACAAAAAATTGCGGTGGCACGATAGGATCGTGTCAATAGGTTCGAGATATAAACCAAGTGCAGTTTTTATCGCACTTAAGCTTTCGCTTCTTTGCACGATAAAACCGAACCTGGGTAGTTGAGAGGTAATTTATCACGTTTCTACTAAAATCCTGCGCCCTTTTTCAGCGAATCTAATGCTACCTGATCTCCTATATAAGCTGGTGCGGCTACACCATTTTTAAATGGACGTTGGAAGATACCGCTGGCCCATAAAAATGGCACTATACCATTCACTTTGGCTTGTTTTGTAACATAAGCATAAAAATGCCAACCCGATTTTAATGCCAATAATGAATCAGCCGGGTATCCTTTTAATTTATCAGCGTGGTACGATACATCATATTCGCCCATAATAACTGGGATACCCCTATCCGTAAAATTTGTTTTCACAGAGCGCATTGCAGCGTCAACAGAAGCTTCTTCTGATGCAGGCGAAGAGTTACGATCCAGGAAGAGCGGATTTTTAGTATGAAAACCGGATCCCCAGAAATACCATGCTTTTCCCCAACTTGCATCCTCAGATATAATGCAAAAATTTGGCGGACTGTAATAGTGGAATTCCAATATCATTTTTTGAGGAACAGCATCGCTAGGCAATGTTGCTCTTTTATATACATTAGCCGGGTTAAGTTGTTCGTTCATCAACGTAAGTGATGTATTAGGCGCCTGAAGCACTAATGCACGATAGGCATTTTTACCACCGGTAGAACGTACTGCATTAATAAATGACTGATGATAACGCATTAAAGTAGCGGTTTCCTGGTCAGTTGTTGCTTCAGGCTCATTTGCGCTGGCAAATATCAAATGCTCGTCAAAATCGCGCATAGTTGTGGCTATTTGCTGCCAGATCGCCTTATGCTTGGCATTAACAGTATCCTGTTTAGCACCTGTAACTTTGCAATCTATATAACCATCGTGATGGGTATTAAGTATCACATACATCTTAGCATTAAAACAATATTGAACTACTTCTTTTACCCGGGCGAGCCAAAGCGGGTCTATTTCCTGAGTCTGTTTATTTATGATGTGATTACTCCAAGTAACAGGAATCCTTATTGCATTCATGCCGGTTGATTTTACCAAATCAATCAGTTGCTGGGTAACCGGCGGCTGTCCCCACCCGGTTTCCCATCCTGGCGCATCCAAAGTGTTATAAATATTCCATCCCATAGTCATTTTATTACACAATTCCATCGCTGTACTATTCATACCAGCTGCATCTGCCGCTTTAGGGGATATATTATATGATGGATAAATTTTGGCATTTTGTGTTACTGTAATCCGTCTTCTTTGTCCATTGGTTGAATTTATGATTAGCACTACTGAACGGCTAGCCCCTGTTGAGTTTGATGAAGCGGTTAAATTAATGGTACCTGCTCCGCTACCGCCCGAAGTTTGACTTAAGCTTAACCATTCAGCACCTTCTTTTGTAGCACTCCAATCGGCGTCACTTGTAAAGCTCAACCCCACCGTACCGCCTTCTTCTGAGATCGCCTGTGTTATATTAGAAAGTGTTAATTGTGCAGATTCTGTTTGCGATTTCTTACAGGATGTTGCCAGTAAAATCCCGAGAAATATTCCCAAAACCTTATATATATTCTGCGTCTTTATTATTGTCATATGTTATGTTTAAACAAGTACACCATTATTGCTTACAAGAGGCTGTATCATAAGTTGTAGTTTCCCACCATATCTGTCACATTGAGCCTGTCGAAATGCCTTAAGATATTTAAAAGAGGCCCTTCGATTACTTGTCCCGAAACTTCGGGAAGTTCAAGGATGACAATTCATACTTATGATACAGCTTCATTAATTTACTTAATCCTTACCACCCTCAAATTATCGAAGGCCCCGTAAAAACTCCCTGCAGCAGTTCCATAGTTATGTACATACAAGATGCATGAGGTATTTCCTGATGGTCCTGTTAAATCGGCGATTTTAGCGATGGAATCGCCTTTACCCTCACCAAGCGTTGGATCTGATTTACGGAATGATGTTAACGGAATAGTTACCGTTACCCAACCCTTAGTGGTATAAGGCGCGGTGGTAGTAGCCGTTTTTTGCCATGGCTCCCACCGGGCTATAAAGCCACCCACTCCGGTTACAATATTCACTGTAGTGCCATTCCATGCTCGTGGGATATTGGTTTCAAACTTAAATGCCCAGTGACTAACCGAATCGGCAATATTCGCTGCCGGCACCCATTGTGCGCCGTTCATTGGTATATTGGTTGTCCATGGCATGCCATCACCCTGAGATAGCCCGCTAATATCCATAGCCATATAGGTACTTGAATTTCCAGCGAAATGTGAGTCTCCCTGAGTCTGTTTTCCGGCTCCCCAATATTGCCAGTTGAAATTACTGTCCCAATTTGAAATAGAGCCGGTTTCTGTATCGTTTACATTGTATATGGTACTGGTTGAACCAAACGAGGTGGTAATGGATACCGGTCCACTATGCGTAAGCGTAGGTAAAATAAATCCTACCGAACTTCCGTTAGCAGCTGATTTAAAAGAAGTAATTGCAGTACCGGCATAGTTTAGCGTTTGGATATTTTTTAGATAAGTACCATAAACATATACCGAATCGCCCGGGTTGGCATTTTCATTCGAAACACTGGCGATAATTGGTGTTGCCACTATTTTGAAATTTACGTCGCCACTTTTAGTGCTTACAGATATGATATCATTGCTTGTTGTAGCCGGCATAATAAAACCAATGGAAGTTCCGAGAGGATTCAATTTAAACGATTGAATAGTTGTGCCCCTATACGAAAAGCGCTTCACAAAAAAGAAGTCTGTACCAAAAACATATACTGAATCGCCCGGATTAGCATACAAGTTAGATACGCCTGTAACTTTAGGTGCTGCAGGCCCCAGTTTAAACGAAAATGTGGTAGAACCACTTGTTGTTACATAATCTACCGTATAGAGTTTAGTCGTATCAAGTTTTGAATATTCCATGGCAGGTATCTGCACCACTGCACTGTTAGATGCAAATAGCGCAGTATTAAAGGTGGCATCAACCCCGTTAAAGCTTATCCGGGTAGCGTACCTGAGATTTTCGCCGGTTATAACCACGTATTGGCCATTTGCCACTGCGCTCTTCAAAACCGTATCATTAGGTGAGGCTACGTAGCTCCTGATATTCGTAATAACAGGAGCTCCTTTGTCTTTTGCATCTTTTTTACAGGCCGGCAGTAAAGCCGTAACTATAAGACAAAGCGCCAACAAAGAAAAGATTTGGTATATTATCTTTTTCATAATATTTATTTTTAATGTTCTAATTAATAATATGGTACGGGTGGCTCTGCAAGTTTCGGCGAACTGGTCATCTCTGATGCCGGGATTGGCAACGTAAATGAACTTATAGTGGCCGGAAGTGTAGACGGTAGTGCAGTAGTATCCCTTGTCGCTATTTTCGTTACAGGATCATACGTAAACCCAATCCGTCCGTGAGTAGCATCCTGATCATTAAGCCATTTCACCGCATTGGTTGGATCATAATAAGAAAACCTCACAAGGTCTATCCAATATTGGCCCTCGTAAGCCAGCTCAACTCTCCGTTCAATCCGCAGCATATTTGGGGTTATCGAAGTTACCGGATCTACACCGGCCCTTGTACGCACTTTATTAAAATACAATAACGCATCTGCATCACTTGTGCTGGTATTATTACCCAAAATAGCTTCGGCATAAACCAGGTACACATCGGCCAACCTCAGTAGCGAGTTGTGCTCTATAGAAGACCATGATCCCATAGTTGGTGCGTTGTTGTCTTTTTCGTTACCAATAATATGTTTTTTCATGCCTGTACCAGTGGCCTTATAGCCACCAGCGGCTTGATTCAATTCAGGATAAAAATCTCCGTTAAGCATAATGGTCGCTTTTCGTCTCACCGTATCTTTAGGCGAATACATCCGGTATAAATCGTAAGTTGGCGCTAAAGATTGCCATCCACCTGTTTTTTGAGGAAGTACTTCGCCGGTTGGTGCATACCATGTTTGCAAATCGTTACCCGTAGCATAGCCAACCCCTGCAGTCCATTGAAGCGCAAACAGTGATTCCGGACTATCGTTATTTTGCGCCTTAAACAGATCATAGTAGCTTGGAAATAATGTCAATCCACTGTTTTTACATACATTGCCTGCATATTTTTTAGCACTGTCTAACAAAGATTGGTTGCGTACACCACCACTTTTGCCTACACCTGCCATCGTCAGATATACTTTACCCAGCATACCCTGTGCCGACCAGGTTGTTAGCCTGCCTTTTTGATCTGTTTTAGGCAGGTATTGTGCCGCATAAGTCAGGTCGTTAGTTGCAAATTTGTAAACATCCGACATAATATTGCGGTTAAGCAGTGGGTTGTCGATCAATTTCCTATTATCTTCAATAATAGGCACAGCACCGTAATAAATAGCCAAATAATAATAAGCCATGGCACGGATAAATTTTGCCTCGGCTATAGCCGCATTTTTATCCGCTTGTGGGATTGACGCATCAGCCTGCTCCTTTATGGCATTAATAACCGTATTGGATTGTCCTATAACATTGTATAAACTAATCCAGGCTTCTGAAACGTAACTGTTCTGAGCAGTAATGGTACGCGTAAAAAGCTGAACCAAATCCTGGCTATATGCAAAACTACCGGTACCTGCCAGCACATCGCCAAACGGCAACATCCCACTTCTGTTCCATCTCGACCATTGCGCACCAGCATATAAGCTCGCAGTGGCAAGCCGTAAGTCGGAAGTTGATTTATAAAAGTTATTAGAACTGATCTGCGAGTTAGACGGACGGTCTAAGAAACTCTTTTTACACCCTGCAATTGCTACTGCAAATAACAGGATGGTTATAATCGTTTTGTTAATTGATTTCATGAACCTATTTTTAAATCGGTAATCGTTTTATTAATTTAAGGTTATATTAGCTCCCAGAGTGAACACTCTTGGCTGAGCATAATAACCATTATCCCATCCTGCCGCAAGGGGATTCCACGAACCTATTTCAGGATCCATACCCGAATATTTCGTAATGATAAATGCATTGGTCACTGTACCGTATACCCGCACCGAACGGATGTGTATTTTTGACAAGAGTTTTTCAGACAAGCGGTAACCCAATGTAATGTTTTTACATTTTATGAATGAACCATCCTCAATGAACAAACTGTTTGGACGGTTATTACCATTGGTGTTATCGTTTCTCAAACTTACAATAGTGGTGTTCGGGTTGGTAACATACACGTTATTAACATCTGTTGCAGAGCCGTTTGGATCTACTAAAGCCAGTCTCGAATAATCTAATATTGCCGAAAAATAGCTTGAATTGTTTTGCGGATCGGTTTGAGATACCTTTAACTGATTGAATATTTTGTTGCCATAGCTTCCGCTGAAGAAAACATTCAGATCAAAATTTTTGTAGGTAAATGTATTATTGAAACCAAACTGGAATTTTGGCAATGGAGAGCCCAGAAAAGTTTTGTCTTTAGCGTCTATAATACCGTCGCCGTTCAAATCTTTAAACATACGGTCGCCATACCAGATTCCTCCGCCCGCTGCAGATACCGGATAAGGATTACCGGTTGAGTTAACTGGCCTGGCATGAGTTTGAAGATCGTGTGGCGTTGCAAAAACCCCATCAAACAGATAACCATAAAACTGGCCTATAGGCTGACCTACCACTGTTGTTTGAATGATATCGTTATTAAATGATGTACTTAAGTTGGCCTGATCACCACCAGAGCCTAAGTAGATTATTTTATTGACATTTCTGGAGATGGTAAAATTAGTTTTCCAATTGAATTTTTCAGTACTGATGTTGGTAGAACTGATCTGGAAATCGACTCCTTTATTGCTCACCTTACCAACATTCACATAAGGAGCCGCCATACTTCCAGGCGAATAACCTGCCGAAGTTCCACTATATAAAGGAAGTGGCACCTTTAATAAAAGTCCGTCAGTTTGGCGGTTATAAACATCCAGTACAAAACTTAACCTGCCATTAAAAAATGAAGCGTCGATTCCTGCACTGTAATAATCTGTTTTTTCCCAGGTTACATTCGGGTTGGCCAAATTGCTCTGGAATTGTGCCGTACCCGACAGGCCATTGGGCACTGAGGTAAGCTGAGTGATAAAAGTATTTCCCTGTATACCCTGGTTGTTGGTCAGTCCATATCCTAACCTCAGTTTCAGGTCGTTAATACTTTCAACATCTTTCAAAAATTTCTCATTTTTAATTTTCCAGGCAAATCCACCCGAATAGGTAGTTACCCAACGGTTGTAAGCAGGGAAATTAGAAGAACCATCTCTCCGTATATTACCGGTTAACAGGTATTTATCATCCCATGAAAGATTGATACGGCCGAAGTATGATTCCTGCGCACTACCACCTTTCGGGTTTGATAATGAATTATCGCCTCCGTTAGTAGCTGTGGTTGGATCGCCGGCATTAATGGCCTGTACATTGTTTGAAGGGAAATTGATACGGCCGGCACTAACATTATGAAATGTGCTTTCCTGCGACTCATGCCCAGCCAAGGCATCCAATCTGATTTTTCCGAAAGTATGGTTGTAATTCAGAAAATTACGTATTACGGTATAGAAATTTTGGCCGGCTGATGTAGAACCACTATTCTGACTTGGCGTACCTTTACCAAAAGTATAACTCGGAGAGAAATAATCTTCGGTGGTAAAATCAAAATTACCCGATAGCTCATTTCTCAATGATAATCCTTTAGCTATTTGTATTTCGGCATACACATTTCCAAAAATCTGATTTCGCTTTCTCAGGTTTTTAATAATGGTAGCCAGTGCAACCGGATTCGCTGAAGGCTGTACCCAGCCACTGTTGTTTGTAACCGCACCCCAGGTACCATCAGAGTTGGTTACCGGTATATCAGGTGTATTGTTTAGCGCGGTAAGAATTACACTGCTACCCGTTGCCGCTACGTTTTCATCTACGTGGGCCAATTGAAGACTGGTTCCTATTTTTAGCCAGTTTGTAGTTTTATTATCCAAATTCAACCTTACCGAATACCTTTTAAAATCAGATCCAAGGGCTATACCTTCCTGGTCGAAATAAGAGGTTGACAGTAAATATTGCGTTCTTGTATCACCTCCTTTTAGAGTAATAGTATGATTCTGCATCGGTGCTCTACGGAACAATTCCTTTTGCCAGTCGGTACCTTTACCTAAATATTGTGGATTGGCAAATTCTGGTCTTGCGTCGAAACCCCAAACTGCAGCCCTGGCGTTAATAAATGTTGCAAGCTGTTGCAAGTCTATTGTAGGTAATCGCCCAGGTATTTCCTGGTAACCTCCATAAACATCATAACTTATGCTTGGTGCCCCTACCTTACCTCTTTTCGTGGTAATTACCACCACGCCATTGGTTGCCTGCGAACCGTAAATAGCAGTAGCCGAAGCATCTTTTAATACATCTATTGATTCTATTTCGGCAGGGTTGATGGCATTTAAAGGATTCGACCCATTACCAGGATCGTTTACGGGCGGGATAATAACACCGTCTATAACGAACAATGGTGAATTAGAACCGCTTATTGACGACACGCCCCTGATCTGGATAGATACACCACCACCAGGCTGACCCGATACCTGTTGAACCACAACCCCGGCAACTTTACCTTGCAGGGCCTGATCAAAAGTAGTTGGCTGTGTTTGACGTAACTCATCTCCAGATATTGAACCTATTGAACCCGTCGCATCTTTTCTTGCTATCTTAGCATAACCGATAACAACAACGTCATCCAAATTGGTACGTTCACCCTTTAGGGTCACATTCATGATATTGACATCACCTACCGTTAGCTCCTGCTGTTTAAAGCCGACTACTCTAAAAATGAGAACATCTCCTTTTTTTGCAAGTATGGAAAATAGTCCTTGCTCATTTGTAACTGTTGATTTATTCTTTCCTTTTAGTAGTACAGTTGCTCCCGATAAAGGAGAGGAATCTTCGTTAGCCACTACCTTTCCGGTAATTAATCGATCCTGGGCATAACCTTTTAAATGCAGGAGCATTAAGAAAATTACCAAGAGCATAAAAGCTGGCAATTTTCTGATAAAAATTGTTTGGTTCATATTTGGTTTATTTTGGTTTGTTTGACCGGTAAAATGATATTTACTTATTAGCTACCATACACTTATTTTATTACATTAATAAGTCCGTGGTATACCATTAATTACTGGCTTTATGAATATCAAATATAGTTTCAGATGAAACCTGGGGATGCTTCAAATGATAAAGAGAAGAGAAATTTTGTTAACTATATTGCTTCAGACGGCAAATTATTAAACTTAAAATCACGAAAAAAAATACACAAGACTCTAATAACCAAAACATTACAAAACAAAAAAAAATCACTTTGTGGGGTATAGACAAACACATAAATATTGGTTGATATTTAGAAATAATAAGATAAAATCTTTGTTTTAAAAAATTATTGATGATCTGAATCATAAAATTGCTTGTGAAGCGGCATCATCTTTAAACTTATGGAAAAAACATATACCTATTGCCGATTGTTCTTGTTGCGATAACCGCATTTACGGTTAAACACAACGCCGTAAGTGAGGCGGATAAAAAATAAGAGACTGGAAAAACACTAGACTTTACTGCTGGAGAAAAAGAGACAATAGCGCTTAAAAAAGATATTAGATGCCAACATATGTGGTAAACAATGCAAATGGAAAAATGGTTACCCAAAGGCTTGTTTTGGGGTATACTCAAAGAAAGCAGCATATTTCGGAAACTGAATTTCCATCTAAAGATAAAGGAGGAACAGCTACCCAATTGAAAATACGGTTTACAAATACCTGGATAAAGCAAGGAAATGATTGAAAATTGACAGCAAGGCAGCAACAACAGTTTCCTCAAAAAATTAGTGGCACAAGTACTATCATGTGATCAATTGAATGCTACCAGGATCAATGCCTCATGTATTTAGGTTAAATCATCTGGATTAATCCGCCACTCAAATGTGAGCAAAATCAAAAGGTAAGAGCAGGCTACTAAATAGATAGATGAAATTTAGCCCTGCTCTTTAAATTTATTGTATTTCCTTAAGCACACAGGTAAAGCCGCCTCTCGGAAGCCACTTCAGCTTAATATGGTCTTCTTTAGCTAGGCTAAGGTAAGTGGTGTTAAATGCCGAATCGTAGTCGCCATCTGCAATCAGCACTGCTTTGTATCGCTTTCCCGTCTTCAAAAATTCGAGCGGAATCTGAAATTCTTCTTGTTTATTCAGGCCATTTATGCCAGCCAGATACCAGTCATTTCCCTTACGCCTGGCCATAATCATGTTTTTCCCGGGATATCCTGATATAAACCGGCTATCATCCCAGGCCACCGGTACTTCTCGTAAAAATGCCTTAGGCGCATCAGGAAGGTTATCAAATCCCTCTGGCCTGTCGGCCATGTGCTGGATACCAGATTCAAATATCACAGACAGGGCGAGCTCATGTGCAAAAGTTGTGATATGAGGATGTTGCGAATTGGTAAAGGTTACCGGGGTATAATCCATCGGGCCAATGATGTTACGCGTAAAAGGCAGGGTTGCATTGTGCTCAGCGGCTTTTCCTGTTAGCTCGGCCCCGTTATTATACCACTCTGCACCGAGTACGGCCTCCATACTCATTAAATTCGGGTAGGTTCTGCTCCAGCCTCTGGGAATAGTTGCGCCATGAAAGTTTACCATCAATTTAAATTTTGCTGCATCTTCCAGGATATCGATATAATATTTCATCATATCTTGTTTGTCACTCTCAAAAAAATCTACTTTAATCCCATATACGCCAAGTTCATTTAACCAGCGAAACTCCTTCATCCTGTTCTCATGGGTCAACATTCTATCACGTGGCGTAGCTGATATTCCGTTATGCGGACCACCAGAGTTATACCACATCATGGGTTTTATGCCTTTGCTGTTGGCGTAACGCACGGCATCCTCCAATTTTCCACCATTGCCCATAGCATCCCATTCCCAGTCGAAGAGCGTGTAAGGCCAGTTCATCCGGGCGGCCAGATCGATATAATCGCACACCTTTTTAAAATCTTTCGTACCATGGTTATATGCCCAGTAAATCCACGAACTTGCCCCTGGTTGTACCCATGATACATCCTTTATCTTAGTAGGAGTACTAACATCGTCAACCAGCGTAGATTCGACCAGCTGCCCCAGTTCTCCGATTATAACCGTTCTCCATGGGGATGTGAATGGAAGACTTACTGTTGGATTTACCTTACCCACCTTATTTCCATCAGAAGCTGCAGGAAATAACAATTTATAATTGTCCTGATCGTTCTTATTACCAAGTTTGGTAGCGCAATATGAACCATTCACATCGGCTTCGGTTATTAGCATCCAGCAATCAGCCTTTCCAAGTGATTTTTTAAATAATGCAGGATACCCCCACTCTCCTTTTGCTACAGAACCGCTTTGAACCGGATAATAGCTCTCGTAACTCGTTTTAAAAGGCTGCAACCATCTTTCAGCACTTACCGGCATTTTATAGCTGGTTAGCTCATCGGTCAATTCTATAATTTCACCATTTTTTCCGGTCAGGCCATAACGGAAAGCTATCCCATCATTATATGCCCTCAAGGTAATACTGAGTCCTTTTCCCTGTTTGCCTTTAAAATAGAAACTGCGTTCTGTTGCGTCGTTAGCACAATATTTACGTTTACCGTGTACCGCAGTATATGTTTCTTTAATTAATTTCGCTTTATCTGCCCGGTCGAATTTAATGCTGGAAGCAAAATCAACCGCCCCGGCCTTAAGCCCTAATTCAATAGATGGAATCACATTCTGATAAGCATCTCCCTGGAGGTAGTCTACCTTAAGATACCACTTCTTTGAAGCATCATCAGTTTTTGAAGCCAAAGACAATTCGATCTTTTTGTTTGGCGATTGTATTTTATATTCCTGAGCATACAGAAAATTACTAACCAAAATCAGTGTGACAATTGTAATTACAATGCCTTTCATTTTATTCATTTTTATGAGATGCTTAAAGCCCACGTTCAGGACTAGATTTATTTGTGTTTTATTCGTCGAAAAGGATTAATGCTTTTATCAGGGACTCATTTGCAGTGAGCAACTGATTAAACTGTTCTTTTACCTGCATAAATGAGACAGTATGGGTAACAAAATCCAAAGGTTTAATCAGCCCCTTTCTGATGCAATCAATCACATAAGCAAAATCATGCGGCAGGGCATTTCTACTGCTCATCAGTACCGCTTCACGCTTGTGAAACTCCGGATGTACCACCTCAATAGTCCCTTTCTGAAGACCTATCATGATAAATTTACCTGTATGTGCCAAAAACCTAAAGGCGTTGTTAATGGCTGTTAAGTTTCCTGTGCAATCAATCACCACTTTTGCAAACTCACCATTGGTAATAAGCGATAGTTGCTCCAATGGGTCTTCTTTTAATGGGTTTATGGTATGTGCAATACCAAAACGTTCACGGCAAAAAGACAATCTGTTATCATTAACATCTATAACAATAACCTTAGCACCGCTTATTTTAGCAAAAGCGATAGTGCCAAGGCCAATTGGCCCCGCTCCAAGTATAACCACGGTATCTCCTTTATTCAGCTGTGCCAGGCTAACGCCATGCGCGCCAATGGCCAATGGTTCTACCAATGCCAGTTCATCTACAGTTAATCCTTCCCCACTAACAATTGCTGATGCCGGAACAGTGATGTACTCCTGCATGGCCCCATCAATATGAACACCGAAAACCTTTATGTTTACGCAACAATTGGTTCTGCCACTGCGGCATGCAATGCAGGTTCCGCAAGAAAAATATGGACTAACAGTAACCAGATCTCCAGGTTTAAAGTCTGAGCTTGTACCGGCATTTACTACTTCAGCCGCAATTTCGTGACCAAGGATTCTTGGGTATTCAAAAAATGGCTGTGTTCCTTCAAATGCATGATAATCGGTACCACAAATCCCCAGTCTTTTCATCCTGAGTAACACCATGCCTTCTTCAACAAAAGGTATTTCCTTATTGATATAGCCAAATTCTCCTGGCGTATTACATACTAATGCTTTCATAGTTATTTTAATAATTCAATCAATCCTTGCGCTTGCATTTCCTGCCAAAACCCAGCAGGAATTTCTTTTTGGGCCAGTGCAGCATTAATAGCCACTTTCTCTGGCCGTGTAGTATTTAATGCGATACTTTTTACACCGGAAAAATTTGCAGAAAAACTGAAACAGGCCTCTGCCGGGAGTACATTAAACTGATCACAGATCTGGAAAAATTTATCCCTCCAATCCAAAAGCGCTTTCCCGGTTAAACTGCCTGCTTCAACCGGCTGGTAATTGTAAAAATCTCCGCCTGTTAAAAACCCGCCGTTAAATATGGCCGAGTTAATTACTTTAATATTTTTTTGGTTAAGTTTCTTTATAAATGCAATCAGTTCTGCAGGATGCGATTTGATAGTCAAACTATTCGCAATCATCACCCAATCAAGCTCAACATCTTCCGTTATTGCCTGGATAATTTTCCAATCTTTTGCGCCTACCCCAATGGATGAGACTAAACCAGCAGATTTTAATTCGTTCAATGCCATGTAGGCATCAAGAATTTGCTGATAACGTTCTTTATAATCTTCCTGGCTATCGCTTGCAGAAAGGTATTCGTCTGGATCATGCACCGAAACCATTTGCGCCTGATAATTGCCCAGCAGTTTGTTACCTTGTTCAAAACACTTTAATATCCCATCGTAGCTAATCATCTGCACAGCATCATGTTCAATATCCTTCCAAATACCTGCTTCAAATGTAGGTTCGGGGGTTAAAAGCGGTGTTCTGTACCAGCCCAGTTTATTACTGATCACGACTTGCTGAGGATCTACCTTTAAATCTGCTAAACATTTCGCCAGCGACTCTAGCGCGAGGCCTGCCCCGTATTTTCCGGCAGAATCAAAAAATACAACGGGTTTTGATGAGGCCACACATGCCTTTACAACCTCTAGTTTAACACTATAGTCTACCGCCTGATAAAGATTCCCCAAACTACTGGTTCCGAAGATAACCGGAGGCAGGCTTTGGGTTGGCTGTTGGTTTTTATTATCGTTAACCATTTAACTGGAATATATTTTTCATTAACACCCACTTTTCTCCTGGTTTTGCAAAGGGCAGTGCCTGCTGGTATTTCCACATCAGCGTTTCCCACTCCTCTACCCGCGGATTGGAAGCATCCATAAGCGCCTTTTTTTCGAAACTGAAATCGTCGCATGTTTCCATCACCATAAACAAGCGGTTGGAAATGCGGTAGATTTCCATGTCTAGTATGCCCGAATCGGTTATGCTACGCTTAATTTCAGGCCATCCATTAACATGGTAAGCTTCATATTCTGCGATAAGTTTCTCATCATCAACTAGATCAAGGGCCAAACAGTATCTTTTCATTTGTAATTATAAAATTTCGTTAGGTTGATTAATTATATCGTTTCTTGTAATTTTTTGCCCTTTTAAACCAAATAGCATAATCACAGCAAAACAAGCAAGCGGTATATAATATCCATTTTGGATATTGCCTGTTCCATCGCTTAAATATCCAAAAAAGCGCGGGAGTATTGCACCGCCCACAATTGACATGATAATTAAACTACTGCCCAGTTCCGTATCCTCTTTAAGATCTTTTATACCCAAAGAGAAGATAGTGGGAAACATAACTGACATAAAAAAGCAGATGCCAATAACAGCATACACCGTTGTGATGCCAGAAGCCATTATGGCAACAAAGCAGAGTAGTATGCTGATAAAAGCATAGGTAACCAGTAAATGGTGGGCCTTAAAAAAGCGCATTAGAAAAGTGGTAAAAAAACGCCCTATCAGAAACGCAAAACCGCATACACCTAAATAATATGTTGCCTCTTTTTCGGTAATACCTGCCGATTTGGTTGCATAAAGAATAAACAGACTAAATACAGATACTTGCGCCCCGACGTAAAAAAACTGTGCGGCTATTGCCCACGACAATTGTTTATGCTTGAAAACACCCCAAAAACTTCGTTTAGTGCGCCCTTCATTATTTGTTCGGATATCTGGCAATTTGATAAAATAGAATATAACAGCCAGTATGACTAATATGCTTCCGAGTACAAAATAGGGTCCCTGTACGGAAGCTGCTTCTGATGCCAGTACCGATTTTCTTGCGGCCAGATCCATCTTTGCAAGTGCACCATCAGACACGCCCTCTACCAATATCAATTTACCTCCAATGATGGGTGCCAGTGAAGCTGCAAGACCATTAAAAGACTGAGCAAGGTTTAATCTGAAAGTAGAGGTTTCTGGTTTTCCAACTAGTGTAATATAGGGGTTCGCCGCCGTTTCCAGAATGGTTAGTCCACATGCAATAATAAAAAGTGCAGCCAGAAAAAAATTGTAAGACTGTACCTGAGCGGCAGGTAAAAATAGATAACACCCGACCGAAAATATCAAAAGGCCGATAATGATTCCGCTTTTATAGCCATATTTTTTCATGATGATACCTGCAGGCAGGGCCATAATGAAATAAGCAATAAAAACAGCCGAATCTACAAGTGTTGCCTGCACAGTAGTAAGGGTAAATGACCGTTTTAAATGCGGAATCAATATTGGATCAAGGTTATGGGCAAATCCCCATAAAAAGAACAGTGAGGTAATCAATATTACCGCCAGTGTGGAGCGCTTAGTTTCCATCAAAGAGGATTAAATATTATGCTATTATTTTTTAAATTCTATTTTAAATCCTGTTACCAACCAGGTAGGGTAATTTTTTGGCTTTTTGATCACCAGTGAACCATCAGTTTGCGTCCAGTTTAGCTTTTCTTTAGTGCCCAAGAGGGTAACGGAGCTAATCGGTTTATCGAGATATTTAGAATTTTTTCCCAATAATTCCATTTTTATATCCGCTTGTGGAACATTTAAACAAAATGCAAACAGGTCTTTCCCTTTGGTGGTGTATCGGATATCTGAAGATTGGTATTCCCGTGTATCGGTTAAGCCACCAAAATGGCCTTTCGTCTGGTTCGACTTAATGGTAGAAGGACCTTCTCCATATACTTTCCAAGGCCTGGTTGCATAAATTCCTTCTCCATAAATCTTGGTCCATTCGCCTATTTCTGTTACAATTTTAACCACATCAGGCTCCAGATCACCTTCAGGAGCTTGTACAACATTAATTAATAAATTGCCGTTTTTGCTCACAATATCTACTAAAAGCTGTGCAATTTCATTTGCACTTTTGTATCTCTGTCCGGTTCTGTAATACCAATCGCCTATTGAGGTATCGGTTTGCCACGGGAAAGGGCTGATCGAATCAAGCACCCCTCGCTCAACATCCTGTGCCCATTTACCTTCTGATGGCTCTTTAGGGGTATAAACGGCTTCGAGCTTACCTTTATTTTTAGCCATATCCTGATTATAGTAATGTGCGACCATAGTGCGGCCAATTTCTTCAAAAGGAAGTTTACTATCAGAATAAAGTAAATCAGGATGATAATTATCAATGAGTTCCGTTACATTTTCCAGCCATTTTTTTTGCCAGCCCGGATTGTTGGTAATCCATTCTTTAATGTTGCTCGAATCAGCAGGCAAATGATATAGGTCTGAATATTGAGGATCATGCCCATCGTAAGGGATACCTGCAAATTCGCCGGTTTTATCTGCCCCATGGCTGGGTTGAAACCAGTTGAAACTGGCTGCAAGGTGTTCCGAAACGCCAAAACGAAGGCCTTCTTTTTTAGCTGCCTTTTGCCACAATCCTACCACATCTTTATGGGGGCCCATGTTTACTGAATTCCACCTGTGGATTTTAGAATTCCACAAAAAGAACATATCGTGATGTGAACCCATACTCACAAAATACTTTGCACCAGCTTTTTTATAAAGGGCCATCAATTGCTCAGGGTTCCATTTTTCTGCCTTCCATAACGGGATGATATCTTTATAACCAAACTTAGAAGGCGTTCCGTAATGTGCTACATGATATTTGTTTTGGTCACTGCCCTGGATATACATATTCCGGGCGTACCAATCGCCTTGTCTTGGAACCGCCTGTGGCCCCAATGCGACCAGATACCAAATTTGGCATCACGGAACCAATCGGGATATTTATACTGTTTTAAGGATTCATCGGTGGGGCTGAATTTACCCTGCTCATGATTAGCTGTGTTTTGCTGCGCTTGTGCATTTAACAACGTGGAAATTGCAATAATGCTTACGAATATTCTTTTTTTCATTTGTGTGATAATTTAAACGCTACTATTCCAGTTTCTATATGTAATGAGTTAAGAACCGGGGCGGAATATTCAGTAGCAACGACCAAAAGTGTAGTCAGTTGCAAGAACCTGCCTTCCCATACGGTTTTATAATTGGTTATGATCAAAATTAAACATGTTATCCGATCTAATTTTGAATAAATTAGACTTTTTATTGTAAAAATCCGACATTTAGAAAATGATTAAAAGAGTACTGCAAAATACCTTTTCACTACTCAATGTAGATTATGTGAAATTAACGGCAAAATGGAATTACCTAAATGTGATCAGTCCTTATTTCCGGATTTACTATATAGACGATGGAAGTGGTGAGGTATCAGATCAATCGGGGTCTTTAAAGCTTGAGCCTGGATATTTATATATTATTCCCAGCTTTACGCTTTGTAATCTACATTGTAATGGATATTTAAGCCAGTATTTTGTGCAGTTTTTTGAAGAATCTGTAGACGGGACTTCTCTATTTGCGAGAAACCGCAATGTTTCAAAAATTAAGGCTACACAGATGGACATTGACCTTTTTAAGCGACTGCTTGAGATAAACCCCGGCCGTGGCATTAATCGGTCTGATGACCCAAAAATTTATGAGAAAAATATTTTCTACAAAGAATATCAGGAGTTGAACAATATGCAGGGTTTATCCAGTTACCTTGAAACCCAGGGCATACTGCTCCAGTTGATGGGACGTTTGCTCCAACCCCAGTTACACCGTAAACATGAGGATCGGCATGCCCCAGCCAAAATAATTGAAACGGTTGGTTATATCCTTGTAAATTTGCAGCAGGAATTATCTGTAAGCAGTCTTGCCTCCCGTGTTAATCAGCACCCCGATTATTTCTCTCGTTTATTTAAAACTTTTACCGGCCAACGCCCGGTTACCTACATTCTTGAAAAACGGATTGAGCGGGCACAGTATTTATTGGCCACCAGTCGGCTTGCCTATTCAGATATTGCAACACAAACCGGATTCGATAATCTCTCCTACTTTTCAAAATCCTTTAAAAAACTTACAGGCATGTCTCCCAGTGCCTATAAAAAACAGGTTTACATGGTAGGTTTCACATTATAAACACATCATCCCGAGTAACGTAAGGCTTATCCTCCCAAATCTACCTGCTTAATTAAACAATAGCGAGAGGTTTTCGGGCCGATCAGTGGAATCTACTTAAAACTTTCTTTGCAACTGTTAACATTTGTACCGCTATCTGTTAACATATGTCCCCCCCTAGGAGATCACTAATGGATATTTTTGACTATGAGAAACACTAATCATACAAATCCATAATCATTCTTACACCTATAACCAAAGTCATCCCCTTATGAGCAGCCTCGCTGCAACCGATTGGTTATTCCAAAAAGTTGCTAATACCCCAATTTTATAATAAAAATTAAACTAACCATTAATAAATCACAATTATGAGCACGAAAATTACCAATTTAACGCGGCTTTCAATAGCAGCCAAAATAAGGCTCCTACTATTCTTGTTTGTTTCTTCCGGTGTCTTCCCAGTGATGGCGCAAACGGTTAACATCAAAGGAACTGTAACAGCTGCAGATGGCAACTATCCACTCCCTGGAGTAACAGTAATGGAGAAAGGAAAGCAAAACGGTGTAGTTACTGGCGCCGATGGTTCTTATAGCCTTAATGCTGCTACAAATGCCACGCTAATATTTTCTTCTATAGGATTTGCAAAGACGGAGATACAAGTAAACGGCAAAACGGTTTTGAATGTAAAACTCCAGAGTGACATTAGCGCCCTCAACGAGGTTGTGGTTATAGGTTATGGAACGGCCCGAAAAAAGGATCTGATAGGCTCGGTAAACGTTATAGCAGCCAAGGATGCAGGTGCTAACACCAATACCAGTGCAGCGCAGCTCCTTATTGGTAAGGCGCCTGGCGTACAGGTAACAAATTCAAACGGAACTCCTGGTTCAAATGCCCAGATTATTGTGCGCGGTACAGGCTCATTTACCAATGTGGAGCCATTGTATGTAGTTGATGGCATACAGAGCGATGCTAATCTTTTTAATACCATCAATCCGCAGGATATTGATAACATTACTATTTTAAAGGATGCAGCCTCTACAGCCATTTATGGTGTTGCTGCTGCCAATGGTGTGGTTATCGTCACCACTAAAAAAGGTAAAAGCGGTTCGCCACAGGTATTGTTTGACTCGCAGGTTGGTGTCTCTACGGTGCGGAAACAACTTGATCTGCTCAATGCAAGCGATTATGTTAATCTGCTGAAAGACATTGCGGCCAGCACTAATATCGCAGTTCCTGCTAAACTCAATACCCCTTATGTATCTGTTGATCGTACCGATTGGCAAAAAGAGATATTTAGAACAGCCCTATCTACCCAAAATAATGCAACTGTAAGCGGTGGCAGTGAAAAGGTAACCTATAACCTGTCTTTAGGTTATTTAACCCAGCAAGCAATTGTTAAAGATTATAACCTAAAAAGATTAAACAGCCGTTTTTCACTTGATGAAAAGCTAGGGCGTTTTCATTTCGGCCAAAGCCTTAATATCCGTTATACCAATACAACAGGGCAAACGGCAAGTATAGGCAACGCGATTACTTATGCACCATACCAGCCAGTATATGATCCAGCTATTTTGGGCGGCTACTCCATTCTAACCAATGTTGATGATAACAGTAATGCCATAAATCCACTACAGGCATTGGGTGTTAAAACTCTTTCAAGTAAAGATTTAGTGTTATATCCGCAAATTTTTGGCGAAGTAAACATTATTAAGGGCCTTACATTAAGATCGCAACTTGCTGGTGTATATGGTAATTCTACGGATGATTCGTATCAGATACCCTATGTTACCTCAAATAACTTGGCTTTTACCCGTCAGGCAGGCCGCGCATTTAACAGTTATTCTAATTATACTTTCGAAAACTACCTTTCTTTTAACCGTGCGTTTGGTAAACATAATATATCGGCAACTGCCGGTACCAGTTACATTGATGCCGGATCGAGCAAATACCTGAGTGTACTGGGTACAGGAATGTTAAACGATAATGTGAAAGATATTGGTGTAGCGCCAACAATAACCAGTCAGGCGAACACATCTGGTTACTATACCCAGTTTGGCCGGGCAATTTCTTATTATGGCCGCTTGGTATATACGTTTAATGACCGTTATACTTTATCAGGAAGTATCCGTCGAGATGGTTCCTCAAACTTTGGTCCTCAAAGCCGTTATGGTAATTTTCCAGGAGTTGGTTTTGCATGGCGGATCAGTGAAGAAAGTTTTGTAAAATCAGCGCTTCCGTTTATCAGCGACGCAAAATTTCGCATAGGCTGGGGTCGTACAGGCAATAACAAGTTTGGTTTAACCACAACACAAGTATTTACTTTTGGAGGTTCACCAACTGGTAATCTGATTTATTCGCTTGGTGAGAATAAAGGATTTGTAAACGGAACAACGGTAATTTCTATTGCAAACCCACAGTTGAGGTGGGAACAAACAGATCAAACTGATATTGGGCTTGACCTTGGTTTCTTGAACAATCAGCTTACTGTAGCCCTCGATTATTATAACCGAAAAAGCAGTGGCTTGCTGGTGGCTATTCCAATACCAACCAGCGTAGGCGTTGGCGGTTTGAGCGGATATAACAGTACCTTAATTACTAATGCTGCAGATGCTCAAAATAAAGGTTTCGAATTTCAGGTTGGCTATCAACGTAAAGGTACTGACTTTAGCTATAATATAAGTGTTAATGGTGCTTATAACCAAAATAAAACATTATCACTGGGTGCCCAATCGCAAACGCCGATAATAGGAGGATATTTTAACAGTTTAAATGGAATCACTTTAACACAGCCAGGAATGCCCATTGGTGCATTTTACGGTTATAATGTAGATCATGTAGCTTCTACCCAGGCACAGATAGACGCGTTAAATGCGGCTGCACGTCAAAAAACAGGCAATCCTAACGCAGTTTATCAGGCTGGATTGTTACCGGGCGACTTTATATTCAAGGATTTGAACAACGATGGTATTGTTGATGATAAAGATCAAAAGATGCTTGGCAGCG
This sequence comes from Pedobacter riviphilus, assembly GCF_014692875.1. NCBI lineage: Bacteria > Pseudomonadati > Bacteroidota > Sphingobacteriia > Sphingobacteriales > Sphingobacteriaceae > Pedobacter > Pedobacter riviphilus. Next base: position 938,060 of record NZ_CP061171.1, on the reverse strand, counting down.
CCATTCCTAAGTTTATATATGGTTTTAACGCTGGGGCCTCTTACAAAAACTTTGATCTTAATATCGTTATCTCTGGTGTTCAGGGTGTTCAACTGGTTAACTCGCTTAAATTCAGTACCGAAAATGCTTCAACCGGGCATAATGCATCTACAGCAATCTTAAACAGGTGGAGAAATCCTGGAGATATTGCTGCTTTGCCAAGAGCTGGGCAGAATGTAACGGCAACAGGCAATTTGAGGCCGTCAGACTTTTTTGTTGAGAATGGAGCCTATTTACGTGCACGTAACGTGACCTTAGGTTACACCTTCACCAAAAAGGCTTTGAAAGCCTTCTCAGGTAATGTATTAAGCAATCTTCGGGTGTATGTAGCTGCACAAAATTTATTCACCATTACTGGTTACAAGGGGTACGATCCAGAAATTAGTACACAAACCAATGGTGGAGCAAATGGAGGAGCTGCCGATTATATATTTAATCGCGGAATTGATGATGGGCAGATACCACAGCCACGTACATTTTTGGCAGGTGTACAAGTTGGATTTTAAGGATAAATAATATTAAAGAGATCGTTATGAAAAAATATATAAAATATCTGATTGTTGTAGTTTTAATAATTGCAACCGGAGGATGTAAGAAAAGTTTGGACTTACAAAATAAAAGCGCATACACTTACGATACCTATTTTACAAGTGATGCAGCTATAAATCAGGCTGTGATAGCCAGCTACGCTACTTTATTGCATTCAGGCTTGTGGGCCCGCGAATGGTATTATATTTTTGACTTGCTGGGTTATGATGCAAAAAATGCCCAACCACTCCAGGGTGACCTATTGGCCCTGGCACAGTATAATTTTGCTCCGAACCAACCACAGCTAGAGTCTATGTGGTCTTCGCTGTACCGGTTAATTATGCGGTCGAACGTTGTAATTAACCGCGCCCAGGCATGGGCGCCCGCCAATGCAACCGAACAGGCTAATCAAAAGCAATATATTGCCGAGGCTAAATTTTTGAGAGCTTATGCCTACTTCAATCTGGTTAATCTGTACGGACGTGTACCTTTACGCAAAGCATATATCCCGCTGCCAACACCAGAAGAAATTAACCTGCCCCGTGCCGCTGTAGCAGATGTATGGGCTTTTATTGAACAGGATTTAAAAGACGCACAGACTGACCTTCCTATTTCATATGCGGCAGCCAATTTTGGGCGTACTACCCGGGGTGCTGCGGTTGCATTGCTTGGTAAATCATACCTTTACGAAAAAAAATGGGGAGATGCTGTTACTGAATTGAGCAAACTGACCCAGGCTCCGTATAACTATGCACTGGCTCCTGTATACAATAACCTGTTTGATGATCCCAATCAGAATAATTCCGCCAGCAATCCGGAGACCATTTTCCAGGTAATGAACCAGGCCTGGACCGATTGGGGTATCGGTAACCAGTATGCCCCATTTGGCGGTCAAGAAACATGGGGTGGGAAAGCAAGCCACTCTGCCCGTGCTCAGGAATATGGTTTTAACGATTGGAATAATGTGTTTATTACCACTACGGCTGTTAAAGCTTTTACCTACACTAACCCACAAACTAATGGTGTTTATGTTGATCCACGCGCGGCTTATACTTTTTATGGAGACGCAGCAAGCGGGGGACAAACTCAATATTGCCAGCAATGCTCAACTGGGCCAGTAGCATTTCCTTATGCAACAGCAGGTTACAAATACTTAAAGTATGAGTACTATAATAAGGTAGCAAGTTATGGTGGTCCACAAAGTGGCATTAACGGGCAGGTAATCCGTTATGCTGATGTGTTACTTATGCTTGCCGAGGCTTATATACAACAGGGTAATACCGGCTCGCAGCCATTGGCACTGATTAACCAAGTGCGTAGCAGGCCAAGTGTTAATGCGCCGCTATATATCAGTTTGGGAAGCCAGTCTCAGGCAATGGCCATACTTATGCGCGAAAGACAATTAGAACTAACCGGAGAACAATCCCGTTATTTTGATCTGATCCGCTGGGGCATCGCAAGGCAGACGATTAATTCGCAAAGACAGGTTGAAGATGGCACGCAACCTTTTTTAGAAAAAAATGTGTTATTGCCTATTCCCTTATCTGAAAAGAACGCAAATCCAAATGTTGGCAAGGATATCAATAATGATTGGAATTAGACAGTACATATTGATTTGCATAACTAACATTGTAAAATAACACTTGCTTCTGTTATTCCGGTTTAATTTCTAAATAGGGTGTCGCAAAAGGACACCCTATTTATTTTAAGCGCTAATGTTTTTGTGCCAATGGTAAAGAAAATTTAAAGGTAGCACCGTTACCGGGCTCACTTTCAACCCAAATCCGGCCACCATGGCGCTCAATGATATCTTTCGATATAAAAAGACCCAAGCCTAATCCTGCCGAACCATCCTTACTTTCCTTCGCCTGGTAAAACTGGCTGAATATATGGCGCTGGTTTTCTTCGCTAATACCGGGGCCAAAATCCTTAATTGAAGTAAGTATCTCTTTATCCTGATGTTGAACCTTTAATTCGATTGTCTTTGCAGCAGGTGCGTATTTAACAGCATTGTTCAGTAAATTCGTCATTACCTGTTCAAGGCGCATCCGATCAGCGTTAACGAAACTTTGTTCCGGCATTTCAATAGTTAAAATATGGTCTGGATGAGCTTGCAAAAAAGATTCTTTCATTTCCCTGATCAGTATGGCCAGGTTAAGGTATTCTATATTGAGTTGTAGTTTCCCCGACTGGATTTTTGAGATATCAAAAAGATCACTAACCAGAACGGTCATTTTCTCTAATTGTCTGATCGCCTTTTCGAGGAGGTTTTTTGCAGCACTTTCACCTGCGCTACGATGGGCCAATTGCAAAAAACCGAAAAGAGAAGTCATCGGTGTTTTTAGTTCATGAGAAGCCATTGCAATGAATTCGTCTTTTTTAGCACTTAGTTCCTGCACCTCTTTAAAAAGCCTGGAATTTTCTATAGCAATAGCGGCTTGGGAGGCTACTGTAAGGACAAGTTCCTCATGCTCTTCTTTAAAAATTGCCTTATCCTGATGGCCGAAAAACAGCCCGCCTATCACCTCACCTGATTTAGTTTTAACTGGAACTGCCAGATAGCTGATCACAGGTAAATGTCCCGAAGGTTTTCCATAATATGGCGCATTTTTACCATAGCGAGAATCCTGGGTGATATCATCCGAGCGTACCACCCCTTCTCCGCTGAAAGTTGGGTGAAATACATCGGTATTACGTGGCATTGGGAAGTTGGCAAAAGCCTCCCTTGGAGCGCCTGATATGGTATACAACCAATAAGACTCCCCTTCCTGGTTGACTTGATTATAAAAGAACGCCCCAAATTCTGCATCGGTAAGCTTTGTAGTCGCATCAGTTACCTGCTGTAATATCTGCTGAAGGTCCAAAGATTCGTTAATGCTCCTGCCCACAGCATTCAACAGTTCCAGGCGTTCCATGTGCTTGGCGATTAACATTTCGGACTCCTTTTGAGCGGTAATATTACGGGCAACCTTGGATGCCCCAATAACAACTCCATCACGGTTTTTAATAGGCGATACGGTTAGTGAAATATTTACCAGGCGTCCATCTTTTGTTTTTCTAATGGTCTGTATGTGGTCTACCTTTTCTCCTCGCCGCAAGCTTGCAATTATGGTTTCTTCTTCACCCAAACGATCAGCAGGGAGCAATATGGTAATCGGGCGGCCGACAGCCTCTTCTTCCGTATAGCCAAAAATATGCTCTGCTCCTTTATTCCATGTCGTAATAATTCCATCAAGAGTCTTACTGATAATGGCGTCTTCAGAACTTTCTATAATAGCAGCAAGCCTAGATTGTTTTTCCTCGGCCAATTGCTCAAAGGAAACATCATGGACAATTTGCGACGTGCCAATAATTTGTCCGTCTTCGTTTTTGATTGGCGAAATGGATAAGGCAACAGGGATCTGCTTGCCTGAGCGGGTGAGACGAATGGTTTTGTACTGGCTGATACGCTTATTGTTTAAAACCTCCTTCATGATCTTTTCCTTCTCCGAATACTTGTCTTCTGGAATCAGTAGAAAAACAGATTGGCCCAATACCTCTGGTACAGTATAGCCGAACATGCGTTCTGCGGCAGGACTCCAATTGGTTATTCTGAATTCAAGGTCATGACAATATATCGCATCTTGAATGCCTTCGAAAATGGATTGCAGGGTGAAGAAGTCAGGAAGATGAGTTGATTTTATCATAATTGTTGAGAATTATATCCATAGAAAAGACCCATCCAATTTACTTTTTTAATTTAAACAACCATCCATCCTAAATGTTTTTTCCATGTCTCGGTACTCCATATCATTATATTTCCGCTCCAGCCCCTGCACACATCCAAAAAACAGCTACTAGATGATTGTCCAACGCTTACTGTCTTCAAGCCATACACTTGATCTGAAGTTTTTTCCCAAAGTACGCTATTGCTTTTTCTGTTTATTAATTTATCTTTGTAACTAAGATATTTAGATAATGAGATTAAAAATTGATAACGATACGTTGCAGCTCTTCAGAAGGGCAAGCAGGGAATACTCAGATAGATCTATATTTATGCATGAAGCTATTGCCAGAAAAGCAGGGCTCTCAGGTGCAGACCATAAATACTTAGGTATTATCCTTCAGTATAAGGAGCTTACAGCTGGGGAACTTTCAAAACTAACGGGGTTAACCACAGGGGCAGTTACAGGCCTGATAGACCGATTGGAAAAAAAGAAATTGTTAAAAAGACAGTCTACCAAGCTGGACAGGCGAAAGGTCCTGATCATTCCTCATGTAGAAAATAGTCTGAAATTGTTACAGCCTTTTTTCACAGAACTACAACAGAAGACAGAAAAGCTGATCTCTACTTTCACCAGTGAAGAAATACAAACTATCCAGCGCTACTTTACGGAGGCTTCGTCTATAATGAAGGAAACGGCTGATAAATTAAATAATGAAAAAAATGACTAAAATGGAAAATATAACAACAGGTTACCTGCATCGTGCTGAGATATGGGTTTGTGTTACTACATTGATCTACTTTTTAATGAATGGGGCACAGATTTTTGAAACATTGGTTTTTGTTCCCAAATGGGTTTCCTCCCCTCCAGATAATTTTAAGTTGCTGTCTGATGGCCAAGGAACAAGTCTAAAAGTGTTCTGGATAGTTTTTCATTCATTGCATGAGCTTACATTTATTCTTGCGATTATCTTTTGCTGGAAAATTGATCCGGTAAGAAATTGGCTCCTTGTTTTGTTCGCCATCCATTTTATGGTCCGCGTTTGGACACTTTCATACTTCGCTCCTAATATCATCGACTTTCAAAAAATAGCGAATGCGCCTGGCTTAGCAAAAGACCTAACTAAAAGGGTTTCGCTATGGCAAACCCTCAACTACCTTAGGGTAGCAATATTTATGATGGTCTCGCTAGGTCTTATCCCATTGTTCATAAAACTGTTCAATATGCAAAAGGGATAAGTCTTTTTCGCGGATCGCAATACAAGATCATACAAAGAAAAATCGTTATTTTTATATAAAGATATTAAGATAGTTTTTTCAGTTTTTTTGTGATTAGGCATATCAGAGCAAATCAAAAACAACATATCCCTAAGGAAAAATCGAACCACTGAAATTTGCACCTAAAGCCATCTCCGGCTCATCTTCAATCAAAATCCCCTTAAAACACCGATTTTTTTATCTGATAAACAGCGATTTAGAACATAAAAAAAAAAGGAAACAACCGATTAGAGTTGTTTCCTTAAGTACCCGGAGCCGGAGTCGAACCGGCACGGTTTCCCACAGGTGTTTGAGACCAGCGCGTCTACCAATTCCGCCATCCGGGCATTCTTGTTGGACGGGGTTGCAAATGTAGATAATGAAACTTGAAATGCAAAAAATATTTTAAAATAACCTGCAACTGGCTTATAGTTTGTTGCTTGCATTTTCAGGCCGTTCATCTTTCAGCTTCCTATCTACAATAAAAGGGGCAAAAGGTAGTAGAGAAGCCACAAAAATAAGGACTGTTTTGCCAAATTTCCATTTTTGTTCCTGCCAGGCCAGCACTAAAGTAGCGGCATAGAGTACAAATAACAAACCATGTGCCCAGCCGGTATACTTTACATATAGCGGCATGTTGGCAAAATATTTTAACGGCATAGCTACAAATAATAAAAGCAGATAGGATATACCTTCTGCCACAGCCACTTTGCGAAAAATTGAAAGAGAACTATTCATTGATGCGATTGTTTTTTCCGAAAGTAGAATAAAGCTTCTGCCTATCAAAAACTAAAAAATGATTTTACAATTGGGTGTTCATATTTTTTGTCACAGAAAAATGCAATGCAAGATCTGAAATAAATTCAGGATGATGATCGGAATGGAATGTTATACGTTAGTGCAAAGAACTTATTTCACCATTCATTTTTCATTTCCTATTTCTTATTGCTTGGGTAAACGCTCTCTTATTCTGCTAATGTATTTTTGCCTATAAAAAATATCTTTAATCAAAGGTAATGTTTGATCAGATTCTGATGGATTTTCATCAAATTTTTTAACCAGTTCGCTTAACTCATCATTCAATTGTTTTTCAATCGAATCTACATCACTATTTACTTGAAGTAATTTTTCAATATCTGGCTCAAATTCCAAATCCATTAAGGCCTCATTTACATCCATCATTTCCATCAAAAAAGATTGTGGCAGTTGGTAGGCTTCATCAGTTTCTACAATCCCTTTTAATTCGAGCACGTATTTTAAGCGTTTTTTAGCATTGCTTAATGTTTGATAGGCCTTGTTGTTCAATGTCGACAGATCGAGCACTTCTTGTTGCTTCTCTTCGCTTTCATTGGCATAAAAATCGGGATGAAACTGCTTACTAAATGCATAAAATTTTGTTTTAACCACATTTTGATCTGGATTAAACTGGATCGGTAACCCGTAAAAATCGAAATAATTGGTCGCTGGTTTCGCTTCGCTCATGATGTATAAAAATTAAAAAGCCGCGGATGTTCAGATTGACTCGTCAAATCTGCGCATCTGCGGCAATTATATAAATTTGGTTTTACTTACCGAAAGATTTTAGAATATCATTACCAAAAGCAAACACCATTAAACAGATCAAGATTACAAAGCCAACAATTTGTGCCTTCTCAAGCACTTTTTCACTTACAGGCTTACGTTGTACCATCTCAATTAAAAGAAACACCACATGGCCTCCATCTAAGCCTGGAATAGGCAATAAATTCATAAATGCCAATGCCATCGAAATTAACCCCGTTAAAGTCCAGAATTTAACCCAATCGAAAGTGCTTCCATATACCTTGGCAATTCCAATCGGACTGCTGATATTACGCGCACTTAACTTCCCGGTTATCATCTTCCCAATACCTTTTGCATTATCTACAAAAGTGCTCCACGCCATGGTTGCTCCAACTGGAAGTGATTGTATAAAGCCAAAATCTACGTGCGCGCTTGGAAGTTCTTTAGAATTAGCAGCTACACCGATTGTGCCATTATCTGCAACTTTTGGCGTAAAAGTGATCGGCTTACCATTCCTAAGTGCAGAAATAGTAATTGTTTTATTTTTATTACCTGAAACCTCACTAACAAATTCGTCGTAAAAAGTAATTGCTTTATTATTTACGGTTAAAACACTGTCGCCAGGCTTAATTCCAGCCACATAAGCAGGATAAACAGGCTTTTCCCATTTTTTCCCAAATAAACCTGCAATACGATCAAAAAATGATGGCTTATCCCCGTTTTTATCCGGAGCAATTACCATTTTAATGCTGGCCATCTTAACACGGGGCGCAATAAAATTCTCTTTATCGTTTTTCGATATTTTATTCAAAATGGTATCTGGAACCGAAATATATAAGGTTTTATTATTCCTTAAAATGGTTAATTGAGCGCCATCAAATAATACCTTGCTAGAGATAACATCTTCGAATTTGATCAGCTTACTACCATTCACTGCTAAAATCCGATCACCGTTCTTCAGCCCGATTTCTTTACCGATATTTCCCACAGCAATACCATCGGTTAATTTGTCGTTAACGGTGTAATTTTGTCCGTATGTGAATGTAAGCATCCAAAAAATGATAATACCTACAATTACATTTACGATAATGCCGCCTAGCATTACGATTAAACGCTGCCAGGCCGGTTTAGAACGGAATTCCCAAGGTTGTGCAGGCTGAGCCATTTGCTCAGTATCCATACTCTCATCAATCATTCCGGCAATTTTTACATAACCGCCAAGTGGCAACCAGCCCACTCCATATTCAACATCGCCTTTTTTGAAGCTAAAAAGTTTGAACCCCCATGCATCAAAAAATAAATAAAACTTTTCTACTTTAATACCAAATGCTCTGGCTGCCAAGAAATGCCCTAATTCGTGTAATATTACCAATAAAGACAATCCGAGCAGCAGCTGCCCCGCCATAATCAATCCATTCATATTCGCTTATAAAATTTTTATATTAGATGTTAAACTATACTTTTTGTTACTAATTCGCCGGCTAAGATACGGCTATGTTTGTCAGTTTCTAAATAATCACTCAATTGTGGCTTTTCAACAAAGCGAACCTCCTCCATACATTGCTCAATTACTTCGCTCATTTGCAGGAAACCAATTTTATCTTTCAAAAATGCCGCTACAACAATTTCATTCGCCGCATTTAAAATACAGGGCATATTGCCTCCTTTTCGCAATGAAGTAAATGCCAGATCCAAATTCCTGAAGGTTTCCATATCTGCTTTCAAGAAGTTAAAGTTTGGATATTCCAAGAAGTTAAAACGCTTAAAATTGTTTTTTAGCCTATCGGGATAATTTAAGGCATACTGAATAGGCAGTTTCATATCCGGAACACCCATCTGTGCTTTCATAGATCCATCGGTAAACTGAACGATGGAGTGAATAATAGATTGTGGATGCACGATGACATCAATCTGATCTACATTGAGGTTAAACAACCACTTCGCTTCAATTACCTCTAAACCTTTATTCATCAGAGATGCAGAATCGATGGTGATTTTTGCGCCCATTACCCAATTGGGGTGTTTTAAAGCCTGCTCTTTTTTTACTGTTGATAAGAAATCTTTTGTTTTGCCTAAGAATGGTCCGCCGGATGCCGTTAAATAAATTTTCTCAATCTCATTTTGCTCCTCACCAACCAAACATTGAAATATGGCCGAATGCTCCGAATCAACCGGTAAAATTTTAACCTGGTGTTCAGTTGCCAATTGTGTAATCAATTCGCCTGCAACCACCAAAGTTTCTTTGTTGGCTAAAGCAATATTTTTCCCTGCTTTTATGGCAGCAATGGTAGGTCTTAATCCTACGGAGCCCATTAATGCCGTTAATACCACATCGCTATCGTTATAAGCAGCAACTTCTGATAAAGCAGCCTCTCCGGCTAAAACGCTAATATCAAGTCCAAACAAAGCATCCTTAACTTCGTTGTACTTGCTTTCATCACAGATTACTACTGCATCAGGTTTAAACTCTCTCGCCTGCTGGATAAGCAACTCTGAGTTCTTTAATGCAGATAATACAGCCACTTTGAATATTTCAGGATGATCCCTGACAACCTCTAGCGCTTGTGTACCTATACTTCCTGTAGAACCTAATATGGTTATTCTTTTCAAATCGTTTTTAATATCGTGATGCTTAAAATTTAATTAAGCATTTTTTGTTCACTCCTAATTATAGCTCCGTCATTGCGAAGCTGGGCCTGAGCGAGCTGAAGCAATCTTATTAAACAATATACCTCTCCAATCCATCAGCCAGTTTCCTATCATTGCTTAAACGTGGCACTTTGTTCTGCCCGCCCAGTTTCCCTTCACTTTTCATATAATTTACAAAAGCATCTTTTTGCAAAGTACGTATAATCAATGGCTGAAGGATATTTCCTTCAATCAGGTCAAAGTAATAAATATTTTTCTTTTGCAAAGCCTTATCAACCTTTTTACTAAACGCAGCCATATCTTTCGGAGCAGACGAAAATTCTACAAACCATTCGTGGTAAGGCAATTGGCCAGCCTCCGGATTAACCTGAGGTGCTACTGTAAATTCTGTAATTTCTACTTGTTCTTCATTGGCCACACTCAAAATTGCCTGTTCTACCTCTTCTCCTATTACGTGTTCGCCGAAGGCAGAAATGAAATGTTTTATTCGTCCCGTTACCACGATTTTGTAAGGGTTTTTCGAAACAAACTTAACGGTATCGCCAATACTGTATCCCCATAAACCGGCATTGGTATTCAAAATCAATGCATAGTTGGTATCTAGTTCAACCTCGCCAAGTGATAATCTCGTTGGATTATCATTATAATATTCATCGGCCGGAACAAATTCGTAGAAAATACCAGCATCAGCCAATAACAATAAACCTTTATCTTTTTGCGAATCCTGATAAGCAATAAATCCTTCTGAAGCTGGATAAGTTTCAATGGCGTCAATTTTTTTCCCGATGCTTTGCTCAATTTTTGCTCTATAAGGCTCGAAATTTACACCACCATAAATAAACAGGCTAAAATTCTTGAATATTTCAGCGATTTTCTTCCCACCTGATTGCTCTGAAAGTTTATCGAAATACATTTGTACCCAAGGTGGAATACCTGAAATCAAGGTCATGTTTTCATTGATGGTCTCCTTAACAATGGCATCAACTTTTTGTTCCCAATCTTCGATGATATTGGTTTCGTAAGAAGGCAATCGGTTCTTTTGCAGATAAGCTGGAACGTGGTGAGCCACAATACCCGATAAACGCCCCACATTGATCCCATGTTTTACACTCAAAACCGGACTCCCTTGCAGAAAGATCATCTTTCCATTTACAAAACCGGCCTTACCTGTCTCATTAATATATGTTAAAATGGCGTTTCGTGCAGCTTTTATGTGCTCGGGCATCGATTCTTTAGAAAGTGGAATATATTTTACGCCCGAAGTGGTGCCTGATGTCTTGGCAAAATAAAGAGGCTTACCCTTCCAAAGTACGTTGGCTTCGCCTGCTACAACACGATCTACATAGGGCTTTAAGCCTTCGTAATCCTGAACTGGAACATGCTTTTTAAAATCAGCATAAGTTTTAATGTCGGCAAAATGATGGTCTTTCCCAAAAGCAGTATTTTTAGCCTCGTCAATCAGCTTTTTCAAGATATTATGCTGAGCATTTACAGCATTATTTTTCCATTTGTTAATCTGCCAAACTGCAAATGCTGCAAAGGGTTTACTTAATGCTGCTTTTAATCCCATGTTTAATGATTGAATTTGGAATAACTTAATGGCAAATATCGAGGCTTAAACGATATTATGTAAAATATCCGGATGCTCGTCTCCTTTATATTCGCTCGAAATTTTGCGGTATGCAACGGTTAAAGCTACGCTGGAAAGCGGAACAATGATAAATGAGCTTAAAATGTTTACAATAAAAGCAATTAACGGCCATTGTAGGTAGTTTAAAAGCAGATAAATTAGATATCCACCTCCTAAAACAACCAATAACAACAAAATCTTAGTAAAATTTCCTTTAGTAGTGGCCAAACTCAATTTGATCGAATCGAATGGCGTTGCACCTTTATCAATAATAAAGAATGGAAAAAATGAGATCCTTAACCAGGTGATAAAAATGGCAATAATGCCCACAGAGATGGCTACGTTTTTTACAATTTTGACATTAATTCCGGTATAGATAAAAGGAAAAGCAACCAAGATTACAACTAAATAAACACCAAGGATGCAACCTACAAAATAAAGAGTAGCTATCAGGAACCTAATAATCTGTTGCCTGGTTGGAAGCGTATCAACAATTTTTACATCACTTTCTTCATCGTCCATTAAATGGAAAATATATTTAAACAGCGAAAGATTAATGGTAAAATAAAGCAAAACAAAAATAATCACCATGATAACGCTTAGAGCTTTGCTCACATCTTTAATAAAAAAGGCCATTAAGCTTGATGCACTAGCGGTGATAAACATTAAAAAACATAATGTAGCAATCGAGAAATAGTGCTTTTTGGTAATGCCCCATGCTTTTTGCATTACATCGTTAACGGCGAACGTACTTTCTTTTAGATAATTTATCATTGTTGTTTGAATACCACACGTTTAAATAAATCCTGCATAAATCCTAAACCGTAGGCGGTTAATTGGATAAATGAAGATATAATGCTCAAAAATGCAACTTTTAACGATTTATTTACAGACCATGAATGAAAAAATATCAACATAAAGTAAATCAATAAGAAGAAGTTACAAACATATGCCAATGGAGGATATATAAAGTTACATAAAATAGTAAAGCCAACCCCCAATGTGAACAAGGCAGGAAAAAAGTGCACAGGTTTTAATTCTTTTGGGAAATGTTTGTAAATATTGATCCTGGCCCTTCCAAAAAAGTGCAACTGTTTGTAAAACTGGCTGAAGCTTGTACGGCGTTTATGGTAAACCTTAGCCTCTGGAATTAAGCCGATCTTAAAACCGTTTTCATGAATACGGATACTGTATTCTATATCCTCTCCCAACCGGGTTAAGATAAAGCCGCCTACCTTCTCCCAGGCCTGACGTGAAACGCCCATATTAAAACTGCGTGGGTGAAATTGCCCAACATGTTGTTTGTTCCCGCGGATCCCACCGGTAGTAAAAGGCGAAGTCATGGCATAGCTGATTGCTTTTTGTACCGGTGTAAAACTATCGTGTGCCGCATCCGGACCTCCATAAGCATCTAAATGATGTTCATATAGATAGTTTTTAACAATTTCAAGATAATCGGCCGGAACGAGAATATCTGAATCAAAAATGATAAAATAATCTCCCTTAGCCCTTTCAAAACCAAAATTACGGGCAAAACCTTGTCCCGCATTTTCCTTGAAGTAATATTTGATATCCAGTTTATCTGCATAAGAGGCAACAATTGCATTTGCATCGTTTTTCGAACCATCTTCAATAACCAAAACCTCAAACTGTAAATAAGTCTGCTTGGTCAAGGTATTTAAAAGTTCGTCAATTTCTTGAGGACGATTATAAAGTGGAATGATGATGGAGAAAAACATGTCTTGAAGCTGAAAGCGGAAAGACTAAAGACCAAAGCTCTTTTTGCTTCAAGCTTTAGTCTTTCGGCTTATTTAAGTTCTTTTTCGATTAAATATTGATTTCTTTCAGGTGCATTACGCGATAAAAGTTCGGCAATAAAGCCTGCTAAAAACATTTGCGACCCCACTATAATAGCAACCAGTGATAAATAAAACAATGGTTGATCGGTTACATCTCGGTAAGCCAAACCTTTCCAGATTAGGATTTGTTTTTCTATGAGTACATAAAGCGACATTACAATTCCTAAAAAGAAACTTAAAACCCCTAACGAACCAAAAAAGTGCATCGGGCGTTTTCCAAATTTTCCAACAAAGAAAATGGAGAGTAAATCTAAAAAACCATTTATAAACCTGCTGAAACCAAATTTTGTGGTGCCATATTTGCGCGCACGGTGTTCTACCACTTGCTCAGCTATTTTACTAAATCCGGCCCATTTGGCAATTACGGGGATGTAACGGTGCATCTCGCCGTAAACCTCTATGGTTTTAATCACATCGCTACGGTAAGCTTTTAAGCCACAGTTAAAATCGTTCAGTTCTATACCGCTCATTTTGCGGGTGGCGGCATTAAAAAGTTTAGTAGGTATCGTTTTTGTAATAGGATCGTAACGCTTCTTTTTCCAGCCCGAAATAATATCAAGCTTTTCTTCCTGAATGCGTCGGTACAATTCAGGGATTTCATCCGGACTATCCTGTAAATCGGCATCCATCGTAATCACTACGTGGCCTTGCGTGGCTTCGAAACCAACGTTCAAGGCTGCAGATTTACCATAGTTCCTTCTGAATTTGATCCCTTTTATGGCAGGGTTTTGAGATCTTAATTCTTCAATCACCTCCCAGGATCTATCGGTACTACCATCATCAACCAAAATAATTTCATAGCTGAAATCATTGGCAATCATCACTTTATCAATCCATGCCGTTAATTCTGGCAAAGATTCATCTTCATTAAATAAGGGTACTACAACTGATATATCCATTTTTGAGTATTATCGTCATTGCGTGAAGGAACGACGGAACAATCTATTATAAGATTGCCACACCCCTACGCATTTCCTATGCTTCGTTCGCAATGACGCATTATTAAAAACGTGCAAATTTCATCAAATTAAATGATAAAACCTGCACGTTCAAAATTTTATAAAGGAAATTAGTCTTCTTTCGGAAAAGAGTTAAATGTAACTGGTTCTTTTCTTTTTAAAATGGCAGCCAATATTAGCGAAAGCACTCCATACAATGCAAGTGAAACACCAAAACTGGTAAATATATTTTTAAAAGTTGGCTCAAGTTTTTCCCGCATATTACCTGCTTTTGCCATAGCTTCATCAATTTGTTCGCTAGCCATTCCGAATTTCTCCATCATCGCCCTTTGTGCTGTTTCGATGGCAGCTGCAGCTTTGGCCGGAAGATCAGGATCGATAATTTTCATCAGTACAACATTGTAAAGTGTCGCAGTTAGTGCCAGGATTAATGAAACAATTAAAAAAGCTTTAAAAGCTTCTCCAAATGTCCAAAAACCACCAATTTCTTTACGAATGTTAATCCCTACCACTACCAATAAAGCAATAAACAAAACAAATATCGCTATCTGCGCCACAAAGCTGGTGTAAATTAATACAGGATCAATAAAATGTAGCGTTAATGATAAAATGATTGAAACTGCAGCCAGCATTAATCCATTTTTTAAAGCCAGTTTGGAAATAAGAGCACTCTTGTCCATTTTTTTTAAATTTTAGTTAGTTATTGATTGTTGTGATCAATGTATAAGATGCCGCATCGAAAGCTTTGTTACTGCTAAACTGAATTAATTCTTTTTCAGTTTCTTTACTTCCTTCTACATCCAGGAAGAAAACCATAAACGGTACAAACAGTTCCTGCATCTCTTCGCTGATGTTTAACTTACCTGCTGCTTTGCAGATATCCTCTACGCTGCTTTCAGCCAGCTGCTGATTGCTGATCAGTTCTTCATAAATTTCAAACTCATCCTGGAACTCATCGTCTTCTACCAGTAAGAATTCTTTCAGGAAATCACCCAATTCCGGATCTAAATCTTCATCCTTACACTCTTTAATGTAAAGCAAAAGATTTAAGAGTTCGGTTCCCCTATCAATAGTTTCTTCTTCAATATTTGCCCATTCTTCACTTTCCAAATAATCGTCTTCCAATTTCTGCACATCACTGCTAAAGAAATTCACCATTAATAAATCGAAAAATATTTCACGCAGTTCTTCAAATTTCGGATAACTATCGAAAACGGCATCAAAAGCCTCAGCTTTATCTAAAAAGTTAACATCAAGCTCAAAAGCAGCCAGTAATTCTGTTTCGAAACCTTCGACATTAATAGCCGAAACCTCTGCATATTTATTGATGGTGGCATTTAGCGCTTTTTTTACTCTATTATCCATAGGATTAAGATTTTTAAGATTATAGGATTTTAAGATCATTACATCGATCCGTCATGCTGAATTTATTTCAGCATCTATATGTCATAAGTTATTTTTAACTAACTCTCCCAGTACTGATTATTATTATAAACCAGTTTTACTTTGCCGGTAAGTTCAGTACCCAATAACGGACTGTTTGCCGATCTTGAATGGTTACTAGCTGCATTATACATCCATTTTTCTGTTGTATTTAATACCGTAAAGTTGGCTTCGGCGCCTTCTTCCATTACCGGAACAGTTAAATTTAACAATTTACGTGGATTAATAGCCAACTTCTCTGCAATTAAAGCAATATCCAGCCCGGCTTTTAGTAACAATGGCAATACAGTTTGCAAAGCAATAATGCCGTAGTGGGCAATCTCGAACTCTACATTTTTAAATTCGATTTCCTCTGGGCGATGCTGAGAAGTAATGGCATCGATGGTTCCATCTTTTAAACCAGCAATTAGCGCTTTTACATCAGCTTTTGCGCGCAATGGTGGTTTAACCTTATAATTACTATCAAAATCGCTTAAAAGTTCTTCTGTAAACACCAGGTGATGTGCCGTTACATCACATGAAACCTGAACACCATCTTTCTTTGCCTTACGGATTAAAGCGACAGCCCCTGCAGTTGAAATATTGCTGATGTGGATTTTGGTTTCATTGTAAGAAGCCAGAAAGATATCGCGGGCAATGTGCATTTCTTCAGCCAATGCAGGTAAGCCTTTCATACCCAAAAGCACAGAGTTTTTGCTCTCGTTGATCTGAGATTTACCTGCGATAGATTTATTTTCGGGATAAACCATTAATAGTGCATCGAAGCCTTTTGCATATTGTAACGCACGGCTCATAAAACCATCATCCTGCAAGGCCCTATCTCCATCAGAAAAAGCTATTGCCCCGGCCTGTTGCATATCGAACAGTTCGGCAAGTTCTTTTGCTTCGCGATTCTGGCTAATAGCACCAACTGGCAAAACATCAACCAAATTGTTTTTGGCCTTATTGATAATGTATTCTACTTGCGATTTTGACTGTACAACCGGATTGGTTTGCGGCAATAAAGCTAATCCGGTAAAACCACCAGCTTTTGCGGTTGCGGTTAATGTTTGAATATCTTCCTTAGTTTCGAAACCGGGGTCGCCGGCAGCGCAGTTTAAATCGAAAAAGCCCGGCGTTAAAAAAGCACCCTGAGCATCAAAAATGGTTTCGCTTTTATCGGCAGTTAATTTACCTATGTTTTTAATTTTACCATTTTCTACCCTGATATCACATTGTTGATTGTTAAATTTACTTTGCGGATCGGTAATGGTTACATTTTTAACCAGGAGATTCATATTGTTTTTTTTGTGTTGTTAAAAAATCGGATGAGCAAAATTTCTGCTGCGATAAAAATCAGCGACAAAATTAGGCAAAGTTTCCATAAAGTTTGCCCGATTTTATTGCCGCCGGCAATTAATTTAACGGCATCTTTATCAGTATCAAATATCTTAAGATTACTTTTATCTGCTAATTGTTCAAGTTCTGTTTTGCTTAGATAGTGCATATCAGATTCTGTTCTGCCATTGTTAAAACTATAAACAGCGAGCAGCGAATCTGCAAGTTTTAGGTTATAAAAGCCTGCATTTTTTATCTGATCGGCGATGTAAATCAGCGTTTTCCCATCTGATTGGCGTATTTCAGGAATCGCTTCAAAATGATCGGCTGTGATTTTTAAGCTCTGGTTTTTACCCAAGCTGATTTTTTTACTGGCCAATATATTGTCATTGCCAATATTATAATATAAAGGCACTTCATTTCCCCCACTCAGGGCCAAGCGATAAATTAACGGCACAAAAACCGGATGACGTGCCAGATTTCCATCACTGGTATTTAATCCAGAAGCTGATAAATAAACCTGGCCGTTCCCAACCCCATATTTGGAGAAAAAGGGCTTTCTACCAGGCAGCAACATAATATCTTCTTTGTTGGAGCTATTTTTCTCTACAAAAGAATAATAACGGGAAACAGTTGGCAAATCCAGATTTTTGGGGATTTCCTCAAAAACTGTCCTGAAAATGGGGTTTTGCAAATCAATCTGGTCAACTTTATTTGCTGTTGTATTTAAAGCTTGAACGATAGGAAGCGACAATCCGCTTAAAAATGAATTATAAGTTTGAATATTGGCATCCAAATCAGGAAAAAGTACCACTGTACCACCTGCATTCAGATAGTTTTTTAACTGTTGTGCCAATCCTGTTGAAGGATTTTTCAATCCATTCAATACAATTAAACCGTAATTGGCAAAATTACTGTAGTTCACATTGCTTTCTGCATTTTCTGCAAGCTTGTAGTAGCTATCGGCAGCAAACAACGCTTTAATGTAATTCCCTGCATTAGCACCATTAATACTTAAAACCGGAAAACTTTCATCAACTTTAAAACTGAACGACAGTGTATCGTCAAATGTTACCGGAAAATCTTTAATGCTCACAATACCTTTTTGCCAACCTGCATTAAGTCCTGAGAAATTCAGGGTATCCTTAACTGTTTTACCTGCAGGGATAGTTACAGCTCCCAATCCTTTTTGCTGGTTGTTGATGCTTAATTTTAACGGAATATTCTTTGCTTCTTCTTCTGAATAATTTTTTAGTTGTACCACTAAACGTTCATTAGCACCGGGCTGATGATTTGGAGAAAGCATCCAAACACTATCAACGGCCACATTGGGCAAAGTATTGGCATTCAATTTCAAAAATGAATACTGAATATCGGCTTTGGTTTCGAGTTTTTTTGTGGACGAGCTATTTTTTTGAAAATCGGAGATCAAAAAGCTATATTTATTATTTCCGGAACCTGTTAAAACATTGCCTTGCCTGTTTAGTACCTGTTGAAGGTTTCGGTTTGAAGCCGATATTTTAACATCTTCTAATGCTTTCAAAAACGCTTCTTCGTTTAACAAACGTTGATGTTTGCCTTCGAAATCGTTAGTTAAAAGCTGAAAACGGTCGTTGATACCAAAACCTTTAACCAGTTCTTTTGCCCTCCGCTTGGCTTCATCGAGTAGGTTGCCATCTTTATTAATGGCTTCCATACTGTAAGAATTATCGATATAAATGCTGACTATATTTTTTAAAGCAGTACTTTTTTGGTTGTTAGCAGGAATGTAGGGTTGAGCAAATGCCAGCGCCAAAAAGATGATCGCCAAAATCCGCGACAACAGAATAAGCAGGTTTTTAAGTTTTTCTTTAGAAGAGTTTTGTTGTTCTACTTCTTTTAAAAGCTGAACATTAGAGAAATAAACCTTTTTAAACTTCCTGAAATTAAATAAATGAATGATAACCGGGATAGCAACCGATATTAGTGCAAAAAGAAAGCCCGGATAAAGGAAATTCATTAAAAACCAAAGATAGAAAAATTATGGAAAGTGGCGAACTACTATTGTAATAAAGTCGTTTTAATAACTAAAGCCCGGAAATTCGATATTTACAATTTTCCAGCCATCATTGTGCAATGCAAAGTACAGTTTAAAAGGCCCGCTTACTATTTTCGATTGTTTTTGAATAACATCTCTATAACCTGCAACCCCTTCAACAAAGCCCATGCCCTTACCCTCGTTCATTAATTCAAAATTAACATCTATAATATCGTATCTACCGCCTACATATTCATCAGACCGACCGAAAATACCTTTTAACCGACCAATAATAACATCCTTACCAATAACTTTATTACCTGGGAGAATAAAAAAATCATTCAGTTCATCGGTAATAGCCTTCGATTGTTTAAACCATGCGCTTATAAATCTAATGGCACCATTTACGATATCAGCCTGATGGTTAAATGTGGGGGTGTTCTGCATTGTATCTTTCATTAAATGATGTATATCAATCTAAATCTGCCACATTGAGCCTGTCGAAATGCATTGTTATGCTCCTCCGACAAACTCAGAATGACAACTCTATATTAATGATACCACTCCAAAAACTTGGCGAAGTTAACTATTCTTTAGCCTTTCTCTAATTTCGGCGAGAGAATAATCAATCAATAACTTTCCATCTCTGAAAACTTCTTTCAATTCGCCCTGTGCTTCTTCTTCCCAGCTGCATTGATCTTTCAGTTCGTATTTGCCTTCCGCATTTTTAAAAATCTTCAATAAGCCTTTTGCTGATTTCTTTGTGCCATCGTCGGTAATTGGATCTTTAAATATCTCGCGACCGGTACCGTCTACTTCTCCATAAGTGGCTTTCATCGCAAAACCAAAAGTATCGCGTGTATTATATTGATATGTGAATGAACCGATACCAAATACAACATTGGTAGAGGCAAAACCTTTAGCCTTTAGTCGCTCGCAGATCTGTTTAGCTCTTTCGGTAGTAATGCTATCTCCATAAATAGCACCAATCTGCGGTACCAGTTCTTTAAATCCTTTATCGTTGGTTTTCCCACCGAAAACATCCCAAAGCAACTCAATTACACCCTTTTTCTCATTTTCGTTTTTACCATTTGGATTTCCGCAGATAATATCAACCGGATCTCCAGAATCTGGCCTGATTACTACTTTACCTGGACGGGAAATAATATCGTCTTTTAAAACAGGTAGATATTCCGTTAGTACTTTCCATAAATCCCAAGTATCAGAAACGATAGATACAATTCCTTTCGGGTAAACTTCTAAAATCAAACGTTTAAAGGTTTCGAGTTCTCTGGTATTGGTCCCCATACACATTACCGAGTGTTCTGTAGCCGCTACCGACCCGCCGATTAACTCTTTATCTGAATCTGCGTTGTAATATTCTTCTAAAAAATCGATGGCTGGAATAGTATCTGTTCCTGTAAAACTCAATAAATGTCCAGCTGCCGAAGTTACCGCAGCTTCTATTCCACCCATACCACGCATAGAGAAATCATGCCCCTGCCAATCTACAAATTCTGGAACTGAAGAGGTTTCTGCCGCATACTGATCCAAAATTACCCGGTATTGTTTAGCTATCGTAGCAGAATTGCATGGCAACCATACCACCGCAGATAGTAAGGTTTCGAAATAATTGGTCAACCAGAAAAATTCCGACTTTGTATTGTACATGGTAAACATAGGTACGCGCAGAGGCACTTCAGCACCTTCTGGTAATGATTTAAAAACCATTGGAATATAACCCAGATCGTGTAAATCAGCTATATGTTGTATACCTACAAAATTTTCTCCCAGGTAATTATTGATCCTGCGTGCATATTTCTTTAAAATTTCTTCTTTTGGCTGTTTAAAGAAATTCTGGTTAAAATCTTCAATGATGTATTTTTTGATAAAATACTGCAAGCCAAAAAGCACCACATAATCTACATTTTCGAGTCTGCTTTTTCTTGGCGTCCAGTTAGAATAAACTAATGTGGTATTTTCTGGGTACTGTCTACGGTGGTCAACTTTATAACCGTCTGTTAATAATAATGGATTCATAGTGTCTATCTTTTAAAAATCGTAAACTATTGTATTAATATCTTTCTTTGAAATCGTTTCTTTAATAATTGACTCAATTATTTCCCATTTCCCTCCTGCTAATCCACATCCTATTCTTGGCATGTGCACGGAAGCACTAATATCTCTTGCAAAATCTGCAACCTTTCTTAAGCCACCTTCAACGGCATCATACCTTATTGGAGCGTTGCCATTTTCATCTTTAATTATTTTATGTTGGCCAATTAAATTAGCTACCCATAAATCTTGTTCAACTCGTACGAACTGAACCTCACCAAGATTGAAATTATCTTTTGATTGATACCAGGTTCTATATTTGCTTTCGGGAGCTTTCCATCTTTTCGAAATAGCCAGTACAAATCCCTTTCCCCATCCACCTATGTCATTACATATGTGAACAATTATCTTATTTTCCTCACCGAATGGATTGGTTGCATCACCTTTTTTATATTCAATGTCTTTCATGTTTTAATTTCTTCCTTTTTCGTTTGGATACAGGCTTTGTAAAGTATCGCTTTGCCAAAAATCCTTGGTTTCGATATCCAAACAGGTTAATTTTCCGGTAAATGCAGCGCCGGTATCGATATTCCAGACATTACAACCCTGCATGGGCACGTTCATATTATAATAGAGCGTTGGGGTATGGCCGATATAGATTTCATGGTAGAGCAATAAACGTTTAGGATAAAGTACCGAATCTTTTTTGATCCTCTTATCCATAGTCAGGGCCATTTCCCAAAGCGTTCTATCCCACGAATAATTGGAAGAATAATGTTCTTTTTCAGGACCGTGCATAGAAGAAAAACCAGCGTGAATAAAGAGGTTGTTATGCTCATCAACGTAGTAATCTTTCATGCGTTCAAAGAAATTTAGATGTTTTTGCTTCACTAGATCAGGCATGTTTTTATAACTTTCGATGGTTAATTTGCCGCCATGAACAAACCAAACATCATCAACAATACCTTTTTCCAACCAGTCGATACACCACGCATCGTGATTTCCTTTGATAAAAATGCATTGCTGGTTTTCTTCCAATTGCATCAGGTAATTGATTACCTGTGCCGATTCACTCCATCCATCCACATAATCGCCAAGAAAAATCAGTTTGTCATCTTTTGTTACTTCTGCACGCTCGAATAACTGAACTAAACCTTTTAATCCCCCATGAATATCACCTATTACTAATGTTCTGCCCATGTTAAAACGTTATATATTCAGCGGGCACAACATCTGTAAGCCATACATTGTTAGCTGATAAATAAAATTTATAGCCTGCCCTGTGCATCTCTCCACTATTAATGGTAAGGATAACCGGTTTCCCTTCCTGCCACCTACTTTATTGGCTGTTTCTCTATCGGCACTTAAATGCACCTGCTGTCTGCTCATTTTTTACAGTCCCTGCGATTTTATATCCGACAGGAACTTTTCAACTGTACCATGATACAAGTACGCTAATGGTTCGGCTTGATTTAAGTTTAATTCAACAGCAATGGAATGCCCTTGGCTTGCCCTTATTTTAGTTTTATCATCATTGAAGGCAAATCTCTTTTTGTCGTTATTTTCAACAATGTAGTCAAGCTGTTCAAAATCTATCCTTCTGTCGTAAAGATCAAATTTGGCAATTAACTCATTTACATCTGCCCAACCGTTTTCGTCAAGTTCTAAGCCTATGGTTTCTGGCGAATGCCTCAAAATATAGCTGAGTAGTTTACTTATGCCTTTTATTATTTTATTGTCCATGACTTAAATGTTATTACTTTAATTTCTCTAGGTAGCGTTGATAATTTTCATCATCGAAACAAACGAAGATTACCTTTTCTATCTTTCCTTTTTCAGCAAAATTATTTACAGTGTTAATGGCAATATCTGCCGCTTTTTCTTTAGGAAAATGATAAATCCCTGTGCTGATGTTTGGGAAAGCAATAATTTTAACACCGTTTTCAACTGCTAGGGTTAAACTGTTACGGTAACAATCTGCGAGCAAAGCATTTTTTTCTTCGCTATCACCATTCCATACAGGTCCAACCGTATGGATTACATATTTTGCGGGTAAATTGCCTGCCATGGTAATTACCGCATTTCCAGTTTTGCACTTTCCCTGTTTATCTCTGATGGCCATGCAAGCTTCTAAAATTGCCTTTCCACCCTTTCTGTGGATGGCACCATCTACCCCACCGCCACCAAGCAAAGAACTGTTTGCCGCATTAACAATTGCATCAGCTTTAATTTCTGTTATATCGGCTTTGATTAGTTCTAAAATCATTTTTTACTTGCTTTATTAATAAACCTGTTTCTTAGATATGTCATCCCTTACTTCCATCAATGCGAAGCCTAACAGATTTAAACCTTTCCAATTTTTGGGATTTATTGCATCTATATGGTCTTCTGCCAAACCGATCCCCCAAATTGCATCGACCGGACTGGCCTCGGCCAGGACTTTATTTTTAGTTTGCAAAAGGAAAGACTTCAAATCTTCATTTTGAGAAAACTTAAGCAAGTTTCCCTGTTTTACAATTTCATATTTATGAGCATTCCATTTTGCAGCATCAAAATTTCTGATCTGTCGCCCCAAGTCTTTTACATCTTTGGGAGATTTTTTAGTTAATATTTTTTCAAAAACCTGGTGATCGTTAAATAATAAAGCCTTTTTTGCCATCATGTAATGTTCAGCTGTTTGATAGATAATATCATTTTCAACAAATGGAGATGGCCACCATTGGCTCATGCAGGTTTTAATAATAGATCCATCTTTACTTCTTTGATGCCCTCAGAACATTAAAAAAGTCGACTTCTTTTTCATCCACCGTTTTGAGTAACCAATTTATATCATACATCATACCCAATTATTTTTAAAATCAATTTCTATTTATTTTCTACCAACTTTTTAAGCTTTGCAATTATAGCAGCACTAAGTTCATCGAACGTATCATACTGGTCAATTCCTCTCCTCTTACAAACGATATCAACATTGCCTTTTCTCCAAAATCCCTCTTCACAACAAACCATTAATTTACCAGAATCGGCAAATAACCCCAACTCCATCATTGAAATGGGTGATTTAGAATTACCCTCAATGAACAATAAAATCACATCAGCACTTTCCATCGCATCCAACTCCCAGTTCACTTGCTCACTGAATTGTGCATTTTCGATTGTCTGCGCCCAGCTATGGTCCCAAGATGCCCTTCGTGGATTGAAAACATTTACATTACCCAAGGCTTCTTCGGTGTTTGCCTTATCGATAAATTTTTGTTGCCAATCTACCGAATTGCCCATATCAATGGTTCCGGCCAGAAATACCGAAATATCCGAAGAAGAAATAGCTGTTGGTGGAAGTATCGTTTTCATTTATATTTTTATAAAATACCTACCAATTTTATCTGTGTTACCCCATCATGATCAACTTCTTTGATCGAATCGGTAGTAAAAATTTGCTCGAAATATTTGTCCAGCTCATCAAAACCTTTGCTAAATATGCCATGACTAATCGCTAAATAAAGCTTCCCAGCATTTTTAGCCTTTAGCGCTTCTGCCAGACCAATAAATGTACCACCGCCATCACAGATATCATCCACAATTAAACAATCAGCACCAGCTAAATCTTCTGCATATACTTTAAATCCTGAAAGTTTTCCTGTTTTCACATCCCGGCTTTTTGAACACTCTACCACTTCTGCTCCACCTAAAAATTCAGATACTTTGTAAATTTTCTTTAATGCTCCACCATCAGGAGATATGAGTTTTACTTCTGTACCTATTTTTGCAATTACCTGTTTTATAAATTCGTGATTGGAAACTGTAACACAGTTATTGAGTAAGGCTGGTGTTACTTCGCTATGCGGATCAAAAACGGTAACACTTGCCAAAGCCATGGCGTTAATGATATCGGCATAAACTTTCACCGATAAAGGCTCGCCAGGGATCATCACCCGATCTTGCCTTGCAGCCGGAAAGTACGGTATAAAAAGTTCGATTTCTTTTACGCCCATTCTCCTCAAGGCATCAACCGTAATGCAGATCATACCTAAATCATTGAAGGAATTTATTCTTTGCGTAATGGTAACCGGAGCAGCAACATCAAAATTGGTCGAAATTTTAATGTGTGGTTCGCCACCCGCAAATAAGAAAGATTTATATTCGATTAAGTTATTTTCGCCTAGCGGAGTAAAACTTGGATTAAGATTTAACATATATTTGCGTATTATTTACACAAAAATAAAAACGATTTTTAGAATACAAAGAATAATTTGTGTTTATTTTACGCAAACCTAATGTCGAATTGGAAATTATCCTTCAAAAGCTGGTTATATTTTGTCTTATCGAAGGTGAAAAGTTTGCCTGGTCTGCCACTAGTACCTATTTTAACCACTTTATCGGTTTCTGCAACAATTCCAAAACTTAGAATTTTTTTTCTGAAATTTCGTCGGTCTATATCTCTTTCTAAAATGGTGCAATACAGATTTTCAAGATCTGAAAAGAGAAATTCGTGATCCAGCAGATCAAAACCGATCGGCTGATAAGTGAGTTTACTTTTTAAACGCTGATGTGCGAGATTAACCATTTCATTGTGATCGTAACCCAATTGTGGAATTCCGGTTACAGGAAACCATTTCGCATCTTTAGCATCGGTATCGGCTTTTAATACAAAATTTTTAGGATTAACCAAGGCAAAATAAGCTACAGAAATTACCCTGAAGCGTTCGTCGCGATTGATATCATCACCAAAAGTACCCAACTGCTCAAGGTAATTTACCGTTATACCTGCCTCTTCTTTAAGTTCGCGCTCAACGGCCATAAGCAAAGGCTCATCATTTAAAATAAATCCACCAGGCAAAACCCATCTATCGGCCAATTTACCAAATCGCTGCTGAACGGCTAACACATAAAGTGTTCCTTTTTCGTAGCCAAAAACAATGGCGTCAACAGCAACTTTAATATTTTGATCGATCATCCTTTGATTTGTGTTAAAACAACACAAAGCTAATCGTTTTAACTAAGAAGATCGAAACTGTTGATTAAATTCTACCTAAACTTCTTCATCGCAGCCCAAAGTTTTTCATCCATACCATAAACATCAGGCCTGTATTCAATCTTATCGTTTTGCGACCAGGCCGTAATGTAGGTAATAATTAAGGGAACAGATTTCTTTGGCCCGAACCAAGCTGGTTTTAATTGGAATGCTTTGGTGGTATCTGCCTTTTGCGCCATGCGTTTTTTATACCATTTCACATGCGTACTGTCTATCGGTGGTAAATCTACTTCTGCCCTTAATTTGTCATAAGTGTAAGAATCGTTCACTAAAAGTTCGGCAAATTGAAGAGGTTTTTCGATACGTACACAACCATGACTAATCGCCCTATTAGTTAGGTTAAATCCGTTCTTGTTATTGGTATCATGCAGGTAAATACTCGAGCTATTATCGAAGATGAATTTGAATTTCCCTAAAGCGTTTCCACCGCCAGATCCCTGCTTAAATTTAAAGGGCAGTTTATCCCTCGAATACTTGTTCCAATTGATGGTATCGGGCTCACCAATTAGTTTGTCTTTATAGTAAACTTTGATGTTACTGTTCGATAAATAATATGGATCTTTTCTGGCCATCCAATAGATCTCACTTTGCGCAATACTTACCGGAATATTCCAGATCGGATTGGCCTGAATAGAATTGATTTTACTGAACAATAAAGGCGTCTCGTGGTTCTTTGGTTTATCATCCAGATTACCCGATTTTGCAAAGGCTTTTAACTTCTCTTCGTAACCGTTTTCACGCTTCCCACCAACACAAACTTTCATTGTAATTACAGTATCAGATTTATCAAACCAGGTTAACTTAAAATCAGGAATATTTACCTGCACATAGTTGTCTCCTGTCTCTGGCATTTTCCAACGGAAGCGCTCCATATTTAACAGCAAAATCCGCTTTTCATCTTCTGCATCTGTATTCAAATACGCGGTTTGTAAAGCCTTGTATTGGGCCGATTTCGGCTGAACAGATCTTAATGTATCAACCAAACTTTTACTATTTAAAAGATTGATCATCCCCAAGCTATCAGGGCGTTTGACTTTAATGTAATAACGCGAAAAAATAGTGCGTGGGTTTACCACCCCATATTTGAGGTAATTATTATAATTCAGATAAGCATTTGCAGATAACAGCTCCAATTTGGCAATTAAAGGATAGCTTTCCTCCACCTTTTTAAACTTATTGGCCGTTAATTCTGCTAACAAGCTTTTGATCTCATCGCCTTTAAAAATCTTTGGATTGAAGCCATGCACCTTACTTTGCTCTAAATAGCTCACCAGCGAGTCTAATTCCCCATTAATATAAAACTGCGTAACTAATTTAGGTTCAGCAGAATGATTTAAATAAAAAGCTTTTATGGTTTTAGGATTAACGAACTTGCCCGAAAGACTGTCCATTGTTTTCACAAAAATGCTATCATAAGCTACAGTGTCGAAATCTTTGTAGATTTTGTTCTTGAAATGTTCAGACAATACTTTTCCGATCTCCGGTGGGCTTTTAAACCATCCACAGGCAGAAATGAACAAAATAAAGGGCAGAATTAGAAAGCGAAACTTTTTCAAAAGAATAAAATTTTAATATAAAATAAGGGTTATTGGCAATAAAAACAGCTTAATGGCAAATTAAGTGCCATTATTTTTTGTTTTCCCATTTCAAACACTATATTTGCCAGCGCTTATCAGCTAAAGCATTGATACTGGCAGAAATAATTTATGAATTTAACTTTGAACCATCACTTACATTTACACCATCGCCGATAGGCGATATGATATGTTTGTTTTGTACTTCAAAACTTTTTTCCGTAAAATAATTTCTTGTTCACTCTATATTCAATACTTTGAAAACACTTAAAATCGCTATCCAGAAATCGGGTAGGTTAAACGAAAAATCTGTAGAAATACTTAAAAACTGTGGTTTATCTTTCGAAAACTACAAAAGCTCTCTCATCTCAACCGTTACCAATTTTCCTTTAGAAATTCTTTTCCTTCGGGATGATGATATTCCTGAATATGTGCAGGATGGCATTGCCGATTTGGGTATTGTTGGAGAAAACGTAATTGTAGAAACCAAGGCCGAGGTAGATTATCTTCAAAAATTAGGCTTCGGGAAA
Organism: Pedobacter riviphilus; assembly: GCF_014692875.1. NCBI lineage: Bacteria > Pseudomonadati > Bacteroidota > Sphingobacteriia > Sphingobacteriales > Sphingobacteriaceae > Pedobacter > Pedobacter riviphilus. The sequence goes on along the minus strand of NZ_CP061171.1, from coordinate 909,926 downwards.
TGCACCTTAAAAATCGCTGTTCAGGCTACCAGTAATATCCAAAAACTGGAAGAGTTAAATGGCAAAGCGATTGCTACTTCTTACCCGGTAATCCTCGAAAAATTCTTACGGGAAAAAGGTATAAAATCTGATATCAGAATCATTTCCGGATCGGTAGAAATTGGTCCGGGCTTAGGTTTAAGTGATGCCATTTTTGATATCGTATCAACAGGTGGAACATTAAAGAGCAATGGACTAAAACCATTCGCTGATGTAATGCAATCTGAAGCTGTTTTAATCGGAAACAAATCGATAGCTGATAATCCAGAAGTTGCAGAATTACTTCAACGTATCCGCTCTGTACTCAGTGCAAAATCTAACAAATACGTGGTACTAAATGTATCAAAAGATAACCTTCAAAAAGTAGTCGATTTACTTCCAGGAGTAAAAAGTCCAACCGTGGTTCCGCTCTTCGAACCGAACTGGGTGGCTGTTCACTCTGTAATTGCCGAGGAAGATTTCTGGGATAAAATAAACAGTTTAAAAGCAGCAGGTGCCGAAGGTATTTTGGTAATGCCAATCGAGAAAATAATCAAGTAAAATCGTTTAAATTCACATTAACTATTAGTTAATTTAAAATTATAAAACATTGAAAATCTACAATTATACAGATTTATCTAAATCAAAAATTGAAGAACTTTGTTCGAGGCAAATTGAAGACGATAAACTGGTTGAAGAACGGGTAACCGACATCATCAGCACCGTAAAAAAAGATGGCGATCAGGCTCTTTTCAACTTCGCAAAAGCATTTGATAAAGTTGATTTGGAGAAGCTGTTTTTAGATGCAGAAGAATTAAAAGCAATTGCATCTACCATCCCTGCCAAAGCAAAAAAAGCGATTGATACGGCTTACCAAAACATCAAGACTTTTCACCAGTCGCAGTTAAAAACTGAAGATAAAATCGAAACGATGCCAGGTGTTGTTTGCTGGCGGGAATCGAGGGCGATTGAAAAAGTAGGGCTTTATATCCCCGGGGGAACTGCCGTTTTACCGAGCACTTTTTTAATGCTTGCCACTCCAGCAATGATTGCCGGTTGTAAAGAAATTGTGGTATGTTCTCCTCCACAAAGTGATGGCAAAACCAATTGTTATTTAGCTTACTGTGCAGTACTGCTGGGTATCGAAAAAATATTCTTGATTGGGGGGCACAAGCTGTTGCTGCAATGGCTTTCGGAACGGAAAGTGTACCACAGGTGTATAAGATCTTTGGCCCTGGCAACCGTTATGTAACTATAGCAAAAACAATGGTTCAGAACAACGTTGCGATTGATATGCCCGCAGGGCCATCAGAGGTACTGGTCATCGCTGATGAGACTGCCAATCCGTCATTTATTGCTGCAGACCTACTTGCGCAAGCAGAACATGGCACTGATAGTCAGGCTATTTTATTGGCTACTTCAAATCAGATCATTGCTGATACGTTAAAAGAAATTGAAAATCAACTTGCTATCCTCCCACGCAAGGAGATAGCGGCTAAAGCAATAGCCAATTCTTATGCAGTTTTTGCTGAAAACCTGAATGAGGCCATGCAATTTTCAAACGAATATGCGCCTGAGCACCTCATATTGGCTACTGAGCATACTAAAAGCCTTATTCCATTGATTATCAATGCTGGATCAGTGTTTTTAGGCAACCTTACACCAGAAAGTGTTGGCGATTATGCCTCTGGAACCAACCATACTTTACCAACCAGTGGCTTCGCAAAAGCTTATTCGGGCGTATCAACTGATGCTTTTTTGAAAAAAATCACTTTTCAGCATTTATCCCGCGAAGGATTAAATAACATTGGTGCAACAGTTGAGATCCTTGCGGAAGCGGAAGGCCTTGAAGCGCATAAGAATGCGGTAAGCATTAGATTGAAGAATTAAATTTAGATAACATCTATAGTGAGATCTGTCATGCTGAATTCATTTCAGCATCTACATAATAAAAAAAGACCCTGATCCGATAGCTATCAGATCAGGGTGACGAATAAAAATATTAAAATGGACATTAACGATTTAGTAAGAGAAAATATAAAAAACCTTCGCCCCTACTCTACCGCAAGGGACGAATTTAAAGGTCAGGCATCTGTTTTTTTGGATGCAAATGAGAACAGTTATGGCTCGCCATTGCCGGCAAATTATAACCGTTATCCTGATCCATTGCAACTCGATTTAAAAGATGCAATCAGTAAAATAAAAGGTGTACCGATTGAGAATACTTTTTTAGGAAACGGTAGCGATGAAGCGATTGATTTATTATTTCGCGCATTCTGTAATCCTGGAAAAGACAACGTAATTGTGCTGCCACCAACCTATGGCATGTATGAAGTTTCGGCGAATATAAATGATGTAGAAATACGCAAAGTTAACCTGCTTCCGAACTTCCAATTGGACATGGAAAAGATCGCAGAAACGATTGATAAAAACACGAAATTAATCTTCATCTGTTCGCCAAATAATCCGACCGGAAATTCAATAAACCGTGAAGATATTGAAACCATTTTAGCCAACTTTAATGGCATCGTTGTAGTAGATGAAGCCTATATTAATTACGCTCGCCAGAAGACCTTTATTCAGGAGTTAACCGAGTACGGAAACCTGGTTGTTTTGCAAACTTTTTCGAAGGCCTGGGGGCTTGCCGCTTTACGTTTAGGCATGGCATTTTCTTCAACAAAAGTGATCGATGTTTTGAACAAAATTAAGCCACCTTACAACATCAATCAGGCGACTCAGGATTTAGCATTTGAAGCCTTAAAAAATATCGCGCAGGTTAACGATTGGATTAAAGAATCTGTTGCAGAAAGAGACCGTTTAAGCAAGGCTTTAACCGCACTAAATATTGTTAAAAAAGTATATCCTTCTGATGCTAATTTTATCCTGACAGAAGTTACCGATGCTTTAAAAATTTACGATACTTTGGTTGATCAGGGCATCATTGTCCGCGACCGTTCTAAAGTAACTTTGTGTGAAGGATGTTTAAGGATTACCGTGGGCACAAAAGAAGAAAACGACAAACTATTAACTGTTCTAGAAAATTTTTAAGATGAAAAAAGTATTGTTTATAGACCGCGATGGAACGTTAAATATCGAGCCGGATGATGAACAGGTAGATAGTTTTGCAAAGCTTAAATTTTATCCACGCTCATTATATTATTTATCGAAAATTGCAGCTGAACTGGATTACGAACTGGTAATGGTTACCAATCAGGACGGCTTGGGGACACCTTCAAATCCTGAAGAAAATTTCTGGCCGATCCACAATTTTATGCTGGATACTTTTGAAGGCGAAGGTGTTCATTTTAGTGAAATTGTAATTGATAGAACTTTTGCAAAAGACAATGCCCCTACCCGTAAACCCGGCACTGCTTTATTAACAAAGTACTTCAGCAAGGATTATGACCTGAAAAACTCTTTCGTAATCGGCGATCGTTTAAACGATGTGGTTTTGGCTAAAAATTTAGGTGCCAAAGCAATTTTTCTTCGTCAGAATGATGCCTTGGGTTCGACTGAAGCATTGGATAAACACGAAACTTTGTTGGATGTGATTATTCTGGAAACCAAGAAGTGGGAAGATATCTACAACTTGCTCAAAGCAGGAAGCAGAAAAATTCACCACGAACGCAAAACCAACGAAACCGACATTACCATTAACCTTGATCTGGATGGAACCGGAAAAGTCAAAATCGAAACAGGATTAAACTTCTTTGATCATATGCTTGATCAGATTGCCAGACATGGAAGTATAGATTTAGAGGTAATTGCAAAAGGCGACTTACATATAGACGAGCACCACACGATAGAAGATACCGGTATTGCCTTAGGCGAAGCCTTTGCCAAAGGATTAGGCAATAAACTAGGCATTGAAAGGTATGGTTTTTGCTTACCAATGGATGATTGTTTGGCACAGGTTGCCATCGATTTTGGAGGAAGAAACTGGATTGTTTGGGATGCTGAATTTAAACGTGAAAAAGTTGGTGATATGCCTACAGAAATGTTTTACCACTTCTTTAAATCGTTCAGTGATGCCGCAAAATGCAATTTGAACGTAAAAGCAGAAGGTGATAACGAACACCATAAAATTGAAGCTATTTTTAAAGCATTTGCAAAAGCAATTAAAATGGCAATCAAACGCGATGCCGAGAAAATGGTTTTGCCAAGCACAAAGGGGCTATTGTAAGAAAATTGGAAGGCTGAAAGGTTTAAGGCGGAGGGTTTTAACGCCCATCCGCTGTTAATAAACCCGATAGAGCGGAATAGCCCGCATCCCGATTCTTCATCGGGAGAGGACTATAAGCGATAGCGGGACTACAGCACCTTTGAAAAACTGGCATTCATTTTCAAACCCTTATTAAATAAAAGAATCAGCGTTATTAATTATGATTGGAATAGTAAATTACGGAGCAGGCAATATTTTCTCCCTTACCGCAGCATTAGACCGCTTAAACGTAACCTACGGCATGGTAAACTCCGAAAATGACCTCGAAAAATATAGCCACATCATCATTCCTGGTGTTGGCCATGCAGGTGCCGCCATGGAAAAACTAAAAGGAACAGGGTTAGTTGAAGCCATTAAAAAACTAACAAAACCCGTTCTTGGCATCTGTGTGGGCATGCAGCTCATTACCGAACATTCGGAAGAGGGCGATGCAGCGCTTTTAAATATCGTTCCGGTTAAAACCAAAAAATTCGATAAGTCTCTGAATATCAAAATACCACACATGGGATGGAATGCAGTGAACCCGAAAAACAATTCGCTATTTGAAGGTGTTGAAGATAATACACAATTTTACTTTGTGCATTCGTACTTTATTGAATATAACCCTACTTTTGACATCGCATCTGCTGATTATGGTTTAAAGTTTTCGGCAGCGGTACAAAAAGATAATTTTTTCGGCGTTCAGTTCCACCCCGAAAAATCGGGAAAAGCCGGCGAACTAGTATTAAAAAATTTTTCAAACTTAAGCTTATAAAATGTACATAATACCTGCTATTGATATTTTGGACGGAAAAGTTGTCCGTCTTCGTGAAGGCGATTACAACCAAAAAACGGAATATGACGTTTCAATCCCCGAAATGATAGAAAAATACCGTTCAAATGGTACAGATTTCATTCATATTATTGATTTAAACGGAGCCAAAGGTGATTTTAGTAATCAAAAAGCACTTTTTGAGATTATTAAAAAAACCGAAATGAAAGTGCAGTACGGTGGGGGTATCAGAACCATTGAGCAGGTTACCAATTTGCTTGATGCCGGCATCCACCGCGTAATTGTAGGTACACAGGCCATTACCAATCCTGATTTCTTACCTCAATTAAGCGAAGCTTTCGCTAAAAAAGACGATTACGCCAACCGCATTGTAATTGCAATCGATGTTTTGGATGAAGTAATTAAATATTCTGGCTGGATGGAAAGCTCACCAATTAAACTGATGGATTATGTTGACAAATGTCTTTCACTGGGCTTTTTCCGCTTCTTATGCACCGATATCAGCAAAGATGGAAAATTAGGCGGTGCAGCAATAGATTTATACCAAAAACTGCTCGAACACTCTCCTATGATTAAACTGATTGCTTCAGGTGGTGTAAGTTCGATGCAGGATATTTATGACCTAGCTAAATATCCAATTAGAAGTGTGGTGGTTGGAAAAGCAATTTACGAAGACCGCATTACCATCGAAGAAATTAAAGAGTGGAATTTGAAGGCATTGAGTTCAATTTAAAATCAGTTGGAATCAAAGAAAACATTTATTGCGGGAGTAGTTATAACTTTACTAGGAATAGGAATGCTGCTGTGGGGCGTGCATATGTTCACTTATAGAGGTGATGTTACGGAATTAATGTCCATAACTGGAGAATATTCGTTTCTATTCTGCATTCCTGTTTTCTTAATTGGAATAGTTCTCACAATAATTGGATTAGTAAAAAGATAAAAATAATACCCGTCATTACGAGCTACGAAACAATCTTAATGCTTTAGTATCGTTGTAGGATTGCTTCGTGCAATGGCGAAACCCAGACAAACAAATGCTTTCAAAAAGAATAATTCCTTGTTTAGATGTAAAAGACGGCCGCACGGTAAAGGGCGTAAACTTTGTTGACTTACGTGATGCTGGTGATCCTGTTGAATTAGCGGCACAATATGCGCAGCAAGGTGCCGACGAATTGGTTTTCCTGGATATTACGGCTACCCACGAGCGTCGTAAAACGATGATTGAAATGGTTAAATCGGTTGCTCGTCAATTAAATATTCCTTTTACCATTGGTGGTGGAATAACAGAAATTGCAGATGCTGATGCGTTATTAAACGCAGGTGCGGATAAAATCAGCATCAATTCGGCAGCAGTTCGGAACCCTAAATTAATAGAAGATCTGGCTAAAACCTTTGGGGTGCAGTTTGTGGTTTTGGCAGTCGACACCAAATATGTAAACGGTAAAAATATGGTCCACCTAAATGGAGGAAGACTAATTACCGAACTTGAAACCGAAAACTGGATTAAACAGGCAGAAGATTTAGGTGCAGGAGAGATTTTGTTAACTTCGATGGACCACGATGGCACCAAAGCAGGTTTTGATTGTGGGTTGTTCAGTAAAGTAAACCAAATGATCAATATCCCGATTATCGCATCAGGCGGAGCGGGTAGTATGGCGCATTTTACTGAAGTTTTTCAAAAAGCCAATGTTGATGCCGCACTTGCAGCTTCGGTATTTCATTACGGTGAAATTTTGATACCAGATTTAAAACAGGAATTGAAAAGAAACAATATTCCTGTTAGAATATAATAATACACTCGTCATTGCGAGGCACGAAGCAATCCTAAAGCTATGGGTTCGAAAGCCTGCACAATAAGATTGCTTCGTGCCTCGCAATGACGAAAACATGATAAAAAATGAATATCGATATATCAACCCTTGATTGGGATAAAACAGCAGGCTTACTCCCTGTAATTATTCAGGATTACAAAACTTTAGAGGTTTTAATGCTGGGTTATATGAATGCTGAAGCATTGGAGAAAACGCAGGCCGAAGGCAAAGTAACTTTCTTTTCGCGTTCTAAAAACCGCCTTTGGACAAAAGGTGAAACCAGCAATAACTTTTTGTTTGTTAAAGAACTTTTTGTAGACTGTGATAACGACACCATTCTAATCAAAACGGATGCCGTTGGCCCAACCTGCCATACCGGTAGCCGTAGCTGTTTTAAAACAGACTTCAATCAGAATTTTATTTTCGAGCTGGAAAATATCATTAACGATCGATATGAAAACCCGGTTGAGGGCTCTTACATCAACAAAATGCGTGGCAAAGGTTTAAACAAAATTGCACAAAAAGTTGGCGAAGAAGGAGTTGAAACCGTAATCGCAGCACTTGCCGAATCGGAAGAAGAACTCATCGGAGAAGCATCAGATCTTGTTTTCCACCTATTGTTTTTATTGAAAGAAAAAGGTTTATCGATTCAGGATATTGCTAAAAATTTAGAGAAAAGACATCAATAAGGTTAAGGTTTAGAGGTTAGCGTATAAGGCAATTGCCTAACCTTCCAACCTAAACCCTAACCCCTAATCCTGACCTTCATGCTCAAACACCTACAAACCCTTCCTGGTCACCAAAACCCTATATATGCATTATCCAATTCGGATGAGGATGGTATTTTTTTTAGCGCAGGAAACGATAAAGGCGTTGTAGAATGGTCGTTACATACGATGGCTTTTGTAAAGGTTAAAATGCCGGTACAGAGCTCGGTATATTGTTTACACTATTACAATAAACAACTATTTATCGGTGAACGCAGTGGTGCGTTTAGCGTTTACGATTTTAATGATCAGAAAGTAATTGCAAGGATCAATGCCCATACTAAACCCATTTTCAATATACAAACCGTAAAGGGTAAAAATGAACTTCTAACCACTGGCGAAGATGGAACGGTTGCGGTTTGGTCGTTAGTAGATTTTACAGAGATTTATCGTTTTCAGGTAGCTTACGATACGGTTAGGGCCATTGCAATTGCGCCTAACGAAAGTGAAGTGGCCTTTGGTTGTAAAGATCACTTAATCAGGATTTATAACCTTGCTGATTATGGCCTCAAACAATCTCTCGAAGGACATTCATTACCTGTTACTTCTTTGGCATATCATCCCACAGGCAAATACCTCATTTCGGGCAGCAGGGATGCGCAGCTAAAAATATGGGATCTGCCAAACTATGAACTTAGGGAAACCGTTCCGGCACATATGTTTACCGTTTACGATATAGCCTTTCACCCTAGCCTTCCTTATTTCGCTACAAGCAGTCAGGATAAAAGTATCAAACTCTGGGATGCGGAGAATTTTAAACTGTATAAGATTTTAAGTCTAGAAAAAGCAGGTACCGGCCATACCCACTCCATCAATAAGATTATATGGAGCCATGATGGTAAATACCTCATTTCTACAGGAGATGATAGGCAGGTGATGGTCTGGGAAATGGAAAGTTAGTTTTTATAGGAATAAGCTGTCGTCATGCTGAATTTAGTTCAGCATCTTTCTTGATATAATAAAAATCCTGAAATGAATTTACTGCGTAGCTTTTCGCTGCGCTACAGGTCAGGGTAATGCTCGCTTTCATAACTATTATTCCACAAAACGTTTGATAATTCTCAGCTTGTGCGAATATTTACCCAATTCTTTATTAAAAATCCCCTGATCATCAATCGGGTCAATTTTTACTTTGGCTGATGAATGGATAATTTCATTAGGGCTCAACATAATGCCTACATGGGTAATTTTGCCTTCATCGTTATCAAAAAAAGCAACGTCACCAGCCCTACATTCAGCTAAAAAACCAACCAGCTCACCTTGTTCGGCCTGTTGTGAAGCATCACGATTTAACTTAATGCCCAACATTTTAAATACGGTTTGTACAAAACCAGAGCAATCGAAGCCAAACAAATGTCTTCCACCCCATAGGTACGGGATATTTTGAAAAAATTTTGCAGTTTCAGTAACTTTATCAGTAAAATCTACAGTACTATTATCGTATGCTTCAAAATTTAACTTAAACTTTTCTTCACCTGCGTAACAAAAACCATCTTTTAAAAAAGGAAGGTTACTCGCCGGACTTAAATGATATGAACTTCCATCGGCTGCTGTTAGTACATTATTGAAGCTTAATGGAGCAAGCAATTTACAATCGTGCATTTCTGCAAATTGGTTTTGAGTAATCGGGGCCAACTGCCTGAAATCCATCCAGCCTTCATACCCATCATATCCATTTTGAATGAGCCACCAGCGGTCTTCCTTCTGAATAACTTCAACATGATCGCCGAATAAAAGTTGCGAAACAATTTCTGCTCTATCTGATGCATCTGCTCTTAAGGGTGCTACAGCAACCCTACAAATACCGTATTGATTTTCCATTTAAATGTGCTCGTGAAACTATTGTAAAACTAATAAAATACATCCATTGCCTAACATTTTGCCTACAAATTTGTTATTTTTATGATGATTACCTTTTAAATAAGCTCGCCATGAATTTTAAAAAGATATTAATTGCCGTTGATAATAGTACCTGCTCAGAAAAAGCGGCAAAAGCCGGTTACGACATGGCTGAAAAATTTGGAGCAGAAGTAGCATTGGTTAATATTATCGAGCCTATCCCAGCCAATGTAAATCCCGATTTAACATTGGCACCCGTATTTCTAGAAACTTACGATAACAGCGAAGAAAACAGCCACATTTTGCTCAAAGAAATGGAGACGAAATATAGCAAAGGTGCAAAAACCACTTATTTAAGTGTTGTTGATACCGCTGCCCATGGTATTATCCAACAATCGGACGAGTGGGGATCTGATTTAATTGTAATAGGCACTTACGGCCGCACAGGATTATACCACTTTTTAATGGGCAGCGTTGCCGAACACGTAGCAAGGAAGTCGGCATGTCCTGTTTTAATTATCCCTAATAAATGCGATGTTTGAGCTAAAATTTCGGTTCATCCCAAATGAAAATTCACATATTCGGAGCTTCTGGTTCAGGCGTAACTACGCTGGGCAAAGCCTTGGCAAAAAAATTAAACATCCCTTATTTTGATAGTGATCAATATTTCTGGATACTAACTGATCCTCCATTTACAACAAAACGAAATCCTAAGGAAAGAAATGACCTCATCAAAATAGCTTTAACAGAAAGTGATTATTGGGTTTTTGGTGGCTCAAGTGTGAGTTGGGGCGATGGTATTTTTCCAGAATTTGATCTGATTGTATTTCTTTGGCTTCCACCAGAAGTGAGGTTGAACAGATTAAAAAAAAGAGAATTTGAACGCTATGGATCTGTAATTTATCAGGATCCTGAAAGAATAAAAAAGTATCAGGATTTTATAGAATGGGCAACTAACTATGATATTGATCCGATTAAATCTGGCTTTACAGGCAGATCGTTAAAAGTACATGAGGACTGGATTAAAAATTTAAACAAAGAAATTTTACAGATTAGAGGTGATTTTACTGTTGAAGAAAGAATAAAAAAAATTACAGACTATCTAGAAACGAAAAAAGGCACCAATGGTGCCTTTAATACTGTAAATATTTTATAAAGCTTATCCTTCCTGGTGTAACCAAGCTTTCTTAGCTAACAATTCTTCTTCGGTTTCGCGAATATCTTCGTCATCCACACAACAATCTACCGGACACACTGCCGCACACTGAGGTTCGTCATGAAAACCCTTACACTCTGTACACTTATCGGATACAATATAATAAACTTCATCCGAAACCGCTTCTTGAGCCGCATCAGCTTCAATTTGTTGATTACCAAAATCAATGATACCATTTAAATTTGTACCATCAGAAAAACGCCATGCAGTACCGGCATCGTAAATTGCGTTATTAGGACATTCTGGTTCGCAAGCCCCACAATTTATACACTCATCTGTTATTTTAATCGCCATGTTTTCGTCTAATTCTTTTGCTTAGTTTACCTTTGCGCTGCAAATATAATATATAATCACTTAATAATAATTCTAAATATGTCAGCATTAACTCAAGAAAAAGCAATAATCGCGTTCAACAAACTAGGTAAATTGCTTACAAACCCTACTGACATACTAGGAAATGCATTTTATAGTGCCGAAAGTGCTAATGCATGGTTTACTGCAGAAAACATAAAAAAATCTATTTTATCTTTTGCTGAAGTGTTAAATGAGGCTGATTTGGCCATTTGGTTCGAATCGGTTAAGTTTAGTACATCACCTAAAAAGGTTGGTTTAATCCTGGCAGGAAACATACCACTGGTGGGTTTACATGATGTTTTATGTGTATTGGCCACCGGTAATATTGCTTTAATCAAACTTTCTTCGGCTGATGATAAATTAATTAAAGCCGTAATTGCCGAACTGATTAAAATAGAACCTGCTTTTGATGATAAAATAGAGTATGTTGAGCGTTTAAAAGATTTTGACGCCGTTATTGCAACAGGAAGCAACAATTCATCACGCTATTTTGACTACTATTTTAGCAAGGTACCCAACATTATCAGGAAAAACAGAAATAGTGTAGCAGTTTTAGATGGTTCGGAAAGTTTCGAGGATATTCAAAACCTGGGTAACGATATTTTTGATTATTTTGGCCTAGGCTGTAGAAATGTATCTAAAATATATTTCCCAAAAGGATATGATATTGCGAATTTTTATGAAGGTATAGAAAGTTTTCAGCCTATTATCAACCACTTTAAATACAATAACAATTACGATTACAATAAATCTATCTATCTGGTTAATGCGGCCAAACATTTCGATAACGGCTTTTTGTTATTAAAAGGAGATGAAAGCTTTACATCGCCTTTGGCTGTTCTCTTTTACGAAGAATATAATAAGCTCCAAGAAGTAGAAGATAAATTAAGGGAAAATTCAGAAAACATTCAGTGTATCATTACCAAATCGCCTTTAAGTTTCAACACTTTCAGCTTTGGCCAAAGCCAGCATCCCAAACTTTGGGATTATGCAGATAATGTAAATACTGTAGAGTTTTTGAATGGGTTAAACTAATATTGGCCAGTAACTTTGCTCATTCATAGTAATTTAGATTCTAAATTTATTTAATATTGCATAAACCTGAGCCAGTAAATGCACTCTCTATTAAAAGCGTTATTTTTTCTTTCTATCTTCTTGTTTGCAAATTTAGCAAAAGCACAACTTTGTAGTGGAACTTTCGGACAACCACTCATTAGTCAAACCTTTGGACAGGGAAATAGTACAGATAATTGGTATGGCCCATTGGCGCAGTATGCACCAGGCGCTTCTACTTATACAACTTTTGTTGGTCCTCCGGGAGTAAGCCCACGTAATTTAACGGCCAACCAATCGGGTTTGGTTAAAACGCCAGCTACACCAGGCAATCCATATCCTATTTACTGGCAGCCACATGCTGATCATACCGGAGATCCTAATGGTTTGATGCTTTTAATTGATGGTATAGCAACTCGAACTGTATTTTTTGAGCAGCGAATGGATAATTTATGCCCAAATACCACTTTACGTTTATCTATTTGGGTATTAAATGCAAATTCGCCGGCTGCCAATGCCCAACCCCCAAACATGATCTTGCGTATAACCGATCCCAATAATAATATATTAGGCGAAAAACCAACTGAAAATGTACCCGCAGATGGAACATGGCATAAATATTCCGTTGATTTTAGTAATAGCAATAGCTCAACTGTAATCTTACAGTTAGTTAATAACACACCAACAAATAGTGGTAATGATTTTGCTTTGGATGACATCACCGTACAAGCTTGCGGTCCAGCTATCGCTCCATTTTTCAACACGAATGCCCCTTTATTAAACATGTGTGAGGGTAATACCAGCAATTTCGTTTTAGATGCAAATATTACCGCAGGATATACAAACGCAGTTTACCAATGGCAGGAAAATACAGGTAGCGGCTGGACTGACATTGCTGGCAAAACAACGAAACAAGCTGCTATAGATTTTTCAAATCGCATAGCTGGCACTTATCAATATCGGTTAATTACGGCTATGAATGGCAATATCGATAGAACTTACTGCAGGGCAGTATCGGAGCCAATAAAGGTTACAGTAAATCCATTGCCAACGGCTTCGGCAGAAAATTCTGGACCAGTTTGTATTGGTAATAACATTCAGTTAAATGCATCTGGCGGAACAAGTTACAACTGGACGGGCCCGAATCAATTTAGTTCAACAGATAAAAGTCCATCTATCCCCAATGCTACTAAAGCGATGGAAGGTACTTATACCGTTCAGGTGACTGCAAATGGATGTACATTCCCTGCAACAACAACAATTGAGATTTTAGATCCAATAATTCCGATAACCAATATCCAAAGCGCAACCATTTGTGAAGGTAAATCGGTTCAATTAGAAGCATCGGGTGGCTCTACCTATCTTTGGAGCCCATCAAAAGGTCTGTCAGATCCTCAAATCGCTAACCCAATCGCCTCACCAACTGAAACCACGACATATACTGTCCAGGTTTCTAATGGAAGATGTTCAGCAGATGCAGAAATCACCGTCAATGTGAATAAAAATGTAATGGCCGATGCAGGTGCGGATCAAACGATCGTTACCGGACAATCAACCATTTTAAACGGTAAAGTGAGTGGAGATGATTTTACCTATTTCTGGACGCCATCAGATTATCTCGACAATCCTACCAAACTCAATCCAATTGCTACACCAACTGAAGACATTACCTATACTTTACATGCCAGCTCAAATTTAGGCTGTAACAGCAGCAGTGACGAAGTTTTCATCAAGGTTTATCCAAAAGTTGTTATCCCCAATACCTTTACACCAAATGGCGATAATGTAAACGATACCTGGAATATTCCATCCATCGCCTCTTTCCCAGGATCTATTGTTAAAATAACCAATAGATATGGCCAGCTTGTTTATCAAAGTAACGGAACTTTTAAAGCCTGGGATGGCAAAATGAACGGGAAAGATCTTCCATCAGCCATATATTATTACAGCATTTATTTAAACAAAGATTTTAAAACCTATACTGGCTGGGTAATGTTGATGAGATAAAAAGGACTTCATTCTTTCGCTTATCATTTGGAAATGCTATTTTTGGACACAATGTATATCGTTAAAGTTAAAGGCATAGCCAAAATTCCAGATTACGTGCAGTTAAGAGATGACAAGTTTACACTTTTAGCCTATTTTAGGGTTGATAGACCTGATAAATCGCTGGAAAAACTCGGACTTGGAGACAAGCAAGAATACATTATGGAAATGGTTAAAGATTTGCCTTTCGGGCAGATTGCAAAATTAGAAATATAAAATGGCAGGCAATTCAGTAATTCATTTAAGCAATGTTGATGTTTTTCAGCAGAAACATCTAGTCCTCTCAAACGTAAATTTACATATCGAAAAGGATGAATTTGTATTCCTTATCGGACAAACAGGTTCAGGTAAGAGCAGTTTGCTTAAGATATTATATGGCGACTTACACATTGGCAATGGCGAAGGCAATATTGCTGGTTTCGACCTTAAAAACCTAAAAGAAAGTCAGGTGCCGTTTTTACGCCGTAAACTGGGTGTAGTTTTTCAGGATTTTCAATTGCTTACCGATAGAACTATTGAAAAAAATCTCGAATTTGTGCTTAAAGCAACAGGCTGGAAAGATGAAAAACTAATTAACGAACGCATTAAAGATGTTTTAGACAAAGTTGGTTTGCGTTCTAAAATCAAAAAAATGCCACACGAAATTTCTGGTGGTGAGCAGCAGCGTATTGTTATTGCCAGGGCTTTATTAAATGATCCAGAGATAATCTTAGCTGATGAGCCAACCGGGAATTTAGATCCGGAAACATCAGAAGAAATTGTAACCCTTTTAAAACAGATTAGCCAGGCCGGAACTGCTGTATTAATGGCCACACACGATTACCATATCATCCGTACTTTCCCTTCGCGCATTATTAAATGTGAGAATGGAATTGTGCACGAAGATGCACAAATTGTATAAAAAATTCTGACATCCGTCAGCTAATCAGCCAATCTGTTCAGATAAATACAAATAAATCTGACAGCTTGGCTGATTTCCGTTTATGGCAAAATAGTTGAGATTAACACAAAAAAATTCAGCCCAGTATTATGTTTAATAAGAAGAAAAATAACGATAAAGAAGAAAATATAATGAATCCTGAAAATACATCAGAAAATACTGCTGAGAATGTAGAGAATACTGATGCTCCTATCGCTGAAACTGAGCAGGCACCCGAATTATCTGCAGAAGAAAAATTGCAAGCGGAAGTTCAACAACTTAACGACAAATATTTACGTTTATACGCTGAGTTCGATAATTATAAACGTCGTACACAAAAAGAACGCGTAGAATTATTGCAAACGGCTGGTAAAGATGTAATTGTTTCACTTTTACCTGTTTTAGATGATTTCGACCGTGCATTAAAAGCAATGGAAACTGCTGCTGACGTTGCTCCGGTTAAAGAAGGCATTTTATTGGTAAGCACAAAGCTAAAAAACACTTTAGCACAAAAAGGATTGAAAGATGTAGAAAGCATCAGTCAACCTTTCAATACCGATTTCCACGAAGCAATTACCAATATCCCTGCTCCTAGCGATGATCTTAAAGGGAAAGTGATCGACGAAGTTGAAAAAGGTTATACCTTAAATGATAATGTAATCCGCTTTGCTAAAGTTGTAGTTGGAGCGTAAGAAATAATTATTGAATGATTGAATTTTGAATGATTGAATTAACATTCTCTCATTCCATCATTCAATCATTTAATCATTTTATAAAGAAGATGAGTAAAAGAGATTATTACGACGTATTAGGCGTAACTAGGGGTGCAGCCACTGATGAGATAAAGAAAGCTTATCGCAAGATGGCGATTAAATATCATCCAGATAAAAATCCAGGAGATAAAGCTGCGGAAGATAAATTTAAGGAAGCTGCCGAAGCTTACGAAGTTTTAAGCAGTCCTGATAAAAAACAACGTTATGATCAATACGGTCATGCGGGTGTTGGAGGCGCAAGTGGCGGTGGTTACGGTGGCGGCATGAACATGGACGATATTTTTAGCAATTTCGGCGATGTATTTGGCGGTCACAATCCTTTCGAAAGCTTTTTTGGTGGTGGTGGCGGCCAGCAACGTGGCGGTCGTCGTGTAGCAAAAGGCTCTAACCTACGTATAAAAGTTAAATTAACACTAGAGGAAATTGCACATGGTGCAGAAAAGAAAATCAAGGTTAATAAACTAATTGTTTGTAAAACCTGCGACGGCTCTGGTGCAAAAGATAAATCATCGGTAAGCACCTGTGGTACCTGCGGTGGTAGCGGCCAGGTGCGTAGAGTAACCAATACCATTTTAGGCCAGATGCAAACAGCATCTACCTGCCCTACCTGTAATGGTAGCGGTCAGCAAATTACGGCTAAGTGTTCAGTTTGTCATGGAGACGGTGTTGTACGCGGTGAAGAAACCATTACCATCAATATTCCTGCAGGTGTAAGTGAAGGTATGCAATTAAGCATGAGTGGAAAAGGAAATGCAGCACCTAATGGTGGCATCCCTGGCGATTTAATTATCTTAATTGAAGAAACACCACACGAAACTTTAAAACGCGAAGGCAATAACATCGTATACGATTTACATTTAAGCTTCGTTGATGCTGCTTTAGGGATGAGCATTGAAGTACCAACCATTGATGGTAAAGCAAAAATAAAAATAGAACCAGGTACCCAAAGCGGAAAGTTATTGCGCTTAAAAGGTAAAGGTTTGCCAGAAGTGAATTCTTACCATAGAGGTGATGAGATTATCCACATCAACATCTGGACCCCAAAAGCTTTAAGTAGCGACGAACGTAATGCTTTAGAAAAATTACGTGAATCGCCAAACTTTAAGCCTCAACCGGGTAAAAACGATAAGAGTTTCTTCGAAAGAATGAAAGAATACTTCGAGTAATTAATTAAATATAAATTGAAAAACCGATGTCGCAAGCATCGGTTTTCTTGTTTAAAATAGATAAATCTCTTCTAAGTGTCGTCTTGCGAAAAGGTTTTTCAGCCGAGGAAACCCGCCTGCAGCATTCAGGCAATCTTTACAGCATGACGAACTTTCTATTTGATATCTAAATAACAATGCAACTTTTAAACCTTTCTCCTTATAACCTGTTTTCTATACATGAAATGGAGAATTGGTTGTTCAGGTTTCTATTATCGCGAATGGAAATCGGTTTTCTATCCTAAAGGTTTAGCACAAAAAGACTGGTTCAAGTATTATTGCGAACATTTTAATACGATAGAGATTAATTCTACTTTTTATAAAATGCCAGCTCAAAAATCGTTCGATAAGTGGTATAATGAAAGTCCGGGTGATTTTTTGTTTACGATTAAGGCACCTCGGCTGATTACACATTATAAACAGCTCAATGAATGCGGGCAACTTATCAACGATTTTTACGAGGCTATTCAGGTCGGACTAAAAGAGAAATTGGGATGTGTACTGTTTCAGTTTCCACCAAAGTTCGATTATAGTACGGAACGGTTAAATCTATTGATCGAAAATTTAAGACCTGATTTTAAAAATGTGGTAGAGTTTCGTCACATCAGTTGGTTTGATGAAGAAATCTATAAAAAACTGGCTAAAAACAAGATCATTTTTAGCGGACAAAGCTATCCTTCTTCGCTACCTGATAATGCAATTCAGAATACAGAGACTGTGTATTACCGTTTTCACGGAAAACCCGTATTGTATAAATCAGAATATGATATAAATGCGATTAAGGGCTTCAAAAATCAGATTAAAGATGGTGTTAATGAAGTTTTTGTATATTTTAATAATACCTGGGGCGTTGGAGCATTACAAAACGCGAAACAATTGCAAAATTTAACGAAATAGGCTCATTTAGTGCAACCAACTGTATAAGTGCAATTAGATGCTACATCTAACACCACAGTTTTTTGGCCGTTCGCTATTTTGCCAAAAGCTACTAACGTGAAAAAATAAACCTGATAGCAATGATATTTCGACGAACTAGCTTTAATTTAGCACCAACATTAACGAAATTTAATAGATAGCAGGACTGCAGCTCCCGATAAAGTACTGCTTCTGTTTTCCAAAAAAATAAAACAAAAAATATGCGCGTCGCCGTTATTGACCTTGGAACCAATACCTTCCACTTACTTATTGCTGAAATAACAGGAAATCAGCCAGAAATTTTATACAAAACCAATGTACCTGTTAAATTGGGCGAAGGAAGAATTAACGACAATATTATTATTCCGGAAGCCTTTGAAAGAGGTGTGAACTGCCTTGAAGCTTTTAACCATACAATTGCCGAATACCAGGTTAATGAGGTGAGGGCTACGGCAACTTCGGCGGTTAGAAGTGCAGAAAACGGGCAAGATTTTGTACATGCAGTAAAGGAAAGAACCGGAATAAGCATCGAAACGATTAGCGGCGATGAAGAAGCTGAATTAATTTATCAAGGTGTAAAACTGAGCGGAGCAATTACTGAGGTATCTTTGATTATGGATATCGGCGGCGGCAGTGTAGAATTTATCCTGTGTGATCCCGAAGAACTGATCTGGAAAAAAAGTTATAACATTGGGGCAGCGCGTTTAATGCAACAGTTCTTCAAATCAGATCCCATAGCCGACGAGGAGAAAAACGCCATTTTATTTCACATTCAAAATCAATTGGCTGATCTTTTCGAAATCTGTGAAAAATACCATCCTGAAATTTTGATCGGATCTGCCGGAGCGTTTGAAACATTTGCTGAGCTTATTATTAGAAAAAACAACTTGAAAGCTGATATTAAAACTGCCAAAACCTTCGCGTTCAATTTTGACAACTACATCGAAACTTCTATTAAACTATTGAATGCTACGCATAACGAAAGAGCAGAAATGCCCGGAATGATCCCTTTAAGGATAGATATGATTGTGATCGCTGCTTTAATCACAAACTATGTTTTAGGGCGTTGCAAAATAAATAGATTAATGCTTTCTACCTACGATTTAAAGATGGGTGTTTTGGCCGGCCTGATGTAAAAAATGATCCATACAAGCTATGGATCATCGGGAGCTTAGAGAATATTAATTTAGGTTATTTCTTTTTTGGTGCAATCATTATCTTGCCCATAATCATGGATTCGGCTTTTTTAAGCCTGAGATTATTTTGTTTTTCTTTAGAAAAATCAAGTATTAGCAGAGCTGTGTATTGGATACTTTCTACCGTCAATTGGTTCTTTTTTACATCGAAATTATTATCCAAAACAATCTCGTAACGACCATTTTTATCGGTCAAGGCTGTGTATTTGGTATCGAGAATAGATAACCTTATTCCAGCTACAGGCTTATTATCTACGCCATTAACATAGCCATATATTCTTTTCGGTACAACTGGTTTTTTATCGTCTATTTTGTTATTTATGCCATTTGTTATTTCGATCGGCGTTTTCAAATTTTCTGCCCGGGCATCCATTATAAAAATACTCATGCCAATAGCCAGTACACCAAGGTACTTCATCCAGTTTCTATTGATAGTTGGTACAATTGATAGGTGAAGGTTAAGCTGGTTTAATTGGCTTTGGCTTAAGCGGCCGCATACAGAAGAACTGGCTCCGGCCAATACGCTAATGATTTCGGCATTGGTATAGCCCGAAAAATCAATTACATTTTTGCTACAGGCTTTACAGAAATTAAAGCCTTCTCCTTTATCCATTTCATCCCAGTTCTGTAAACATGGCTCGGCTATGGTAACTTCGTTAATTCTCGTTTTCATCATGCTAATTTTATAGATGATGAAACTTTCAAGCGAATTCCACAAGAAGTTTTAAATAAACTTCAACAGTTCATTATACAGCTTTTCCGTTGGCAAGCCCATTACGTTTGTATAAGAGCCTTCTATACGCTCTACTACAACAATACCCCACCAATCTTGCACACCGTAACTCCCAGCCTTATCAAAGGGTTTATAATTATCAATGTAGAAATCAATTTCATCAGCTGTAACAGATTTACAGTAAACTTCTGTCCTATCGTAAAACGAATGGATTTTATCGCCTTTAACAAGCGTTACTCCCGTAAAAACTTCATGCCTGCTTCCCGATAGTTTTTTTAACATTTCTTGTGCATGCGCTCTATCTTCGGGTTTACCTAAAATTTCTCCGTTTAAGGCCACAATGGTATCAGCTGTAATCACTATTTCACCATCAGCAGTAAAAGCCTTGGCCTTTTGCTCCGAAATGTAAACGGCAATTTCTGCAGGACTTAAACCCGATGGGTAGCTTTCATCTACATCTTTTAGTTCGACTTTAAAGTTTAAGCCCATAAGTGTTAAAAGTTCTTGTCTACGTGGGGATTTAGATGCTAAAATTATAGGAGGAAAATTGACAGGCATATTTTATTTTTCTGCTAAAATAAGAAAAGCGACATAAAGCCGCTTTCTTATTTAATATTTTAACTGGATTTAATTATTTCCACCACCTTGCATACGTTTCTGCATTTCGGCACGTTGCTCTTTTTGCCAAGCTTCGTATGTTTTTTTCTGATCGTCGGTTAATACAGCAGTAACTTTTGCATCGTTTTCAGCACGCATTTTTTGCATTTTCTCTCTCATTGCATCTCTATCGCCACCGCCTTGCATTTCTTCACGCATTTTTTTCATGGTTTCTGCCTGCTCAGTAAAAACAGCAGTTAACTTTGTTTTCTGATCATCAGATAATTTTAATTTTTCATCTAACTGTTTTACACGTTCTTCAGGCTTCATCATCATTCTGCCTTGTCCGCCACCTTGCTGCGCGTTAGCGAAACCAGCTATTCCTAGCATCAATCCGCAAATCATCATTAATTTTTTCATGTCGTTTTTGTTGTTTTGGTTGAAAATTGAGCATGTTGGAGTGTGCAAAAAGATGAAAGTTTAATCTGTAAATGTAACTTAGCTGTTGCAGATTAAAACACAGTTAATCTTTTAACAATAATACAGGTACATGTGATTTAATAGTCAGTTTTTGGGATACACTTTCGTGAAGCAGACTTTCGAAAAAACTATATTTTTTGGGCAATGCAATAATCAGCTGGGCTTCTTCACTTTTAGCAAATTTTACGATTCCTTTAATCGTATCAGGATGATCGGCATAGTGATAAGCTGGAGAAAAATCTTTAAGCATTTCGTGCAAAATATGTTCTTCTTGCATATTAACAGGATGACCAGAATTGATATTGAGCACCAAAAGTTCTAAGGCATGTTTGCTTAAAATATTTTTAAGCGCATGCATGGGAATCACCTCTTTAACCTTTTTAAAATCACAGGCCAAAATGGCTTTACGGATCGATTGATAATCGGCTTTAGGCGGAACAACCAAAACCGGAACCGGGCTTGATTTAGAAATTTTGATCGCATTAGAACCGATATCACTTTCGTCTTTCGCTCTTTTACCGTTGCTGCCAATAATAATAAGTTCGATCTCTTCTCTATTTACCCGATCGATGATAGATCTTAATAAAGTTTCCCTTGTTAAAGAAACCTCTATGTCGGCCTCGGGGTTAATCTCCAACATTTTTGATTTCAGTTTTTCTAGTGCTTCCATCCTTCGCGTAATTTCATCAGCGATATGAACATCCGTAGTAACAATTAAATCGGGAGTTGGCAAGATGCTTTCATATTCTGAAACATAGTATGCGTTAAGCAGTATAATTTTTGAGTCCGTCATTGCGAAACTCAACCTGGCCGCATATTTCGCAGCGTGATCAGCTGTTTTAGAAAAATCGACAGGTACAAGGTATGTACTCATATAATTAAAATTAATGTTTTTAATTTACAAATTAATCAATCGATTGATTAATTTGTAAATGTAAATTTCGCATATAATCTGATTTATTGCAAATTTTAATGTCTGAGATTTATAATCTTACTAGCTGTTACCGTCATTCTGAACTTGTTTCAGAATCTTACATGCAGCATAATATTGTTTTAGGAGGGCTTAAATTATCTGGCTGATAAAGCCCCTGAAACAAGTTCAGGGTGACGGATCGCAAAAAATCCTTCACCTCCGCTCAGGATGACAATCGAGAGGGAAGATAATTGTGAGAAACAGCAATGACCAATGTTCAATTTACAATAAGCAGATTCCAGTTGGCAGTTTACAATTACCAATGAACCAATGATTATTGCACCAATTTACATACCCGAATCGGCAGCATTTGGATTTTCATCATGCCATCTGCCCTGTACTTTCATTACTTTTTCGATAATATCGCGGACAGCGGTTTTGCCTCCATTGTAAGGAGAAATAAATGTAGATATCGCCTTTATTTCTTCAACGGCATCAGCTGGGCAGGTTGGAAGCCCTACGAGTTTCATTACTTTTAAATCAGGGATATCATCTCCCATATAAAGCACTTCTCCGGCAGCAATCTTTTTATCCTGAAGGTATTGATTAAAAATGGCCACCTTATCTCCTGTTCCGAGGAAAACATCGGTAACCCCCAGATTGAAAAAACGCTTTCCCATGGCAATACCATCTCCACCAGATATAATACAGATGTTATACCCTCTTTTAACGGCCAATTGCATGGCGTAACCATCTTTAATGTTAAAAGTACGCAACGACTGGCCATTATCAGTAACCTGAACAGTTCCATCGGTAAGCACACCATCTACATCAAAAATGAAAGTGGTGATCTCTTTTAGTTTTTGCAGAAACATTCGCGCGTTTGGCGTTTAGGGTTAAGCGCTCGGTGCTGACTCTGGACTGAGGACTCCGAACTCAGGACTAATTATTGATTATCTCTCCACTCGTAAACCCAAGCAGATTGGATTTGCTCTAAATGGCCTTCATTGCTTTCTTCACGGGTTCCTTTAAAGTTGGGTAATGATAAAACCCAGTCTAAAAGCTCGGTAAAGCGGATGCGGTAGATTTTGGCTTCTGTAAAATCATCACCAAATTTCTCATATAAAGACATTGCAATATCTTCATAGTCGTTCCAGTAAAAAGGTAAAGCAAATTTATCGTTATTCATGTTGTTCGTTGTTGTTTCGGTTAATTGTTTGAATTGGTTAATCGGTTAACTGTTATATAGGGTTAATCGACTCCCGACTGAAGACTTCGGACTCCAGACTAACTAGTGTCCCATAAAATCTGATTGATCTGGAATGGTCACTTCGATATCACCATTAATCACCACACACTGGCAGCCCAGGCGGGAAGTAATTTTCGGACGAACTGCCCTATCAATAAAGTCTTCTTCTTTGTCAGAAATCTCTTCGATATTATCCATTCCCTTAGTTACGTACACATGGCAGGTACTGCAACCACAAACACCACCACAGTTGTGCTGTAATTCGATTCCATTATCCAGACAAACATCTAAAACAGATTCTCCTGCTGCTATTGGTAATTCAATAGATTCGTGATCTGCTTCTTCAAAATTTATTTTTAGTTTAAAAATGCTCATAATTATTTTGCAAAAGTAAGAAGCAAAAGCCGTAATTATGCTATTTCAGCGTTAATTTTATGCTATCGCTCAATGTTTGATAAATGTTTTGCAATTCGGGCATATCAGTTAACATGCTCAAATGCTTATTTAAAGTGTTTTCATCTGCCCGTACTGCTGGCCCAGTCTGCACATTTTCAGGTAGATTACTCATTACCTTATCGGCTGTTTCGGCAATTAACGGCCTAATCATTTCGAAATTCAGACCGTTTTGGTTTAAAATTTTATTTGCCAAAGCGTACAGGTGATTCGGAAAATTACAGGCAAAAACCGCTGCAAGATGTAATACTTTTCTTTTCTCGCCACCCAACTCGTACACCTGACGGCTAATTTTAGCTGCCAGATTGCTTAAAATCACCAATTGACTTTCGTCGTTCGCTTCGATACACAGCGGTATATTTTCAAATGAAAGCTCTTTACCTTTCGAAAAAGTTTGCAAAGGGTAAAAAACACCTGCTTTTTTTACCTGCGAAGATAAAACATTAATATCTGTAGTTCCGGAGGTGTGTACCACCAAGCCAGTTACATTTTTTAATGATTTGGCAACGCTTTCAATGGCATCGTCTTTTATTGAGATAATGTATAAATCAGCGTTTTGTTCAATTTCCGTAAGATCGTTTAGCCCTTCAGCTCCAATTGCAACAGCTAAAGATTCTGCATGACTTAAGTTTGGGCTGTATACCTGTACCAGATCTTCGCCTTTAGCCTTTAAAGCCTTAGCCAAGTGTGTGGCAACATTTCCTGAACCCAATAAAACGATCTTCATGATTTTATACCGCTTTGGCCTCTTTTCTTCTTCTAAAAATTGAAAGTAAGAAACCAACAACCATTACAATGGTACC
This sequence comes from Pedobacter riviphilus, assembly GCF_014692875.1. NCBI lineage: Bacteria > Pseudomonadati > Bacteroidota > Sphingobacteriia > Sphingobacteriales > Sphingobacteriaceae > Pedobacter > Pedobacter riviphilus. The sequence continues at coordinate 885,589 of NZ_CP061171.1, read as the reverse complement.
GGCCCAATACAAACTGATAAAAGGAAATTCTATTGCTTTGAAAACTACCCAATCTTTAGCCTGTTGCGGTTTCTCAAAAATTTGAAGCTCAACTTTTTTCTCATCTGGCAATACTCTTGAAAAACGGAATTTTAGATCCAATTCGTCTACCTTACGCGCGAAATCGAAAGTGTTATTTCCTTTGATTAAAAAAATAGGCTCCGTGTTATAAATTTTGCCAGCAGCATTAACCTCTAATGGTAAACCAACAGCATAATCGCCCTGACCTAAAACTAAATCTTTTGCGGTAGGTTTTCTGTTTAAATCTTTAACCGTAACCACACCGCTTGAAGTATGTATGGTATCCCCTACCGAAACCTTTACAATACGTGGCGCCTTATAATTTTCATCATCCGAATGCCCTTCATGATCCTCATGAGATGATTGTTTAACTGCTGCACTAGTAATGTGTGTATACACATCGTATGTAAGGTAATGTTTAGTATCCGGAGAGGCAATTAAGCCCATTTTTTCGTTCTCCTGTACGTGTGGATGTAAGTTAAAATCTTCTTTAACCTTACCTTCTTTATCTAAAACCTTAAAATTAAGGGTATAAATGGTATTAGGCGCTACAGTGGTATCGGCAACATAGGTTACGGTATACTTACCCATTTTCTTGGGTTCGTTTTTGTATAACATAATGTTCTCACCCGGTTTTTCTACTTTTTCGAAATCTTTTACCGGAATGAATTTAGTAGTATTAATTGATAAAGGCCTGTTGGTAGCCGCAGAAATTAATGCACCTAAAACTAAGAGTGCAAAACCAATGTGTGCAATTGCAGAACCTGCTAATTTTGCCTTACCACCAAAAGCCTGATACAATATTGCCGCATTGGAAAGTACAGCAAATAAACAGCTGAAAGTAATCAGGATGTACATGGTATTGGTATAAATCTCGGCCACGTATACCAAACCTGCCGTTAATACAATAGAAAACAAAATCGCAGAGATTAAACTGCTATAAAATTTCCGAGGATCTGTTCGTTTGTATTTTAAGTATTGAGAAAATCCCGAAATTAAGGTAATTAATACCGCAAAAGGTGCCTGCCATTGATTGTAATATTTTACAGCATCAATTGGTGGCGTAAATTTGGTACCGAATGCTTTATTAAATACAGGAACTGAAGTAGAGAATATAACCTGGATACAAGCAATAGTTACGACTAAAGCACCAATAAACATCCAGAACTCGCGCGAATAGGTCTCTTCGTCCTTGGTGGTAATTGGCAATTCTTTCCATCGTACTACAATGAGCACAATTGCTAAAACAGCGAATACAACATTGTATAAGATCAAGTGGCCAAACATCCCCATATCGGTAAAAGAGTGAACCGATGTATCGCCTAAAATCCCGCTTCGGGTTAAAAAAGAGGCATAAAGCACCAATAAGAAACTTAAAAATACTAAAGCAATTGCGGTAAAATAAGCATGCCCAGTATTTTTATACGCTATCATTACGTGTACAGCACCAATTAAGGTTAACCACGGAATTAAAGAGGCATTTTCTACAGGATCCCAAGCCCAGAAACCGCCAAAGTTTAGCGCTTCGTAAGCCCAGAAAGAGCCCATAATAATACCTGTACCTAGAACCATTACCGCAAAAAGCGCCCAGGGCATAGCCGGTTTAATCCATTCTTTATATCTTTTTTGCCATAAAGCCGCAATTCCATAGGCAAAAGGCACAATCATACTGGCAAAGCCTAAAAACAAGGTTGGCGGGTGGATGACCATCCAATAGTTTTGCAACAATGGATTTAATCCTCTACCATCGGTAATAAATTTTAAATAATTAGCGTAGTTTTCAGGATTTGCGAAAACGACAGGAGCCATTGATTTTAAATCAAGAGAATCTCTTAATAGAATAAACGGAGAACTTCCAATGCGCTCACCAAAAATCTCTACACCCAAAAGCATTGAGGTTAAAAATACTTGGGAGAAGGCTACAACTGTCATTACAGGACGCTCCCAGGTTTTAGCTTTCCAGATTAATAATGTACCTAGAAACGATTGCCAGAAAGCCCAAAGTAAGAAACTACCTTCCTGTCCTTCCCAAAAGGCCGAAATAATATAATAAATTGGAAGCTGTTTTGAGGAGTGCCAATAAATGTAACTGTATTCATTGTAATGCCCAGTACCAGGTAGAATAAGATTGCTCCAATACCAATTATACAGGCAAAATTAACCAAGAATCCAATCCGACCTAAATTCCGCCAAGATTTATCTTCTAAATTTTTATCGCGACTGGCATAAAAATATGCGATTGTTGAAAGTAATGATGCACTAAACGCCAGCACAATAAAAAACTGCCCGATTTTACCCGGTAGCAGGTTTTCGCCTACAAATTGAATATCCATTAAAATTAGTTATATTTTTTCTCGCCGTACTTACCTACCGTATCAACCTTACCGTCTTTATTAATTTCAACAAGGTTGTCGTTATATTTAGATGGGCATTTCATTAAAATTTTCGACGCATAAAACTTGTCCTTGTTCATCTTACCGATTAACACAAGCTTTTCTGATTTTTCGAAATCCTGCGGTTTGGTACCTGCGTAAATTACCTCTCTCACTTCCCCTTTTTCATCTTTCATATGGAATGAAAAATGGTTAGCATCTTTTACGGCGTCGTAGTAAGTACCCATAGATTTTACCCAATAGCCCATAACATGCTCTTCTTTCTCAGAAAGGGCTGCCTGTTTGAAATTAGAGTAGGTGTCGGTATTTGCGTTTAAGCTAAATAAAATCCCTACGGAAATTGCGATGGTAATCAATCCAATGATTGCACTTTTCTTCATGGTTATACTTGTTGTAAAAGCTGGCAACAAAGATAGAAAAATCGGCTTAGCCAGCATTCTTTTACATTTTTCTTGTCTTTATATTGACAATTATCTGATTTTTGAAGTAAAAATATTTTTTCAAAAGCTACTATTTATAACCGATCTTAAGTAATATCCTAAATCGTTTAAAAGTTCGGGCTGAAATTATTAAGTTTGGCCTGTCAGATAATCATTCCTTTTTAACATCCCACAGTAAAACATAAACCGGATTAACATGAAATTAAAGCAGTTTTATAAGCTTTTGTTATTTATAGTTTTAATGCCCTTTTTAAGCTCTTGTTTTGAGGTAATTGAAGAAATTGCCATGAAAAACGATGGAACGGGCGATGTGGTACTCACGATAAATCTTAGCCAGAGCAAAACCAAAGTAGCTTCGGTAATGCTTTTGGATAGCGTTCAAGGCTACAAAGTACCCAGTAAACAAAAAATTCAACAAGAATTAAATGAAGCAGTGGCCTATTTAAAAAAATCGGAAGGGATTTCTAATGTAAAAAGCACAAGCGATTTTAACAATTACATCGCAAGCATTAGTTTTTCTTTTAAAGATGTTTCAAATATCAATAACATCACCAAAAACATTCTTGCCCAGCAAAAAATTAAGGCCACTAACACCTCCTCGTATACTTATAACAAAGCCACCAAAACCTTTAGCCGAAAATATCAGGCAATAGGTACGGCTAAAACAGAATTCAATAAATTAAAAGCAAAAGACAAGGCGGTTTTTAACGGCGCAACCTACACCAGTATCTACCGTTTCGAATCTGTTGTAACAAGTAGTACCAATCCAGCATCAAATGTATCGAAATCTAAAAAAGCCGTGATGTTAAAAAGCAGCATCACAGATTTAATTAACGGAAAAATTAACGTATCTAATTCTATACAACTATCTAAATAAAGATGAAACCACCACCTAATCCGTGATAGTTTCATCTCCACTGAAAACAAATTATATCCAATGAAACCATCAGGAGCATACCGTTCACAAACCGAGATAAATATGCTCATGATAGCTTCATAACCGCTAAAAAACAAATTATATCCAATGAAAAAAATTCTAATTGCTATCTCTCTTTTCTTATCGTTTAACCTGGCCAAGGCTCAGGATCTGGTTAAGAAAATACCTGCAAATGCCTTTACAGTTGCCACTATTAAAGGTGATAATATATTTAAGCTAATGTTTGTAAAAGATTTTAACGAATCTTTTCTGGGTAAGAAATTACTAACCGAAACTTCAAAATCACTTGATAAAAGCTTTACCAGCATAGAAGATTTCGGCATTAACCTGGAGAAAAACATGTATTACTTCAATCAGTTGAGTGATAGTATTACTTATAATTGCTTTCTCATACCGATTAAAGATGCAACTAAGTTCGAAAGCTTAATTAACAACAAAGAGAATAAATTTAAAAGGGATGGCGACGTCAGGACTATGATTTTGCCTGATAGTACAAGCATTATTAAGTGGAACAATAACATGATGTACTTTGTAACCGGAAGCATTAGCAGTTCTTTTTTTGCCGATTCTGCTAAATCTGCACATTATGGAATTAAAGATATCAGATTTCAAAATGATGATGCAATAGCTATTGATAGTACTGCTGCAGTAGCTGTAGATTCTGTAGCAGTTGCAGAACCGATGATTGAAGAAGTACCTGCCCCGCCTGTTGTAAAAATAAAAGTTCAGAAAAAATCGACTGCTAAAAAAACTACTGGAATAAAAAAAACTGGCAAAAAGAAAACGGCTAAAAAATCTAAAAAAGTCACCAAAATAGATTCAGATTTTGATGAATCCCGAGAACCAAGAGAATTCGCAGTTGATACTGCAAGCGCTATGACTCCAGTTCATGGCATTGTTGATGAACGATATGATGCTTACCAACAAGAACGTGCAGAACAAGATGCCAAGAAAAAGAGATTGGCATTTACCTGGATGACTGCCCAGGCGGATCAGATTTTTAATGGCAGTTACGAGTCTATCGAAAACAATAAATCATACACGGCGAGTTTGGATAATAAAGCCATTGCAGAACTTTGGGTATCGAGCCTTCAAGATGTTTACAATGCGATTTCTCCAGAATTCGGTGCTTATGGTAAAGCAGGATTAATGAAAGGTTATGGCAGCTTAAATGCAAAGCTTTTTATGGACAATAAGAGTTTCCGCATCTCAACAGGTTTAGAATTGTCTCAGGAACAAGCCGATTCCTATAAAAAAATCTTGAACAGAAAGTTAAACAAAAACTTTTTGAAATATGTAAACAGTGAAAAAGCGCTTGGTTTTATGAGCTATTCTATTGATACCAAAGCTTATCTGGAAGAATTCCCTAAATTATTAAAACAGACCTATGGTTCTTTTTTGGGTGCTAAAATGGATCAAGAAATAGACCTAGGTGCTGAACTGTTCTCTCTTTTATTAGATGAAGAAGCAGTAAGCAAAGTAATTAAGGGCGATGCCCTATTTGTAATTAATGGACTAAACACCAAAGATGTTACTTATACCACTTACGAATATGATGATGATTACAAGCAGAAAGAAGTAATTAAAACCAAAAAAGAAACTTTGCCTGATTTCCTTTTCATGTTTTCTTCTGAAGACACCAGGTTGATCAACAAATTGATTAAATACGGTGTAAACAAAAACTACGTATCTGTTGAGAACAACATTTATAAAATATTGGAAAAGAAAAGTCCTATTGATATTTACTTTATGATTAAAGATGGTATTGTATTTTTCGGCAATTCGTTAGCAGAAATGCAAGGTATTAGCAACAATCAATACAACAACAGTAAATTAAGTAAACTGCACAAACAACTATTGAGCAAAAACAATTTCAGCTTTCTGTTTAATGCCAAAAACCTGGTGGGCAAGGTACCAGATTCGGAAATTGGTGGCGAAGAAACTGCTAAGAAATTTAACAGTACTTTAGAGAAAATGGGCAATGTGTATATGAAATCGAACCCGATTAAGGGCAGATTGGTTTCAGCAGATATTAGCGCAGAAATTCCGAACGGACATGAAAACGCTTTGAAATATCTGTTTTCTTTAATTGAAAATGCAGCTAAGTAGTTTAGTTGGCGGTTTACAGTTAACCGATTAAAACAGTTAACCATATTCTATGAAGAAATTTTTAAAAATAACAGCAGCAATAGTTTTATTGCTGCTTATTTTTTTTGCCGGTGTTATAAAATACCGGAGATATCAGTCAGAACGCACATTGATTCCAAAAAATGTTACGGGGATTGTCAAAATCAATGTTGATGAGTTAGGTAGAACGCTTGCTTCGAATATGCTAAGTAACCTGGGTTATTATTTTAAATCTGATTTAAAAAATGACACTACAAATTTAAATTCACCCGATAAATTTAATAACGGTTTAAAAATACCAGCAAGCATTTATTTTTATACCATTGAAAGCAAACCTCAGATTTACTTTTCGCGTTTTGAAATAGAAAACATAAACGATTTTGAAAATTCTTTGAGGGACTTAATGCACTTGGATATCATAAAAAGAACAGAAGGCACCAATATGGCCAGATCGAAACTAGGCAATGTGGTTATTTACTATAACAGTAAAAGTGCTGCAGTTTCATTATCTGTTAAGGCAGAAAATTTGGATGATCTTTTAATGGAGATATTAAACCAGAAAAATTTTATAAAAATAAACGATAGCAAATTTAAATATTCAACAAAATCGCTGGCGCATATTGCCTTTGAAACCGCGCAGCATCAGGGATCGATCGATTTTGAGAATGGCGTGATTAATTTAAACGATCTGTTTCTGTCTGGGGATATTTTAGCCTCAAACAAACCTTTACATCATCATTTGAACCCAAATAGTACAGCTTCCTTTTGGTTAAATGTTAGCATAAAACCCGACAAAGACAAAATTTATAAGTTTAAGAATTTTAGTTTCGAGCAGGATAGCTTATTAAAATATTATAATGGCAATTTAAATTTCGAATGGACAAATTCCATCACACAAACTGATTCTATTATTACCTATGAATACAATGATGATTTTGAAAAGGTTGAAAAAGTAGATTTACGAAAACGCAATATCCCTTCCATTTCGATTAATGTCGGCTCGAAAGGCAACGGACTAAAAAATTACCTGGCAAACCAGGGGTTGATTAATTTAGATAGCAACTCGGTAAATAAAAATGCTTTCCCGCTTTATAAAGTATTTGTGAACAGCAGCAATGAAAACTTAAACTTCGCGACAGTTAAAAATCAGAATACCTCAACTTCAAATATTGTTTCAACAGATTTTCTTTATCTAAATGTTGATCTGATCAAACTGGGTAAACAATTAGAAGCGCCGTTCATGACCAGCTATTTTAAAACGCTGAAAAATTTAGAAGTTAAAGGAAAGTTATTGGATGGTAAAAGAGTTAAGATCGATGGTAAACTTAAATTGAAAGACGAAAATATTAATTCACTTTACCAGATTTTAAAAAGTTTATAACAAAAAGTAATAGAGGTAGGTTCTGTTATATTTTTGTCGCAGATTCAAGGTGATTTACACAGATAACTGTCCATTGTACCTAAACCTGATGGGACGGATGCCAATTCCTTCAATTGGCAGGAGGTACAGCAGGACTAACCCACTCCCATGAAACACAGACCTATCATTTCCAAAATAAAAAAAGCTAAAAATGGCTTACACAGTCAGCTAAATATTCAAATCGGAATCTGTGATAACGAACTTAGGCACAAAAAAGCCCTGCAGTTTTAACCCTGCAAGGCTTCATAATAAGATTACCAGACCCCGATAAAGGATCGGGATTCGCAATGACGATTAGTTGATTATGGCCAAACGCCCAAATTCATGTAAGAAACCGCAATTTTATCGATCGAATTTACAAAAGCAGCTGTTCTCAATGTTTGAGTTGCTGGCTTGTTCATTAATGTTTCGCGGATTTCGTGGTAAGAATGGATCATGGTATCTTCTAGACCAGAGTTTACCAATTCCATTTCTGATGCACCTTTAACAATCATTAAACGGTGTTCTGGAAGGATGGTTTTACCCGTTAAATTTTCTAAAGTATTGATCAGATTGGCATTTGAATTAGCTGCATAACGGTTCTCCATACGACCAAAAGCCACGTGAGAAAGATTTTTCAACCACTCGAAGTAAGAAACCGTAACACCACCTGCATTGCAATACATATCAGGAATAATGATACCACCCATTTCGGTAAATATTGTTTCGGCCTCTGGTGTAGTTGGACCATTTGCACCTTCAGCAATAATTTTTGCCTTGATATTGCGAATGTTAAGCTCGGTAAATTGGTTTTCTAATGCAGCAGGAACAATGATATCGCAATCTTGCTCTAGGCCTTCCATTGAGTTTTTAAAGTCTTTAGCGCCAGGGAAACCTAAAATTGAACCTGTGTTTTTACGGTGTGCAAAAACCTCATCTACATTTAAGCCATTAGGATTGTAAATAGCGCCTTCAAACTCGCATAAACCCACAATAGTAGCACCAAATTCTGCTAAGAATTTAGCCGAGTGGTAGCCCACATTACCTAAACCCTGAACAATTACCCTTTTATCGCCTAAACCAGCTTTAAAGCCTAATTTAGCCATATCTTCTGCCACTTCTACACATTCACGTACGGCATAAGCAACACCACGGCCGGTAGCTTCCTTACGGCCACGGATACCGTGTAACGCAATTGGTTTACCAGTTACGCAACCTAAAGCATCTAACTGACCAGGATTCATGGTCATATAAGTATCGGCAATCCAGCTCATTTCGCGTTCGCCAGATCCATAATCAGGAGCAGGAACATCGATACCAGGGCCAATAAAGTTTTTCTTAATTAATTCTGTAGTATAACGGCGGGTGATGGTTTCTAACTCGGCAACACTGTATTGTTTAGTGTTAATTTTTATACCACCTTTTGCACCACCAAATGGAACATTAACAATGGCACACTTGTAAGTCATTAAGGCAGCGAGTGCCATAACCTCATCTTCGTTTACCATTTCACTGTAACGGATACCGCCCTTGGTAGGGCTCATGTGGTGAGAGTGCTCTACACGCCAAGCATCAATTACTTCAAAACCGTTTCCGCGGCGGATTGGGAATTGGAAACGATACACACTATTACATGTTTTAATCTGGTTCAATAAACCTTCTGGATGATTGGTGAATTGAGCCGCACTGTCAAAGTTCTTACAAACATCTGCAAAGAACTTGTTCTCGTCTGCTAGATTAGCCATTATTTATTTTTTATATTGAATAAGTTTTCGATGCAAAATTGCCTAAAAAAACCGCACATATCCAAATGTAAAAAGACTTAGTGTAAAGCAAACACCATTATATTTTAGCCTAACAACAGCTTTTATACCCGTTGGAGAAAACTGTTTAAAAACTATACCCATACACATTTAAACGCAGATATCTTAGTCAGCTTACACCATAAAAACGACTATTTTTATAAGTTTTAGTATAGGTTATTTGATCTAAAAAAAATTATAAAAAAAATATTCAAAACGGCCTTTTGTTACAACACTCAACAAATAGAAGCTAAAAAACAGATCAATATTACGAATATTGCAAAACCTATAAAAAACCGGATATAAAAAAAAGTGACCAATTGTGTTGATCACTTCTTAATTTAATCTAAATCGTCCCGTTGATTTAATTTATATCTAATCAAACTTGATCAATAAATTACCAAAAAACAATACTGTGATGTAGGTATTTTATGTGGTTACTGCTCTGTATTTTTAATTAGAGCTTTTAAAATCACCAAAAACCTCTTTTACAATAAGATAAATACAAAAATTTGATGATTTTAACCTTAAAATACACCTATTTACAGACTATTAAAGCAAAATATGGTTTTAACCAGGATTCGTATTTGCGCTATTATTTATCAGTTTGGTTTTCTTTTTCTATTTTCTTTAACCTTTTATCGATCGAAAACAGGTAGGCCAGCAAACCTACAAGAATAATTACGATACATATTACCACAACATATATCTTTCCATTGCTGCGAAGGCTATCGGCCATTTCTACGCCATTATCCTGCGCAAATAACTGCATAGTGGCCATCATTAATATCAGGGAGAAAAATATCTTCTTCATCTTAGTTATGTTGTTGTTTGTTTTCGTTTGTTGTTGATTGATTTTCATCTGTAACGAAGCTATCACGAACACCTTTCATTTCACCGTAATCAGGTGTATTCGTGATGGTTTCTATTGAACGTATTCTGAAACGGATGGTATAAACCCAGTAACCGATTAATATCCAGCCCAAACATGCTGGGTAAAATACCATACGCATGCGACTATCCAAATCGTAACTGTTAAAGCCAGGATTACCGCCATTGCCCGGGTGCAATGAATCTTTTAAACGGGGTAAAACAAAAAGTAATACCACCATCATTGGGAAGGCGAAAATATTGTAAATGGCAGAAATCTTGGCTCTTTTCTGTTCTTCGTCTATCGCATTGCGAAGAATGAGGTAGGCAAAATAGAGCAAGATTGAAATGGCAGCGAAATTCTGTTTAGGATCGAAACTCCAAAACTGTCCCCAGGTATATTTAGCCCAAATGGCACCTGTTACTAAACCTAAAACGCCAAAAACTATCCCTGCGTTTACGCTTTCTACCGCTTTAATATCATCAATTTCACTTTTGGTGCTTAATGATTTTATACTGTAAAAAACAGAGATCGAAAAGAGCACAATCATGGCGAACCACATCGGAACATGGAAATACAGATTACGGATTGTTTCGTTCAAAATAGCCAGATGCGGTACACCAAGTAATAAACCTGCTATTGCAGTATAAATTACCAAAACCGAACCTAAAATTTTCCACCAAATTTTATTCATGCGTATATTTAATTTTGAATGTTGAGTTATGAATGAGCGGATGTTCTTTTCTTATGCCTTTAATCTTTAATAAGGCATCAAGGATTTAATACTTTCGAATTTCTCATTTTTATAATTCAATCATTCTCTCATTCAATCATTTTTTAATCTCTCCAAAGGTAAGGAAATAACAATAAAGACGTTGCCACCATCAGCACATTCACTACAAGTAACATCGCTATTTCATCGTAACTATTCTCCCACGGCAAGCCGTCAACAGCATTTTTGGCCAGTTTAATTAACAAGATCAATACCGGAATAATGATTGGAAAGCTTAAAATAGCCATCAACATTCCACCATTTCCCGCTTTACTTGCAATTGCCGAAACCATTGTAAATACAGTAGAAAAACTGATACTACCCAATACCACGGCTACGTAATACATCACCAAATCGGGGGGGGTAAAAGAATCGAAAACCAGCGTATAAAAACCTAAAGCAATTGTAGTAAGCACCAACATAAGGAGCGTATTGTAAACCGTTTTAGAGATTAAAACCGCTGCTGGGCTTGCCAAAATATAACTATACAACTGCTGACCTTTGGTTTCCTGCAAAAAACTTTTAGATACACCATTTATTGAAGCAAAAAGCATGATGATCCAAAACAAAGCATTCCATGTTAATTTATCACCCAGGCTAACAAAAGAGAGGTAACAAGTAAAAATGGTAGAAACCACATAGAGCAATACACCGTTAATGGTATATTTGGAGCGCCACTCTAACAATACTTCTTTGTGAATTAAATATTTAACCTCTTTGGCCAATTGCATAACCGCAAAGATACTTTTATTGATAAATATTGCACGCTTAAATTGTTGTATTGTTGTAATTTTGTTCAAGAATAAGCGCAAAGGAAATTAGCCACAGAAACACTGAAGTCACGGAAAAATATGAATTACGCATCAGTTATAACATCGCCTGTTGGCCCAGTAACCATCTTAGCCGATGACGAATTTGTACATATAATTACTTTTGCTGAAAAGGATATTACAGGATTATCAGAAAATGCACTTACGGTAAAGGTATCCAATCAGTTAAATGATTATTTTAAAGGCGATTTAAAGGATTTCGATTTCCCTATAAAGCAAAAAGGGACTGAATTTCAACAGGAAGTCTGGCAGAATTTACTGACCATACCTTTTGGCGAAACCACCTCATATGCCAAATTTTCTGCACACAATCCGTTAGCGATACGGGCTATTGCTGCAGCAAATGGAAAAAACAATATTGCCATTGTAGTACCTTGCCATAGGGTAATTGGCAGTAACGGCAAGCTTGTAGGTTACGCAGGTGGCTTATGGCGCAAACAATGGCTGCTGCAACACGAACGTGAAGTTGCCCAAAAAGGACAAACCGAATTAAAATTTTAAAACCATACTTTTTTTTGCAGATGAACACAGATCAAGCCGAAACAACTAAAAATGATATAAAAGCCATCCGTTTAATTAATATTGAAGATAACAAATGTGCTTTTGAAACGGGCACAATCCCTATCCGTCAGCATATTAATGCGAGTTATTTTTTCGCACAAACCGATGTATCCACTTTAGAGAAAATCCCCCACCCTGCCCCAAGACGTCAATACGTAATTACGCTTAAGGGTAAACTTCGGTTTACAGTAAGCAGTGGCGAAACTTTTATTATAGAGCCAGGGGTTATACTCATCGCCAATGATACAGCTGGAGAAGGACACACCTGGGAAGTTATGGAAGGCAATGAATGGGAACGGATTTATATTCCTTTGGAAGATGATACAGATGATTATTTTATCGCAGATACTTCGTTTTAAAACCGAAAAGGATGCCAAAACCTCAGCTGACATCCAAAAAATAGGCGATATCCTGATACAAGGTTTGGAGCAGATTAAAAAGAAAGGAAACAATTAATTCTCCATCATAACCTTGTTTCAAAAAACAAACGCAGGTAACTTAACGATTACCTGCATTTTAATTTAATATTGTTTTATATCTAAGCGTTCTTTCTTAACACGCGTAGCCGATAAAATCATGGCTGCTAGCTATTCCTAAACAATTCGGTTGAATGAGCTAAGATTTCACCTCTAACTGCGTTTTTTTAATACTAAAAAGCATAAATATAACACCTACCAAAAGTACAATCCAGCCCCACTGGAAATGAACAACTTTACCGATAAGTTTATTGGCGAAGCCATATTTAGTATAATTATTTGCAGTAAAATAAACAGCAACTACTGCTAAAACATACCAGATAGCCATTACGAAACTCATAAACTTAAAGGCACCAACTTTTCTGATAAACAGAAACAATACCGAAATGGCGATAATGGCATAGGTGATCAAAAACAAACGGGCATCTGATTGATACAAGTTCCAATTGCCTTTAATGGGCACTTTTAACATTGGGCAAAAACCTGCAATACCGCATAACAAAATGCCTAACCAAGCCCTGAATTTATTTAATACTAACATATTTTTGGTTAATCGGTTAACTGGATAAATTGGTTAATAGTTTATGACAGAAGTCGATGATTAATAGTTTAATCGCTAACTTGTCTGGCATTTTTTAATGACTAATGACTAATGACTAATGACTAATGACTAATGACTAATGACTAATGACTAATGACTAATGACTAATGACTAATGACTAATGACTAATGACTAATGACTAAAACTACTGCCCCTCAATAATCCCCATCTTATCAGCAAAATGGGCACAGTAATCGCGTAAATCTTCAACAATCAAAGTTTCGTTTGTGGCTTTTAAAAAGCTATCGCCCATGGTCTGCAAAGTTTCGTAGAAGAAACGTTTCATCTCATCAACAGGCATATCTTTTGTCCAAAGATCTATCTTTAATGTGTTTTTATAATTGTGGTCCCAAACCGATAAAAACATAGCCTTTGCAGGCACTTTATCAGCGTTTCCAGAATCTGTACTTTCCCAAAGTATATTATCTGGGTTATTGCCTTCATCTAACTCAACGGTTATTTTTATTTCTGCTTTTTTCATTTTTTTTAAATATGATTACACCGATTAAAGGATTACACCGATAAAGGGATTCTTAGGATATCAGTTTATTTTTCCGGATGCAAAGATGCTTAATATTAGTTTTACTTCATCGTAGCCTTACACTACTTTTTGTAATATTAACATCAAGATTGCGGCAATGAAGATAAAGATCAATTCTACCACCCAGATCCTTTTAATATCTTTTAAGGTGAATCGGAAAATCATATCTGTAATAAAGGTTACAAGAATAAGACAACCTAAAATCAGGAGATAAAAGCCGCTCATATCCACATGACGTGGTGCTGTGCTTTTCTCTGAAACTAAATTTATGGCCACTAGTCCCAAACCAATGGCGCTTACAATATTTAAAGGCGTAATCCTAAGCTTCATTACTTTTTCTTATCGAATTTTTTACCCTTTTTAAAACTTTTTACTTGCTTACCAGCTTTTGCTTTGGCTTTTTCTCTTACCTTTTTCTCTATCGCCGCAGCATGTTTTTTCTCATGGAAAGCCCCTTTAAAGTCAGGATCTTCCTTGCGTTTCTGCATATCAATTTCCTTCGCAATATGTTGGCGCTCTTCGTAAGGCGTTTCATCAATGAAAACACCTTCCGGAATTTCGGCCACGGGAATATATTGGCGGATTAATTTTTCGATCTTGCGGATATAATATTTTTCGGCATCCGTTGCAAAGGTAATCGCATCACCTTTGGCAAAAGCCCTACCGGTACGGCCAATACGGTGTACATAATCTTCAATAATAATCGGCACATCGAAATTGATTACGTGGCTTACATCACTCACATCAATACCCCTACTTGCCACATCTGTAGCCACTAGAACCCTGACATTACCCTCTTTAAAACTATTTATGGAGTTAATCCTGGTATTTTGCCCTTTATTAGCGTGGATTACACGGACATTTTCCGCACCATACCTGCGTTCAATAAAACTGTAAATATTATCGGCAACGGTTTTTGTTTTACAGAAAATAATCAGGCGGTTAAATGCCTCATCATTTTTCAGCAAATGCTGCAGTAAATTAATTTTCGTTTTAAAATTAGGAACGTAGTATAAAGCCTGTGTTACGTTTGCTGCAGGGGTTGCTTGTGCAGATGCCTCAATTACAAGCGGATTATTCAAGAAATCGCCTGCAATTTTCTGCACCAAATCGCTCATCGTTGCAGAGAATAACAAATTCTGGCGTTTACGTGGAACAATTTCTAAAATCCGGTGAATAGAGCCAATAAACCCCATATCCATCATTTTATCAGCCTCATCAAGCACCAAAAACTTTAGGCTTTGTGTGTTGATATCACCTGCTAAATATAAATCCAGGAATCTTCCGGGGTGGCAATCAGGATATCAACTCCTTTTGCGATCTGTTCTTTCTGTGTTTTCGGGCCAATTCCACCAAAAATCACTAAAGAACGTAAATCGGTATAAGTAGAAAACAACTTTACCTGCTCAGCAATTTGCATGGCCAGTTCACGCGTTGGAGATAAAATCAGCGCTCTTGGATTATCGCCCTGCGCGTATTTCAATTGCATTAAAATTGGCAAAACAAAAGCAGCTGTTTTTCCTGTGCCCGTTTCGGCGATACCAAAAATATCTTGTCCAGATAATACTGGTGCAATTGCTTTTTCCTGTATCGGTGTGGCAACGGTGTAACCTGCATCGGCAACTGCATTTAAAATTTGCCTGTTTAATTTAAATTCTTCGAACGATTTTGCCATAGCGCACAAAGATAGTGATTAAGGTTGAGGGTTTGAAGGTGTAAGGCAGAAGGTTTCAATCCAATGCAGAATCTAAGCTTCTTTTTATCAGAATTAGGAGTAAAGCAATTTCAGTAATTTTTCGGTTCCTGTGGTCCTGCTATCCGTTTTACTTCGTTACACTCCGTGTCCACTGCTATCAGGTTTATTTAACCAAAAACAGTAACATAAAAACTCAATTCCCCCTATCCACAGCATCAAAATCTTGATACTTGATACTAGCTACTTAACACTAAATTACTACCTTTGAAACCATGAATTCTTACCTGATAAAAGCCGCCACAATTGTAAACGAAGGACAAAAAATTGTTGCCGATGTATTGATAAAAGATGGATTAATAGCCAAAATCGGTCAAAATCTATCTGCACCTGATGCCCAAGAAATTAACGCAGAAGGACAATACCTTTTACCAGGGATGATTGACGATCAGGTCCATTTCCGCGAACCAGGCTTAACCCATAAGGCCGATATTTTTACCGAAAGTATGGCTGCCGTAGCCGGAGGGATTACCTCTTTTATGGAAATGCCCAACACCGTACCCAATACTTTAACACAGGATTTATTAGCTGATAAATACGAAATTGCTGCTCAAACCTCATTGGCCAATTACTCATTTTACATGGGCGCCAGTAACGACAATATTGAAGAGGTTTTAAAAACCGATCCGAAAAATGTTTGCGGAATTAAGGTTTTTATGGGTTCATCAACCGGAAATATGCTGGTGGATAATGAAAAAACCCTGGAAAATATTTTTAGCAAAGCACCAATATTGGTAGCTACGCATTGCGAAGATGAAGCAACCATCCGCCATAACCTGGCCGAATTTAAAGCCAAATATGGCGAAGGGCTTACTATAGATATGCATCCTTTGATCCGCAGTGCCGAAGCTTGTTATAAATCATCGTCATTGGCCGTGGAGCTGGCGAAAGCCTACAAAACCCGTTTGCATATCCTGCACATTTCTACAGCGAAAGAAATTACCCTGTTTGATAACATTACGCCATTAAAAGATAAAAAAATTACGGCCGAAGCTTGTGTACACCACCTTTGGTTTAATGATAAAGATTACGCTTCAAAAGGAAATTTTATTAAATGGAATCCTGCAGTAAAAACGGAAGATGATCAAAAAGGTGTGCTTAAAGGCGTTCTTGAAGACTATATTGATGTGATTGCAACAGATCACGCCCCACACACGCTGGCAGAAAAGCAGCAGCCTTACGCTCAAGCCCCATCAGGTGGTCCACTGGTACAGCATGCTTTGCCAGCACTGCTAGAAATGCATTTACAGGGCAAAATATCTTTAGAGAAAATTGTAGAAAAAACAGCGCACAACCTGGCCATCTGTTTTGATATCGAAAAACGCGGTTTCATTCGTGAAGGGTATTGGGCAGACTTAGTGTTGGTAGACTTAAAAGATTCCTGGAAAGTAACCAAGCTTAACAATTTCTACAAATGTGGGTGGAGCCCTTTTGATGGTGATACTTTCCAGGCAAGTATTACACATACCTTTGTTTCAGGTAATTTGGCTTACCAAAATGGCAAATTCACGACAGATCAGATCGGAAAGCGATTAACTTTTGCAAGATAGATTTGTTATATTTATCGAAGTATCCAATTAATATCATCGGTAAATAATGCTTACATTCAATCCTCCTATAGAAGATAGAACAACAAAACAACTGCTATTAATTGTAGGCTCTCCAAATGCATGGGATGAATCCGCCATAGAACAGGCCCAACTAGAGTTAACCTTAAGAAATGTTGATGAATCAGAGATCAAACATGCAAAACACCAGTCCAAACAAAAGGTTAGATTACAAGATCTAAAAAGAGCGAAAGAATCTTATTCCTTTTTCGACTTTATCTTTGAGCCAAGTACTTTTATAGAAGTTATAGTTTCCTGGGAATTAAGGAAAGATGGATACCTTAGAAAAGCAGACCAACAACGATGGCTAAGGCCAATATTCATATTGGTGATGATTATGATAATCGTTATTCTTAGCTTATAATATAAATGCAAAAAAATAAATCTATCTACTCAAAATTTATTGCGATTTTACTTATTGCTATACTTATCTACCTTTTTGGTTTCTTCCCCACCCTTGTCCAAAAATATTATTCAACAGGTTTTTATCCTCACATCTCCTCAACGCTAAGGTTTATTTCTGCTCTGTTTCCTTTTGCTATTGGCGATATTATTTATGTTTTACTTATTGGTTTTGTACTTTATAAAATCGTTAGATTCTACAGCCGTCGTAAATCACTAAAAAAGCAGGATAGAATTATTATACCCTTACAGATTTTAAACTTCTTTTTAATTCTTTATATCATTTTCAAAATAGTTTGGGGTTTAAACTACAGCCGACCAAGTATAAGCGAAGAATTGGGCATTGGGAATGAAAAATATAGTGTTAAAGAATTGGTTGTTCTTGGGGATTATTTCATCAAAAAAACCAATGCACTAAAAGTGAAGCAGGGCAAAATCCCAACTTACACGGTCAAAGAACTAGAAATAAAATCAGCAGCAGCTTATGCGTTGATGGCACAAAAAAATCAGTTGTTCCATTATCCAAACCCTTGTTTAAAATCGGTTTTAAACTCATGGATGATCAGTAAAATTGGCATCGAAGGTTATTATGCGCCACTTTCTGGCGAAGCCAACATGAATATGAATCTGCCCAACTTTGTAAAACCCTATGTAAGCTGCCACGAAATAGGCCATCAATTGGGCGTCGCTTATGAGGATGAAGCTAACCTATTGGGTTATTTAACTGCAAGCAATAGCCCTGATGTAAATTACCAATATTCTGCCAATTATGAAATGTTACGCTATATTTTGTTTGAGATCAGAATGAAATCACCTGACGATTATAAAACACTTCACACAAAGCTCCTACCGCAGGTTTTAGCCGATTTTAAAACCGAAAAAGAATTCTGGCGAAAATACAATGGTGATATGTTCGGTTATATGGATGCCGCATTCGATAGCTTCTTAAAATTGAACAACCAGAAAAAAGGAATCGATAGCTACCAAGATATTGTAATTTGGCTATGGAATATACATAAAAAGCAGTTGTCAGTTGCCAATTAGCAGTTTTCAATTAACAGTAACAATAAAAACTGTAAACTGAATTAACCGTGAATCGCCTCTTTGGTCCCAAAACTCTGAATCAGCTCTCCTTCAAAATCTAACCATTCTTTCCAACGTTTATCTACATCCACATCGATACTGTATTTACGTGCAAAATTTAAAAATGTGGTATAATGCCCTGCCTCCGAAACCATTAGCTCATGGTAAAACTTGGCCAGCTCCTGATCTTTTATATTTAACGAAAGTACCCTGAAACGTTCGCAGCTTCTGGCTTCAATCATTGCTGCAAACAATAACCTGTCAATAAAAGCCATATTCCGGCTTCCGTCTTTTTTACTAAATTTCACCAAACGACCAACATAGTCATCTTTCCGCTCGCGACTTAAAGTATAGCCCCGTTTTTTTATAATTTCAATTACCATCTGAAAATGTTGCATTTCTTCGATGGCAATTGCTGTTAATTCATCTACCAAGTCCTGATGTTCAGAATTTTGAGTGATTAATGTAATCGCGTTGGTTGCAGCCTTTTGTTCGCACCAGGCATGGTCAGATAAAATTTCTTCTAAATTCGATTCAGCAATATTTGCCCAACGTGGGTCTGTCAATAATTTTAATCCTAACATGTAGTGCTTTGTAATTGAGCTGCAAAATTAGGAATATTTAAGATACGTTTAATATCTCCCGCAGATTTAAAAGAATATACAGCTTACATTTTACCCCGCTAAAATCACATTTATCCTCGGGAGCCAAAAAAAAGAACTTATTTTTACAGGCAAATGAATACAAGTACAAAGAAATTATTGATAATTGGATTGGTCTGGCCCGAACCCAACTCATCGGCAGCAGGTACAAGGATGATCCAGTTGATTGATTTATTTCTTTCGAAAGGTTATCAGATCGTTTTTGCATCGGCAGCATCAAAAAGCGATTTCAGTTACGATTTTAGTAAGACTAACGTTTTTGAACAGCAAATCAAACTGAACGATGTAAGTTTCAACGTATTTCTGAAAAAATTAAATCCAGATTTAGTGCTTTTCGACCGTTTTATGGTAGAAGAACAATATGGCTGGCGCGTTCAACAGGAATGCCCTAATGCACTTAAGGTTTTAGATACCGAAGATCTGCATTGCCTGAGAAGTGCCCGCCAGCAAAGCGATAAGAAAAAACAAGTTTTAGACTTATTTTCGGATACGGCCAAAAGAGAAATTGCTTCAATTTTACGTTGCGATTTATCTTTAATCATTTCTGAAGTGGAAATGGATATGCTGAAAACACAGTTTAAGATCGATGCTTCATTAATTTATTATTTACCATTTTTAGAAAAAGAAATCACCAAAAAAAATATTGCGAACTGGATTTCTTATGAAGAACGGGCTGATTTTGTTTTCATTGGCAATTTCCTTCACGAACCCAACTGGAACACCGTGCAGTTTTTAAAAACCAAAGTATGGCCTGTGCTCAGAAAAAGGCTTCCCCATGCAAGTTTGAATATATTTGGATCTTACGCATCGCAAAAGGTGCTGCAACTGGATAACAAAAACGAAAAGTTCTTAATTAAAGGAAGAGCTGTAGATGCTAAAGAAACCATTGCTAAACACCGAATATTACTTGCTCCTATTCAGTTTGGTGCAGGTGTAAAAGGCAAATTTATTGATGCCATGCATGTAGGTACCCCATCTGTTACCACATCAGTTGGTGCTGAGGCCATGAAAGGCAATTTAGATTGGAACGGTAGCATTGAAGATAATTTAGCGCTATTTATAGACGAAGCTGTAAAACTCTATCAGGATAAAAATGCCTGGCAAGTGGCACAACAAAATGGCGTACAGATTATTAACAAAAGGTATTCTGCTAAATATTTTACTGGTCCATTCATACTAGAACTTGAGAGATTAACTTCAGATTTAACTGCACACAGGCAAAATAACTTTTTCGGACAAATATTAAATCACCACACCGCGCAGAGTACAAAATATATGAGTTTGTGGATTGAAGAGAAGAATAGGAGATAGTTCAGAGTCCTTAGTCCGAAGATATAGTGTATTAAAAATACAAAAGAGGTATTGAACAAATCAAAACCTCTTTTGTATAATATTTTAGAAATTAAAAGCAAGTTTAGTAAATAACCTTCGCCCATTAAAACCCATTTGAACGGCATCCCATGCACCACCTGTTTCACCATCATAGGCAGAAAGCTTTGCACCTTGTACGTAACCATAATCAGGATGAATATTAAATACGTTATCGGCACCAAAAAATACAGTCACTTTTTTCGAAATTTTGTAAGAGCCATAAATATCGGTAACCATTTTACCTGAATAATTAAATTGCTCCAAAACTGTTTTGTTTGGATCATCATCCAATGCAACCAATGGTGGATAAGTGTTTGCATAACCATAGCCTAAAATCGAAATTTTGCCATAGTATAGAAAATGCGTGCCAACCATCCAATTACCAAACCCATAATCTAAGTTTAATCCCAGTTTTACAGGAGGAGCAGATGCTTTAATATATGCTTGCTCTCTGTCGCTAAAAAATGCCTGTTGGTTTTTATAAGAACCATCTAAAGCATTCGGAATATTAATTTTATCAATATTTAGATGATTTAAGTTTCCCGTAAACAAGACTTTAATGCTTTTATTATCAAATCGTTTAGTATAATCGACAACTAAATCCAAACCATAATTTGTGGTATTAACTGCATTTGCAAAAAACTGTGCCTGTGCAACATTTAATTGATTCAAAATTGGTTTTAAAGCGGGTATACTTTCGTCAAATTGACCAGATAATACCACCCTATCCTTAATATTAATGCGATAACCATCTAAGGTTACTGTAATTTCAGAAACTGGTTTCCACGAAAGGCCTAAACTTGCATTAATGGATTTTTCTTGTTTCAGGTCAGGAATTCCGGCTGCTCTTGTAATTGGACTGTAGTTCGGCGCGATTTTAACTTCGAAAACATTGCCTCCCTGCACGTTTGTAAACGTATTGCTGAAATTAATTTGTTGTAGTGATGGTGCACGAAAACCTGTACTTATCGATCCACGAACATTAAAATTGTTTGTCAGTTTATAACGGGTCGCAAATTTGTAATTACTTGTAAAGCCAAAATCATTATAATTTTCTGCCCTAACGGCAACACCAATAAGCCACTTATCGGTAGCATCCAGTTCTGCATCAATGTAAGCTGCAACGTTAGATCGGCCCGCGTTAACTTCATCGCCTGGCTGATAACCTGGAAAACCTTGAGCACCTGTAGCCTTGTTTGGGTTATAGTTTGAATATGAATCTTTTTCTCCTGCGTAAATTTTATAGTTTTCATACCTATGCTCTAAACCAAAAGCCAAATTCAATCCCGATGCAACAGTTGGAATTGCCTTACTCAAATTAAAGTTGACTGTATTTTGCAAAAATGAAAAACCCCCATCATCAAAATGGGTTTTACCGGCACCAAGAGAAGCATTAAATGTTTGATCACCATAAAAATGAAAATTGTTACGGCCCAGTGTATTACTTAAATCCCAGTTCCAGTCTTTGCCCCATATACCTTTTACACCTGCTGCAAAAGATAAATCCTGGATTTTAGTCTGGATGATCGGATCATAATAAGTTTCCCCATCAGCTGTGGTTTGTAAAATAGGATTCCCTGCAACTCCATCCGGGAAACGCTCTGGACGCTCAGATAAATTTCTGGTATAGGCATAAGCATCCGACGCTTTTATATTACCTCCGCCGAATGAATAAATTACTGTTTTTGTATTTGCAATCGGCAGTTCCATATTATACATTAAACCACCAGAAGTTACCGATCCATCACCCGTAGATCTTCTAACCTTATTAATTGGCAAACCATCTTTCGAACTTAAATCTGTATTCAGATTTTGTCTGAATGTTTTACCATTAGCAAAAAAGTTTCCTGAGAAATTAATAAAACCATTATGTTTACCTAGCCCAACACCATAATTGGCACCTAAAGAAAATGCATTCCCATCAATTGCACCACCCTGCCGATACTGTCCCAGCTCTTTACCATAGTGGGTATTGTTTCGTGGATCATAATAGCCTGAATACCCAGTATTAACACTTAAAACGCCAATATCCTTTTTCAATATTAAGTTAATTACCCCTGCAATCGCGTCCGATCCATATTGTGCCGACGCACCATCGCGTAAAATCTCAACACGGTCTATCGACGATTCTGGAATCGCATTTAAATCTGTACCTGAATTTCCCCTTCCCCTGGTTCCGAATACCGCAACAAAGGCTGTTTGATGCCGGCGTTTGCCATTAACCAAAACCAATGTTTGATCTGGGCCCAAACCTCTAAGCGTAGCCAAATCTATTTGATCGGCACCATCTGATCCACTTTGTTTGTTAAAGTTAAAAGACGGTGAGGCAGCATTTAAAATGGAAGTTAAATCCATTTTTGCAGTAGGCATGTTAACCTGATTAATCTTGATCACATCAATGGGAACAGGCGTAAGAATAGAAGAGCGGCCTTTACCGCGGGTTCCAACTACCACGAAATCGCCGAGATTTTGTGCACTTTCGGATAAAATAATTGTTAAAGGTCCGGTTGTTGCTACTACTTCTCTGGTTTCATATCCAATAGCACTAACAATTAGGGTTCCTTTATCAGAAACAGAAAGCTGAAAATCTCCATTCTGATCGGTAACAGTGCCCTTGCTCGTCCCTTTCTCTTTAACAGAAGCGGCTATAATCCCTTCTCCTTTCAGTGTTGTAACCTTACCTTTTACAATATTTTGCGCAAAAGAGGCTATTGGGAGTAAATAAAACCCAATTAATACATAAAATAACTGTTTTTTCATATTTGTTTTGATAAATGTATGAGCAATATAAATAATACAAAGGTATTTTACACACACAAACACCATAAAACACAAAACACACTTAAAAATATAAGCAAATACAACAAAAAATCAGACTAATAAGTAGATTTCAATAAAATTTAATCAAATATTTAAAGGAAAATTCAAACATTTTAAAAACAGCCCCTTATTCTTATCCGCTGTTAGAAATAAACTATACTCACTTTTCAGTTGTAAATTGTTCGGGTTTATATTTTCTTGCTAACAAATGAATGACATAACCTTTATTTAAAAAGCATATTTTTGCTCCTATGGCAAAAATATCAATTAACCTTGCTACAGGTTCGTTTCAAAAGGAAGAAATTATAGTCGGAATAGATTTAGGTACAACCAATAGTTTGGTGGCGTTTATCAATCCAGATAAGAATCCGCAGGTAATTAACGATGCAGGTAAAGGAATATTGGTACCATCGGTGGTATACTTTAATGGCCAGAATGAAGCCGTTGTAGGTAATGAGGCTAAAGAATATTTAACTACAGATCCTTCAAACACCATTTTTTCAGTAAAAAGATTACTAGGCCGTTCTTACAAAGATGTAGCCGAACACAAAGACATTTTCTCTTACAAAATTATCGACGATGATAGCGATGCTTTGGTAAAAATCCATGCTGGCGACCGTTTCTACACACCGATCGAATTATCGGGAGAAATTTTGAAAGAGCTTAAAGCAAGAGCAGAACACGCCTTAAAAACTCCGGTCAACAGAGCTGTGATCACTGTTCCGGCATATTTTAACGATAGTCAGCGTCAGGCCACCAGAGATGCCGGAAAGTTGGCTGGTTTAGATGTAATGCGCATTGTAAACGAACCTACTGCAGCTAGTTTAGCTTATGGAATCGGTTTAGACCCGTCGCAACAAAAAACCATTGCGGTTTACGATTTAGGAGGAGGAACATTTGATGTTTCTATTCTACAGATCCAGAATGGAATTTTCGAGGTATTGGCTACAAACGGCAATACTTATTTAGGTGGTGATGATTTTGACCGTGCCATTTTAAACTATTGGTTAAAGAAAAACAACCTTGATGTAGCAGTTGTTGCTCAGGATAATATTTTAATGCAAACCTTACGTCTACAAGCTGAGGCTGCTAAAAAAGCCCTATCTAGCCAAAATTTATATAACGAACAGGTTGGTGAGATCTGGTGCACACTTGATAAACAAACTTTTGAGCAGTTAATTTCAGCAAAGGTCGAAGAAACCATTACTGCTTGTAAGAATGCATTGAAAGATGCCGATTTAACCGCCGCCGATATCGACGAGGTAATTTTAGTAGGGGGTTCTACCCGTACACCATATGTAAAACAGGCTGTAGAAAATTTCTTCGGTAAAAAACCACAGGATAATATCAATCCTGATGAAGTAGTAGCTCTTGGTGCAGCCATTCAGGCTGATGTTTTGGCAGGAAACCGCTCTGATATTTTATTGTTGGATGTAACGCCACTTTCATTGGGTATCGAAACTATGGGCGGTTTAATGGATGTAATTATTGCCCGCAACAGCAAAGTGCCTACCAAAGCCGGTCGCCAATACACCACTTCGATAGATGGGCAGGTAAACATGAAAATTTCTGTTTATCAGGGTGAGCGCGATTTAGTAAAAGAAAACAGAAAATTGGCTGAGTTCGACTTAAAGGGAATTCCTGCAATGCCTGCTGGTTTGCCAAAAGTAGACATCAATTTTTTACTGAATGCCGATGGAATTTTAACCGTTCAGGCCATAGAGTTACGTTCGGGCGTTAAACAAGAGATCGAAATTACGCCAAGTTATGGCTTAAGTGATGATACAGTAGAGAAAATGCTCCTCGACAGTATAGAACACGCCAAAAGTGATGTGGAACAACGTATGCTCATTGAAGCAAGAAGCGAGGGTGAACAATTGCTCTACACTGCCGAACGTTTTATCGAAAAACATGCTGAGCATTTAACAGAGGCTGAAATTTCAGAAACCAAGGTACATATCGAAGCGCTTAGAACGGCTTTAGCTACTCAAGAAAAAGATACTATTTTGAAGAAAGCAGATGAGCTGAATGAATTTACCCGTCCTTTTGCAGAACGCGTGATGGATGCAGCGATTTCTACTGCAATGAAAGGTAAGAAGATAGAGTAGTTTTCAGTTGGCAATTAATAGTTCTCAGTTTTTTGTTAATAATTGCCAATTTTAACCTAGTTGCGTCATCCTGGACTTTTTCAAAATCTTTCTTGCTTTAACCATTTAGAATGAATCACCTTATATTTCTTATATATGGTTCAATTTAGCTGAAATCGTCGTTCTGAACTTGTTTCAGAATCTATCCAGCAATTAAGACTTATACGTTTATTTTCTTTTTGGAAAGCAAAGGCAATGCTTATCGGTGCCGATACTCCCGCTTTTGCTTCTGCCGATGAAGAATCGGCATCCACGCCAATCGGGTTTAGCTAACTTAGTCCTGTATAAAAAACTCAGGTTGCGGTGTGCATGACTAATGTTTAATTTTTCTTATCATACATCAAAAACCGCTATCACCTTATCCATTAACTTTGTTAAAATTATTTTAACATTATGGAATTAGGAATCGGTATGTTTGGCGATTTGCAGATTAATGCAAAAGGAGAAATTCAACCCGCTCAGCAAAGACTTCAGGAAATTATAGCAGAAATAAAACTAATGGACGAAGTTGGTTTAGATTTCTATGGGATTGGCGAACACCACCGCCCTGATTATGCTGTATCGAGCCCCGAAATTATATTGGCCGCCGCTGCTACTATAACAAAAAACATTAAATTAAGCAGTGCAGTCTCGGTTTTAAGTTCATCTGATCCCGTTAAACTGTATCAAAACTTTGCCACAATAGATTTAATTTCAAACGGAAGAGCCGAATTAATGGCAGGTCGTGGAAGTTTTATAGAATCGTTTCCCCTATTCGGATATAACCTACAAGATTACGACGAACTTTATGAAGAAAAGTTAGCACTACTCCTTAAAATAAACGCGGCGCCAAAAATTACATGGAAAGGTAAATTTAGACCAGAGTTAAATAACCAGGAAGTATTGCCAAGGGCTGTAAACGACAATTTAAAAATTTGGGTCGCTGTTGGTGGAACACCAGAATCAGTAGAACGTGCTGGCAGATTAGGTTTACCTGTAATGTTTGCCATCATTGGCGGTCAGCCCATACAGTTTAAGCCGCTTTTCGATTACTACAAAAGAGTTTACGAAGCATATGGGCACGATATGAGTAAATTTGAAGTAGGTATACATATGCACGCTTTATTTGGCGAAAACAGTAACGAAGTTGCAGATTATTACTACCCACTTTATTCTGCTCAGATGAACAGGATCGGTAAATCACGTGGCTGGCCACCTTATCAACGCAATCAGTTCGACGCTGGCCGAAGCAGTAGTGGTGCTTTAATTATTGGCGATGTAAACGAATCTGTAGAGAAGATTTTAGCCATGGAAGAAACCTTTGGCTTAACACGCTTCTCAGCACACATGGATGTAGGCGGTCCATCTCATGCAGCTTTAATGAAATCAATAGAGTTATTCGGAAGCAAAATTGCACCTAAAGTACGTGAAGCTTTAAAGAAATAGACTAAGCCTCGCTCTTTTTTGTGAAAATCTGCAAAAAAGAATAGATATAACAACCTACACAAATAGCGAATAAGCTCTCTAACAAAGCGAAAACGATCATGATGGAGGTAAAAATCAGCGTTGCATTATAAAAATCAAATAGAAATACCGCGGTAATCAAAAGGCAGAAAGCAAAGCCCAAGGTTGCCGCGAACTTTTTTGGTGCTAAATCTTTCATTTTCGGAGATAGAGAAAGTCCGTCAGATATTTTAATCGCGATAAATTTCAACACACTAAATTTACCTGTTGTAAATGCCCTTAAAGCAAAATCAAATAGCAAGAAAACAATTGCCCAATAATTTGAAAACACAACACAAGCTATTGCAATCACCGCAACCATAAAGGCAATAATCCTAACTACATTTTCATTTATTCTTTCTGCTGATATCGGGCAAGATAATTCCATGGACATGATTTTGATGTAAATTTATTTAATTTTGGTTAACATGCATAGCGCTGTACTTGAATGTTTTGCCACCAGAGGCGAAAAATAGCAGCCATTCCACCCCAATTCAACTGCAATGCAGGAGTATCTTTCTGTTTTTTACAAAAAAATAACGAAAAGTTAGCAAAAGTACCTTAAATGTTCTGGAAAATACTTTTCCAATCATTTCAAATTACTTATAAAACAATTTTATTAATTTGGCAAAACCTATACCAGTGAAAAATGAAAGCATACATTATAATAATCTGTTTACTAGTTTTTTACGGATGTACAAATACCAACCAAAAAGCAGTCAATCTTGAAGAAAAAAATGCCTCAGATTTAAAAAAGCAACATTTAAGTTTGTTTACGCCCAAAACCTTTTATTATACCAACGATTTGCAAGAAGATAATCCTGCATGGACAGCGGCAAAATATTCAATATTTCAATCCAAAACGTTGGATAGTTTAAACCACCGTTACTTTGAATTACTTGATGTATATGGTAATGACGATAATATTGTTGTTTTTAACGAAGTTTTTCATGAAGGCAATCGGATTAAACATATAATACTAGACACACTCTATAATTATAGTGATTTTGCAAAAGATATACCCGATAAAGGTACATCGGTTGGTGTTTTGCATAAAGATGAGTTAATTGGAATTGAGACAAAAGGCATTGAAAAAAACTCGATCATTGCAGTGATAACTACATCAGGTCAGAATTCGTTCAAAGCAGATGTAGACAGCGCAATTGCAAAACATAAAAAAGCAGGCAAAGATCCTTTTGAGGTTGTTGATGTTAGCAGAAAGATGAGCGTTATTAAAGCCTGGTATGCGAATTCGAAAACGGGAAAAATAGAGCCAATAAAAAATTAGCTGGTTTTAATTCCGAAAAATTGATTCTTAACCTGTGTATTCGTTCTTATATTTAGTAAAATAAATACACACTCCAGATATAAACAAACCATGAAGAACATTTTCCAACCCGCAGTAACTAGCGAAATTATTGAAAGAATTAACAAGCTTACCCCTACTACTACTCAACTTTGGGGCAAAATGAATGTTGCACAAATGTTGGCACATTGCAATGTAACTTACGAAATGGTTTACGATGATATTCATCCAAAGCCAGGGCCGATTATGAAATTTATTTTGAAAAAACTAGTAAAAAGCAAAGTAGTAAACGAGAAACCTTACCCTAAAAACAATCAGACGGCACCACAGTTTATTATTAAAGATGAAAAGGATTTCGAAAAAGAGAAAACCCGTTTAATCGACTATATTAACCAAACCCAGCAGCTTGGCGAAGATTATTTCGACGGTAAAGAATCGCATTCATTTGGCCCATTAGCAAAAACCGAATGGAACAATATGTTCTATAAACACCTGGATCATCATTTAGCGCAATTTGGTGTTTAGTTTAGATGCGTAAGAACAAATTATTGTCCAAATCACCCCCTTAAATCGTCACTTTTAAACCTTACACAGGCCAAAAATCTTGTCTAACTTGTGGTAACAAAAAAAATGATATAAAATGGCAAAACCACTTGTAACATGCCTTTGGTTTGACGGACAAGCCGAAGCTGCAGCAAAATACTATTGTACCGTATTTAAAGATTCTAAAATTACCCAGGTAACGCCCATGGTAGTTACTTTTGAATTAAACGGAAATAAATTTATGGGACTCAATGGAGGTCCGCAATTTAAGTTCGATGAAGCGATTTCTCTTATGGTAAATTGCGATAACCAGGATGAAATAGACTATTACTGGGACACTTTTATAAATGACGGTGGTACAGAGAGCGTTTGTGGATGGTTAAAAGATAAATTCGGACTTTCGTGGCAAATTGTCCCATCAAACATTGGTGAGCTAATGGCAGAGCCCGAAAGAGCAAAAAGAGTAATGGATGCCGTTATGCAGATGAAAAAGCTTGATATGAAAAAAATGGAAAACGCATAATTTTTGCTTCTAAACCCCTAGTTTTACAAAGAAAATTTTTTATCTTCGGGTATATGAAAAGATTAACGATTTTAACCGCGTTAATCATCCCTATGTTTCTTTGCACCTCCTGGGGTTTCTTTGCACATCAAAGGATAAACAACCTTGCTGTTTTCACTTTGCCTGCTGACATGATTGGTTTCTATAAAAAGAATATCAAATACATTACCGAACATGCTGTTGATCCAGATAAACGCAGGTATGCTGATACGCTCGAAGCACCACGGCATTACCTCGATGTGGAGAACTATGAGAAAAATATTGATAGTATTCCCGAAAAATGGGATGATGCCCTGGCAAAATATGGCCTAAAAAAACTGAACACCGATGGCATTATCCCTTGGCAAATACAACGCAGTTATTATGGTTTAGTTAAAGCCTTTAAAATGCGTGATTCGGTAAAAATCTTAAAATATTCCGCTGATCTGGGCCATTATATTGGCGATGCACATGTTCCTTTACACACTACCGCCAACCATAACGGGCAACTCACCAATCAGGTTGGTATCCACGCTTTTTGGGAAAGCCGTTTACCCGAATTGTTTTCAACTCATTACAATTTTGTTGTAGGCCATGCGGATTATATTGAAAACCCATTACAAGAAGTATGGAAAATAATTAAACATACGCACAGTTTGGTTGATACCGTGCTAACTTTCGAAGCTGAACTGAGTGCATCATTTCCTTCCGACAAAAAATATAGCTTTTCTGAAAGGAATAATACTGTGCTAAAACAATATTCTACAGCCTATTCAAAAGCCTACCATACTAAAATGAATAATATGGTAGAAAAACAAATGCGTGCTGCCATATTAAAAACAGGCTCATTTTGGTATTCTGCCTGGGTTGATGCAGGTCAGCCTGTGCTTAAAAACTTGATTAAAACAGCATTATTAGCTGATGAGAAACTAGAAATTGAAGCGGTAGAAAAGAATTATAAAAATGGGGCCCTAATTGGTAGGGAATTTTAATTATAACTTGGTATCCTCTCCTTCGATAATTGCTTCAATCTTTTTAGGTTGTAAACGGCTTCTGATAGCTGCCCAGATAGCAGGGACAAAAGTTACCACAGCAATAAAAATAATAACCAGTTCAAAATTATTTTTAATTACCGGGATTTGTCCTAACAGATACCCTCCCATCAACAACGCAAATATCCAAGCTACACCGCCAATAATGTTATAGTAAGTAAAACGACCAAAAGGCATTTTCGCTATTCCCGCTACAAATGGCGCTATGGTTCTGAAAATTGGAAGAAACCTGCTTAACATAATGGCCTTACCTCCGTGTTTCTCAAAAAATTCGTGAGATTGATGATAATATTTAAGCTTCAAAATTTTGTTCTTTTCTTTAAATACCCCCGCGCCTAAAACACTCCCCAGTTTATAATTAACTGTATTTCCTAAAATTGCTGCTACAATTAATATAATGAGCATGATCCAGATATTTAAACCGGTTTCATGTTCGCCTGCAATTAAAGCACCCATTGCAAAAAGCAACGAATCGCCAGGAAGGAATGGTGTTACCACAAAACCAGTTTCAGCAAAAATGATCAGGAATAAAATGAGATATGTCCAGGTGCGATATTCGTTAACAATTTCAGCTAAATGTACATCTATATGAAGAATAAAATCTATAAGCTGTTGTAGTAGTTCCATTTATCTAATTTTGGGCAAAAGTATGAATAGTGAAGGGATTAAATGCTAGTATATTGCAATAAAATTAGTTGGAAGAAACTAAGCGCATTTGGAGCTCTCCTTTTTTTGATCCGTCCAATAATACATAATAAACCAATCCCTTTGAAATGGCTACTGATGTGGCTGGACTAGTAGTAGGAGGAAGAGAATCTAAAGTTAAAACTAGCGGTTGGGTTGCAATTGGGGTTTGAAGGGCAAAAGAAATGTGTGTTGCTTTACTTAAAGTAACTTTATGAGTCGATTTTTCGCCATATTTAGCAACGAATTCAGTAAAACTACCACCATCATCCTTAATAATCACATCTGATCCTAAAGTGTAGCCCAAGTTTAAAAAATTCAACGTTACTACATTAAGATCCTGTTTTACATCATCTTTATAAACCTTTAATACCGGCGGGCTTGTAGCTGTTGTACGTGTATAAAAAATCGAATAATTAGCACCAATTTCAAACTTAGAACTTGTGCTTGCCACATCTATCCCTGTATTTATATTTTTAGAAGTGATGGTATAAGTTGAGTCTCCGGCAACAACAACATAATTACTATTTGATCCATAAGTTGTTGAAGCACCTGATTGGATACCATTTAAGAAAAAGTTCTGCGTCGTATCCGTTACTGCAGACTGGAAATACCTAACTTTAGCATCGCCTTCAATTAGATTATTGTTTTTAATGCATGAGCTAATTAAAACGGCAAGTGCAAAAAGAAGAAATATTTTTAGAAACAGTACTTTGTTTTTCATAATTAATTGCTGATGCTAATAAAACGTAAAGATAGCAGAAAGCATATTAAACTTTGAAATTAATTATCGGTAATGATATGCGCTCCTAATGTTGCTACAGTAGTACCGCTAAACCAAATGGTATATATCTTCCCTGCTTCTAAAGCCGTACTTTGGATGGTTTTAACATTACCAGAACCTACTACTGTATATCTTAAATTGAATCCTGTATCTACAGTAAAATAGGTAGATGCTTCTTTAAAAGCCAGTCCATTCACAAACTGGGTACCGCCTTCAACCATCACATTTATGCCGGTAGCAAAATTAGGCGTCAGGTTAATCAGTTTAATTTTAGCTTTACCTACTTCGGTATTACTTAAGTTATCTTCATAACTTACTATTTCCATTTCTCCTTTTTTATTGGTTACCAGAAAAGTTGTGTAGGTAATAGACGGTGTAAAGTTAAAAGAAGTATCAGTAGTGGTGTTATTTGTGCCGGTATAAGAAATGCTTCTATTACCAGAAGGTATTCTTACGTAATCGCTGGTTTCGCCAAAAGCTAAAGCTACACTGGTTAGTTTTTCGTTATCGAGATAAACATCCTGGTTCTCGTTGGCCTGCGATGCATTAACCATTTTTACCTTGGCCTGGCCTTTTACTACTTCATCTGGATTATCCTTTTTACAGGATGACAAGCCTATACTACTACATAAGCAGGTGAGCAAAATTATCGATTTCGAGAGATTGTTATAGATTTTCATTGGTTGTTAGTTGGTTAAAACAAAAATGGCTCGGTCAAAAACCAAGCCATTTTCTTGTTAAAACTAATAAATTAGTTTTTTTTTAATAACTATTATTTAGCATCACAGGCATCACCAACATTAAAACGTCTTCATTTTCGTCATTGGTTTGCGGAATTAAAAGCCCTGCTCTATTTGGTGTCGAAAGTTCTAAAGTCACTTCATCACCACTTAAATTACTTAACATTTCGATCAAAAAGCGTGCATTAAAGCCTATTTCGAGGTCTTCGCCGTCATATTGACAGCTTAAACGCTCGTGTGCTTCATTAGCAAAATCCAAATCCTCAGAAGAGATGTTTAGTTCGCTGCCGCTAATTTTCAACCTTACCTGATGTGTCGTTTTATTGGCAAAAATTACAACCCTACGAAGTGTATTTAAGAATAAACTTCTGTCGATAATTAGTTTGTTAGGATTATTGGTTGGAATTACCGCCTCATAATCTGGATAGCGTTCGTCTATTAAACGACACACTAAATTGATATTTTCGAACTTAAAGAAAGCGCTTGTTGCATTATAATCTACTGATACATTAATATCAGTTGAAGGTAAAGCAGCTTTTAAAAGTGTTAAAGCCTTTTTAGGAAGAATAAAAGATGTTGCTTTATCTGCTTTACTATCCATACGGCGGTATCTCACCAGTTTATGTGCATCGGTAGCTACAAAGGTGATGTGCTGAGGAGATAACTGACAGAATACACCTGTCATAGCCGGGCGCAACTCATCGTTACTTACAGCAAAAATAGTTTTTGTAATGGCTTCAGTTAAAACTGAGGCAGGCAAATTTACTGAAGATGCATTTTCTACTACCGGAATCTTCGGAAAATCATCGCCATTTTCACCACTCAATTTATATTTACCATCTCCAGCACTGATCTCGATCGCAAAAGTACTATCATCGATATTAAATGCAATCGGTTGATCTGGTAATGTTTTAAGCGTATCTAATAAAATTTTAGACGGAACGGCAACTTTACCTTCTTCCTTTGATTCTACAGCCAGAGCAGTTGTCATACTGGTTTGCAGATCGGTAGCAGAGATAGTTAAGTTTCCATCTTTAATTTCGAAGAGAAAATTTTCTAATATAGGCAAAACCGTACTGCTGCTTGATGCACCATTTACGGTTTGTAAGTGTTTTAATAGAGTTGATGTGGATACAATAAATCTCATGATATTATTTAGTCTTCTTCAAAAATATAAAAATTATTTAGCGTACTTGTATTTGCGGTAATAATGTTGAAAAATCGCAAAGAATATTAACAATAGCAAGGGCGCTACAACATTTATAAATTGCCATTTAGTTTTTTCGAGTTTAATTTTGGCTTTATCCAACAATCTAATTTTTACTTCCTTATTCCGCAACGCAATTAAGTTGTCGTTATCGGTAAAATAATCAACAATATTGAGCAATAAAGCCTTATTGCCAAAAGTGCGCTGCGAATAACGATCGAAACCTAATGGAAAGGGAGTTCCATTTTGCTCCGATACCTGGTTTTTAAAAATATCGCCATCTCCTATCACAATCATTTTAGCAGGTTTACTTGTGCTCTCCAAGGTATAAGGCTGTGTAATGGTAGCAGGTAAGGGTCGCCCGGCAAAAACCGATGGAAAATTACCTTCTAACATTAAACCAGCATGTTGTGGTTTACTTTGGAAAGACCGAGGATCTAACTGCTCCCTTAACATTTGCAAGCTAAACAATTTCGGCACATTATAAACCTTATTATAGGGAGATGTAGCTAAAATATACGATTTCTTTACGCCTTTAACACCAATAGTATCTACCGTACTTGGAAATTCAGATTTTACACCATCCAATTTTTTCACCACACTTTCAGCCGTATCAGGCAATAAAATAGGATAATAAATCCAGGGCACCAATTGCATTTGGTTCTGCCCACCTACAACTCCCGTTGAAACTGGAATTTCAGCACTATTTGCCGGATCGGCAATAATATTATAATTAACCCTTGCCCCGTACATAAAAAGCATGTCATCCAGGTTCAAATTACTGTTAACAGCCATCTGCCCACTTTTTCCCCGCAAACTATCCAATTCTGCATTTACCTGATCAATACTCCAGAGTACTCTCCCACCGTTCATTACAAAATAGTTGATTTTGTATTTCTCAGTTTCTGTAAAAGGTTTCTTAGGCTTGGCGATAATCAACATTTTCAATTTATCAAGCCCAGCTTTATCAATATTATTCAAATCAATACGGCCAACCAAATAACTGTTCGATAGCGTATGGATGGCATCGGCCAATTGTAAATCGGAAAGTTCACCATTTGATTCAGAAAAGCCAATCCGAGGATTATCACCTGAAAGCACTTTCTTTAAACTCGAAGTAAAGGTATACTCCAAACTTTCAATAGAGCGGTTTATATTGTCTTCGTAATTCCCCCTGGTATCTAAATTCTGGAAGAGTTTAATAGGCAATTCTTTCCCCCCGCTTTCCATCATAGCCATCGGAAATACGAGTTTCTGTGTTAATCCACTTTCCGTTTTAACACTTAAATTGGTTGCCTCAATACCTCTTTCGTATAAATTATTGATCACTGTATCTTGATCGGCCTGATTAAGTCCCGCTATCGGATCAACGAAAACCACTTTAACTTCAGCTTTAGCGTAGGCCTGATAATCAGCTAAAATATCCGACACCGCAGCCTGCAACCTTTTAAAAGCAGGTGGTAATTCTCCAGCTAAAAATACAGTTACGATTACTGGCTTTTCATTTTTCTGTAGCAAGG
The DNA here is from genome assembly GCF_014692875.1 of Pedobacter riviphilus. Classification (NCBI taxonomy): domain Bacteria; kingdom Pseudomonadati; phylum Bacteroidota; class Sphingobacteriia; order Sphingobacteriales; family Sphingobacteriaceae; genus Pedobacter; species Pedobacter riviphilus. Next base: position 850,075 of record NZ_CP061171.1, on the reverse strand, counting down.
TTTTTGTTTTTTCGCTCAGTGTAAAACGTTTATCGGCAGTAAAATCAAAACGATAAAAAATATTCTGACCCAAAATATTTAAAATAACCAGTGTTATTGTTACGACAGCGAAATTAACCCATTTATTCTTCAGCTTCATTACCGCTTCCCTCCCATTATTAACTTAGTGACAAACAAAAACAGCACTGAAAAAGTAATAAAGTAAATCAGGTCCCTGGTATCTAAAACACCACGGCTTATCGAAATATAATGTTGATTTATTCCTAAATTGCTAATGATATTCCCGATACTTTGAAATGCGGCAAGCTGACTACTATAATCGAAGCCTAAAAAAGCAAATGCACATAAAGCAGCACTGATCACAAAAGCAATTACCTGATTTTTAGTCAATGCAGAGGAGAAAACACCAATAGATGTAAAGGCTGCACCCAATAAAAATAAACCAATGTAGGAGCCAATAACCGATCCTGAATCGATATTTCCTTCAGGAAAGCCCAGCTTTGAAATGCTATAGTAATAAATCAACGTTGGAATTAAGGCAAATAATACCAAAACCAAACTCGCTAAATATTTTGCCACAATAATCTGCCAGATTTGGATGGGCCGGGTAATTAAAAGTTCATAGGTCCCCTCTCTCCGTTCTTCGGCAAAAGAGCGCATGGTAATGGCTGGAATAAGAAACATGAAAAGATAGGGTACCAAACTGAAAAAACCATCGAGTTCGGCATAACCATAATCAAGTATCGAGGTGTCTGGAAAAAACCAAAGTAACAGGCCAGAAACCAACAGAAAAATGCCAATGGTAATATAAGCAACCATCGAACTTAAGAAACTGAATAACTCGCGTTTAAAAACTGCGTACATAGTTAAATTTAAATGCCGAAGTTAAGAAATATTTTTTCGTTGGCTTTACCCAGTTAACGGTAAAATTGAAGATGGCTGGTGCTTGATAGTTTTAAAGTTAATGGGCTGATTGTTAAAAGCAGTATACAAAAAAGCCCCCGATTTTCATCAGAGGCTTAGGGTTATTTTAGATTCGTTAAAAAGAAAAGCCCAATCCAACTGTAAACACTTTGTTTTTGATTGAAGTATCAAAATCTTGTGCTTCTTCATTGTTTGCCAGATTGCCTAAGCCCAAGCCATAGCCAGCATGAATATTTAAGCCATTATTTAACTGAAAGCCAGCTAAAAAATTTAACCCGTAATCGCTACGGTTAAGACCCGAATCTTTGAATTCGATTTTCTCTTTTTCTGAGCCCATTTTAGCATTGGCACTTAAGGCATAAGCAAAGTAAGGGCCTGCGCCTACAAATAATTTACCTGCATTGGCCATTTTAAAATTTACAAGTGCATTAACTGGTAATTCAAGGTATTTGAAATTTAAAGTGGCATCAACATCAGTAAAAAAATCATCGTTATCAAAACCAAAACCACTGCTGTTAATTTTTGTTCCTTTATCGATAAAGGTTAATCCAGGTTGAATAGAAACCAGATCAGATAATTCAAATTCTACCGTTCCACCTACATAATAAGAGGTTTTTGTGTCATAACTAAATGATGTATTACCTGCTGAGAAAGTCATATTTGGGAAAGCAACGCCTGCTTTTAAGCCAAATTTAACCGGTTTACTACTTTGAGCTAAAGCCGCAGTACTCAGCGCTGCAACTGTTAATAAAGATAATACTAATTTTTTCATCTGATTTTTTTGAGATTGTTTGCTAGAATTGTTTTTAATTTTCTGTTTATCTGCCTGATTTGCAAACAGGCGCCACAATGATAGATAAACTAATTTGATAGTTAAAATATTTGAAGGAATAAATTTATGTAAACTAAAAAGCCCCCAATTTCTTGGAGGCTTTTGAAATTTTTTAATATTTTAGTTAATTGGGATATTATTCCTTCTAGGTTCTACGCTAATACTTAAAACGTTACCATTTGTAATTTCACGAGTCGCATAAGAACCATTTGATGTAGCTATGATGATCGGTTGATCAAATGTTAAAATCGCCTCCCCCAAATAATCTGATCCTAACATGGTTTTAACTGAATATGTTCTTTTTTCTGAACTAGTAGCAGCTAGGCCAAATTTTGCTCCAATTTTATCTTTCACGCCTCCATTAACTTCAAAGTTCGCAGCGAATGTGGTTGTATTTTCATAACTTTTGGTTTCTTCCTGCGTACCATCAACTTCGTAAAAAATAAATTTCCAGGCTGTACCATAATTTTCTAAATCCCAAGGAATTAATTCTACGTTAGGATGATATTCTTTCGGTATAACGGTTTCAAGTTCATAAGCGTTTCCTTTAAAAAACAACATCTTTACTTCTCCTAAAAATTTATATTGAAGGTCAAATAAATCCCTTGGGTTTACACTTATTTGCCTTACATATTCATTACCAACTCCATTTTTAGAATTAATTAAAACTGTAATCCTGAACTCAAAATTACCGTCAAACCAGCCAGGGGTCCTGTGTCCATTTTCATTAAGTGGTATATTTCCGTCAATGTAGTTTGGAAATGGCTTAGGATCACCATCTTGATCGGCAATTAAACCAAGTGCATTAGGTGTTAAAAATTTAAATGAAGTGATGAACTCACTATAATAGTTTCTAAATTTTCCATTGGGGCTACTAGGCGTTATTCCATAATAAACATAATCACGATGCCATTCGCTTCCTGAATTATAAGCATCAACATTTACCTGATCAATCGCATTTGGATTTGACAAATTAGGTGATGGAGCTACTCTACTGACAGTACCTTTCACTCCGGCGAATTTATTTGAATTTAGTAATTGAGAAGATGTATTTTTCACATCAGGAATGCTTCCATCAAAAGCCTGATCTATAAATTCAAATGATATTGTGCTACCAGTATTGAAATTTAAAGATCGAGAATTAGATGCCACTTTATTAATATCAGTTTTAACCCTAACTCTTTCATTTTGCTTAATTACAATTACTGGAAATCCTGGAATCTCGGTGGGCCTTAGCTTAGCCTCATCTCCATCTCCATAAAGGCCAATTGAATTTTTGGCGTCAGTATTACTTACAGCAATCAAAGGGATTTCACTAACTTGATTCCATGCTTCAGGACTGAAACCCGGCAGTGTGGGCACGAAAATTGTCAATAACGGTAATTTGCTTTCAATTTTGTCTAATTCCTCTGCAGTAGTAAAACCCAACAACTTTTCTCTTAGAGTTTTACCATCACTAATCTCCCTATTTTTAACTAACTGATATAAAATATCATGATCTTTATCAAACTGTTTTAGGCTCTCCGTTTTAATAAAATTCCGTAGACTTTCATCTGACTTTACTGCCTTTGCCAAAATTTTGGCAAATGATACTTCAGAACTTGTTTTTTCACTAAAGCTAAAGTTTTGCTCATTTTCAATTGGTGCGTTTTCTTTTTTACAACTTACAACTCCGAGCAATAATAACATTGCCGCAAAATTGAATAATTTTTTCATTTTGTTTTTCATATCTGATTTTTTTCGCGAAAATATAGACATACATAATTTGTATATATTTTTTTACACAAAAACCACTAGTAAAGCTACGCAACATTAGTTAAACGAATTATTTAGTTGTTTTTTTTACACGAAAACTATTTACGAAATTCCCAAGGCAAACCAATAACAAAAAAGCCCCCAATTTTTCTTGGAGGCTTTTAATATTTTTTTTAATGCTTACAGGCCAAAACCAAAGGCAACACGCAAACCGACTATACCAGATGATACACCTTTTTGAGAATAGCCTTCGTAACGAACGCCAAAATCTAAATTATTTTTAGGGCTTACTGAAAACGAAGCACCTAAAGTAGGCGCATAAATAAACGCAGTACCCGCACCTTCGTTAGTACCGAAACCAGCACCTAATTCTGCCGCACCGTAGAAATTACCACCAAAATAATATTTGGCACCAACTTTTACAGGGATTAAACCTCCATTAACTTCTACATCTTTTTTAGTAGAAAATGAAGATAAATATCCTGCTGAACCTGTTAAATTTAAATCTTTCGCTACAGGATGTTCGTATTGCAATGAACCACCAGCAACCAATAAACCTAAGTCACTTGAACCCTTTTCAGTAGGTAGACCGATTTCCGCGCCAATAGTAATTTTTTGAACTGCGCCTTCTGTTTGAGCTGAAGCTGCAAAGCCTAAGCCAGCAACCATTAATAAAGAAAGTAATACTTTTTTCATTGTTTTTTTAATTATTGTTCGTTAATTATTTGTCCATTTTAGACAAGCATGATGCCAAAACGTTACAAACAAAAATAAAAAACAGAAAACAAGGACAGTAAAAAACTGATTAACTGAGCATTAAATTAAAAATATTTTATTCCAAAACGTTGTATTAAGTTGTAAGAATTGGACTTATTGTATTTTTTTGACTAATAAATTAATCAATTATTGTTCATAATTGTTTCACAGCCCGAATACATAGGCAAACCTGATGCCGACAAACCCTTTTGTATCTGATCTGTTCAGTCCGATGGTATTATTCTTACCCGTCCATGCTTCATACCTTATCCCTAAATCGAGTTTATTTTCGCCAGCTAGCTTAAACTGATTTCCAATGCCAGGCGACCAAACAAATAAAGTTTTTTGCCCATTAGTTAATGGCAATGCTGCGCCTAATTGCCCCTCAGCGTAAAAACTTTCGCTCAAATGATATTTCAAGCCAGCTTTAGCGGGTATATAGGTAAAATCCTGAACTTTAAAAAGCTGATTTCGTTTACCAAAAAAATTCATAAAACCTCCATTTAAGGATATAGCAAAATCAGCAGCTATTGGAAAGTCAGCTTTTATTGACGTGCCTAAACCTATACCGGATAAATTAACGAAGTTCCCTGATGGTAAACCTATTTCGGCACCAATACCAATATTAGCGGTATTTTGGGCTTTCAATATAACGGGTGTTAAAAATAGAAGAATTATTAAGGCGTTTTTTATTATTTGGTAAAGCATGAATTAGGCAGTAAGTTTTCTAAAAATATCTTCTAATGATTGTTGCTGGTGCATTTTTTTTAGGCCTTCGAGCGAATCTTTCGCTACAATTTTACCTTTATTAATAATGATGATATCATCGCAAATGGCTTCAACCTCTTGCATAATGTGGGTAGAAATAACAACTGTTTTAGCCGCACCTAATGTTTTGATCAGCTGCCTAATGTCAACCAATTGGTTTGGGTCTAAACCAGAAGTGGGCTCATCCAAAATTAAAACTTCTGGATTATGGATAATGGCCTGGGCTAAACCTACCCTTTGACGGTATCCCTTAGATAACATACCGATTTTTTTATGCTGCTCTGGTGTTAAGCCTACCATTTTGATCACTTCATCAATCCTTGCAGCCAAATTGGTAAGTTTATAGGTTTGACCAACAAAATTTAAAAATTCTTTCACATACATATCGGCATATAGCGGTGTATTTTCTGGCAGGTAGCCAATATGCTTTTTAGCTTCAATGGCATCATAAAGAATGTTTTTACCAGAAATTTCAGCCTCGCCAGATGTTGGTGTTAAATAACCGGTAAGCATGCGCATGGTGGTAGATTTACCAGCTCCATTAGGGCCAAGAAAACCCAAAATACGGCCTGGCCTGGCTTCAAAGCTAATGGAGTCCACCGCCTTTTGCTTATTATAGTGTTTAGAAAGATTTTTAACCGAAATACTCATTTTGCGTTTTTTACCACAGATTTGTATAGATAAACACAGATTTCATAATTAATTAAACCGATCTGTGTTCGTCCTTTCCATCCCTGGTTAATTAATATGCGATGAACTTAATTTTTTATTATACCTAAACTTATCCAGTTCTTCTGATGCCTGTGGTAAATTATCGCCCGACAAAATATCTGCACCATTATTAACCAAATGATAATAAACATTTTTTACCGGACTGGCAATGGCACTTTTATCGATATTTCCCATGGTACCTAAAATAATAGTAATACCCTTGCTGTGTAAGTATTGGTACAATTCTTTACCTGGAGCTGAAACACCGACAAAAGCTACGATGCGGTTATTAGGAATACCCAAATTATTTAAACGTTTCAATTCTGCTTTCTTTTGAACGGAAGCTGAAATCATGAGTTCGGGTGCCAATTGATGCACTTCCTTGGCCTGATTGGCAGTATAGGTAATGATTATCGAATTACTTTCTACTTTATATTGCCTTACCTTTTCAATCACCTTGGCATAAGAAACCCCTTTTTTTAAATCGATGGTTAATAAAACCTTTCCTTTGCTCCAGCTTAATACGCTATCTAAAGTCGGGATTTTAAATTTTGTTTCTTTTCCCTCATCATCTTTAAGATTAAAAGCCTTCAGTTCCTCATAAGTATAATTGCCAATCGGTCCTTTTCCGGTCGAAGTGCGATCGAGCTTATCATCGTGCATAATCACCATTACCGAATCTTTACTGTAAGCAATGTCGAATTCGATAATTACCGGATTATAGGTAGTGGCATTATCAAATGTTTCGATGCAGTTTTCAGGAAAACCAGGCATTGGTCCTCCTCGATGGGCACTGATTAATGGAAAACGGTTTTCTGGCGACCATTTTAAGAATTGATATAACTCCGTTGGTGTATTAAATTTAATATATTGATGGCTTTTTTCTTCTGGTTTACATGAGGTAAAAACTGCAACAATAACCAAAAATAGCAAATGATGGAATTTCATGCTTCAAAAGTAAGGTTAATTGGTTAATTGTTGAAATCGGTTAACTGTAATGCAGTTCCTAAACCTCAATTAACCAGTTTTACAATTTAAACAGTCAACCAGTTTGCTAGGCAAATCCATTTTTAATGGCAAAAACTGCCAGCCCTACCCGGGTTTTGAGTTCCAGTTTTTCGCATAGCTGATCTCGATAGCTTTCAACGGTCCTTGGGCTACAGAACATTTTATCGGCTATTTCTTTATAATTAAGTTCGGTAACGGTATATTTTAAAAACTCTTTTTCCCGGTCTGAAATTTTGATTTCTGCATCTTTTGTCTTATTCAGGCTGGAGAAAATAATTTTCGATGCCCAGTCTGGGTAAAAAAATCCGTTGATACTCAATTTTGTAAGCGCATTTTCCAACTCTACAGGATGTGCATTTTTTAAGAGGTAGCCTTTAGCACCGTTGCTTACCATTTTAATCACACTTTTTTCTTCACCCTGCATACTGAGTGCCATTACTTTTACTTCCGGGTGATTTGCAGTTACCCAGGTTACGGTTTCAAAACCGTCCATAATGGGCATACTAATATCCAAAAGTAAAATATCAGGGATTTTATTGCTGTTTTCGAAGTTTTTAATCAGCTCTTTTCCGTTTTCGCAAACATACATCACCTCAAAAGCTGCAAAATTATCTATAATGCCCTGAAGTGCTTTTGCTATCAGGATATGATCATCAACAATAACTATAGTTTTTTTCATGCCGGGCCATTTAAAATAATAGTAAGTGTAGTGCCTAAATCGGGTTTGCTTTCTAAATTAAATTGTCCACCGATAATTTCGGCTCTTTTTTTCATGTTTTTTAATCCTATACCATCAGAAGTGACTTTAGCATAATCAAATCCTACTCCATCATCCTGTATTTTTAACGTTAAAAAAATTTCAGGGGAAGAGTTTAACTGGATTTTGATATTGCTGCAATATGCATGTTTTAAGCTGTTTTGAAGAAATTCTTGTGTTATCCTTAGTAATACGTTCTTTTTCACAAACTCCAGATCTATACTTTCGAAATTGTATTGAAAAGTTACCTTACATTTTTTCAAAGCATTGAGGTTGTTCACTTCTTCCTGTATTAAAGTTACAATTTCATTTTCACTTATATTATCGTTCGTTAAGTTTTTCGACAAACTCCTCAAGTCATGCAAAGATGAATTAATGATCTGATAAATCTGTTCAATTCTTTTACTTGCCTGAGGCACCTTATTTTCGTGTACAAGCTGTTGAGTATAAAGGCTAACCAAAGTTAATTTCTGCCCGATATTATCGTGTAATTCGCGGCCAATCTGCTGCATGGTGGCCTGCTGTATCTCTAACTGGGTGGTTAAAAGTTCCTTCTGGTGTATTTCGTTGGTGATTTTAATTTCATTCAGGTATTCTCTTTTCCGTTCCTTATATTTTTTGATGTAAACCATAATGGCCACTACAAACAGCACAAAAAACAGGTTAAAAAGGATGATAGTAATTAAGAGTTCTGTTTTCCCCATATAAACGAAATTGAGAATAATACGTACATTACAATTCCCGAAATCAGGAAATAATCGAAATAAATATTCCAGATTTGGATATAAGCCCTCAGCAACGAATAAAACGTAAGAAAAGGTAATGTACCGATATAAAATAAGGTTACGCCCAAATTAATGTAAAACATTCTATTTTCTTGAAAATTGAGAATGTTTACTGAGTTTACCTGATTATAATATTCTTTGATAACCAAAAACATCAAGAGTAAACATCCAAAAGTATAGCTAAAAGAAAAATATACTTTACTTTCTCTAAAGAACAATCTACTGAGTATAAATGAGATGATGTACAACAAAGAGAGTATCCAAAATAATCTTTTATCCTTAAATGATTTTACAGCATAAAGCCAATAAAAAAAGATAAACTGGAAAGGGATAACGATATAGTTATAATATTTAGTTTTTGAAAAACTAATATATTCCCTTCCCCATTTCCCAATTACTTCACTGATAAAAATAATGATTAGATAATAGATAAAATACCTCCAATGTTGTCCCTTTAATCGTTTAAAGTAGCATAGCGCAATCAATGCAGCCCCTCCTTCAATCCAGAGAAAAATGTCGCTCAGAAATTTCTGGAAGTCGCTCATTTCATTAAGATATTAATAAGTTTCTATTGCTGAATCGGCTGGCGGAATGGTTTGCCCATGGTTTTGAGCCATTACCTCACGCGCTTGAGTGTCGCTACTATCCGAACTCATAGCCATTAAGGTAATCGGCTGTTCTTTTTCTCTTTCTTTTATTGGGAAAGTAGATCGGTCTAAAGGATTAAAATCATAATCCTGGTAGCTTCCATCGCTGCTCTTCTTCTTTAAAGTAGGGATCATAACAAGTGTATGTTTTTGAGCATAATTTTTTCCGATCGCCTTTTCATCCTCAAAACTATTCCATTCGTTCTCTTTTGGATAAGCAGCGTAGTAGAAACGGATACCTAGTGCACCATCAGCAATGCGTGGATTTACTTTTTTGGTAAAAAACTCAATATCAGCAATAAACTTTTTAAGGGTTTTTAAACCGAATGAAACTGAATGTGCATCGTTTATTCCCAATACTTTATTAATTGCAGCTAAATGATTGTTACGGTAGTTATCTACCATTTGTTGGATTATTGCCGGATCCATCGTATTTGGACGTCCGCGCCTTTCATTTGTTTTCATAAGATCGATTAATTTCTGTAACAGATAATATACTAATGCTCCACATAAAAATACGATAGCATAGATTGGTAAATGTTGCATTTCCATAATTTTTGAGTTTTAATTAAAGTTAACTTTTATTCCCAAATGTGATAAAACTTTTATAGATAACAGATGGGGTTTTCCCCATATTTTATTGTTGTTTTTACTGCTTTTTATTTCGTTGCTTTCACCGTTGATTTCTAGTGGTTTACCTAAGGTTTTTCTGCACCAATTGTTTCAATTTTGGATTAGTGTTTATCAACAAAAAAACACCAATGGGAATAAGCCGAAAATCCTGAACAGAGTAGGCAAAACTTAAAAAACTTAAACCATGTCAAAAACCTTGAAAAAAGAAGAAAAAGTAGAGTACACAGGAAGATACCTGGTACTACTACCAGAGGGATCTAACACTTCAGATTCGATCAACTCAATCAGTGCCATTAGCGGACTGAACCTAAAAAGCTCCCTGGAGTTCGAAAATGAATTTTTTACCGATAAAGATCTGGCTAAAACCGATGGTATTGTATTGGACAAATTGGGTATCGCTATCGTAAACGAAAAACCTAAAATTGAAAATTCAATCAGCAGTTTAGGCGAAAATGAAATGATTGTAGAAAAGGAAAGAGTAGTTTATGCGATTGGGATGCTGGATGAAAGTACTCAAAATTACGTAGAGGGCTACAGAGATGCAGTAAACCAAATGACCAATGTATTGGTTGGAACCGAAACAGAAGATTACAACTACGAAGAGCAACAATCTGAAGTAGAATCGGTTGGCGCTACCTGGGGATTAAAAGCAACCAATGTTGTTCCAACCAGCTTTTTAAGATACAACCCATACAATGGTGCAGGCATTAAAGTTGCCATATTGGATACTGGCTTCGATTTTACTCATCCTGATTTTGCTGGCCGTCCTATTGTTCACCAAAGTTTTATCACTGGCGAAACTACACAGGATGGACATGGCCACGGCACACACTGTACCGGTACTTCCTGTGGTCCTGTTAGCTCACCATCGGCAGTTGAAAGATATGGAATTGCTTATGCCGCAAGCATTTATATCGGAAAAGTGTTAAGCAATGGTGGATCTGGTGGTGATGGAGGCATTCTTGCCGGCATTAACTGGGCTATTGCCAACCGTTGTGATGTGGTAAGCATGTCGTTAAGGGGTTTTGTAACCGGAGCGGGTTATTCTGCTGTTTTTGAAACCGCTGCTGCCCGTGCTTTAGCTCAGGGTACTTTAATTATTGCTGCTGCAGGAAACGATTCGGCAAGGCCAGGCACAGTTAGACAGGTAATGCACCCTGCAAACTGCCCATCAATAATGGCTGTAGGTGCTGTAGATGTAAATATGAACGTAGCTGCTTTTTCTAACGGAGGCCTTTACCCAACTTACGGTGCTGTAGATATTGCTGCTCCGGGCGTTAACGTATATTCTTCTACAAAACTGCCTACCAAGTATGCGAGCTGGAACGGAACCAGTATGGCTACCCCACATGTTGCTGGTATTGCCGCACTATGGGCACAAGCATCGGGTTTGAGGGGAATTAATTTGTGGAGAAAATTAACCTCAACAGCGAAAACGTTACCTTTACCTGGTAGAGATGTAGGTGCAGGATTGGTACAGGCGCCTACAAAAACAAGATTGATAAAATTCCCAATTGATAGAACCCCTATTTTGATTAATCCGAAATTCCCTATCGATCCAATTGGCCCAATTGAAAAAATTATAAGATGAAAACAAAATGGTTAATATCTGTAAAAAACGACGCAATGGATTCAGTGGCAAAAGAGCTGAAGGAAATTGGGGTTAAAGATGTAGAAGCTTTAGATTCAATTGGTGTAATCGTAATTGTTCCGGGCAATCATAAAATTGCAGATATCAAAAAAATTGAAGGCGTATTAAGTGTTGAAGAGGAAAGGGACGTCAGCATTTAAGCCAACAAAAACCTAATCACTCTCTTAATTTCAAAAATCGGTGTGACATTTAGTTGCACCGATTTTTTTTGCGCCCTATATTTAAACATTAATAGTTTCACATTTCCTGCCACCTAAACCTGATTGCAGCGGGCACGAGTGTAACGATTAAAGCGGAAAGCAGGAGCTCTGAAACCGACAAGCACGACTATTGCTCTCCTAATTATTTTGAACCATATAAGAGATTTAAGGCTATATAAGCCGACTGACAAGATACCTTTCGTCTGTTTCCCACCTTCTATGACACCTTAGAACACCTAAGTTAAGTGCAGAAATTCTAAAATCTACAGTTCCTTTGCCATTGATCAAAAACCTTCAGCCTTATACCTTTAAACCCTCCACCTTTTTATTATCTTTGCTGCATTATGGCTCAAAAGAATAACGACGAACAATTTAAAAATGTAATATCACACGCTAAAGAATACGGTTTCGTATTTCAGAGCAGCGAAATATATGATGGCTTAAGTGCTGTTTACGATTATGGCCAATTGGGTGCCGAATTAAAAAACAACATTAAAACTTATTGGTGGAAAGCCATGGTGCAAATGCACGAAAACATCGTGGGGATCGATTCTGCAATTTTTATGCACCCTAAAGTTTGGAAAGCCAGCGGACACGTAGATGGTTTTAACGACCCAATGATCGACAACAAGGATTCTAAAAAACGTTACCGCGCCGACCAGTTATTAGAGAATAAAATTGATGAATTATATTCAGAATTAGCCAACTTCAGTGCTGATAACAAAGCTAAATTCGAAGCGTTTCAACAAGAAATATTGGGTTTAAGTGACGAGGGCCAGGCAAGCTGGGTGCCAACATTTAAAGATGAGGAAACGATTTTAGATCATGCCAAATATCCTTTTGTTGAAGAGGCAAGCTGGAGATTTGTTAAAAAGGGTTTAACGCTTGAGGTAGAAATGAACCTTGCGCTTAAATCTGAGAACTTAGCACAACTGAAAGATTTAATTGTTGATTACAAGGTAATCTGCCCGATATCTAAAACTTCTAACTGGACTGATGTTCGCCAGTTTAACCTGATGTTTAGCACACAATTTGGTGCAATGGCTGAAGGCAGTGATGAGGTTTACCTTCGCCCAGAAACAGCGCAGGGTATTTTCGTAAACTTTTTAAATGTTCAAAAATCGGGAAGGATGAAAATTCCTTTCGGCATTGCGCAGATTGGTAAGGCTTTCAGAAATGAAGTAATTGCCCGCCAGTTTATTATGCGTATGCGCGAGTTTGAGCAAATGGAAATGCAATTTTTTGTTCGCCCGGGTGAAGACACAAAATGGTTCGAATACTGGAAAGAAGCACGTTTAAAATGGCATAAAGCTTTAGGCACCAATCCTGATAAATACCGTTACCACGATCACGTAAAATTAGCACACTATGCCAATGCGGCTACTGATATTGAGTTCGAATTTCCGTTCGGGTTTAAAGAGGTTGAAGGAATCCACAGCCGTACCGATTTCGACTTAACACAACACCAGGAATATTCTGGCAAGAAAATGCAGTATTTCGATAACGATTTAAATGAAGAAGGTAAACCTTATGGTAACTATGTTCCTTATGTAATCGAAACTTCTATCGGTTTAGACCGTATGTTCCTGTTAACCATGATTAATGCTTTTGAAGAGCAGGATTTAAGTACCGATGATAAACAGGATAGCCGTACTTTATTACGTTTACACCCGGCTTTGGCACCTTACAAAGTAGCTATTTTCCCATTAACCAAAAAAGATGGTTTACCTGAGAAAGCCCGGGAGATTATGGATACATTGAAATTCGATTTCAATTGCATTTATGAGGAGAAAGATGCTATTGGTAAACGTTACCGCCGTCAGGATGCCGTTGGTACGCCTTTCTGTATCACGGTTGATCACCAGAGTTTGGAAGATAATACTGTTACGATCCGCCACCGCGATAGCATGGAGCAGGAACGTGTAGCCATTGCCGATTTAGGAAACATTATTGGCTCGGCAGTAAGCTGGAAAACTTTGTTGGCTTAAAACGAGAAACCTCATGCTGAGTTTATTTCGGCATCCAACTAGATCATATTTAGTCGCAGGTTTTAAGCCTGCGACTTTTTTGTGTAAGAAAAGATGAATTTAGCAGAACACTACCATAAACTTTATACCGAATCAATTGCTAAAATATCATCAGGTGATTACGAAACAGACCATCTAATTGATGATGAGGCCGATCAGCGTTTTGGAATCACACTGGTAATTAGACCAGATGCAGCAACAAAGGATAAAATTCAACAGTTTTTAACTGAAGCGAAAGCAATTGAACCTGATCAATATTACTATCAGAATGCTGATATCCACATTACTCTAATGTCTATCATTTCCTGTTATGAGGGCTTCGACTTAAAGGATATCCATGTTGGGGATTACATTCAGCTTATCAAACAGGTTTTAGCCAGACATAAGCATTTCAAGATTCAGTTTAAAGGACTTACGGCGTCGCCATCCTGCATTTTAATTCAAGGTTTTTTAACGGATACCTTAAACGAAATCAGAGATGATTTGCGAGCTGCATTTAAAAATTCGGACCTGCAACAGAGTATAGATAAACGTTATGCCATCCAAACCGCCCACGCTACAGTGATCCGTTTCAGATCGGAGTTAGCCAACATAGATGCTTTGCTCAGTCTTATCGAAAAATACCAAGATTTCGATTTTGGCACTTTTGAAGTAAAACAGGTAGAACTGGTTTATAACGACTGGTATCAACGGGAGAAATTTGTTAAAAAATTGTATCAGTTTTCTTTATCTTAGCATATTAATTAACCCAAACAAATTAATGCTCGTGAAAGTACCTTTCAAATTATCGCTATTGGCACTGGTATGCCTTTTAATTACCTCATCTTGTAAAAAGGAAATCGATTACCATCAGGAATGGACTTTATCTACAATGAGCGCAAAAGTTGATGGTGCTTTAGTACAATGTACGTTAGCCACTGCCCAGGTTTATGATGTAGGTGGAGAAATAAGTGTCCAAATCTCGGGTAACAAAGGAATTAATACTGGCTTTAGTTTACTGATCAGCGGTTTTAAAGGTGTTGGCACCTATAATTTATCGGATAACAATATGGCGATTTACCTTTTGAGTACATCCGGATTACAAGATGCTTACATAGGCAATACATCAGGAAAAATAAAGATAACCAGTTACTTAGCAGACAAATACATTAAGGGTACTTTTGAGTTTAAAGGCGAAAATCAATCTACTGCAACAAGCAAAACCATCAGCGATGGGCAGTTTATGATCAGTTTAGCCCCGGTTAAACTGCCAGAAACCAATAACAGCACTAATAATTTAAGTGCAAAGGTAGATGGCACCACAATTGGTTTTACCGGTGAAGCAACATCAATCAACACACCAATTATTGGCAATTTACTTACGATTGTAACTATAAATGGTGATAAACGCATGATTCTTTCAGTTATAGACTATAAAGGTGTGGGCACCTACGATCTTGTAACTGATGGAATTGGATCTTACATGAAAGACCAAACACCTACAGGCTCATTTACTGCTACAAGCGGTACATTGGCGATTACAAGCGAAGCTGGTGGTAGATTAAAAGGAACATTTTCATTTAAAGCACCCAATGAAGATACGAACATTAATACATCAGTAACGGTAACAGATGGTATTTTTGACTTACCCTTTAGCAAGAAATAAGAATAAACTTTTTAAAATATAAGCCGTTGGTCTAAAAATCAGCGGCTTTTGCATTAATAATCCTTTAGTCACAAATAACTTTCAGATTTTATATTCATTTATACGGATATTATATTTGTTTAAACAGCTATTGCTTTGATATGAAAATCCCACAGAAGTTTTTTGCCCGTCAACACGAAATCGCAGCCGATTTTTTGAAGGAACTGGATAAACATTTAGACGATGTGGTATCGGGTAGGGTAACAGAGATGTTTGAAGTAAGAGATTTTGCCGAGCTTATCCACGTTCACCCCACACACTTAAGCAATACCATTAAATCGGCTACGGGTCACTCACCTTGTTATTTCTTTGAAGAACGTTTAATGGAAATTTCGAAATCGATGTTACAGAATGTTAGCATGCCTATTGCAGAAATAGCCAGAATTTTAACATACGATCCATCTAACTTTACCAAGTTTTTTAAACACTTCTCTGGCCAAACACCCAAACAGTACAGAGAAGCTTATTTCCAGTCTTTGGCCACAAATAAGGAAATTGTCACCATATAAAACTTAAACAATCACCATTTTTACTTAAGCTGTCACCATTTTTATAGCTGGTTTCCATCTAACTTTGTTTAACAAATTAAAAGAAAATGGAAACACAAAATAAAATTGCCCTGGTAACCGGTGGTAGCCGTGGATTAGGAAAAAATGCTGCTTTAAAAATTGCGACAAAAGGAATTGGAGTAATTATTACTTATCAATCTAAAAAAGAAGAAGCCGAGGATACGGTTAATGAAATAAAACAGCTAGGGATACAAGCTGTGGCATTACAGTTAAACGTTGCCGACACTAAAACTTTCGATGCCTTTTTTGTAGAAGTTAAAGCCATATTGAAATCTGTTTTTAATGCCGAAAAATTCGATTTTCTCATCAACAATGCAGGCATTGGCATTCATGCTTCATTTGCCGAAACTACCGAAGAGCAATTTGATACTTTGGTAAACATCCACTATAAAGGCGCTTTCTTTTTAACCCAAAAGGCTTTAACACTATTAAATGATGGCGGTGGGATTATTAATCTTTCTACTGGTTTGGCGCGTTTTGCTACCCCTGGCTATGCTGCTTATGCATCGATGAAAGGTGCAATGGAAACCTTAACAAAATACCAGGCCAAAGAATTAGGTACAAGAGGAATCAGATCAAACATTGTTGCTCCTGGTGCAATAGAAACTGATTTTGGTGGTGGTGTAGTGCGCGATAACGATCAGCTTAATGCAGGAATCGCCTCGAATACAGCCTTAGGCCGTGTAGGTCTGCCTGATGATATTGGTGGTGTGGTTGCTTTTTTATGTACTGAAGATGCCAGATGGATTAATGCACAACGAATTGAAGCATCAGGCGGTATGTTTTTGTAAAATTTAGTTAACCATTAAGACGCAAGGGAAATAAATTAAAACCCTTGCGTCATACTGAACTTGTTCCAGTATCTGTTAGGTTATTAAGATCCTGAGAGAAACTTAGGATAACGCGAGAACTTATTGAACATCTGCTTTAAACCTAGCATTTAATAAGCAGAGGTTCCATACCAGGTATGTCGATCAACCCTTGTGATTTCCGACGTCCCAATCTGGTTTAGGAAGCGCTTGGCACTCACCAAAGTTTTGCTTTCACGTTCATCAAAGTTGGCAGCATTAGGCTTTAAGTTATTAATTCTAACCATTCCGGCCGACTGAATAAACTCGCCATCGCCCATGTAAATAGCGGTATGCGTTATCCTTCCTCCAGATGTTCCTTTCAATTTTGCTGCGGCGAAAAACAATAGATCGCCAGCTTTTAAATTTTTAAGGCATTTAGTAAGACTAATTGAATCTCCTTCTAAAACAAGGACATCTTCTCCAACCAAAGCTTGTTGCGAGGCATCTCTCGGAATGATAATTCCATTCAGGAAATAGCTTGTTTTGGTAAAACCACTACAATCTACCCCTTTGATAGATGTACCACCCCAAAGATAGGGAACCCCAATTAATGTTTTTGCTGTTGCCAAAATAGCTTCTGCATTTGGATTGGGCTTTTTCAACCAGTTAGAAAATACTTGAGCATCAGTTTTTTTAATATAGCCGGTCCGTTTATCGGGAAAAATAACTTGATAATAATCTTTTTCTTCGCCGGTTAATACTAAGATATTGCCATTTACTAAGTCAGAAACGCGGGAGGAGTTGATATCTGCTTTGCTAAAAGCATGACCAAAATCGGAAGTGAAGATAATCCGTTTTGATTTTTTCCATGCTTCAAAAGCCGTCTTATTCATCACACTTACGGCGGTAGCATCAGTCCACGACAAATAACCATCGGGTGTGCGTACCAGATAATAGCCGCCCTGTTTCTTTAATACTTGTACAGGTGTGCCCAAAATCATCTGCGTCATCATTTCTGCTGCATTTTGAGGGGCAGCTCTATTGTTACAGACCGAAAGATTGGCTAATCCATATTCCATCCCAGCTAAATTGCTCGACGGGAGAAGCGTATTTATTTTAACGAAACCCTTGAAATCTTTGGTTTGATTATTTAGTGCCTCGAGCACTTGCGCCGATGTACTTTCTGCAAGAACAGTATCTCCTTTAAACTGAATATTAAAGTAAACAGATCTTTTATCTGGAGCAAATTCTTTCTTTACTTGATTTGAAATCGTTTTATATGCTGCTGTATCAATCTGCGCCTTTAAAGAAACTGCAAAATTTAATAAACAGCCCAGTATTAATATTCTTTTCATCATTATTTTCTAAAACTAAAATTACGAATATTCACATTGCCTTATCAGGTAAAGGCTGTAACTAATTGCTTACGCGATATTATTTTTAACAGACGAGAAATAAAAAAAATTAAAAGACGTTATCCATGAAAATCACTCTATGTTTAAAATACTTCTACCCACTCTTTTACTTATAATTTTTTCTGGCCAGGTTAATGCTCAAAAATGGACTGATGCCGAATTCCGCAAAGCTAATACCGCAGCAAATGCTTCTTATTTAAGTAACGAAGAAAAAAACATTGTGATGTATATGAACCTAATCCGCCTTGATGGCGAAAAGTTTTATTATACATTTTTAGAAGACTACATCAATAACTACAATGCTAAAGTGCGGAAGTACAGAAATTACAATGAACTCAGGATTACCAGAAATAATTCATATTACACTTCTTTACTTAAACATTTACGAGGCATAAAAAACCTGCAGATGTTTTATCCTGATGATAAATTAACTTCGTTAAGCCGGAGCCATGCACAGGATTTGAACAGAAATAATCTCGACACGCATGAAAGCAGTAACGGAGATAAATTTTCCAAACGATTATCCAGATATTTCCCAAATAAAGCCATGAGCGAAAATATCGATTTTGGCTACTCTAACAGTTTAGATATTGTTTGCCATTTGTTGTTAGATTGTGGCGTACCTTCGCTCGGCCATCGTTTTAATTTACTCGATCAAAAATACAAGCTCAATACCGTTGGCGTAAGTATACAGCCACACCCCTCTTATACCTGGTGTGCAGTAATCGATTTTGTAGCACAACCTACATATTACACCAATAACGAATAAATGCGTGATTTCTCGATTTTTTGTTTCTACAAAATTCTATATAAAAAATTACCTTTGCGCCTTAAACTTATATGAGGTAAACCGATTGTTAATATTTCGGCCAAGAAACTTTTAATATTTTTTTCAATGCGCACAGCAATTTTAGCCGTAATAGATTTTTTTTATCCCCCTTTTAAAAGGTTTATTTCCTTGCATAATTTCAGATATATGGCCACTGGTGGCGGGACTTTGCTGTTGGGAATCTTAAGTTATTATTTTGCTTACTTTTTCATTTTTAAAACCGAAGAAGTAGATTTTGGGATAATTGTGCTTCAGAGAGAAACCGCATCGCTATTGATCGATTATGCCGTTGCTATTCCAACCAGTTTTTTGCTTAATAAGTATGTGATATTTACCCATAGCGAATTGAAAGGCAGGGTTCAGCTTTTTAGGTTTTTAAATCTTCAATTCATTAACATACTGGCCAATTATGTTTTATTGAAGTTTTTGTTGGAACTTTTAAGAGATTATCCAACTTTAGCAATGCTCTCAAGAATATTGGTATCGGTTTTAATGGCACTTTTCAGTTACCTCTATCAGCACTATTTTACATTTAGCGTTAAAAAAATCGGGAATAAAAAAGCAGGTAAGAAGCATTAATAATTACCAGTAATTGTTTGTGGCTCATGATGCGATACCCAACCAAGGTTTCATCAGCAGGCCAACCTACTTAAACGGGATGGAAGCGATATCCTTTTGCTGCCAGCCTGAGCGAAGTAAAAGGGTAGCAAAAGATTTAGCGGACAGCCCGGCCAGAGCCTCCCGATGAAATGCTACAGCATCTTTCCAAATTATAATCCTTTTTAATTTTATTTATTTTTTTTTGAAAGCAGTTTTACTGGCATTCGGTCTCTTCAGTCCCGCCTTTGCTTCAAGTCCTCACTCGTACCTCGCTCCGGGCTTTACGCGCCAGTCGGGTTTAAAGGGCCACAATATAGCTCCTATTTTCGTTTTTTGGCAAAACGCAGAAAAAATAGGTTTATCAGCACAAACCTTTGTGAATAAACGGGATGGAAGCGGTATCCTTTTGCTGCCAGCCTGAGCGGAGCAAAAGGGCAGCAAAAGATTTAGCGGACAGCCCGGCCAGAGCCTCCCGATGAAATGCTACAGCATCTTTCCAAATCCTCACCCCATCTCTTTCTCCTCTTTATACCTTTATTACTTTCACCTGTTAATTTATGCTACTGCTTTCTTGATAAGATAAAAACAACACCCTAACTTAGCTGCCGACCAACTTATTTTCAGATTAACCATGAGCCATTTTAATGATTTTAATAATGCGCAGGTAGCAAAATTGCCCAATCATTTAAAGCAATTTATTGTCGACCAGAATTACGAAAAATACACACCGATCGATCAAGCAGTGTGGCGTTACGTAATGCGCCAGAATTATAGTTATCTTAAAAATGTTGCTTATTACCCTTACATAAAAGGCTTACAGCGAGCGGGTTTAAGTATCGAGCACATTCCCGACCTGCAAACCATGAACGACAACCTCGGTAAGATTGGTTGGGGTGCAGTAACTGTTGATGGCTTTATTCCGCCAGCTGCATTTATGGAGTATCAGGCCTACCGTGTACTAGTAATTGCTGCTGATATCCGCCAGATTAATCACATTGAATATACACCAGCACCAGATATTATACACGAGAGTGCTGGCCACGCCCCTATCATCGCAGATACGGATTACAACAATTATTTAAGCTATTTTGGTTCGATTGGCGCAAAAGCCATGTTCTCGGCGAAAGATTTTGAACTTTACGAGGCCATTAGGAAACTATCGATTTTGAAAGAAGCTGTAGATGTAGACGAGATTCAGATTGCCAAGGCAGAAAAAGAGCTTCGTTACATCAGCGAAAACATGGGTGAGCCTTCTGAAATGGCTTTACTTGGTCGCTTACACTGGTGGACAGTGGAGTATGGATTAATTGGTACTTTAGAAAATCCAAAAATTTATGGCGCTGGTTTGCTTTCTTCTATCGGTGAAAGTGCAACCTGTATGCAAAATGATGTAGAGAAACTTTGGTACAACATCGATACGATTAATTACGCTTACGATATTACCAAACCACAGCCACAGCTTTTTGTAACCGAAACATTCCAAAATCTTATTGATGTTTTGGAAACCTTTGCCAATACCATGGCCTTTAGAAAAGGTGGAACAGAGGGTATTATGAAAGCAATTGCCTGTAAAAATGTAGCCACAGCAGTTTATAGTTCGGGCCTGCAGGTAAGCGGTGTATTTACCGACATTGGTGTGGGCACAAAAGATGAAGTAACCTTTATTAAAACCACTGGCCCTTCGGCATTGGCATTTAATGGAAAACAATTAAAAGGCCATGGGAAAGATTACCATGCTGATGGTTTTTCGTCGCCTGTTGGTCGGTTAAAAGATGCTGCAAAAGCACTGGAAGATTATAGCTTAGCTGAATTACAGACTGTAGGGATAATTACAGGCGAAAAAGCCATACTTATATTTGATAGTGGCATTAAAGTAGCTGGTTCAGTTAAAGATATTATTACAAAAAACGATAAACTCATTTTAATTGCCTTTAAAGATTGTACGGTTACAGAGCGTAATGGAAATACGCTGTTTAAACCCGAGTGGGGCATTTATGATATGGCCATAGGCGAAACCATTGTTTCAGTTTTTAATGGCGCTGCCGATAAAGACGCTTACGAAGAGATTACATTAATTAGCAACGAGAAAACACATCACATTACTTATGATGATAAAACTTTAAAACTGCACGGTTTATACCAAACGGTTAGAGCGATTAGGGAAAGTGGGGAAGGTTTGGATAAGCTTGCCGAAATTTTTGCACAACTAAAATCGAACCACAGGCAGGATTGGCTTTGTGCACTGGAAATTCTGGAGATTATTTATCACAAAAAGATCTATCATCAGTTGGAAAAAGAAATTCAGGTTTATCTTGAAATTAAAGCAAGCAAAGAGTTAGACCATACTAAATTGATTAATGATGGTTTGCATGTAATTAAAAACCCGGTGAGCCAGCTGATTGTAGAGGATTGATTTATCGCTTTAATAAGTCGGTCGTCACCCTGAATTTATTTCAGGGTCTTAATGCAAAATAGATGCTGAAATAAATTCAGCATGACGAACTTATCGTTCAAATACCTTAAATTTCTTATCAATTCCAATCATCCTCATTTATAACGAGGACAACTGACAACCACGTTTGCAACATAATGCGTAAATTAAGTGATGTAATCACTATTCTTCAATCCTTATCGCAAAATAGGTTTTAGTTGACTTACTCTTTTTTTCCTAACTTTGATTTCACCAGGCTCGCAAAGTTTAAACCTTTTAACTTTACAATAATTTTTAACTCCTTTTAATGAACATTATAATTACAGGTGCAAGTAGCGGAATCGGTTTCGAAACTGCTTTAGAATTTAGCTTACAGAAAGAGAACAAGATTGTAGCCATTGCCCGGTCGGCAGATAAACTGCGTAAACTCTTGGAAATTGCTAAAGGCATTAATCCAGACTGTACACTTTTACCGGTAGAATTTGACATTGTAAATGATGATTATGCCGCATTAGTTCCATTTTTAAAGGAACGGTTAGGATCTGTTGATATCTTAATTAACAATGCAGGCGCATTAATTAATAAACCTTTTTTAGAAACCACAGAAATTGATCTTGGTGAAATGTTACAGAGCAACGTGATCTCACATTTCAGAATGATACAGCATATTTTACCCTTAATGCAAAGCGGAAGCCACATTGTGAACATTGGTAGTATGGGTGGTTTTCAAGGAAGTGTTAAATTTCCAGGACTTTCGGCTTATTCGGCAAGTAAAGCAGCACTGCATACTTTAACTGAATGTTTAGCATTTGAACTGGCTGAAACAGGAATCAAGATCAATTGCCTTGCATTAGGATCGGCACAGACGGAAATGCTTGAAGCTGCTTTCCCAGGATACCAAAGCCCGGTTATGGCTTTCGAAATGGGGAAATATATTAGTGATTTTGCTAAAACCGGACATAAATTCTTTAATGGCAAAATTTTACCTGTTGCTGTTACCACACCATAATATGATAATTTTTAGTAATTTGCAGTAATTGAAAAACTAAAAAAATCTATGGAAACAAATTCTCCTTTTAAAACAGCCGACAGCGGCAAAAATGCTGCTGTTGTGAGCTACATCTTTCTTATTGGGTGGCTAATATCGTACTTTGCAATGTACAAAGACAATAAAACAGCGCTATCCAGCTATCACTTAAGGCAATCTTTATTGCTCCATTTAGGTATGATTGTGCTTAATGTAGCGGTAACAGTATTAATCATAATTGTGCCAACAGCAATTTTTGGATACTTAAGTTATGTAATATACATTGCCTATATTATTTTGATTATCCTAGGTGCAATAAGTGCAAATAATGGTGAGCAAAAGCCTCTTCCATTAATCGGCGACAAAGCGCAAACCATGTTCCCAAGTATTTAATCAAACCAAATATTTTAATCAGAAGTCCAGGCAAATTGTTTGGACTTTTTTATTTGTACTCATTTTCAACATTTTAATCGACTTTGGATATTTTTTATATCTTTGGTTCTAACATATGAAGAAAATAATAGTCCCGATTGCGTTTTTCATTTTGTCTGCCACAGCAGGAAAAGCCCAAACCATCATTCCGGCTCAGTACCAGGAGTTAGTTAAAAAGCTCGTTGCCAGTCTACCTAAAGAGGATAAGCCTTCAAACAATTCCTCAGCCAAGCAATCCGAAAGTTTAATCGATTTTGCCAAAAGTATGTTAGGTATCCCTTATCGTTATGCTACAAGTAACCCTAAAGTTGGTTTTGACTGTTCTGGCTTTGTAAGTTATGTTTTCAGTAATTTTGGTTTTAAAGTTCCACGCTCTTCGAGAGAATTTAGCTATGCGGGGAAAGAAACCAGTCTGGAAAATGCAAAAGTAGGCGATGTATTGATTTTTACAGGCAGTAATTCAAGAATAAGAAGGATCGGTCATGTTGGGATTGTTTATTCCATTGACGAAAACGGGATCAAATTTATTCATGCCTCTTCAGGGAAAGTGCACCAGGTAACTATTACCGATCTTGACGGTCATTATAAAGCCCGTTTCATGAAAATTGTAAGTATCCTTTAATTATTTTTTATATTTCCACATCCTCGTTTTGCCTTCTGCAAGCCACGCCAAAGTGGTTTCCAATCTTTTTATTCTGGTTGCTTCGGTTTTAGCTTCCTCAAGCCACAATACATATTCCTTTTTATTGGATAAACTAAAATTCTGAAAAACCGACAATGCTTCAGGATCTTCTTGTAAAGCTTCAATAAAATATTCAGGTATAATCAGTTCTTTCTTCTCTGTAGTTTTTGGTTTTGGTGGCAATTTTACATTGTTTTCGTTTAATTGAATAGCCTGTTGAATGTAGGCAATCAAAATTTCATCTGAAGGCAGGTCGTCAAAAGACTTTATTTTACCCAATAAGCCCATTGCTTCAGAACGTTCTTTAAAAACACCGTATTCATCGTTCATTAAAGATCCTTTCCAAAAGCCAAATGCACAATGATGCTTGAAAGAAGCCATATGGCAAACCGTACCTTTATAATCGAAGAAAGGCATCCCCCATTTAATTTTCTCTTCAATACGGGCATCAGCCTTATGTACCAGATTTCTCAAATGATCTAAAATGGGAATCGCAAATTCTGCCGAATTGATGATGTACTGATCTACCTGAACAATTGTATGCATAGCTTAAAAGATTATCTTAATAAATTTAAAGTAAAACAACTTTTAAAGCAAGCTCCACCGCTCCATTTTGAAGAAACTTTTTCGCCAGTTCGTGCAGCTCTCTTTCGCGGTTAGTTGTATCACCTATGGTAGCATCGAGCACTTCTTTTACTTCAGCGTGGGTACTGATCAAGTCGATTTCTTCGTCACTTGGTAAATGTTCAACGTTTCCTAACATTCCAAGGTCATTGCCAGATAATACTTTAGAAAAACGGACCGAATGTGGTAAACGATCTATTCCTATGCCCAATTTAGCCAGGGGTTTTGCTACTTTAAACAAATTATCGCCCGTAACCCTACAATACCAATCGCCTCCTAAACGGGCTACAAGATCGATTTTGTGCTGATCAATCCGACCATTCTCATCTAAAATAGCTTCATTAATATGAATCACTTTTATTTCAGCCAGCACAAGGTTTCCTGCACCATGATGATCGCCTAATGAAATCACCTCATTTACCACACATTCAAACTGTACTGGCGCCTCGGCAACTCTTGGTGGCCGAACCAGATCAGATTTCAACATGGTAAATCCCGCTTTTTCGAATTCGTTTATGCCTTTGGCATATTCGGTACTGGCCAGGCTCATTTGCTGCACCATATCGTAATTTACAATATTGATGACGCATTCTTTAACCTGCAGTACATTTTCCAAGCTATGTTTGGTGGTATTATCGCGCACCCTCCTCGACGGGGAAAAAATACAGATCGGCGGATTTGTACTAAACATATTAAAGAAACTGAAGGGGCTTAAATTAATGTTCCCTTCGGCATCGATAGTTGAGGCAAAACAGATCGGTCGCGGAGCGATAGCGTATTGCAAATAATTTTGCAGATCTACAGGTGTTAAATCGGAGGTGTTTAAAGTTAGCAAAGTTGATAGGTTAAAAATATTCGAAAGTTTTCTGTAACGATCGTCATGCTGAACTTGTTTCAGCATCTAATCACATAGATCCTGAACTGAATTCAGAATGACGACCGCCTTTCCTAATGATTTAAAAGATCAAAAATTAATGTTTCTTCAACGCCAGGATCGAAAAATCGGTATCTGCTTTAGTAATCGTATTAGTTAAAGCCCCAAGGCCTGTAATTTCCATTTCTACAACATCACCTGGTTGTAACCACTGTACTTTATAATTTGGATCGTTAAGCAAACCAGTACCATTTAACTCTAAGAAACAACCCGTACCCACTGTTCCCGAACCAATTACATCACCCGGAAGAATATCTACACCATAAGCACAACGTTCTATAATTTCGGCAAAAGTCCAGTCCATATCAGCAGCATTTCCTTTCGAAACTTCGATGCCATTTACTCTGCAGGTCATTTTAAGATCGTAAGCATTACCAACGTGACCTTCTTTAGGCGCAACTTTATATTGCAATAATTCATCAGGCGTTACCAGCCATGGGCCAATTACGGTAGAAAAATCTTTTCCTTTTGCAGGACCTAAATTCAGCAACATCTCTTCCATCTGCAAGGTACGGGCACTCATATCGTTCATTACCATGTAACCAGCAATGTATTCATCAGCCTCAGCAGCTTTAATATTTCTTCCTTTTTTACCGATAACAATGGCAAGCTCCAATTCGAAATCCAGTTTATCAAAATGATCTGGCATACATTCAATTTCTCCAGTACCCTGAATAGCGTTGTGGTTGGTAAAATAAAAGATTGGGTATTCATCAAATTGAGGGATCATATCAACCTTTCTGTTTCTACGTGCCGCAGCAACATGCTGCCTGAAAGCGTATCCATCACGACAACTGGTAGGATGTGGAACAGGCGCTAAAATCTCATAAAAAATTTCTTCTTTAGCAGCTAAACTACCATCTTTTATCTGATCGTCTATCCTTTTTGCCCTTTCCATTAACACTTCGCCTCCTTGCAAAAACGTACTCATATTATCTGGAAGCAATTTATCGCAACTATTTAAGTTATAAATATGTCCATTGATAAATATACCAAGATGCTCCCTGTCTTCGGTTTTATAAGATACTAGTTTCATATATGATTTGGTTAAATACGCGGTAAAGCTAAGAAATTAGGGCATTCAAAATAAAACTTAAGCGTTATTATTTTAATACGGTATATTTCTGAAGGTTTGATTTAATTAAAGGAAAATCTTTTGCCTGAAGTGCTTTATAGTGTTTTTTGTTGGAGAGTAATCCGCCGAGCAATAATCCACCAGATACCCCTACTGGTACGCCAGCAGCAATAAGTACTACCGATTCTACCAATTTATCGCTTTTAGCGGCCAATACAAAAAATGTTAAACCTCCGGCAATGGCCAGCGGTGCGGCTATCCCCTTTCGATGTATGTATAATGCGCTGATACTATCGGCACTTAATTTTAGGGTATCCTTTCGGTTTCTGATAATTGTTAAACCATCATCGGCTGCAGCGTAAAAAGAACCTCTTATTGCTTTTCCACTGCGGTCTATAACCCTAATCGTGTACTTGGCCTTTTGTTGCGCAAAAGCGCTATAGCCCAAGGCTAAAAAAACTAAACATGTAAAAATAAACTTCATTGGGATGATTGTATAGTAAGTAATTAAAGGTAATTAAAATTTCAACTTTTAAATAAAATACTTACCTTAGTACCATTAAAACTATGATCTTAAAAGCATTACATATTAATTTAGTAAACGACGCTATTGCGGCCCGTCGCTATAAGATGCTATCCAAGCTGATCATGGCTCAGTATTCACTGTAATTTCATTCATCTTTCTTTTTAGTTAAAACGCGTAGCCGTTTTAATTGTTAATTCATTAGGATTTTTTTCTTTTCTAACCATAACATCATTTAATTATGCCTATTTATCATAAATTGGGGCAGATTCCAGCTAAACGCCACACGGTTTTTCGTAAACCTGATGGAAATCTTTATGCCGAAGAGTTGGTATCAACCGAAGGTTTTTCGAGTTTATATTCATTGGTTTATCATTGCCATCCGCCAACCATAGTAAAACATTTAGGTGAGGCGTACAGTGTTGAGCCAAAAATTGCCCGGGAAAAACACTTGAAACATACGAGTTTAATTGGTTTTAATATTAAACCTGAAGATGATTTTCTAAAAAGCAGAAAAGCAGTTCTGGTGAATAGCGATCTGCATATCGTTTTGGCAGCGCCAAGAAAATCGATGACTGATTATTTCTACAAAAACAGCCAGGCCGATGAAATGATCTTCGTACACGAAGGTTCTGGAAGGCTGAAAACAGGATTCGGAGAAATTAAGTTTGCTTACGGCGATTACCTGATTATCCCAAGGGGACCATTTATCAGATGGAGTTTGATACCGAACAAAATAGGTTGTTCATTGTAGAAAGTTTTAGTCCGCTAAGACCACCAAAAAGATATTTAAATCAGTTTGGACAGCTAATGGAACATGCACCTTACTGTGAGCGTGATTTAAGACTACCCCAAAACCTGCAAACCTATGATGAATACGGCGATTTTAAAGTGCTGATTAAAAAGCAGGGCTAATTTATCCCTATACCTATGGCACACATCCTTTTGATTATATAGGCTGGGATGGTTATCATTATCCATATGCCTTCTCTATCCACGATTTTGAGCCAATAACAGGTCGCTTACACCAACCACCCCCAGTTCACCAAACTTTCGAAGGACACAATTTTGTGGTTTGCTCTTTTGTTCCCCGTAAATATGATTACCACCCCGATTCTATTCCGGCACCATATAACCATAGCAATGTAGATAGCGATGAAGTGCTTTATTATGTAGATGGTGATTTTATGAGCCGTAAAAGCGTAGTTAAGGGGCAGATTACTTTACACCCTGGAGGTATTCCGCATGGACCGCACCCCGGTACAGTTGAAAAATCAATCGGAAAAGAAAAAACAGATGAGCTGGCGGTAATGATTGATCCTTTTAAACCTTTAATGCTTACACAGGATGCTTTGGATATTGAGGACGAGAATTATCACAAAAGCTGGCAGATTAATGTAGAGTAAAGTTAGGATGATTAAGATTTCGAGATTATAGGATTTAAAATCTTTAAAATAACACACACAGTTAACCGATTTAAACAATTAAGCGGTTAGCCATTTAAAAATAATAACAACAATGGAAACACAAACATTCGCAGAAAAAATATCAAAAGCACCAGATTTTCTGCCTATTAACGGAACAGATTATATCGAATTTTATGTAGGCAACGCTAAACAAGCTGCCCACTACTATAAAACCGCATTTGGGTTTCAAAGCCTGGCTTATGCCGGCCCGGAAACTGGTGTACGCGATCGTTCATCGTATGTATTGCAACAGGGAAAAATCAGATTGATCTTAACTACAGCGTTAAAATCAGATCACCCGATATCGGAGCACGTAAAAAAACATGGAGATGGTGTAAAAGTATTAGCGCTTTGGGTAGACGATGCTTACAGCGCTTTTGAAGAAACCACAAAACGTGGTGCGAAACCCTACCTAGCGCCACAAACTTTGACTGATGAAAATGGAGAGGTTAAGATGAGTGGCATTTATACTTATGGCGAAACTGTACACATGTTTATCGAGCGTAAAAACTATAATGGAACCTTTATGCCAGGTTACCGGGTATGGGAAAGCGATTATCAACCTACCGATACCGGCCTTTTATACATCGATCATTGTGTGGGTAATGTAGGCTGGAACCGCATGAACGAGGCTGTACAATGGTACGAGGATGTAATGGGCTTTGTGAACATTTTATCATTTGACGATAAGCAGATCAACACAGAATATTCGGCTTTGATGAGTAAGGTAATGAGCAATGGAAATGGCTATTCGAAATTCCCGATTAACGAACCTGCCGAAGGCAAAAAGAAATCGCAGATTGAAGAATACCTGGAATATTATGAAGGTGAAGGCGTTCAGCATATTGCTGTTGCCACTAAAGATATTGTTAAAACAGTTAAAGAATTGAAAGCGCGCGGTGTGGAGTTTTTAAGTGCCCCACCAGAAGCTTATTACGATATGATGCCACAGCGTGTAGGTAAAATTGACGAGGAAATCTCACTACTGGAAAGCCTGGGTATTTTGGTCGATTGCGATGAGGAAGGATATTTATTGCAGATTTTCACTAAACCAGTTGAAGACCGCCCTACCCTTTTCTTCGAAATTATTCAGCGTAAAGGCGCACAAAGTTTTGGCGCAGGTAACTTTAAAGCCTTATTTGAATCGTTGGAACGCGAACAGGAATTGAGGGGAAATTTATAGTATCACCAACAACATAAATTAAGGGCAATCAGTAAATCTGGTTGCCTTTTTTATTTACTCATTTTTTGGTATGTGTTAAATCAAATAATTCTTTAAATTTAGATACACACAAATATTTAACCTTAAAGAATTATGAAAACACAACTAATGCTGGTCTTATTACTGGCTGGATCATTCGGCGGCTTCGCCCAACCAAAAGCCGAAATTGTAAAAACCATCAATCAATTGCTGGCGAAAGCAATTGGTGGAACCGATATTGCCTTACATAATGGCGAGGAAACTAAATTTAAAATTACAGCAAATTCATTCTCTATTGATGAAGAAATGAATTTCGGGATTTTCACCATCGGAAAAACCTTTTCCAGCTTAGATCATGCCAGGATAGAAACCTCCAATAAATCGCAGATACAGCATTGGAAAGGATTTAAAGTTAGCCCTGAACAGAATAGTACAACCCTTAAATCAATTTATCCTATTTTCGAAAAGCGTGAAGATGAACCTGACAATGATAAAAATGGAATTAAATATTATTGTTTAGCAGGTGATGAAGAGAAATTGATAGCAGCGTTAACACAGTTGCAGGGACTTTATAAGAAAAAATAGTTAGATAATTTTTAAAATAGCTCGTCATTCCCAACTTGATTGGGAATGACGAAGCTTTTCTAAACTACAGTACTTCTCCCAAATGTTTGTAATTCGATTTTATGGTATCCATAACCTCGCTCATTTTTCCACCCAGCATTAATTTTGCCATCGATTCTGTCATGCCTTTTATTTGCGCCCATTCTATTTTTGGTGGCATCGCCAAAGCATTCGGATTCGTCATCACATTTAGCAAAACAGGCCCATCTTCATTTAGTGCATAACTGATTGCTGTTTCCACTTCTTCAGGCTTGGCTACGGTTATTCCCTTAAAGCCCATGGCCCGCGCAACCAATGCAAAATCAGGGTTAATCATATCTGTTTCATTATCGGGCAAGCCATCAACTTCCATTTCCAACTTAACCATTCCCAAAGCCCTGTTGTTAAAAACGATTAGCTTTACTGGCAGATTATATTGTTTAATGGTGGCCAGATCGCCTAAGAGCATTGATAAACCTCCATCGCCACAAAGGGCAATTACCTGTTTTTCGGGATGTGCCAAGGCAGCCCCTATGGCCATTGGCATAGCGTTTGCCATCGAGCCATGATTAAAAGAACCGAGCATTTTACGTTTGCCCGTTCCATCAATAAAACGTGCTCCCCAAACGCAGCACATGCCAGTATCTACCGTAAAAATGGCATCGTTTGCAGCTAAGCGGTTAAGGGTTTCGGCAACAAATTCAGGCTGGATTTTATTTTCTTCGCCCTGATCGTTTACGTAAACCTGTTGTCTTTCTTTAACCTTTTGATAGAATTCGAGTTGGCTTTTCAGAAAATTTTCGTCTTTCTTCTCTTCTAAAAGCGGTAATAATGCCTTAATCGAGTCAGTTATATTTCCGCATAAACCCATTGTTAGTTTTGCTCTTCTACCTAACCGTTCAGGTTTTTCGTCAATCTGTACAATCTTGTTCTTTTCGGGCATGAAGTTTACATATGGAAAATCCGTTCCCAACAATAGTACTACATCAGCTTCGTGCATGGCATGGTAACCCGATGGCTGACCTAAAAGACCTGTCATGCCAACTTCGTAAGGATTATCATATTGGATACCCATTTTACCACGGAACGAAAACCCAACAGGTGCTTTTAATTTAGCCGCAAGTGCAACTACTTCATCATGCGCTTCGGCTGCCCCTATTCCACAATAAAGCATTATTTTCTTTTCGCTATTCAGCAAAGCAGATAAATCATTTAGTTCCAGGTCGGAAGGGCGGATGACCGGCTTATTATTAAACAATTGCATGGAAGTTACACTTTCAACGGCTTCCAGCTCAGCCACATCACCCGGCAGGCCAAAAACTGCAACTCCTTTTTTATGAATGGCATGTTGAAGGGCGGTTTGAAACATTCTTGGGACTTGTGCCGCGGTGGTGGCTACTTGATTGTAATAACTGCAATCATCGAATAACTTAATGGTATTGGTTTCCTGAAAAAAATCCATACCAAATTCGTTGGTTGGAATGGTTGATGCAATAGCAATTACGGGAACATGCGAGCGATGCGCATCATAAAGTCCATTAATCAAATGCACATGGCCCGGGCCACAACTCCCGGCACAACAGGCTATTCCATCAAGCTCAGCTTCTGCTGCTGCTGCAAAGGCTCCAGCTTCTTCATTGCGAACGTGGATCCACTTGATTTTGCCATTTCGTCTTACCGCATCGTTAAAATAATTTAAACTGTCTCCAGTAACGGCGTAAACTCTTTTTACACCAACTTCAACCAGCATTTCAACCAGTTGTTCTGCCACATTTTTACTCATGAAAGTATTTTTTAATCAGGGATTGTTCATTGTTACCTTATAAATAGATGAAGCACTTATATTGTTTTGAATAACAGGCAAAAAATAAGCCAATCTGACTTACTGAAGACTTTCGTCAGAGCGGTTGTAACAGAAGTATCGCAATATGGAATGGATGAAGTTTCTTCACTAAAACTTCATAATTGAAGTGCACCTTTGATATAACAAAACACGAAGCGATTTCAATTTTGTTAAATTCTAAAAACTCATAATTAGTTTTTTAGTTTTCCGGTTACCCTTATCTGATACCTCATGTATTGCAAAATACATGAGGTTTTTTATTTAAAATTCTGTACCATGAGGGTATAAATGATGCAATAGGTTTATTTAAAAAAAAACAATAACTTACGGTTATTGAACCACAACAGCTCAAACTATGCTTACTAAAGAATTAGGAATATTAATGATTATCTGTTGTGGAGTTTTAAAAATGCCTTTTCAGGAAATAAGGAAACAGGTGAGGCAGGGTAAAATCACGGCTTTTCAAAAACCTGAATCATCAAAATCAATGTTAAATGATACCACCAACAGGCTAAACACTGTTTACGTGAAAGAAGTCAAATATATACACAATAGCGATTTAGGTACATTTGCCAAAATCACGATTAAAAACACAACCAAACAAGTAATAACTGACATTTCTTTTTGTTTGGATGGTTATGTGGCTAAAGGCTGCAATAAAGCATATAATATAAATCAGAAGATTAACCTTAAGCCTAATCAATCATTCGTCATTTCCCAGCGTTTAGTTAAGGATGATTGTGAGGTTCATGTAATCAAAAGCCTTCGCTTCAAATACAGCATAAAAGTTAACTTTTCGCTCGACTAAAGAGGCTTACCCTATAAATTACTAAGCTTATATATAAAAGGTTGATCGCCGCCTTGCATATTTTAACTTATTCGGCACTTTCTTTAAGCATCTGGTACAAATCGGTTGCACCTCCGTCAAACTTGGTTCCGTTTACATAAAATGAAGGCGTTCCATTTACACCACTCCGTACACCGCTATCAAAATCATTTTCTATTTTGCTTTTGATTTCTTCCGAAGTGCAATCTTGCTGAAACTGCTCCAGGTCTAAACCAATCGTTTCAGCCAATTCGTCGAACAGCTCACCATTTAAACGGTATTGATTTTCGAAGAGTGCATCGTGCATTTCCCAAAACTTATCTTGTAAACCTGCGGCTTCTGCAGCAATAGCCGCCGGAAAAGCAAACTCATGAGCATTTGCCAAAGGAAAATGGCGGAAGATAAATCTGATCTGATGGCCAAATGTTTCTTCAATTTCCTTCATAATCGGATAGGCATTGCCACAATACGGGCATTGATAATCGCCAAACTCCACAATGGTTACACTCGCCGAATCATCACCTTGAATATGATCTCGACTATTTATTTCTGGTTTTAAAGTGCTCATAACTTATTTCTTATCTAATTCCTCTAATGCCTCTAAAATTCCGTCGGCACCAGGATTAACGGCTATTGGCGACAAATAACTCCAGGCAATTTTCCCTTCTTTATCAATAACAAAAAGTGCTCTTTTACTTTCGCCAAGTTCTTCATCGTACACACCATAAGCTTTTGATACTGCGCCTTTTGGTTCAAAATCTGCCAATAAGGGAAAATGCAGTTTTCTATTTTCTTCGAAA
Organism: Pedobacter riviphilus; assembly: GCF_014692875.1. Lineage (NCBI taxonomy): Bacteria > Pseudomonadati > Bacteroidota > Sphingobacteriia > Sphingobacteriales > Sphingobacteriaceae > Pedobacter > Pedobacter riviphilus. The sequence goes on along the minus strand of NZ_CP061171.1, from coordinate 816,266 downwards.
GCGAGGTGACACCAAACACTATCAACGGAAACACCGAAAATCTGTGCATCATACTTGTTAAAATATTTTAGCATTTCGTTATAAAGTGCCATTTGGTCGCTGCATACCGGGCTCCAATCGGCAGGATAAAAAGCCAGGATTACATTTTTACCTTTAAAATCTTTAAGTTTTATTTTCTGATCGGGAGTAGCATTCAATTCGAAATCTGGTGCTATAGCGCCTTTTTCTAACATATTGTGGAGTTTAAATTTAAACCTTTTTATTAAACAGCATTAGCGTGCTGTTGTTTGTAACAAAATTTCAACCTAATTTTTGCCGTTTGATTAGGTAAGACTGAAGGATTGGGTAAAAGCCCTCCATCATATCGGCATCAATTAAGTCGATTTTATATTGGGCACATTTTAGCGCAATTTGCTGACGATAAGAGGAAATTGCCGCTGTATAATTTTCCTTTACCTGATTAGTGTGCACTTTAATCGTTTCTCCTGTTTCCATATCGATAAACTGGTATGGACGGTTCTCAAAATTAAACTCCACTTCTTTTGATTTATCTACTACGTTAAAAACCACCACTTCATGTTTGTTGAATTTTAAATGCTGCAGGGCATCAAAAAATTCGTCTGTTTTATTGGCACTAGTTTGCGTATTAAATAAATCACTGAAAATAATAACCAAAGAGCGTTTATGAATTAATTCAGCAACCTGATGTAAAGCTTCGCTCAAATTAGTCTGCGCGTTTACCTTAGGCTTGTGCAACAGGTCTTCTAATTGTGTAAACAAATATTTTTGGTGTACAGTAGTCGACTTTGCTGGCGAATTTAACAGTATTTCATCTGTAAATAAGCTTAAACCGAAGGCATCGCGCTGTTTCTTCAACAGGTACATTAATGAGGCAGTAGCCTGTATGGAGAAAATCAGTTTGTTGTTTTTAGGTTCTGGAAAATACATTGATGAGGAAACATCAATCACAAACTGACAACGCAAATTTGTTTCTTCTTCAAAACGTTTACTATAAAGTTTATCCGTTTTGGCGTATAATTTCCAGTCGATATTTTTAACATTATCACCATTATTATACTGTCGGTGCTCAGCAAATTCGACCGAAAAGCCATGAAAAGGGCTTTTATGCAGCCCCGTAATAAAACCTTCTACCACTTGTTGGGCGAGCAATTCTAAATTACCATAGCTTGTTTCGTTCTCGTAGTTTACAGCCTGCATATGGTAAAGCTAATAAAAGATTTATTAAAAAAAATTAAAAAAGTACCCAAGACTTTCGAAGTTTCAAAGGTCCAAGCACCGGCTAACTACAAACGGAAAGCGGGACTGAAAACCCCGATGAAAAGCAGAACCCCACATTTCCAAAATACTAATAATCTGACTAAACAAAAAATCCCGAACTCCAATAAAGAATTCGGGATTAATATTTTAAAAAACCTAATTATTTCTTCGCTATCCTATATAAATGTCCATTGTCGGTTACCGAATAAAGTGCACCATCTTTACCTTCCACCATATCGCGGAAACGTTCGCCTTTACCTTCCAGCAAACGCTCTTCGCCAACAATTTTGTCATCTTTTATCACCAATCGGATAATATGCGAACCACTTAAACCACCTACAAATAAATTACCTTTCCACTCGGCTATGCTGTTATTGTTATAAAAAGCAATACAACCGGGCGAGATGCTCGGGTTCCAGTAATAAACCGGTTGTTCCATGCCTTCTTTCTGTGTAATACCATCGCCAACTTTTTTTCCACTATATTCTGTTCCATAGGTAATAATCGGCCAGCCATAATTTTTGCCTGGTTTAATGATGTTTACCTCATCGCCACCTTTCGGTCCAAATTCTGCTTCCCATAAATCTCCGGTTGAGGGATTAATGGCTAAACCATCCGGATTACGGAGTCCATAAGCATAAATTTCAGGTCGGGCGTCAGCTTTACCTGCAAATGGACCATTTGCCACTGCCTTTCCCTCAGGGGTAAGGTGCAAAATTTTTCCTAACGAAGAATTTAAATATTGTGCCTGTATCCTGATATCGTTACCTGAACGCTCGCCTGTACTTACAAACAAATTTCCATTTTTATCGAAAACAATTCTCGATCCGTACTGCAGTTTACCGGTATAAGCTGGTGTAGCACGGTAAATAATGGTCTGGTTTTCGATTGAGGTTTCGTTTGCCGCCAATTTACCTTTGGCAATAGCCAATAAAACACCTTTATCCTGTGGTTCAGAATAAGCCCAATAAATCATCCTATTTTTTGCAAAGTTCGGGTCTAAGGTTACATCTAATAAACCGCCCTGGCCAGATGGATCTACCTTTGGCAAACCGGTTATTTTTTTGCTTAATTTACCATCTTGCGTAAGGATTACCATGGTACCCTGCTTTTGAGTAATTAAGAAGCCGCCACTCGGAAGAACTGAAATGGCCCACGGATTTTCTAACTTTTCATTAATAATCTTGATATCCAGAGGGGTTTTGGTCTTTACACCTGCAATTCGGGTCTGCCCGGCAAATGCTGGCTTATAATCCGCTGATGGTTCATTGGTTTCAACAGGGTTCTGCGCCGATACACATGCAATATTTGCACAGTTTAGTGTTATACCTGCCAATAAAATACCTAAAGTTTTATTGTTAAATAAGTTAATAGACATGATTGTGAGTTTTTTATTAAAGAAACAAAATTATGTTTGCAATAAAAAACCCAAATCCATCAAATGAACTTGGGTTTTAAATATGTTACAAGCCCTTGGGCTTTGTTATTTTTGTTTTAAGCTTAAACTAAGCCAATTGCTTGTTTAATTTTTCAGCCAATACTGATTTTGGAACAGCACCAACTTGTTTGTCAACAACCTCACCGCCTTTAAAGTATAATAAAGCAGGGATGTTACGGATACCAAACTGCATTGAAATTTGAGGGTTGTTATCAACGTTTACTTTTCCAACTACCGCTTTGCCATCATATTCTTTTGCGATTTCTTCTACTACTGGACCAACCATGCGACAAGGGCCACACCATTCTGCCCAAAAATCTACTAATACGGGTTTATCTGATTTTAATACAAGCTCCTCGAAGTTTGCATCTGTGATTTCTAATGCCATAATTATTTTTTTTATGTTCAAATATATGTATTCAATTGTAATGCCAACCCATCTGTAATGTCAATTTGACATTACGTAAACTCTTTTATACCCACATCAACCTGATCCTGTTTCAGGATCTATCACGATTAAGATGCTGAAATAAATTCAGCATGATGCATCAGGAACGCCAAACACTAGTTTAACTTGTAATTAACAACATTAAGCCCTAGTAATTGTTCCAAAAACTTATTACTCGGATTTATTTTAAGATTTTTGGATGGCATATCCAACATAATCTCTTTTTCACGATCAAAAACTGCGAAGTTAAGTTGGCAGTTCTGCTGCTCAGAGTTTGCCTTATTGTCTGCTAATATAGCTTCAATCTCCCGCATGAGTTGATCGTTAACCCGTTCAATTGGCACTTGGATAGTTAAACTTTTCGCTAATTTATCCCTCAGTTCAGACATTAAATTAATGGCGGTGATTTTAAATTCCCAATCGCCAGCTTTACCGAAACGCTCACCAACCCTGCCTCTAATCTGTAAGAAATATCCTTCGGTTAAAAACGATTTAAATTTTAGAAAATCTTCACCAAACAAGGCCATTTCACTTGCATCTTCATAATCTTCGAAAACAAAAGTACCAAATGGCTTACCTGTTTTGGTAATCCTTTGCGATGCCGTAACTACGAGTCCGCCTACACAAAGTTCCCGGTTTTTTAGTTTTTCGAATTCGGCTAATATATCTTCGTTACTATCGCCCATACGCACCTTATTAATGATACTCAGCTGTTTAACACCATGTGTACAGAATTTATCGAGCTCCAGTTTATAATTATCTAAGGGGTGGCCAGATAGGAAAATCCCAATAGCATCTTTTTCGTATTTTAACCTATCCATTAATGCCCATTCTGGCGAAACTGGCAAACTTGGTTCTAAAATGAGGTCAGCTTTAGAGCCGCCAAACAAAGAAGCCTGTGAGGTACTTTCGTTGTTTTGAAAATCGTTGGCATATTTAATAATCTTTTCGATGCCGTTCATTTTATCGTTCGGGCCGATATAAAAATACTGTGCCCTATGACCTCCAAATGCATCGAAAGCACCACTATACACAAAACTCTCGTAAGCTTTTTTATTTACAATGCGTGTGTTGGATCGCTTGGCGAAATCGTACACATTAATATAAGGGCCATTTGCCGATCTTTCTTCAATAATACTTTCTACTGCCTTTTCACCAACACCTTTTACTGCCGACATACCGAAACGAACTTCGCCTTTGGCATTTACCGAAAATTTAAGATCGGATTCGTTTACATCGGGACCTAATACCGTAACACTCATCTGGCGGCACTCTTCCATGAAGAAAGCTACCTGTTTAATATCGCTCATGTTATTGGATAGTACCGCAGCCATATATTCAGCAGGATAATGTGCTTTTAAGTATGCGGTTTGATAGGCAATCCATGCATAACAGGTAGAGTGCGATTTATTGAAGGCATAGGATGCAAATGCTTCCCAATCTTTCCATATTTTTTCCAAAGTTGCAGCATCATGACCTTTTTCGGCCGCTTGTTTCACAAACTTTGGCTTCATTTTATCTAGAACATCTTTCTGCTTCTTACCCATTGCTTTACGCAGCACGTCGGCCTCACCTTTGGTAAATCCGGCCAGTTTCTGCGATAAAAGCATTACCTGCTCCTGGTAAACGGTAATTCCGTAAGTTTCTTTCAAATACTCTTCGCAGGCATCTAAATCGTACTTAATTTCTTCTTCGCCATTTTTACGACGAACGAAACTTGGGATGTACTCCATTGGTCCTGGGCGATATAATGCGTTCATCGCAATTAAATCGTCAAAAACCGTTGGTTTTAGCTCCTTCATATATTTCTGCATACCCGGACTCTCGTACTGAAAAATCCCGATGGTTTCACCACGTTGGAAAAGTTCATAAGTCAAGGTATCATCAATAGGGAAATTATCCGGATCGAGATCAATACCAAACCGTTTTTTAACCAGTTTTACGGTATCCTTTATTAGGGTAAGGGTTTTTAACCCCAGAAAGTCCATCTTTAATAAACCCGCGCTTTCTACAACGGAGTTATCAAACTGGGTAACATATAAATCAGAATCTTTGGCTACTGATACGGGAACAAAATTGGTAATATCACTCGGTGTAATAATAACCCACAGGCGTGGATACCCGTATTACGCAACGATCCCTCTAAAATCTGTGCCTGCTGAATGGTTTCTGCACTTAAATCTTTCTGACTGCCTAGATTTTTAAGTTCTAAAACTTTCTCATATTCATCTGGCCGCAAAGCATCTTTTAAGCTTTTTTCGTCAAGGTTAAAAATTTTAGCCAGCTTCATATTCGGAATCAGCTTGGCAATTTTATCGGCCTCAAACAATGGAAGGTCTAACACACGTGCCGTATCGCGGATAGACGATTTGGCAGCCATGGTGCCATAAGTAATAATCTGTGCTACCTGGTTGGCGCCATATTTATTAATTACATAGTCCATTACCCTGCCACGACCCTCATCATCAAAATCGATATCGATATCGGGCATAGATACACGATCCGGATTTAAGAAACGCTCGAAAAGGAGATCGTATTTAATCGGATCGATGTTGGTAATCCCGAGGCAATAAGCAACAGCAGAACCTGCCGCCGACCCCCTGCCTGGACCAACTGATACATCAAGGTTTCGCGCTTCAGCGATAAAATCTTGTACGATCAGGAAATAACCCGGATAACCGGTTTTTTCGATCGTTGCCAGCTCAAAATCCAAACGTTCGATAACATCATCCGTTAATGTTCCGTATCGGCGCTTAGCACCTTCGTAGGTTAAATGCCTTAAAAACTTGTTTTCACCACGTTTTCCACCATCGGCTTCATCCTCGGCAACCAAAAATTCTTCAGGAATATCGAATTTCGGCAAGAGTACCTCGCGGGCAAGTTTGTAGATTTCAATTTTATCCAGAATTTCCTGAATATTCAAAATTGCCTCAGGCAGATCAGCAAAAAGCGCCTTCATTTCATCGCCCGATTTGAAATAGTATTCCTGGTTTGGCAATCCGTAACGGTAGCCGCGACCGCGACCTATCGGTGTGGCTTGTTTTTCACCGTCTTTTACACAAAGTAAAATATCGTGAGCGTTGGCATCCTTTTTATTAATATAATAAGTATTATTGGTGGCCACCAGTTTAACTGAATGTTTATTGGCCAGGGCAATTAAAGTTTCGTTTACACGGTCTTCATCTTCCTGGTTATGGCGCATTATCTCTACATAAAAATCATCACCAAATTGAGCTTTCCACCAAAGTAAAGCTTCTTCTGCCTGATTTTCGCCGAGATTTAATATTTTATTCGAAATCTCTCCCGCAAGGTTTCCGGAAAGGACAATAATATCTTCTTTGTACTGTTCAATTACCTGCCTATCGATACGTGGAACGTAATAAAAACCTTTAGTATAGGCAATAGACGACATTTTAGCCAGGTTATGATAGCCTTTTTTGTTTTTTGCCAACAGTACCATCTGGTAACCATTATCTTTTGCTGTCCGGTCTAAGTGGTTGCCACAAACAAAAAACTCAACTCCAACAATAGGTGTCATGACCACCTCGGTTGGGCGCTCGCCCGATTCAATTGCTGCAGCATTTTTTGCTTCAGCAGCTTTATTATGGTTTAAAACATGATTTACGAAGTGAAAAGCTCCCATCATATTTGCATGATCGGTCATGGCTACCGCAGGCATTTTTTGTGCCGCCGCAGCTTTTACCAGGTCGGGGATACTGATGGTACTCTGCAATACCGAAAACTGGGTATGGTTATGCAAATGCACAAAAGTGGCTGCTGCAAGTTCTTGTTTATTATCTGCAAGTGTTTGTTTAGAAATTCCACCGCTTTCCGTTTTTTGCTGGCGTTTGCGGATTTCATCAGAAGCAGCTTTTAAATTAATGTGTTTTAAACCAACACCTTCAATCGTAGCTGGATTTACTTCTCTAAAACGAGGAAAATATTCTACATCAACCTGTAATTCTTCTTTTTTGAAAACCTCTCTTTTTACCAACTCTAAGAAACAACGTGTAGTTGCTTCCACATCGGCAGTTGCGTTGTGGGCTTCGTTAAAAGGAACACCAAACAAATAAGCGTGTAACTCGGTTAAGGTTGGCAGTTTAAATCTTCCACCCCTACCTCCAGGCAATTGTAAAAGCTGGGCGGTAACTTCGGTACAGGTATCCAAAACAGGCATTTCTGCTAAACGATTGGCCACCCCAAAACGGTGAAACTCACAGCCCATGATGTTCACATCGAAACCAACATTTTGCCCTACGATAAACTTTGCCTTATTTAAAACCTCGTTAAATTTGGCCAGCATTTCGTCGAAACTGACACCTTGTTCGGTAGCGAGTTCGGTAGAGATACCGTGGATTCTTTCTGCATCATACGGAATATTAAAACCCTCTGGTTTAACTAAATAATCCTGATGTTCGACCAATCTCCCCATCTCATCATGCAATTGCCATGCAATTTGTATACAACGCGGCCAATTATCCGTATCGGTAATAGGTGCATTATAATTACGTGGCAAACCAGTGGTTTCAGTATCAAAAATTAAGTACATATTGTGCGGTAAAGAATTAACCGTTTTAGAATAATAACGGTTCTTCAAAAATAAGGAATTTGAAGGTTGAAGTTGTCAGGATTTTATCAACAAAATATGGCTGTCAAACCTGTCGGGTTTTAAAACTGATAGGCTTTTTTTTAAAGCATTAATCCCGAAATCATTATAAAGTTTATTATTTTCGGAAATAAGTAGTTCGGTCTTTCATCAGGTCTTCAGTCCCGCTTTCCATTTTGTAATGCCAGGGCGCAGCCGGCAGCTACCATTATAATCAGGTTTAGTTACCACCAGTAGTAGTATGATCTGGGGGCTAAACCTCGCAACTTTGAAAAACTGCGAGGCTTAAAGCAACAAAAAGATTCTTCGCTACGCTGCACCTTTCGATAATATGTACCAATAAATCTGCTTCCATTTTAGGTTCGCGGCCATAATAAATACCGATATTAGAAATGGCTTTGTTTTCCATAATTTGTTAGAGCAAAAAATCATTGTTTAGTACTTACTAAATAAATGCGGATTAAATTATAAAGTTTTGAAAAGGATTTTTAAACCTTATATTTATTTCTACCTTCGATTAGGATTTAACGATACGCAAACCATTAAAATAAAATATATGAAAGTAACGGTTGTTGGCGCAGGCGCAGTTGGTGCCACTTGTGCAGATAATATTGCCCGCAAAGAATTAGCGAACGAACTTGTATTATTAGATATTAAAGAAGGTTTTGCCGAAGGTAAAGCGATTGACATGATGCAAACCGCAACCCTTTTAGGTTTCGACACCAAAATTACCGGGGTTACGGGCGATTACAGCAAAACGGCTGGTTCTGATGTAGTAGTAATTACTTCAGGCTTGCCCCGCAAACCGGGGATGACCCGCGAAGAACTAATCGGTATTAATGCTGGTATTGTTAAAGGTGTTGCCGAAAATATTTTAAAATACTCTCCAGAAGCTATCTTCATCGTGATCAGTAACCCAATGGACACGATGACTTATTTAGCCTTAAAATCATTAGGCCTGCCTAAAAACCGTATTATCGGCATGGGCGGAACGTTAGATAGCTCCCGTTTCAAATTTTATTTATCGCAAGCTTTAAATTGCAATCCTAACGATTTGCAGGGCTTTGTAATTGGCGGCCATGGCGATACCACCATGATTCCTTTAACCCGTTTAGCTACATACCAAAGTTTACCGGTTACTAATTTATTGGATAAAGCTACGCTAGATAAAGTTGCAGCCGATACCATGGTTGGTGGCGCTACTTTAACAGGCTTAATCGGCACTTCGGCCTGGTATGCACCAGGTGCCGCAGGCGCAGCATTGGTTGAAGCCATTTTGCGTGATGAGAAAAAACTGTTTACTTGCTGTGTTCCGCTCGAAGGTGAATACGGACAAGAAGATATATGTTTAGGTGTACCCGTAATTATTGGCCGCAATGGCTGGGAAAAAATCATCGATTTTAAATTAACTGAAGATGAACAGGCCGCATTTAACAAAAGCGCCGATGCGGTAAGAAATATGAATAGTGTGCTGGCAGAAATGAAATTGGTTTAATACCATTCTGAAGATTAATTTTTAACGAAAGCATTTAATTACCAAGATAGGTTTCCTCGGTTCGTCATTCCCAATTCGATTGGGAATCTTAATGCAATTGGCTTTAAGATTCCCGCCCGCGCGAGAATGACGACCGTTCTTTTACATCCGTCTATTTTTAACCACCTGTTGGCAATTTTAATAGGACTATTCAGTAATTGACAACTACAAGCTGCTTTCTTCCTCAGTACAACATCAATAAACACAATGAAATCAATTTCAATCCCACTAAAACTGATAAACTTACAGGATGACGGTTTCCACCTTTTGGTAGAAGTTGTTGTTTTTAAGGAAAAACATTTTGCTGTTTTAGATACTGGTGCCTCGCGAAGTGTGTTCGATAAATCGTTGATTGAGCAACACCTCTCAGAAACCTTACAGGTATCTGACGAAATTAATGCTGCCACCCTTTTTACCACCACCACAACCATCCAAGCAACTATTCCTGAACTAAAAATCGGATCGTTAAAAATCAAGAACTACGAAACCGTGGCTTTCGATCTACAATCGGTGAGTGATACCTACCAACAATTTGGTCACCCACCTATTATGAGTATTATTGGTGGAGATATTTTAATGCAGTATAAAGCCGTTATTGATTACAAGAAAATGGTCCTTAGGCTTTATAGATAGTCGTAATTTAGTTTTATGACTTTGATCATTTTTATTAAGGTATTTTAAATGATATTTGATCCTGATGAAAAAGTTAATCACAATCTTTTGTGTTATTTTCTGGGCAGGCTTAATAGGTGGAATTAGTTTTTTAGAAGCCCCATTAAAATTCCAGGCTCCAGGAATTACCATCCCACTTGGCTTAGGCATTGGGCAACTAGTTTTTCAGGCACTCAATAAAATAGAGATTGTATTGGTTATCATCATTTTAGCCTGCTCCTTACCAGCACCTTTAAAAAACAGCCGCAGTATTTTACTTTTCTCAATTACAATCCTTTTAATGGTAGACACTTTTTGGTTACTGCCAGTACTCGATGAAAGGGCAAAACAGGTTTTGGCAGGCAATGCTCCAATCAAAAGTTATCACCATATTTTATACATCATTATCGACACTATAAAATTCCTGTCATTAATTGCACTGGGGTTTTTAAGTTTAAAATCGCTGTACCATGAAAAAAGATATTCATAATAGAGAAGATATTATGCTTTTAGTGGATTCATTTTACAAAAATGTTGCGCTTAACCAACAGATAGGTCCAATATTTACCGATGTTGCCAAAGTAGACTGGTCGCATCACCTTCCAAAAATGTACGATTTCTGGGAAAGTATTCTTTTCGGAAAAGCAATTTATAAAGGAAATCCTATGCTTAGCCATTTTGCCTTGAACGAACAGATACCCCTGCAAACTGAAGCCTTCGAAGCTTGGAAAAAACTATTTTTCCAAACTGTAGACGATTTCTTTGTGGGACCTAATGCAGATTTGATTAAACAAAAAGCACAATCTATCGCAGATTTGATGCACTTTAAAATAAATTTGCCGCAATCGAAGATCAAAATCGTTTAAGTTTTTTTACTTTGATTTAAACTGCTTTCTTTATAAATTTAATTAACCAAACTAAAATCAAACATGAAATTCCTCAAAATCTTACTTGGCATTATTGTCGTATTGGCAATAATCATTGTTGTAGGCGGCTTCTTCTTGCCAAAAAATTATACCGTAAGCAGGTCTACTGTAATCAATGCTCCAGACAGCACCATTTACAAAAACGTTGTAGACTTTAAAGAATTCTACAAATGGAATCCGTGGGCAAAAATGGAACCTTCAGCAAAAAGTACTTATGGTGGCGTAGCAGGTGAGCCAGGTCATATATACGAATGGAAAGGTAAGGAGACAGGAAGTGGTTATATGAAAATAAAAAGTGTAACACCGAACAAACAGGTAGATATTGAATTAAAATTTATCGAACCTTTTGAAAGTTTGGCAGATACCAAATTCGATATCCAACCAGAAGGAAGTAGCAATAAGGTAACCTGGACAATGAGTGGAGAAAATAACCTGATCAGTAAATGGATGTGTGTATTTGTAAGCATGGATAAAATGATCGGTAAAGATTTTGAAGACGGACTAAAATTCTTGAAAGAAAAATCAGAAAAAGGGATCTAGAATACGGTGTCAGTTTGAGCATTGTCGAAAGATTTGCCAAGAGATACTGAAGCACGGAGTCCCATTGTCATTCTTCGCTGCGCTCAGAATCTTTTAAAGTTGACGATGGCATAAAAAGACCTCTCGTTTGAGAGGTTTTTTTATGCTTCAATTTTAACAAATCCAAACAATTGTGTCGGTTTTGCGTTAAAAAAGCATTAAAACCAGCTAACAATCAATTAATATTTTGTAATTCCCTATTTTTTAGATTACTTGCCAGCAAATGAATTTATTACTTGTAGAAGATGAACCGAGCGTTGTATCTGTAATTTCGAGGGGTTTAACTGACGAGGGATTTACCGTGAGTATTTCTCCAGATGGTTTAATCGGAAAACAGATGGCTTTAGAAAATCAATTCGACCTGATTATTCTCGATATCATGCTACCTGGAATAAACGGATTGGAGCTTTGCAAAATCATTAAAGAACAAAAACCAAATACCCCCATTATTATGCTTACGGCTTTGGGTACTACCGAAAACGTGGTAAACGGACTGGATAATGGTGCTGATGATTATTTAATAAAGCCATTCAAATTTGCTGAACTTTTTGCGAGGATCAGAATGCTATTGAGGCGGTACCGTGGAGTGGCTTCGCAAGATCAGATTATTTCCGTGGCAGACCTCCAGATTAATTTAAGCGCAAAAACAGTAAAACGAAATCAACAGGAAATTGTACTTACGGCAACAGAATATCGGTTAATCGAATACATGGCCAAAAACAAATCTAAAATTTTATCCCGAATAGATATTTTAGAAAATGTTTGGGATATCGATTTTAACCTTGGCACCAACGTGGTTGATGTTTATGTTAATTATCTCCGCAAAAAAATAGATAAAAATGCCGATCAAAAGCTCATCCATACCGCAGTAGGTTTAGGTTATATATTAAAGGAAAAATAAATGGAGATAGCAAAGAAAATCACTTTACTTTTTGCAATTTTATCGGCAATTATTATCTCCTTATTAAGTGGTTTTGTTTGGTATTTTTCTAACGACTTCGCCTTTGAAGATTTTTATAAACGCCTAGAGGCCAGGGTTAATATTGCTGCCCAGATTAAACTCTACGAAGATGGAAACAATAAGGTTTACGCAAGAATGCGAAATCAATACCTGGAGCGGTTGCCTTCTGAGAAGGAATATATTATCGAGGCTGGCAAAACACCGGGTAAGGTTGACCGCGAATTACCGCCTACTTTTTATGACCGGATTAAGGCAGGCTATATGGCCCGTTACAGAGTAGAAAACCATTTCTACGCCGGAAAATACTTTAAGTATAACGATAATGGCTATATAGTAATTGTTTCTGCAAACGATCCATTTGGTTTTCGGGAGTTAAAAGATCTTCAAAGAATCTTGATAATCGGTTTTTTCCTTTCAGTTATTTTATCTTTTGTTGTTGGCTGGAAATTCTCCAATTACATGTTAATGCCATTAAGAAATATAATTAAAAGCGTAAAAAAAATAAAGGCAGAAAATTTACATTTAAGGTTGGATGTAAAAAAAGGTAACGATGAGATGTCGCAATTGGCCCAAACCTTTAATAACATGCTTAACCGCTTAGAAACAGCTTTCGAAACACAGAATAACTTCATCAGTAATGCTTCGCACGAATTGAGAACACCATTAACCATTATTAGTGCTGAGGTTGAACTGGCGATGAAAAGCACCGAGGATACAGCAAAACAGGAAAAAGCTTTAGCGAAAATTAAAGATGAGGCAGAAAGATTAGAACATATCTTAACCAGTTTACTGGGCCTGGCACAATCTGGCTTTAATGGAAAAAACCAACCCTGGGAAGAGGTACGGATGGACGAGCTGTTATGGGAAATTAAAGAATCAGTTAATCAGGTACACCCCAACAGTAAAATAGAAATCGACTTTACCAAACTTCCTGATGATGAAGAATTACTCACACTGAGGGCAAACAAAAACTTAATGAAACTTGCCATCAGTAATATTGTAAATAATGCCTGTAAATACTCAAATGAGAATCTGGTAAACATTAGTATCGAAAGCAATGCCAATATGCTTTCGATTGCGGTAACCGATAAAGGAATTGGAATACCACAAACAGATATACAGCATATATTTGAACCCTTTTATCGTGCATCTAACACCAATGATTTTAAAGGTTATGGTGTTGGCTTACCACTTTCACTAAATATCATCCGTTTGCACCGAGGTAGTATTGCCATTAAATCGCAAGAAGGAATTGGTTCAGAGATAAAGGTTTTATTGCCTACGAAAAGTTAGTTCATTGGTTATCGCATAAATGAACTAATAATGAATAAAACGGTCACTCCAAAAAAGAGTACGTTCTAATCTTATTCTAATCTTGCTCTTATTTTGCTGTAATAACATCGCGCTAAACTTGTATAAATAATTTTTCAATTCATTTAAACAAGATATAGCGATGAAAACAGTATTAGTACCAACCGATTTTAAATTAGAAAGCATTAAAATTATTGATGCGCTTGTTCAACATCAAAAAAATGAAAGCTTAAACATCATTTTTGTACATGCCTTTAAATTATCAGATTCGATAACCGATATGTTAATGTTGAGTCGCCGCAGCCGCGATTACGAAAATGTTAGCGACGAATTTTACCAACAACTAAATCAAGCCAAGGCAAAGTACCCTACACAGATCAATACTATTGGGATAGAATATTTTTATGGAAGTACAGTAGCGGCTTTCAAAAATTTTATCGAAGCTTTTGATATAGAACGCATTGCCTACTTAAAAGAGTACAATTTTACGCCAATCAACAAATATAGCATCGACCCTAAGATATTGACAGAACGTGCAGGTTGTGAAGTAATTCAATTAAACACTTTGACCCTTCATACCAGCGAAAATTTAATTGACACCAAAATACACGAAACACAGTTACAAGAAACTAACGCTTAATTATCACATTTTAAACTTTATATCATGCTGTTACGAAATAATATTCCGCTCACTTATATATTCGGAAAGATCAAAAAAGAGCTCCTGTTTGTGATTGGTTACTCCATAGGCATTGTGGTACTGTATGAAAACTTTCATGTTACACGCATTTCCATTCCTGTTGCTGTACCAGCTTTACTAGGAACAATCATTTCGCTTCTATTGGCATTTCGGTCTAACCAGGCCTACGATAGATGGTGGGAAGCCAGAATTCTTTGGGGTGCCATAGTTAACGATTCGAGAACCCTCTCCCGCCAGATATTATCATTCGTTGAGAATCCTTATGTTTTAGACGAAATTGAGGAATTTAAGGCCAGGTTTGTTAAAAGGCAGATTGCATGGTGTTATGCCTTAAGTCAATCATTGCGTGGTTTTAATCCAAGAAAAGGTTTGGAAGAATACCTTTCTGCAGAAGAAGTGGCCTTCATCAAGAAACGCAAAAATGTAACCGCCACTATATTGGAGTTACATGCCATGGATTTAAAAAGGGCACTGCAGGAAGGCTGGATCAATAAATACCAGCAGATAGAAATAGACAAAACAATAACAGGTTTATGTAATCACATGGGGGGATCGGAAAGAATTAAAAACACCGTTTTTCCGGTTACTTATAGCAAATATATTAACATGTCTATCCATTTGTTCATCGTCTTACTGCCTTTTGGTTTAATCGAATACTTTGGTTACATGGAAGTCCCTTTAGTGGTTGCTATTGCCGCATTCTTTTTATTGGTAGAAAAAATGGCCGTTCATCTTCAGGATCCCTTCGAAAACAAACCTACAGATACGCCAACTACCACAATTTGCCGAACTATTGAACGCGATCTTTGCCAGATGTTAGACGATAATAAAATATATGAGGACAAACCTCAGACAGAATTGGCTCCGGTAGGATCATATTACATCCTGTAATAACTCCAAAGCCTAAAAATAAATCTCCTTGTGAGATGGTTAGTTAAGGGCGGTGGCTTTCTCTTTGGATAAAGAGCGGCCATTTGCAATAGTGTATAATACAAAAGCCATTCATTTTTTTGAATGGCTTTGTTTTTTTATAAAATGATCGTCATTGATAGGTACAAAACTATCTTAATGTGCACGCTAAAGCCTAGTGGCACATCACCATTCTTAATTCTTACAACACAAGTTTGTACTTATCCATTATATGCTTACTCGCTCTCATTCCAACCTTGGCCGTTTTAAGTGCAGCAATAAAATAAATTACAAATAAAGTTATCAGTACTGATACAATAAGAAAACTTCTGTTTAATGAGAAAATTTTTACTATTGTAACGCTTTTATTAATAGCTATATTGGTAATAGCTAAAAATGGACCTAAAAACATTAAAAAGGAAACAGATGATTTATAGGACATGTATTTTTTATAAATAGAATCTTTGATATTATAGAGGAGCAAAAGCCCAATAACACCAAACATCCCAACGATGTATATCATATAAAAATCATCATTGCTTACTATCTCCTGAAGTTTGTAAACAACAAAACCTAGAAATAAAACCAACAGGATGTATTTATAACCAAAATAGTCCAGAAAGTTTTGCCAGAAAAATTTACTGTATTTTTTCTTCAATCCATTAACCACAGATTTTTGAATAACAGCAAAACCATCAGGTCCAAAAGCTTCTTGCGTATCATTTATTGCAGCATCAATACCAAGCAATGGATTTTCTTCCATTTTTTCTTCAACTGATGATGCTACGTGATCTAAAATCTCCAATTGAACATCAATGTAATTATAGCCTTTTTGCTGAATAAAAGACCTGATGTAGTCAAGTTGTTCTTTTGTTAAATTCATCTGTATGCAATAAGTATTTTAATTTTTTGGTTATAAAATTTCCTAAATGACCTTATATAAAGACTACAGAAAAAATATAATATGAGGAGTATGATAACTTTATTGTGCTCGCCTAAGGAAATTAAACTATCCTTGCTAACGAACCAATAGAAAGTAAAAACACTAACAAACAAACCAAAGCTAGATAAGCTACCTAAAGCATTATCGAAAATCGAATATTTCTTATTTTTTCTTTTACTGATCCATATTTTGGTATACATAAAAAGGGTTACCAGAATAAAACAAATAAAAATCGCTCCCATTATTGGTTTAGTATTAAAGGTTAAGCGTGTACCACCCCAATAAATAAAAACGCAAAGTATTAGATTCGCGATATTACTTAGTAAACCGGGCCATTTAAACGAATTTATAAGTTCGTTTAGAAAAAGGTTTGCCTGTTTTTATTGATCTGTTTTTGGTAAAGTTCTTCCTGTTGTTTAATCTCATTAAAACTTCCAAAATCATCATTGATAATTTTAGCAACCAATTCGGTACTGTAAGCCTCATCTTTATCTTCGAGGGCATTTACAACATGATCATAAACCTCATTATAGGTTTCTATGTATTTTGGTACATCAAAAATATAACCCTTAATTTCCTGGTGCTGTTGCGCTGTTAGTCTCATTAAATTGCAGGTTTTAAGTTTAATAATAACTGTAGCTGGGCAATAAAATCTTTCGCTTCCTGCAATTTATTTACGACTTCTTTCTCTCCATCTTTTGATAAGGAATAATATTTCCTCACCCTGTTTTCTACCACTTCTGTTGTTGTTTCCAATAAACCTTCGGCTTCTAATTTATGTAAGGCAGGATATAATGCCCCCTCCTTTAACATTAACTCGCCCTGGGTAATAGATTTTACTTTTTGAGTAATCTCATAACCATACATCTTCTCATTTTCTGATAAAAGATTTAAAATGATG
Organism: Pedobacter riviphilus; assembly: GCF_014692875.1. Classification (NCBI taxonomy): domain Bacteria; kingdom Pseudomonadati; phylum Bacteroidota; class Sphingobacteriia; order Sphingobacteriales; family Sphingobacteriaceae; genus Pedobacter; species Pedobacter riviphilus. Next base: position 799,081 of record NZ_CP061171.1, on the reverse strand, counting down.
GTCTGCAAAGTACCTTTAAATAATTCATTATTAACTGCCATACTCCAAATATATAAAAAATCACATACATAAGAAAATTATGTATATAAAATTTAAAGTTAATAACCTAAGAAACAAAAAACCCTCTTCAAGATTTTAACTTAAAGAGGGTTTACCTATTTCGCTTTTAGCTTTAATTTTTAAGCTTTCGGCTCAACTTAAGCATCAATTTTTGCATATTTTGCGTTACGCTCAATAAATTCTCTGCGTGGAGCAACTTCATCGCCCATTAACATCGAGAAAGTATGGTCGCATTCTGCTGCACTTTCGATTGTAGCCTGCATTAAGGTACGTGTAGCAGGATTCAATGTAGTATCCCAAAGCTGCTCAGCGTTCATCTCACCCAAACCTTTGTAACGTTGGATGTGTACGCTATCTTCTTTACCTGCACCTTTTAAACGTTGTACAGCTGCATCGCGTTGTACATCATTCCAGCAGTATTCGAATTCTTTACCTTTTTTAACCTGATAAAGTGGTGGAGATGCAATGTAAACATATCCAGCTTCGATCAAAGCCCTCATATAACGGTAGAAGAATGTTAAAATCAACGTGGTAATGTGCGACCCGTCGATATCGGCATCCGTCATGATTACAATTTTATGGTAACGGAGTTTAGTTAAATTTAACGCTTTATTGTCTTCTGGCGTACCAATACTAACTCCGATTGCGGTAAACATATTTTTGATCTCATCGTTTTCATAGATCTTATGCTCCATCGCTTTCTCAACATTCAAAATTTTACCTTTTAGTGGTAAAATTGCCTGGATGTTACGATCACGACCCTGTTTAGCGGTACCACCCGCAGAATCACCCTCAACTAAGAAAATCTCACATCTTTCTGGGTCACTATCTGAGCAATCGGCTAATTTACCTGGTAAACCCGAACCACCCATCACGCTTTTACGCTGCACCATTTCGCGTGCTTTACGCGCCGCAGCACGTGCAGTTGCCGCTAAGATTACCTTATTGATAATCATTTTGGCTTCTTTAGGGTTTTCTTCAAGGTAATTACCCAAAGCCTCTCCAACCGCAACATCAACAGAACCCATAACCTCACTGTTTCCAAGTTTGGTTTTGGTTTGTCCTTCAAATTGTGGCTCTTGCACTTTTACCGAAACAACCGCAGTTAAACCTTCTCTGAAGTCATCACCAGTGATTTCCATTTTTACGTTCTTTAATAAACCTTCCTTATCGGCATAATTTTTTAAAGTACGGGTTAACCCCTACGGAAACCAGCTATATGTGTACCCCCCTCGTGGGTATTAATGTTATTTACATAAGAGTGAACATTTTCCGCATAACTGTCATTATACTGGAAAGCTAGCTCAACCGGAATACCATTTTTGATCCCCTCGATATAAATCGGCTCTGCTAAAATTGAAGTACGGGTATCATCCAAAAAGGCAACAAACTCTTTTAAACCACCTTCTGAATGGAAAGTTTCTGAAAAGAAAGTGCCATCATCAAGTTTTTCACGCTCATCGGTTAGCGTTAATTTAATCCCTTTATTCAAGAAAGACAGCTCACGCAAACGGCCAGCCAAAGTATCATATTTATACTCAGTAGTTTGGGTGAAAATGGTTGCATCAGGACTAAAAGTTACAATGGTACCGCGTTTATCGGTTTCGCCCACTTCTTTAACATCGTATAAAGGTTTACCGATGTTATATTCCTGCATCCAGATTTTACCCTCACGGTGAACCTCGGCTTTTAAATGTGTAGACAGGGCGTTAACGCAACTTACCCCCACACCGTGCAAACCTCCTGATACTTTGTAGGTATCTTTATCGAATTTACCACCCGCGTGTAAAACCGTCATTACGATTTCAAGCGCCGATTTATTTTCTTTTGTATTAATACCGGTCGGAATACCACGACCATTATCTTCAACCCTGATGGAGTTACCTTCTAAAATTCTAACATCGATTGTATCTGCATGACCGGCTAAAGCCTCATCAATGGAGTTATCTACAACCTCGTAAACCAAGTGGTGCAAACCTTTTACACCAGTATCACCTATATACATTGAAGGGCGCTTACGCACCGCTTCCAAACCTTCTAAAACCTGTATATTATCTGCCGAATAATTTGACTTTAAATCCTGTTCTTCGCTCATATTTTAATTAAAAACAATAAGTATCAAAAATACGGAAATTTTGGCATTTAACCCAATATGTGGATAAGTTTTAGGGCATTAAAAAACGATAAACGCTCTGCACTAAAACATTAGGCATAAACCTAGTTAAGGCTGCTTAAACAGGCTTTTGAAAAGCAAACAAAGCGCTACAAACAGAGATATAAAAACCCTATCTTTTTGGTCACTTACCAAACGTTCCTATGGAACGAAAACGCCAATTATGCAATTGGCAACCAACGGGCCGTATTGATGGGCCGAGAGAAGATTATTTAATTTCCAAACCATCCCGCTAGCAATTTCATGAAGTTAAGGTTTTTAACAACAGATTAACACGGATTTTTATATCTGTGCGCATCCTTTCTATCTGTGGTTGAGTTATGTTCTGAAATTTGCCATGGCCACCCTGCAACCCTAAATAGTAACACCAACGCTGCCATCTAAACCCGATGGCAGCGGGCATGCAATAAAGCGGACAGCGGGACGAACAAATGTTTAAAATACCGACTTAGCTTTTCAAAATCACTGCTACCAGATTGAGCAGTTAACGTTAGTGGTTTAGCGCTGATTACATTAAACGCTTAGCATACTGCCGCCAAAGGCAAATCTGTTTTACAGCAACTTGTATTGCGATAGGCTTTTCTTTAAATTGCATATCAAAACTAATTTATATAAGTTTGCTAAAATTTATTAAACAAGAATGGAAAGAAGAACCTTTAAAACCTTTGGTTTACTTGCAACAGCAACTTTGATAACTGCTTTCTCTGCATGCCAGAACAAAGACACTAAAACTACAGAAACTAAAAAAACAGAGGGTACTACTGCAGCGGTTTCTCCAACTGAGAAAATTGTGTATGTAAACTCCGACTCGTTACTTACAAAATATGAATACTTCAAAGATCTTAAAGTGAAATTTGAAGGTAAGACCAAAAATGCTCAGGCAGATATGCAGGCTAAAGGTCAGGCTTTTCAAAGAGAAGTTGCACAATACCAGCAATCGGCACAAACTTTATCGGCCGATCAACGTAAAAGTACTGAAGAGCGTTTAGCACGTAAACAACAAGAACTACAAACTTACCAACAAAATGCTGGTGGAGCTTTACAGAATGAGCAAGCTGCTGAGAATGAAAAACTTTACGATAAAGTAGCTGAATATTTAAAAGGTTACGCTAAAGAAAAAGGTTATAAAATGGTTTTAACTTACTCAAAAGGTAATAGTGCTATTTTATTTGCTGATGAAAGCTTAGATGTAACATCAGAAGTAATTAAAGGCTTAAACGCAGAATACAGCAAAAAATAAGTAAATAGCTGTTACAATATAGATGCCCCGTATAAATCGGGGCATTTTTTTTGATCGTGATTTTATGTAAAGGAGCAGAACGATAAAAATATTGAATCATTAACTGCATTATGAAAATTAGATTAACAATAATAGCACTTATTTTACCCCTAACGCTTTTAGCACAAAAACAAATAAAGCTAAATCATAAAATTGCGATCGTCCTACCCAAAGGACTAAATGCATTTGACGATAAAGAGAATAAAGAATTAATAAACAAGATACTCAATGGCAGCGTTTTACCAGAACCTTATAAGTTATTGGTAGTTGATTTTGCTTATAAAAAAGACAATGTAATTGTGAGGTTTTTTGCAGGAAAAAGTGAATGGCCCGATGATTATATAAAGGAAAAAATGCCCAAGTATGATAAATTAGAGATAAAACATATCGATAACAAAGATTGCTTAATTTTAAATTATAGTATAAAACCAAAAGCTTTTTATAAGATTGAAGTAAGCAATAAAGCAAATAAAAAACTTGTTACTATTGAAATGGAATACCCAAATGGTGTAAATGAAGATAAAAAGAATGCTGAAAATTTAATAAACGAACTGATAAAAGGTATTAAATTTAATTAAAAACCTGGAAGCACTTATAAATTAAGTTAACGTTAGATAATGATGGAAAATAAAAGTCAACATAAAGAGTATATGAAGATGGCAATTGAGTTATCTGTGCAAAATGTGAGCGAGAACATTGGCGGACCTTTTGGGGCTGTAGTGGTAAAAGATGGGAAGTTGATTGCCAAATCAGCAAATAAAGTAACTTCTACCAACGACCCAACCGCCCATGCAGAAGTTTCAGCCATTAGACTGGCCTGTACCGAATTAAATACTTTCGATTTAAGTGGCTGTGTAATTTACACCAGCTGTGAGCCTTGCCCTATGTGTTTAGGTGCAATTTATTGGGCAAGAATTGATACGATTTATTATGCTAATACCAAGGCTGATGCAGAACATATTGGTTTTAGTGATAAGTTCATCTATGAAGAGTTAGACAAGCCCATGGAAAACAGAAGCTTGCCAGTTATCCAGCTGATGCGCGATGAAGCCTTAGCAGCCTTTAAACTATGGGAAACATCGCCAATGAGGATAGAATACTAATAGATAGAAAAGGTGCCGATTAATAATCAGCACCTTTTCTATTTGGAAATCATTGTTTATTTGCTCGATTCTTTTCCAGCCAGCAAGCCGATCATCGAATCTATTTCTTTCACCACCCCATCATCAGAGCCAGAGAAACCTACTGCTTTAAACCTGATATTACCATCCCCATCTATCACAAATTTGGTTGGAATTCCATCAACTTTGTAGGCGCTTACCACATCAAATTTGGAAGGGTCTTTTACGTTTTTGGTATCGTAAAGCACATTAAAATTGTATTTCTTTGCAGTAATAAAATCAGTCACCAATTTTTCTCTGTTTTCTTCTGTTTGCCAGGTATTTACAAATAGGAATACTATATTTGGATTACTGGCGTATTTGTTTAGGGCTTTTTGCATCCCTGGGAAAGAAGACACGCAAGGTCCACACCAGGTCGCCCAATAATCTAAAATTACGATCTTTCCTTTCAAACTGGCCAGACTTACAGTTTCGCCTTTAAGGTTGGTTAACGAAAACGAAGGAGCTGGAATATTAATCATTTTTTTTATCCATTCTGCCCGCTCTTTTTCTAATGCTGCTTTTTCTAAATTGGCCAAGTACGTTTCATAAGTTCCATCTTTCTTTAGTTTGGTATAAAGCATTTTAAATTCGTTTTTTAAGGAATCATTGCCTTTACCCTCTTTAATCAATTTTTCGGCCTCGTTATAAGCTTTACCATCTTGACCATCCTTAATTAAATAAGTTACATAACGAGATGATACATCGGGCGGAACTGTTGCATATAAAGAAATGGCCTTCTCTTGCATAGCCAAAGCTTCTTTAAATTTTCCTTGATGATATAGCAACAGTCCATAAGTGTCAGCATACATGCCATAAGCACCGTCTAAATATTTGAGGTATTCTTCTTTAGTGCTGTAATATTTTGGTATCTCATCATTTCTTGATGCTTCTATCAATTCGAGCGACTGTTTTGAAAGCTGAGCAGCAAGTTCGATATTCTCTTTTTTCTCAGCAGAAGGCCAGGCAAAACTATTGTTATACAAACTTGCCCTGGTCATTTTATCGGTGACCTTTTTAGCGTAATCCTGAAATTTCCCCAGATCCTTAGCTTTTACAGCGCTGTTAGCCAGCATGCTATAAATTGAATTCAATCTACTTACATCTACTTTTTTATCTGGATCAAGTTTAAACTTAGCAATCATTTCATCGGCCTTTTGCGTTTGTACAGCGAAATCTTTTGTGCTATAAAGTGAATTCATCCCATCATTCCAGGCGTAATTTCCTGTAGGATATTTTTTAATTATGATGGCTTTAACAGAATCTGCCTGAGTTTTTTTCTTTAATAGAGAGTAAAGACTTATTTCGGTGCTCAAATCTTCTTCTTTTGGTTCTTTTAATGTTGATAGCGCAGAAATATTTTCATTGATCAGTTTGGTTCCATTGTCTTTATCTGCTTTGTATTCAACAGACAAATATTGTTGTAAGTTTTTCTTTTTCAATTCAGGTTTTAAAGCAAATGCTTGTTTATATAGCGAAGCGGCCTTTTCAGGGTCGATGGTAAGCCCTAAATAGTAATTCCCTGCCAATCCATACAAGAAAGCTTCGTTAAGATAAGCTTCAGCTGGCACTTTCCCGGCTTTAGTGAATTCTAAAACATAACCGGCAGGCGCTTCATCTTTTTGATCGCCAACCGAAAAAGCAAGTCCAACCACCGTAACACTATCCGGACTAGAGATTTCTCCTTTATAAACCGAACCTTCCTTAACCAGTTCTATCTTGGTATTTTTAGGGTTGGATTTTGAGAAAAAGGTATAAGCGGTACATTTTACATCTGCCAGATTTTCGAGATTAGTTCCCTTGGGTTCGTAAGTAAATTTAACTGTACTTCCTGCCGCAGGCTTATTAGCAGAAAATTTCACTCCTTGTGCATTCACTACTCCAGCAGCAAATATGAGCAAGCACAACAATTTTAAGGTTTTCATAATGAAAGGATTAAGTTCTTATTAGGTAAACTAAATATATAGTTTATTCCTTATTCTTCAAAGTTATTTTCTGTTAAATTTTAAGGAATAGTTATTGTAGTAATCAAACATGACATACGACCAAAAAATAAAGAGTGAACTGGGTTTCTGGAAGTTTAAAATCTTGCAGAAACCTTCGCTTTTGAGTAAGGTGACGGATAAAGTGCAGAAAAAAATAAACAGCTATATTCCAGACAAAGTTCACAATGCCATTACTACTGCGATTAAACAAATGGTTAAGGCAGTTCTTTTTGGTTCAACATTCACCACATCAAAACCCATTACCAATTTAACTTTAATGCACCGCGAAGCATTAATTAAGCAAAAGATAGAAAATTATAAAAAAACAGGCGCTGCTGAAGGTGGAATTACAGGCGCAGGTGGTTTTTTAATGAGTCTGGCTGATTTTCCGTTGTTGCTGGGCATAAAAATGAAAATGCTTTTTGATATAGCCGCAGTTTACGGATATGATGTTAAAGATTACCGCGAACGTTTATTTATTTTACACATCTTTCAACTGGCCTTTTCAAGTAAAGAAGAAAGTCAGAATGTTTTCATAAAAATGCAGGATTGGGATGATAAAGCACATCAATTACCTACTAATATTGATGAATTTGACTGGCTTACCTTCCAACAGCAGTACCGCGATTATATTGATTTAGCTAAACTTGCGCAGATGCTTCCTTTTGTGGGCGCAGCAGTTGGTGCAGTTGCCAATTATAAACTGATCGAAAAACTGGGTAAAACAGCCATGATGAGCTACCGGATGAGGTATTTCAATTTGCAGTACGCAATTAACAGTTCGCAGGAAACTGAAAACCGTAAACTAGAAACTGAAAACTAACTAATCCTCCTCTTCAAACATTCCACCAATCAGATCATCCGTTTCACGGCGATCTTTCTTCGTAGGTCGGCCTGTTCCCCTATCGCGTTTTAAACTAGGCGCATGAAACATCGATTTAAAAGCGTGTGTTTCTTCAACTGGCGTTAAGTCTTTATATTTTGTTAAGGCTGTTGGCGAATCTGTTCTATTGTAAGAGAGTGCTACAACTTCTATAATTTTCTTTTCAATTCCTTTTGATACCTGGTAAACATCGCCAACTTTCACAATTGCTGAAGGTTTAATATTCTGCCCCTTGAGTTTCACCCTACCTGCTTTACAGGCATCGGTAGCCAGGCTTCGGGTTTTAAATAACCTGATTGCCCACAAATACTTATCTATCCTAAGTTTTTCAGTCTCTGTCATAAAGGTTCAAAAATACATATTTTGGTTAACTGTTTAAATTGGTTATTGGTTACTTGCATATGCGACTTCAAACAGTTAACCGGTTTAAACGATTAACCAGTTAACCCAACTGCAAAACAATTTAAACAATTAACCATTTAATAAACAAAAATTGATTTATTTTGCGTAAAATTTAAAAACATCATGTATTCAGATTTAAAGAAATTAATTGAAGCCGCTTGGGAGGATAGAACCCTTTTAAAATACAGCAACTATTGCGAAGCCATTGAAGCCGTTATTATGGGTCTTGATAAGGGTGAAATCCGTGTTGCTGAACCAGTTTTAAACTCTTGGGGCATTAATGAATGGGTAAAGAAGGCTGTAATTTTATATTTCCCGATTCGCGAGATGAAAGAAATTAAAAGCGGACCTTTTGTTTACCATGATAAAATGGATTTAAAAACCGACTATAAAACAACTGGTGTACGTGTTGTGCCTATGGCAAGTGCGCGTTATGGTGCGTTTTTAGCAAAAGGTGTAATCATGATGCCCTCGTACGTAAACATTGGCGCTTATGTTGATGAAGGTACCATGGTTGATACTTGGGCTACTGTTGGTTCTTGTGCACAAATTGGTAAACGCGTTCACTTAAGCGGTGGTGTAGGTATTGGTGGTGTTTTAGAGCCTGTACAAGCTGCTCCGGTTATTATCGAAGATGATGCATTCTTAGGTTCTAGAGCAATTGTTGTTGAAGGTGTTAAAGTAGAAAGAGAAGCTGTTTTAGGTGCTAACGTAGTGTTAACAGCATCAACTAAAATTATTGATGTAACCGGCCCTACCCCGGTAGAATATAAAGGAATTGTTCCTGCACGTTCGGTTGTAATACCAGGCAGCTATACTAAAAAATTCCCTGCTGGCGAATTTCAGGTTCCTTGTGCTTTAATTATTGGTAAACGTAAAGAAAGTACAGATAAGAAGACTTCGCTTAACGATGCGTTGAGAGAAAATAATGTAGCGGTATAACCCCAAACCCCTAAAGGGGCTTTTAGCAGACCAAAAATGCTTAGCTCGAATAAAATATTTACACATACTACTCCCCCTTTAGGGGCTGGGGGGAAGTATGCGTATAGGATACGATGGCAAGCGTGCCGCCAATAATTTAACAGGACTGGGTAATTACAGCCGCTCTTTAATTGAGCATTTGGCACATCAGTTTCCTCAACACCAATACTTGGTGTACGCCCCAAAAGTAAAATCCTCCAGACAGATTGATGCTTTTTTTGAAAATGAAAACATTGAACTGAAGCTTCCTAAAAACGGACCGTTTTTATGGAGGACTTTAAACATCTTAAAAGATTTAAGTCAGGATGACTGTCAGATTTTTCATGGGCTCAGTCATGAAATTCCATTGGCCATACAGCATACAAGGATTAAATCGATCGTTACCATTCATGATTTAATTTTTCTTCGCTTTCCTCGGTATTATAAATTTATCGACCGGAAATTATACGAATGGAAAAGTAAATCTGCTTGTAAACGAGCCAATAAGATTATCGCCATCAGCGAAAAAACAAAAGAGGACATTATCGATCTATACGGAATTAACCCCGAAAAGATTGAGGTAATTTACCAGAGCTGCGATGATAGTTTTAAAACACCTTTCGCGAAAGAAACGTTAAGCAGGATTAGGGCAACCTATAAACTGCCTGATAAATATATTCTGAATGTTGGCACCATTGAAGAACGTAAAAATCTAAAATTGGCGGTTCAGGCTTTAAAAGAAGTAAACGAAGAATATAAATTGGTAGTGATTGGTAAACAAACTGCTTATTTTACAACTGTTGAGAAAGAAATAGAAAAGCTTGGTCTTAAAAACAGGATCTTATTCCTAAAAAACATTCCTTTTGCCGATCTACCCGGCATTTATCAAATGGCAAGCGTTTTTGTTTATCCTTCCTTTTACGAGGGTTTTGGTATTCCCATTATTGAGGCTTTGTATTCAGGCGTTCCGGTGGTTGCAGCAACAGGTTCATGCTTAGAAGAAGCCGGTGGGCCAGATAGCTTATATGTTTCGCCAAATGATGCCACTGCACTTACAAAAGCCATTAATCAAATTCTAGAAAGCCCTCAGCTGCAAAAAGAGATGAAAGAAAAAGGGGTGAAATTTGTTCAAAAATTCAATAGTCCTGTTGTTACTCAGCAATTAATGGATTGCTACCTATCTCTTTAAAAAGGTATCCTTTTGGTATATCTATACGCCCTTGGTTTAAAGGATAATGAATATGTAATTTTCAGGATCAATCTGCAGACTATTAAACGTTAGTCCTGCCAATGCTACAAGTCCTCATCCGATGAAGGGTCGGATTGCGGGCTTTCTGCGAATGTTAGGTTTAGGTTGAAATAGCCTGTACACAAAAAAGGGCTGGAATTTATTTAAAAATTCAACAACCCTTTTGTTATCTTAATTAAGATTTACAACTTATCTAGCTGCTGTAACTGTTGGCGGATATTGTGCCAGTATTTCTTTTACTCCTGTATATAAACGTTGTTCTCTTTTATTGAAACTATCGAGATTAAAACCAGATCCTTGTCCGTGCCAGAATAAAATCTTTTTAGCAGGGTCTAAGAAATCGATAATAATTGTGCCTTCGATATATTGGTTTACATAGGTTCCACCGCCCCAGAATGGATTACCCCAACCGCCACGCCAGCCCCAACCCAGCCACCATAATAACCTGGGCCATATACATCGGTTTTTTCTCGGGCAACCACCACCAGGTTCACTAATAAATCCGGGCGATCAGATTTTGTAAATCCTTTAGCGTTCATTTCAGATTCAACAGCAGCTATTAATCTGCGCTTATCCAGATTATTAAGTTTAACCCTCGCTATGCCTTTATCGTAAAAATTGTAAGTTTTATAACCACTTAAATCAACATTTTTATCATAGTCAGATGCGGTACGGAGTGTTGTACATCCTGCTAATGCCAATACTACTGTAAAAAGCATTAATAATTTTTGTGTCGTTTTCATTTGCGTTGCTTTTGTAAATAACCTATATTAAATATAACAATTTTATAATGAAAAGGTTAGCACTGATATAAATTTTACAAATCCATTTGATTTCTATAGAACCAGCCTAAGATTGTAATCTAGAATGACTGCAAAACTAAATATTGTAACGTTAAAAAAAATAAACATTAACATAATTTAACTTCCTATTTATAAATACCTTTGCTGCATGCTTAGAGATGAAATTAATAAGGCTTTAGAAGTTTTAAAATCAGGCGGGGTTATCTTGTATCCTACCGACACCATTTGGGGAATAGGTTGCGATGCTACAAATCCAGAAGCAGTAGATAAAGTACTTAAAATAAAAAATCGTCCTGCCGAAAAGAGCCTGATTGTATTATTGGATGTAGATAGCAAACTGCAGAGTTACGTAACTGAAATCCCCGATGTGGCTTACGATTTAATTGAATATGCAGAAAATCCATTAACCATTATCTTTTCCGGGGCAAAAAACTTAGCTCAAAATGTAATCAATGCCGATGGCAGTGTGGGCATCAGAATTGTTAAACACGATTTTTGCACACCGTTAATCCAACGGTTTAGAAAACCTATTGTTTCAACCTCTGCAAATTTAAGTGGACAGCCTTCGCCAAAATTCTTTGACGACATTGATCCTGAAATTATCAATGCTGTTGATTACGTAGTAGATTTCGAACAGGAAAATCGAACCAGCAAAAAGCCATCAACCATTATGAAACTTTCTCCCGGTGGACAATTTGAGTTTATTAGGAAGTAAGCACCCCCAACCCCTTAAAGGGCTTTTATTCATAGCGGTCTTTATCCCCAAATGTTTTTCTTAATTTTGAGGAAATGAATTACCCTTACATATGCAATTTAATTTGAACGAGGGGAACAACGAGTCCCCTTCAGGGGATTTAGGAGTTCACCTGCAAAACCCAATATTTAAAACCTTATCATTAATCGCCGATAAGAATAAAACTGAAGCGTATGTAATCGGAGGATTTGTTCGTGATTTATTTTTAGATCGACCTTCAAAAGATATTGATGTGGTTGTTGTAGGTAGTGGAATAGCATATGCTGAAGCTGTTGGCAGAAAACTGAACACTAAAGTTGCTGTTTTTAAAAATTTTGGTACAGCAAATATTAAATTTCAGGATTTAGAAGTAGAGTTTGTGGGTGCCCGGAAAGAATCTTATCGCTCTGATTCGCGTAAACCCATTGTTGAAGATGGCAGCCTGGAAGATGACCAGCTGCGCAGAGATTTTACCATCAATGCTTTGGCGATTAATTTAAATGCTGATCATTATGGTGAACTGCTAGATCCGTTTGACGGGATTAAAGACCTGGAAAATAAGCTCATCCGCACACCACTTGATCCTGAAATTACTTTTTCTGACGATCCTTTGCGCATGATGAGGGCAATCCGCTTTGCCTCCCAGCTTAATTTCAATATCGATCCGGTTGCCCTAAATGCCATTAAAACACAAAAACAGCGCATCGGTATTGTTTCAAAAGAACGGATCACAGATGAGATGAATAAAATTATTCTCTCTAAAAAACCTTCAATAGGTTTTAAACATCTTTTTGATACCGGATTATTACATATTATTTTTCCTCAAATGGCGCAGCTCTATGGCGTAGAGATTATTAAAGGAAAAGGCCATAAAGACAATTTCTACCATACTTTAGAAGTATTGGATAATATTTGTGCAGATACGGATGATTTATGGTTGCGCTGGGCTGCTATTTTACACGATATTGCCAAACCTGCTACCAAACGTTTTGAAGAAGGCCACGGCTGGACATTCCACGGCCATGAAGACAGAGGCGCCAGAATGGTTCCAAAAATATTTGCACAGCTAAAACTTCCTTTAAACGAAAAGATGAAGTATGTGCAAAAATTGGTGCAGCTTCATTTACGTCCGATTGTGCTGGCACAGGAAACCGTTACAGATTCTGCTGTAAGGCGATTACTTTTTGATGCCGGAGAGGAAATTGAAAGCCTGATGTTGCTCTGCAATGCCGATGTAACAACGAAAAACGAATACAAAAAAACAAAATATAGAAACAACTTTGAGCTGGTTAAACAAAAGCTTAAGGATGTGGAAGAACGCGATAAAATTAGAAACTGGCAACCTCCTATTTCAGGAAATGATATTATGGAAACTTTTGGTCTTGAAGCGGGAAGAGAAGTTGGCATAATTAAAAATGCCATCCGTGAGGCCATACTGGAAGGTGAGATTACGAACGACTATCGGGAAGCATTTAATTTTATGCTCAATCAGGCAAAACAAATGGGATTAAATCCTGTTAATAAATAATTTAATTGCTAAAACACTACAATTAGGATGTCTTTTATGGCGCCTGATATTTGTGGTAATTATAAATTAACTTTATTTTTACGGCTCTAAAACACTATAATGGCTATTTATAAATTTAGAATTACTTTCGAAGATTTTGATGATGTTGTGAGAGAGATCGACATTAAATCAAACCAAACATTTGAAGACCTGCATAAGGCTATTCACAGATCTACAGGTTATAATGCCGAAAAATCTTCCTCTTTTTATGTAAGCACCGACAATTGGTTAAAGGGAGATGAAATTGCCTATTTGCCAAACGAACGTAAAAAAGACCGTGTAGTTTTAATGGAGAATTCTAAATTGAGCGGTTTTATTGAAGATCCGCATCAAAAGTTTTACTATATCTATAATTTCGATCGCCCTTACGATTTCCATGTAGAGTTGGTAAAAATAATTTTAGATGCCGATCCGAATATCGAGTACCCGTTTTTAGCCAAAAGCACTGGCGAGGCACCCAAAATAATGGAGCAGAACAGTCCGCAATCCGTTGATCCAAGAGGTGCAGCTGCTACTGCCAGCGAATTTGATTTCTTAAATGAAATGAACTTTGTACCTGAAGACACTGACGAATTAGAAGCCATGGGCGAAATGGGCATCAACGAGGAAGAAAGAGACGGAGATGAAGAAAGTGAAGAAGACGAATTCGGAGATGAATTTTCTGATAGCGATAACTTCGAAGATGATGGCCATAAAGATGACTATTAATTAGCATCAAAATAATAAATGCAAAAAGCTGCCAAATATTTAAATTTGGCAGCTTTTATTTTATACAAATCTTATGCCTCACCCAAAAACCTTAATATCTATTGTTGGCCCTACTGCAATAGGAAAAACAGCCATGGCTATTCAACTGGCTCAATATTTTGGTACAGAAATTATTTCTGCAGATTCACGTCAGTTTTTTAAGGAAATGGAAATTGGAACGGCTAAACCAGATGCTACTGAATTAGCGGCGGCTAAACATCACTTTATTAACTCTCACGCTGTTTCACAATTGTTTAGCACTGGCGATTTTGAAGTAGAAGGTTTAAAAATACTTGAAGAAATTTTCCAAAACCACGATCTCGCTATTATGGTGGGGGGCTCCGGATTATATGTAAACGCTTTGATAAATGGCTTGGATGAAATGCCAGATATTGATTTAGCGATACGTGAAAGGCTGAATAAACAATTTGAAGAAGAAGGATTATCCAGTATCCAAAAACAGCTGGCCACATTGGATCCAGAATATTTTGCAAAGGTAGATCAACAAAACCCACAAAGAATGATCAGGGGTTTGGAGGTATTCTTATCAACAGGTCGAAAACTTTCTTCAATGCTTTCGGCTACAAAAAAGGAAAGACCGTTTAATATTATCAAAATCGGGTTAAATACTGATAGAGCCGTTCTTTATGACCGAATTAACAGAAGAGTTGATCAAATGATTGCCGATGGTTTAGTTGATGAAGTAAAATCGCTAATCCCATTTAAAAAATACAATGCTTTAAACACAGTAGGTTATAGTGAGCTTTTCGATTACCTGGACGGAAAATTATCTCTTGTTGATGCTGTTGCTTCAATTAAACAAAATACCCGCCGTTTTGCTAAGCGCCAATTAACCTGGTTTAGAAGAGATGATGAATTAACCTGGTTCGAACCCTATCAAAGTGCAGAAATTATAAACTTTATAGAAGACAAAATAACGGATAAATAAAAAAAGAGCATAAATGCTCTTTTTTTATTTATCCGTTAAAAAAAAGATGATTTATTTATCTGGAAACTTTACTCCTCTATATTGTGTAATATCAACAGAAGGTATGGTAGAATCATACTTAGCATTAATTGCATCGATAAATACATTGGCAATTACCGCATTTCCGCGTGGGGTTAAGTGAATTCCGTCTAAAGAAAAGGCACCGCCGCTAATAAATGCAGCATTGATACCTATCCCCTGAATATTCAAACCTGTTTTAACCTGGTTAAAATAACTATAGGTATCTGCAATCGCCAAGCCTTTACTGGTAGCTAAAGATTTAATGCTGCTGTTGTAGCTATTTACATAGTCTTTTACTTTAATTACTTCATCCTTATCCAATACCCATTTATTTTCGATTGGATTTAAGGGGTGTAAACCATAAGGAATGGCACCTTGACCGAACAAACCAGCTGATTGGAAAGGCAAACGGATTAAATCTTCATCAGTTGCTGCTCTTACCGCTCCTGTACCAGTTTGAATGAATACTGCCTGAGCAGCTGGATTAGCTGCCTTCGCTGCAGCAAGCAGCAAAGATGGCTTAACGGTATTAAAATACGGAATAGCTGTTACATCTGGAATGGTTGCTACAATGCCTTTTTGACCGCCAGCGGTTAAAGCATTTAACAAATTAGCATACAATGATGAAAATGTTACTTTATCCGTTAACACAGTGGTTGGGTCGCCGGTAACGGTAACTGCACCATTAGTTGCATAACCCAATACATCATTATTTCCTAACCAAAGTGAGAAAAAAGTATGGTTTCTACCTTGTATAAACTGAAAATAATTGGTTTTACCCACTTGTGCATCAGTTAATAAACGTTCAAAATATGGGTTAGCAGCGCTAAAAGTAAGCGTAGGATCAAAAGATAAATCGACACGCATACCTGGGATACCTAAATTTTGGATTTCACCGCTATATTTATCTAGATGTTTGGCTGCATCTCTATATGCTAATTTATCAGTTACCTGTGTTAACGTTGGCGTACCATTAACCAGTGCGGATAAGGCAAGATAACCTGAACCATTTGAATGTTCATCAGTAAAAAATGGAGAAGTAAATGTGCTACCACCCACTGTAGCCATTTTAGCAGCAATTAAATTTGGATAAGCTACCTTTTGTCCTTCTAAATACAGACCGCCATCAGCAAAGCCTGAAGTTAATGAGTTTCCTACAGCAATGTACTTGCTAAAATTAGCCTGGCCGGCAGTAGTACCAGCTGGGGTTTCTATTTCGGGTTTACAAGCTGCCGCAAAAAGGATGATAGCAGCAACGAAACTATTCAATATATATCTTTTCATTTAAATTCCTCCTACCATTTATAAGTTAATGAAATACCAGGTGCATAAACCAGCGTTTTAAAGGTACCATCCAGGCCTGTTTCAATATTCTTTTGTTTACGCGATTTAACATCCTCAAAAAAGAACGATGCATTTACTTCGAAATGGCGGGTAGGCGTATAACCTAAACCGGCGCTTAAAATATAACGGTCAGCATCTGGTGCCTCTGGTGTTACATAGCCATCCTGAACCGGCGAGAAAGCATAACCTACACCAGCTCTTAAAGCTAATTTTTCTGATGCCTGATGATTGATACCCAATTTAAATGATGAACCATCACGATAGTTGCGGGCAGATTTAGTATCAGCCAAGGCTGGCGTATTGGTCGCATAATCAAATGATAAATCCTGGTAAATATGCCATTGTACCCAACTCGCATCAAATGCTAAAACGGTACTTTTTGATAACGGAATACCAACACCTAAACTAGTTGTTGCAGGCAAAGGCAATTCGGCATTGAATGTATTTCCAGGAGGAAAAGATCCTGTTAATGATTGTGGAACTGTAAAGTCTGCCGTACCCCCATCCAGTTTCGTAATTACTTTCGATTTATGCACCAGGGCAAAAGAGATATTGCTTAATGTTTTAATATATAAACCAGCATTCCATCCGTAACCTTTACCCGTACCATCTAAGGTAACATGGCCAGAGCGCCCGTCAGGATAATTTACTGGTAATGCCCTTTGAAGGTTTACATCCCCATGGTTGTACACAAAACCAGCACCGATACCAATACGATCGGTAATTTTAATACTTAAAGTGGGCTGAAAATAGATTGCTTTTAAATTTAATGAGGTTAAAGTATACTTACCAGACCAGTTATCGCCCCAATCTACCAAACCACCAAATGGAGTATATACCCCCAGACCGAGCTTCCATTTATTTGATTTCGGCCCCAAACAGCATAAAACTCGAAAGGTGGGGCAATTTTGTTCTTTACATTTTCTGTGATGTTAGAACCGCTTTGTTTGAAAGCTGATTTAAATAATAATGGGTTTACTCCTGCTGAAACTGAGTTTTTCTCTAAGAAAGTTACTGCACCAGGATTGTAAAATACAGAAGCCTCATCTAAAGCCAATGCAGAACCTGCACCGGCCATACCAATTTGTTTCTGTCCTTGTAAATTAACCTGGAAACCCTGCCCCAAAACCCAAAGTGGGGCAGAAAGTAATACGCTCAATAAAATTTTTTTCATCTATAAATGGTTATACACAAATATATACTATGCTAACATAGTATACAAGTATTTGTTCGTAAGAATTTTGATTGTCTTACGCCTGGGCAGTTGGTCCGCCGAAGCCCATAGGAAAAGGTGGTTCTTCTTGAGTTTTAATACGTCCGTTTACGGCTTCGAATTTTTGGATATTATCTTCTAATGCTGATAATAACCGCTTTGCATGCTCAGGAGTTAAAATAATCCTCGATTTAACTTTTGCCTTTGGTATACCCGGCATTACACGGATAAAATCCAATACAAATTCGGTATTTGAATGGGTAATAATAGCCAGGTTAGAAAAAATTCCTTCAGCAATTTCTTCAGATAACTCTATATTTAATTGATTATCGTTTTGTTGTTCTTCCATAATAGTTCAAAAATAGAAAATTCCGCTGCTTAATGGCGGAATTTAAAGCATATTGTTTTAAATAAAATTAAATTTTACAGCGTTTTAAAAAGTTATTTTTCTAAAAATCTAACTCCGCAATAACTAATACTCTTTTATTGTCATAATAGTTGCTGCTTTACTTGCCCTATATTTTGCTGAAATTACTTTTTTAATTATATATCTATCAGGTTCGATTGTTAATTAAATTACCAAATCCTCGGATTTGGTAATTTTACTGTCGTTCATTAATGGGCTGGTAGGCCGAACTACGCAGACGATTAATAAATGCTAACAAAACGAATACTCAAAACCTCGGCAAAACGCTATAAATTCTGATTAAAAACTTTTAAAGCTTCTTTATCATCATAGGCAATAATTAATGCTTTAAGTTTCTTTTTAAGATCATTTTTAATGGCGCTATAGTTTTTGTCCTCAATTATGTTTTTCAATTCCTTAGGATCTTTTTTCAAATCATACAATTCCCAAGCTTCTGTGCCTGTATAAAAACGGGCCAGAACATACCTATCAGTCCGAATACCAAAATGTGGAGAAACATAATGCGGTCCCGGGTATTCATAATAGTGATAATAAGCACCTTCTTTAGACCAGTTCTTTATTTCTGGATTTTCTAATATGGGCAAGAAAGATTTACCTTGCATAAAACCTGGTTTTGCCACACCAGCAAAATCAAGGATTGTTGGAGCCCAATCAACATTTGAAATGATTTGATTTAATTTTTTATCTTTCATCGCCGAAAGCTTGGGCACTCTGATTATGAATGGTGTACGAAGTGATTCCTCGTAGATAAAACGTTTATCAAACCAACCGTGTTCGCCCAGGTAAAATCCTTGATCTGAAGCGTAAACAACAATAGTATTTTCGCTCAAGCCATTACGGTCCAAATAATCTAGTATTTCTCCAATATTTCTATCCAGTGATTTTGCCGTAGCATAGTAATCCTTCATATATCGTTGAAACTTCCACTCCTTTAGTGCATTACCCGTTAAATGAAGTTCTTGAAACGCTTTCGAAAGTTGGCCATAATATGTACGGTACGCTTTACTTTGCAGACTATCCATACGTGAATACTCTCCTTGTTGATAGTAACGTATCATTGACTCTTCAATCTCTTTTCCTTTTATTGCAGGTTTTGCCGCCCTGCCACTTACATTCACTTTTTCTCCAAAAGGTTGATTGATTTTTAAATCTGTCTTAATTGTCATTGCATCACCAACACTCATTAATTGTTTAGATGCAGCTATTCTTCCTTTATAATCATCATAAAATGTTGTGGGTAAAGGAAACTTAATCGAATCGTAAGCGCCAAGGTCTTGTAAATCGGGTAACCACTCTCTGTGCGTGGCCTTTTCCCCTACCACCAGGAAAAAAGGCTTATCAGGGTTTCTTTTGTTTAAATAATCTTTTGTCAATTCGGTTATAACCTCTGTTACATAACCATGGTACAATAAAGTATCATTTTTTTGGTTTATAAAATCAGGATTAAAATAATGTCCCTGAACCGGCATTACATTCCAATAATCAAAACCCTTTGGAAGACTTCCTAAATGCCATTTCCCAATCCAGGCAGTTTGATAGCCATTTTCGCTCAATATCTGTGGTAAAAACCGCTGGTTGGTATCTAACACACCATCATTAACCTTATAGCCATTTTTATGACTGTACTGCCCGGTAATAAATGCCGCACGGCTTGGTCCACAAATGGCATTTGATACAATTGCATTGTTAAACAAAGTGCCAGACTTTGCAAGTCTATCAATATTTGGTGTCTTAATTAATTTATTTCCGTAGGCACTTATCGCTTGATAAGCATGATCATCAGAAAGTATAAATATGATGTTAGGCTGCTTATGCTGCCCAAAGGCAATTGCATGGAAGCAGAGGAACAATAGGACTAAAATTTTCTTCATAGAGATGGGATAATTGGGCTTTGCCACTACGGTGAAACGATATAAATTTACAGAGTTTTCCTAATCAATGTATTTTAACTTACGATAATATTTAATATTGTATAAAGTGTAATGAAGGATAAACTTAAAATATTATGACCAGCACTCAAATAGATAATTATATATTTAATAATTTACCTTCTTATGATGGTTGGATGCCGCTTTTAAGGGAGTTGCTAACAACACTTTTAAGTAAAGGCTGGGATGAAACAATCATATTTACCGCTAAAGAAAAGTATGGAAAATTTGTTTATGTAATAGCTGATGAAAAGTTCTCCACTTTTATTTCAGCATTTAATGAATTTGAAGAAAAAATCAATCAATCTTGCATGATTTGCGGAGATAATGGAAAACAATGTACTCCAGGATATTCGGATCAAACACTCTGTTTAACCCATTATATAGATGCATACCCTAAAATAGTTAATATAGATCAATTTGGTTTTACAACCAAAGAGGAAAGATTTAACTGGTCAGATATTTTAGAACTAAATGGTTTTGCAGATTATCGCGGGCATGTAGAATTTAGCAAAAAGTCTGAAATGCTTTCGAGTATTTATATAGAACTTAAACCAAATTTCTCTTCACAATATTTAAAAGAAATAGCATTAGTATCGCTACATCACGATGATTTAAATTGGATCAATTTCTTGAAGAATATACCTAGTGAATGCTTAAAGAAAAAGCAGGATCTAAACAATTATATAAAAGAGCTGTTAAAGTCATTTTATTTTTGTGATATATGTGGATTTAAGGCCATAAGTAATTATGAATTTCATAAATGTAGCATTTGCCACAATTACTCTTGGGAAAGCATGACGGAACGGTATACAAGACGCTATGAAAATAAAACAGATTACATTAAGCAAAACCAGCTAATGTATTTTTCAGGTGGTTTTAATTATGAACTGAATAAATTGGAAATTTCATTTGAAAAAAAACCAAGTTTCAGACGCATGTTTTCCAATCAGGAATTCAAGGAATACTTAGACCTTATAAAATCATAAAAAAACCCCGGCAAAATGCCGGGGTTTCAATTATCATGCGTTTAAATATTAAGCTTCTACTTCTTCTTGTTTCGAAGCTAATAATTTATCGTATTCTTCTTGAGAACCAACAATGATTCTTTCGTAACCACGTACACCAGTACCTGAAGGGATTAAGTGACCTACGATCACGTTTTCTTTCAAGCCTAACATATTATCGCGTTTACCTGCAATTGCTGCCTCATTTAATACTTTCGTAGTTTCCTGGAACGAAGCCGCAGAAATGAACGATTTAGTACCTAATGATGCACGTGTAATACCTTGTAAGATAGAACTCGCAGTTGCCGGTCTTGCATCTCTCACCGTAATCTGTTTTAAATCTTTACGTTTTAACTGAGAATTTTCATCTCTTAATTTACGTAATGAAACAATCTGACCTGGTTTGAATTCAGTCGAATCGCCTGCATCTTCAACAACTTTCTTGTCGTACATGGCATCGTTTTCTTCTGAGAAGTCCCAACGATCTACTGCATTGTTTTCTAAGAAAATAGTATCTCCCGGATCTTCGATGTGAACTTTCTGCATCATCTGGTGAACAATCACCTCGAAATGTTTATCATTAATTTTCACACCTTGTAAACGATAAACCTCTTGAATACCATTTACTAAATATTCCTGAACTGCAGCAGGTCCTTTAATTGCAAGGATATCAGCAGGAGAAATTGAACCATCAGATAATGGCATACCTGCTTTCACAAAGTCGTTATCCTGTACAAGGATGTGTTTCGATAATGGAACCAGGTATTTTTTAACTTCACCATCTTTAGATTCGATTGTGATCTCACGGTTACCACGTTTAACACCACCTAAAGTTACCACACCATCAATTTCAGTTACTACAGCTGGGTTAGATGGGTTACGTGCTTCGAATAATTCCGTTACACGAGGTAAACCACCCGTAATATCCCGGGTTTTACCAGTTGCACGAGGAATCTTAGCGATAATCTGACCTGTTTGGATCGTTTCACCTTCATCAACTGAAACGTGTGCACCTACCGGGATGTTATAACCTTTGATAAACTCTCCTTTTTTGTCAACGATCTGAACTGAAGGGTTTTTCGTTTTATCACGGGTATCGATAATCACTTTTTCGCGGTGACCAGTTTGCTCATCAGATTCTTCGCGGTAAGTTACACCATCAATAATGGCATCGAATTGTGCTTTACCAGCAAACTCTGAAAGGATAACCGCGTTGTACGGATCCCACGAACAAATTTTATCGCCTTTAGTTACTTTATCACCCTCTTTAACGAATAAGAAAGCTCCGTACGGAATGTTGTTGGTTACGATAACTCTACCGCTTCCTGGCTCAACAATTCTAAACTCACCTGAACGGCCCAATACAACCTGTACTGTTCCATCTTCTGTTTGTGTATCTACTGTACGGATATTTTCGAACTCAACAACACCATCAAACTTAGCTACGATGTTAGATTCTGCAGCAATGTTTGATGCAGTACCACCCACGTGGAAAGTACGAAGTGTTAACTGTGTACCCGGCTCACCGATTGACTGTGCTGCAATTACACCAACTGCCTCACCTCTTTGAACACGTTTACCAGATGCCAGGTTACGGCCATAACATAATGCACAAACTCCACGTTTAGATTCGCAAGTTAATACTGAACGGATCTCGATACCTTCTAATGGAGATTCTTCGATCAATTTAGCTACATCTTCGTTAATATCTTCGCCCGCACCTACCAATAAAGTGTTATCCAATGGATTGTACACATCATGTAATGAAGTACGACCTAAAATCCTATCGTATAATGGTTCAACAATATCTTCGTTATCTTTTAACGCAGTGGTATACATACCTCTTAAGGTACCACAATCGTTATCGTTAACAATCATATCCTGTGCCACATCATGTAAACGACGGGTTAAGTAACCCGCATCCGCCGTTTTTAACGCCGTATCCGCCAAACCTTTACGCGCACCGTGAGTAGAGATAAAGTACTCTAATACCGATAAACCTTCTTTAAAGTTTGATAAGATCGGGTTTTCAATGATATCGCCACCTGAACCTGATTTTTGAGGTTTCGCCATCAAACCACGCATTCCGCAAAGCTGACGAATCTGCTCTTTAGATCCACGTGCACCTGAATCAAGCATCATGTAAACTGAGTTAAAACCTTGGTTATCTGATGATAACTGAGTCATAACGAAAGTAGTTAACCTGTTGTTGATACGGGTCCAGATATCGATAATCTGGTTGTAACGCTCGTTGTTGGTAATGAAACCCATGTTATAGTTGTTTCTTACCTCTTCAACCTCAGCTGCTGCCTGTTCTAATAAAGTATGTTTTTCTACCGGGATGTTTACGTCTTGTAGGTTGAACGATAAACCTCCTTGGAATGCCATTTTGAAACCTAATTCTTTGATATCATCTAAGAATTGAGAAGCACGGGCCATACCAGTCATTTTCACTACTTCACCAATAATATCCCTTAAAGATTTTTTGGTTAATAATTCATTGATATAACCAACCTCTTCAGGAACCATTTGGTTGAACAATACCCTACCTACCGTAGTTTCAGTTAATTTATTAACGATAGAACCATCTGCTTGTTTAACATTTACCCTTACTTTGATAAATGCATGCAAGTCTAATTCTTTCTCGTTATAAGCAATAATAACTTCTTCTGGAGAATAGAAAGCAGAATCCTGTCCTTTTACAACTCTAGTTTCATCTGTTCTGCGGCCTTTAGTAATGTAATAAAGACCCAAAACCATATCCTGAGAAGGTACTGTAATTGGCGTACCATTTGCAGGGTTTAAGATGTTGTGTGCAGCCAACATTAATACCTGGGCTTCCAAAATTGCTGCATTACCTAACGGTAAGTGAACAGCCATCTGGTCACCATCAAAATCGGCGTTGAATGCGGTACAAACTAATGGGTGTAACTGGATTGCTTTTCCTTCAATTAATTTTGGCTGGAAAGCCTGGATACCTAATCTGTGTAGCGTAGGTGCACGGTTTAATAATACCGGGTGACCTTTTAATACATTTTCTAAAATATCCCAAACTAATGGATCTTTTCTATCAACGATTTTCTTAGCAGATTTAACTGTTTTTACTACACCACGCTCAATCATCTTACGAATAATGAACGGTTTGTAAAGCTCAGCAGCCATATCTTTAGGAATACCGCACTCGTGTAATTTAAGGCTAGGCCCTACAACAATTACCGAACGAGCTGAATAATCCACACGTTTACCTAATAAGTTCTGACGGAAACGACCTTGTTTACCTTTCAAAATATCTGAAAGTGATTTTAAGGCACGGTTACCTTCAGTTTTTACCGCGTTAACCTTACGTGAGTTATCGAACAACGAATCTACAGCTTCCTGCAACATACGTTTTTCGTTACGTAAAATTACCTCTGGTGCTTTAATCTCGATCAAACGTTTTAAACGGTTGTTACGGATAATTACACGACGGTATAAATCATTTAAATCGGAAGTAGCGAAACGACCACCTTCTAATGGAACCAACGGACGTAATTCTGGTGGAATAACCGGAACGATTTTAACAATCATCCACTCAGGGCGATTCTCGATACGTGTATTGGCACCACGGAAAGCTTCAACAACCTGAAGGCGTTTTAAAGCCTCATTTTTACGCTGTTGAGAAGTTTCGTTAGCTGCCTGGTGACGTAAGTCGTAAGATAAAGTATCTAAATCAATACGTTTTAATAAATCTTCTAATGCTTCAGCACCCATTTTGGCGATGAATTTATTAGGATCTTTATCGTCTAAATATTGGTTTTCTTTAGGTAATTTATCTAAGATATCTAAATATTCTTCCTCTGTTAAGAAGTCCATATAGTTGATACCTTCCTCGGCCATTAAGCCCGACTGGATAACTACATAACGCTCGTAATAGATAATTAAATCTAATTTTTTAGTAGGTAAACCTAATAAATAACCGATTTTGTTTGGTAAAGAGCGGAAGTACCAGATGTGTGCAACAGGAACCACTAAAGCAATGTGGCCCATACGCTCACGACGTACTTTCTTTTCAGTTACTTCAACACCACAACGATCGCAAACAATACCTTTATAACGGATACGTTTGTATTTACCGCAATGACATTCGTAATCTTTTACCGGACCAAAAATACGCTCACAGAACAAACCATCACGCTCAGGTTTGTAAGTACGGTAGTTAATGGTTTCTGGTTTCAACACCTCACCGCTTGAACGTTCCAAAATAATTTCTGGAGACGATAAGCTAATCGTGATTGATGTGAAATTGCTTTTTAATTTATTATCCTTTTTGTAAGACATATCTTTTTGTTTTGAGTAGCAAGTATTTCGCATCAAGTATCAAGATCGGATTACCCGTCTTGATACTTGATACTTTAATACTTAATACTTAGTCTAACGTAATATCTAAACCTAATCCACGTAACTCATGTACCAATACGTTGAACGATTCTGGTACACCTGGTGTTGGTAGGTTTTCACCTTTAACAATGGCTTCGTAAGTTTTGGCCCTTCCGATTACATCATCCGACTTAACGGTTAAGATCTCTTGAAGAATATTAGCTGCACCGAATGCCTCTAATGCCCAAACCTCCATCTCACCAAAACGCTGACCACCAAACTGGGCTTTACCACCCAGTGGTTGTTGTGTAATTAATGAGTATGGTCCGATTGAACGGGCGTGCATCTTATCATCAACCATGTGACCTAATTTCAACATGTAGATAATACCTACAGTTGTAGTCTGATCGAAACGCTCACCTGTTAAACCATTGTATAAGTAGGTTTTTCCTGAAGCTGGAACACCTGCTTTAGCAATCCATTCTTCCACCTCATCGTGCGTAGCACCATCAAAAATCGGAGTGGCAAATTTAACACCCAATTCTTTACCAGCCCATGCCAATACGGTTTCGTAGATCTGACCAAGGTTCATACGTGAAGGTACACCTAGTGGGTTCAACACGATATCAACCGGGCTACCATCAGCTAAGAAAGGCATATCTTCATCACGTACAATACGTGCAACAATACCTTTGTTACCGTGGCGACCCGCCATTTTATCACCTACTTTTAACTTACGTTTTTTAGCAACATAAACTTTTGCCATTTGTACAATACCCGATGGAAGCTCATCACCTACACTAATTGCGAATTTATCGCGTTTGTAAGCACCAAGTTCTTCATTAACACGGATACCATAGTTATGCAGCAACATTTTAATCAGCTCATTTTTATCATCATCAGTAGTCCATTTGTTAGGGCTAATGTGATCATAATTAAGTTCGGCTAAAATTTTCTGCGTAAACTTAGCTCCTTTAGCAACCAATAGTTCCTTGTAAATGTTGTATACACCTTGCGATGTTTTTCCATTTACAATGGTGAATAATTTGTCAACTAATTCAGCTTTTAATTTCTCAGTGATATTGTTATATCCTTTGTCTAATTTCTCAATTGCTGATTTTTCTTCAGCTTTTGTAGTTTTCTTAGCACGGCTGAATAATTTAGTATCAATTACCACACCTTGGATTGAAGGAGGAGTTTTTAAAGACGCATCTTTAACATCACCTGCTTTATCACCAAAAATAGCGCGTAGTAATTTCTCTTCCGGCGAAGGATCAGATTCTCCTTTTGGCGTAATCTTACCAATTAAAATATCGCCTTCTTTTACATCAGCACCGATACGGATAATACCGTTTTCATCAAGGTCTTTAGTAGCCTCTTCAGAAACGTTCGGGATATCTGGTGTTAATTCCTCTTCTCCACGTTTAGTATCACGTACTTCTAATTCAAACTCTTCAATATGCAATGAAGTGAAAACGTCATCACGAACAATACGCTCGTTGATTACAATCGCATCCTCAAAGTTGAAACCTTGCCAAGGCATAAACGCCACTTTCAAGTTTCTACCTAATGCCAATTCACCATTTTCAGTTGCATAACCTTCGCAAAGCACTTGTCCTTTGGTAACTTTCTGACCTTTCTTAACGATTGGTTTTAAGTTGATACAAGTATTCTGGTTGGTTTTTTTGAATTTAATTAAACGGTAAGTTTTGCTATCGCCTTCAAATGAAACTAAACGATCATCTTCGTTACGTTCATATTTAATAGTGATTTCGTTAGCATCAACATACTCTACAACACCGTCACCTTCTGCGTTGATCAGCGTTCTCGAGTCACGTGCAACGCGACCTTCTAAACCTGTACCAACAATTGGTGCTTCAGGACGTAACAATGGCACGGCCTGACGTTGCATGTTTGATCCCATCAAAGCCCTGTTCGCATCATCATGTTCCAAGAATGGAATTAACGAAGCAGCAATTGAAGTAATCTGGTTAGGCGCAACGTCCATTAAGTCTAATTTCTCAGGCTCAATAATCGGGAAGTCACCCTCGTAACGTGCTTTAACACGTGGTGTGGTAAAGTTACCTTTATCATCGTACTCTGCATTTGCCTGAGCGATGGTTTTACCATCTTCATCTTCTGCTGATAAATAAATAACGTCTGAATCAACAACTACTTTACCATCTTCAACACGTTTGTATGGTGTTTCAATGAAACCTAAATTATTGATTTTTGCATGCACACAAAGTGATGAAATCAAACCAATATTTGGTCCCTCTGGCGTTTCAATCGTACATAAACGACCATAGTGGGTATAGTGAACGTCACGCACCTCGAAACCGGCACGCTCACGTGATAAACCACCTGGACCTAATGCCGATAAACGGCGTTTGTGAGTAATCTCTGCTAATGGATTGGTTTGATCCATGAACTGCGATAACTGGTTGGTACCAAAGAAAGAGTTGATAACAGATGATAACGTACGGGCGTTAATCAAATCAGTTGGTGTAAACACCTCGTTATCGCGAATGTTCATACGCTCACGGATTGTTCTGGCCATACGGGCTAAACCAACACCAAATTGTGCGTACAATTGTTCACCTACCGTACGTACACGACGGTTAGACAAGTGATCGATATCATCCACTTCCTCTTTTGAGTTGATCAATTTGATCAGATATTTAACAATTGCAATAATATCTGCCTTTGTTAAAACTTTAACCTCATCAGGGGTATTCATTTTTAATTTACGGTTGATGCGGTAACGACCAACATCTCCTAAATCATAACGTTTATCAGAAAAGAATAAACGATCAATGATACCACGCGCTGTTTCCTCATCAGGTGGTTCTGCGTTACGCAAAGCACGATAGATGTTTTCTACAGCTTCTTTTTCTGAGTTTGAGGTATCTTTTTGTAATGTATTATATATAATGGTATAATCAGCCTGACTTGCGCCATCCTCTTTCGATAAGATAATGCTTTTTACGCCAGCTTCGATAACCATATCAATGTGTTCGTCTTCTAAAACGGTTTCTCTTTCAAGAATCACTTCATTACGGTCGATACAAACTACCTCACCGGTATCTTCATCAACAAAATCTTCAACCCATTTTTTCAATACCCTTGCCGCAAGTTTACGACCGATATATTTCTTTAAACCAGATTTACTAACTTTTACTTCGTCAGCAAGATCAAAAAGTTCCAAGATGTCTTTATCAGAATCGTAACCGATAGCACGTAATAAAGTGGTAACCGGGAATTTTTTCTTACGATCGATATAAGCATACATCACGTTATTAACGTCTGTAGCAAACTCGATCCATGAACCTTTGAAAGGAATTACACGTGCAGAGTACAATTTGGTTCCGTTAGTGTGGCGGCTTTGGCCGAAGAACACTCCTGGAGAACGGTGTAATTGCGAAACGATAACACGTTCTGCACCGTTGATAACAAACGTACCTTTTGGTGTCATATACGGGATAGTACCTAAGTACACATCCTGGATAATGGTTTCAAAATCTTCATGTTCTACATCATTACAAGAAAGCTTAAGCTTTGCTTTTAATGGAACATTGTAGGTTAATCCACGCTCAATACACTCGTGTATATCGTAACGTGGCGGATCAACAAAATAATCAAGAAACTCCAATACGAAGATATTTCTTGAATCTGTTATTGGAAAGTTTTCAGCAAACACTTTAAACAAACCCTCGCTTGAGCGGTCGTCTGATGTGGTATCTATCTGGAAAAATTCTCTGAATGATTGCAATTGCACATCCAGAAAATCCGGATAGTCTATAATGTGCTTACTAGTTGCAAAATTTACTCTTTGTTCGACTGTCTTTGCCAATGGACTAAAAGATTTTAGTTTAAGAATAAACTATTTGTTTGGTTCAGATTTTAAACAGGCTCATTAACCAAACAAAATGAGATGTTTATAAACAGGTAAAGACACCGACATTTTCAGTCGGTGTCTAATACATTTTTAGCTTAGCTAAGTTAAGTGATTACTTAATCTCAACTACTGCTCCAGCTTCTTCTAATTGTTTTTTAAGAGCTTCTGCTTCGTCTTTAGCAACACCAGCTTTTAATTCTTTTGGTGCTCCGTCCACTAAGTCTTTAGCTTCTTTCAAACCTAAACCAGTTAAGTCTTTAACAAGTTTTACAACTGCTAATTTCTGACCACCAGCTTCTTTTAAGATTACATCAAAAGATGTTTTTTCTGCAGCAGCAGCAGGTGCATCACCACCAGCAGCAGGACCAGCAACTACAGCAGCAGCTGCAGGCTCAATACCATACTCATCTTTTAAGATTTGAGCTAATTCATTAACTTCTTTTACTGTTAAGTTTACTAATTGCTCAGCAAACGCTTTTAAATCTGCCATTTTATTAAGATTTTAAAAATTTACGTGTGTAATAATTTTGTTTAATTTGCGAACTTAAGGTGTTCGTTAACCTTCTCTTTCTTGAAGAGTTTTAACAATTCCTGCAATTTTGCTACCGCCTGATTGAAGTGCAGATAGAACATTTTTAGCTGGTGACTGTAATAATCCAATGATATCGCCAATAAGCTCTTCTCTTGATTTTAAGCTTACTAAGTTATTCAATTGATCGTCGCCAACGTATACTGATGAATCTATATATGCTGCTTTAAGCACAGGTTTATCAGAAGTTTTTCTCAAAGTTTTAATCAACTTAGCCGGAGCGTTTGCTGTTTTTGAGAATAATAATGATGATGAACCTTTAAGCGCTTCGTATATCTCAGAAGCATCGCCATCTAAACCTTCAATCGCTTTGCGGATTAAAGAGTTTTTAGCAACCTTCATTACGATATCACCTTCGAAACATTTGCGGCGGATGTTATTGATCTGCTCTACAGAAAGGCTAGATGTATCAGCAATATAGAAATTGCCAAACTCTTGCATTTGTCCTTGTAGTTCTAAAACTACTTCGTTTTTTCTTCTCTGTTCATGATTAGATCCCCGCTACTGATTTTGTTTCAATTGCAATCCCAGGACTCATTGTAGAAGACACGTGAATGCTCTTAAAATAAGTTCCTTTTGCAGCAGATGGTTTTAATTTAGAAATTACTTGAATAATCTCAAGTGCATTCTCATAAATTTTATCTGCTGGGAATGATACTTTTCCTATCGAGGCGTGTATGATACCCGTTTTGTCTACTTTAAAATCAATTTTACCTGCTTTAACTTCTGTTACAGCTTTACCAACTTCGTTAGTTACTGTTCCAGATTTTGGATTAGGCATTAAGTTTCTTGGACCTAAAACACGGCCCAATTTACCTACCTTAGCCATACAAGCTGGTGTAGTGATAATAATGTCTACATCGGTCCAACCACCTTCAATTTTAGCTACATACTCGTCTAAACCTACGAAGTCTGCGCCAGCTGCTTTCGCTTCTTCTTCCTTATCAGGAGTTACTAAAGCTAAAACACGTACAGTTTTACCTGTTCCGTGTGGTAAAGTAGCAATACCACGTACCATTTGATTGGCTTTACGCGGATCTACTCCTAAAGATACATCAATATCAACTGAAGCATCGAATTTAGTAGTAGTGATTTCTTTTACCAAAGCAGCAGCATCCTTCAAAGTATAAGCTTTACCAGCTTCTATTTTAGCATGTGCCTTTTTTTGATTTTTAGTTAATTTCGCCACTGTTGTAAACTGTTTTTTAATTAATTGTTCCAGGGTGCGTCACCAGAAACGGTGATTCCCATACTGCGTGCTGTTCCAGCAACCATACTCATTGCTGATTCGATTGTAAATGCATTTAAATCAGGCATTTTATCCTCAGCAATAACTTTAATCTGGTCCCAGGTCACCGACCCAACTTTCTTACGGTTAGGCTCAGCAGAACCACTCTGTAATTTAGTAGCATCTTTTAACTGAATAGCTACCGGAGGGGTTTTGATGATGAAATCGAATGACTTATCAGCATAAACAGTAATTACAACTGGCAATACTTTACCTGCTTTATCTTGGGTACGAGCGTTGTACTGTTTGCAAAACTCCATGATATTCACCCCTTTAGCACCTAATGCAGGTCCTACTGGTGGCGATGGATTTGCCGCTCCGCCTTTGATCTGTAATTTGATCATTGCACTGACTTCTTTTGCCATTTTGTGTTTTTTGTTTATTTAAAACTCAATGTTAAATATTGGAAGCATGTAACATTTAATTCCTTATAGCTCCTATAAAGCTTAAAGGACTGCAAAGATATGGATAATCTTACATTACTGCAATAGATACAGCGAAATATATTTTTAAATGTATAACATATTAGGAATATACCTGATATAACGGTTAAGAACAACCATTCTACCGACTATACAATTATAGGATATGCAATCTTTTCAATCTCAAATAAAGATAACTCCTTTGTTCTTACAGCTTAAAACTTAGGTTTTTGTAAGCAATTTAAAAAAACATTAAAAAGAAAAAACCGCAAAAAGTAAATCTTGCGGTCTTATTTTATTTTAAAAAATTTCTTATTCTTTTTCTACCTGCATGTAGTTAAGCTCAAGTGGAGTTTTACGACCGAAGATTTTAACCATTACTTTCAGTTTTTTCTTCTCTTCGTTTACCTCTTCGATAATACCTGAGAAACCATTGAAAGGTCCGTCCATCACTTTAATACCTTCGCCAACATAGTAAGGTACATTCATGGTTTCGCCTTGCTCGCTCATTTCATCAACCACACCTAAAATACGGTTAACTTCTGCCTGGCGCATTGGGATAGGATTACCAGCTTTATCACCTAAGAAACCAATCACACTATTAATTCCTTTAATGATATGTTCTAATTCTCCATCTAATGTAGCTTCGATTAAAACATAGCCTGGATAAAAGTTACGTTCTTTGGCAATTTTTTTACCATCTTTCATTTGGTAGTATTTTTCCATTGGTATTAAAACCTGCGGAACCAAATGAGAGAAACCTAAACGGCTGATCTCAGCATCAATGTACTGCTTTACTTTCTTTTCTTTACCGCTAACAGCCCTTACAACGTACCACTTTAGATCGCTCATTAGTAAATATTAATTAGAAAGTGATTTATAAAAAGTATCTAACACAAATGTTGATCCTTTATCCATTGCAAAAATAACCAATGCAATAATTAAAGAAGCCACTAATACAAGAATTGCAGAACTTTGCAGTTCGCCCCAGGTAGGCCATGTAACCTTCTGGGTCATTTCATCGTACGATTCTTTTATAAACTCAACTACTTTAGCCATATTTAATTTATTGAATGACAGAATGACTAAATGAGTGAATGATAATATTCGAAAGCTAACTTTCAAATTCAATCATTCACTCATTCAATTACTCAACCACTGTTTTGAGCACGGGAACAAGGATTCGAACCCTGATCAAAGGTTTTGGAGACCTCTATTCTACCGTTGAACTATTCCCGTATTTAGAAAGCGAAGTGTTTAAGTGTACCCAAACACTTCGCTTTTCTTATTTTTTCTTAAGTCCCGGTAAACCGGGATTTAGGATTTATTTTAAAATTTCAGTTACCTGACCAGCACCTACTGTTCTACCACCTTCACGGATAGCGAAACGTAGACCTTTTTCCATTGCGATAGCGTTGATCAACTTTACAGTGATTGTAACGTTATCACCTGGCATTACCATCTCAGTACCTTCAGCTAATGAAATCTCACCAGTAACGTCTGTTGTACGGAAATAGAATTGAGGACGGTATTTGTTAAAGAATGGTGTGTGACGACCACCTTCTGCTTTTGATAATACATAGATCTCAGCTTTGAAATCAGTGTGAGGAGTTACTGAACCTGGTTTACAGATTACCATACCACGACGGATATCAGTTTTCTCAATACCACGTAACAATAAACCTACGTTATCACCAGCTTCACCGTAATCTAAGATTTTACGGAACATCTCAACACCAGTTACTGTAGATTTTAAGTTCTCAGCACCCATACCTAAGATCTCAACTGGATCTCCAGAGTTGATTACACCACGCTCAATACGACCAGTAGCAACAGTACCACGACCAGTAATTGAGAATACGTCTTCAACAGGCATTAAGAATGGAAGATCAGTTAAACGTGGAGGAATTGGAATGTAGCTATCAACAGCATCCATTAATTCCATAATTTTACCAACCCATTTAGGATCGCCGTTTAATCCACCTAATGCAGAACCTTGGATTACAGGAATATCATCACCTGGGAATTCGTAGAATGATAATAATTCACGAACTTCCATTTCTACTAATTCTAATAATTCAGGATCATCAACCATATCCACTTTATTCATGAATACAACTAATGAAGGTACACCAACCTGACGAGCTAATAGGATGTGCTCGCGAGTTTGTGGCATTGGACCATCAGTAGCAGCAACAACGATAATTGCACCGTCCATCTGAGCAGCACCAGTAACCATGTTTTTCACGTAATCCGCGTGACCTGGACAGTCAACGTGTGCATAGTGACGGTTAGCTGTTGAATACTCAACGTGAGCTGTATTGATTGTAATACCTCTTTCTTTTTCCTCTGGAGCAGAGTCAATTGAATCGAATGAACGTGCCTCAGTTAAACCAGCATCAGCCAAAACTTTTGTAATAGCTGCTGTTAAAGTTGTTTTACCGTGATCGACGTGACCGATTGTACCGATGTTTAAGTGCGGTTTACTGCGGTCAAATTTTTCTTTTGCCATTTTATTTATAACTAATTAGTAGGTTAACTTTTTATTATTTTTTATTTATTGTTATTTCAACACAAAAAACCTTGTCTACTCTGCTTATTAAACAGATTTAACAAAGCTTTATTATACCTGAGCCAACTATGGGAATTGAACCCACGACCTCTTCCTTACCAAGGAAGTGCTCTACCGCTGAGCTAAGTCGGCTTTTTAGTTTCCAGTTCCAGCTTATTTAGTTTTAACTATGTTAAAACTGTTACCGATAACTGCCCACTTTCTAATTTTTATTGGAGCGGAAGACGAGGTTCGAACTCGCGACCTATAGCTTGGAAGGCTATCGCTCTACCAACTGAGCTACTTCCGCTTTTAAAAACCAGTGATTGATTGAATGAAAGAATGAGAGAATTATTCTATCATTAAAACATTTGGTCATTCATTTAAAGTGTGGGGAGAGAAGGATTCGAACCTTCGAAATCTTGCGATAACAGAGTTACAGTCTGTCCCATTTGGCCGCTCTGGAATCTCCCCATCTTTTACTTTAAAATGCTAACACTTTAAAATAAAAAGAGCCTCCTATCGGAATCGAACCAATGACCTACTGATTACAAGTCAGTTGCTCTACCAGCTGAGCTAAGGAGGCTTTAAATTTTGTGCAATGATACGAAAAATCTTCATTTTTCATACTATTAACGTGTTTTTTTAAAACTTTTATCTTTTTAAAGAACAAGCCTTTTCTTCTTGGCCTAACACCGTTTCCGAAAGGGAATGCAAATATACACACTTATATTTCACTTCAAAATAAATTTGAAAAAAATAATGAAGTTATTTTAGTTAGTGCTCATTATATGCCTGAAGAAGCTTAATAATCAATCGCTTAAAATTGAATATTTTTTTTCCTTTTTTTTCGGCTATTGTCCTCTTAAACGTGATTATAATGCGTAATCACAATAATCAACAACAAATAACGAACGAATTAATTTCAATAAAGTTGAAATTTAGGTAGCAAGACAGGCTTTCTTTATGGAGAATTGTTTAAAAAATTAGAATTAGTTGATAGCAACATACGCGAATAGCGCTCGGTTTTCTTTAATTATTTGAGAAAACTGATATAAAACTGATATAAAGAAATGCCGTCATCCCGACTGAAGCGCAGCGAAACATCAAAAGTATACTCAAGATAGGTCTCTCGACTACGCTTCACTTCGCTCGAGATGGCGACACCAAAGAGCGTTATCATCAAAAACAAAAAGAGCGGCACATTTAACTGTACCGCTCTTTCGCTTATATAATTTTTGTGGCTTATTAATAGTCAGCAGCTTCGCTTTCACTTAAAATTGCTTTATGCTCACTTAATTTCGCCCGTGTTTTATCTTTATGTTTCGTAATCTGCTTTCTTAACGATTCGATTGCCAGATCTGTGGCTTCTTCAAATGATTTACATTGTTCTTTAGCGAAGAGGGTACCTCCAGGTACAATGAGTTTAATCTCACTGATCTTATTGGCCTCGTCCTCTACATTCTCTAACTTTAAATACACTTCCCCGCTAATAATCTGGTCGAAAAACTGATCTAGCTTATTTGCTTTTTTTTGTATAAAATCTAACAACTTACTGTCTGCACTGAAGTGGATTGATTGAACTCCGATTTTCATTTTTCCTCCTTTTTTTATGCCTTTGGATGGGCTTGTTTATAAATTGTTTTTAATCTTTCGATCGAATTATGGGTGTAAACCTGGGTTGCTGCTAAACTGGCATGGCCCAAAAGTTCTTTAATTGCATTCAGATCTGCTCCTGCATTTAACAGGCTTGTTGCATAACTGTGCCGGAGCACGTGGGGACTTTTCTTCTCATTGGTTGATACGTGGTTTAGGTATGAGGTAACAATACGGTATATTAATTTTGGATATGCCGCTGCACCTGTATTGGTAACGATTAAGATAAGCAAATTGTTATTAAAGTTTTGCAACTTTTTTAGGTCAATATAGGTATTTACCTGATTGATAAGCTGTTTATTTACAGGAATAATTCTTTCTTTATTCCTTTTACCCAATACTTTTATCGTTCCTGAATAAATATCAATATCAGTATCTTTTAACTGCAGCAGTTCTGTTAAACGCATACCAGTTCCAAAAAGCAGTTCGATGACCAAATGATCTCGTACGGAAGGAAAACTTTCATCGAAATATTGCCCCGAATCTAATAAATGATCCATTTTTTGTGCATCGACAAAAACAGGCAGCCTTTTAGGGATTTTTGGGGCTTTAATTAAAGCAGTAGGATTTTGATCAATATTTCCGGCTCTATGCAAAAATTTATAAAAGCTCCGCAAAGCTGAAAGTTTTCTATTAATGGTCTGTTCCGATATTTTTTCCTCCATCAGCTCAACCAGATAACTGCGCAGGTGGGTATGTTTTACCTCAAGAAAATCCAGTTCCGATCGCTTAACAAATTCTTCAAATTGATTCAAATCTGCTTGATAAGAAGTAACGGTATGCGGAGAATAGCGCTTCTCGTGAGTTAAATAGGTGATAAAACTTTTTAGCAACATTCAATAACTTTTTGCGGGGTATTGATATGAAGTTACAAATAGTTTTGATATAAAGAAATCATTAATTAATTGTTTATTGTAAAGTTTTTCATTTCTTTTTAAAACAAAAAAGTCCCAATCAAACGATTGGGACTTTAATATATTATATCTTAAACAACTATGCAGTTGTATCTTGATTCATATTCTGAATGTAAACAGCATGTTTAATTTCAGTACGGCGAGCAACGGATTTTTTCTCGTATGCTTGGCGACTACGTAGTTCTCTCAATACACCAGTTTTTTCAAACTTTTTCTTGAAACGTTTAAGGGCTTTATCTAATGATTCGCCGTCTTTAATGTTGATAATGATCATAACGCTGAAATACCTCCTCTCGTGGTTTTTAAATTTTCCCTTGTTATCGGGGCTGCAAATGTAAGCAAAATATTGAAAATGAGAAAGATTTATAAAAAGAAATTTTTATTTAAATCATTCATTAAACTAAACTGTTGTTTACCTACATTTATATATACATTATATCATATGACAACAGGCAAAAAAGTAGGCTCAATTATCGCAGTTATAGTCGTTATTTTACTCGTAGCAATTTGCTATTATCGTTATTTCTTTGTTTTTGGCGAAGGCGTAAAAGCCGGCGAATTAAATTATGTAGTGAAAAAGGGCTACATATTTAAAACCTACGAAGGGAAATTGATCCAGAGCGGAATAAAATCTAGGCAAACAGGAACGCTACAGAACAACGAATTCGAATTTTCTATCGCTAATCAGGAAATTGCTGAAAAAATGATGGCCAATAGTGGCAAATTTTTCGAATTACACTACAAAGAATATAAACACACCCTGCCATGGCGTGGATTTAGTGTTTATGTTGTGGATAGCATTTTAACCACGAAAGATATAACGCAATAAGGCAAATGGTTTAGGGTTTAGGGGCAATTATTCTGAAGATTAGCTTTAAAACCCTATACCATAAATTTTCACCCTCTAACCTTTTTTAGGCACCTTCGCCCCTTCTTTCCTGGCTTCCGATAAGCCGATAGCAATAGCCTGCTTTTTGGAAGTCACTTTTTTACCTGATCCGCTTTTAAGCTTACCTTCTTTCATCTCATGCATGGTTTTTTCTACTTTCTCACCTGCTTTTTCTGAATACTTTGCCATTTTCTTTATTTATTAGTCATTAGTTCAATATTTCAAGAATGGTTAATTCGGTTAATTGTTTAACTGCTCCAAACGCCTACCGCTAAGCGCCAAACAACTTTAGTCTTTAGTAAAAACATAGTTTTAATCAGCTTGGTTTTGAAAATTTTAAAACAAAAAAAATCCGGAGGTGGTTAAACCGTCCGGATTACTCATAATATATTTGGTTTTTAATAAGGTTTGAGGCTTAGAGTGTAAAGTTTAAGGTGATCGACATTAAGCCCAAACCCTCTACCTCGACAATACTTCTCTGGCAATTACAATTTTTTGTATTTCTGATGTTCCCTCTCCTATTGTACATAACTTACTATCCCGATAAAATTTCTCAACCGGAAAGTCTTTAGTATAACCATAACCACCAAATATCTGAACGGCATCTGTAGCTACCCTTACCGAAACTTCTGAGGCAAAATATTTCGCCATTGCCGATTCTTTTGTCATAGGCAAATGCCTGTTCTTTAAATCTGCCGCCTGCCTGATCAATAACTCTGCTGCTTCAATCTCTGTAGCCATATCAGCAAGTTTGAAACTAATGGCCTGGAAGCTGGAGATTGGCTGACCAAACTGCTGGCGTTGTTTCGAATAGGCAACAGCAGCATCAAAAGCACCTTTTGCAATTCCTAAGGCCAATGCAGCAATAGAAATTCTTCCGCCGTCTAAAACCTTCATGGCCTGTTTAAAGCCTTCGCCAACATTGCCCAACAAATTAGCTTTTGGTACGCGACAATTATCAAAAATCATTTCTGTGGTTTCTGATGCCCGCATGCCCAGTTTATTTTCTTTTTTCCCAGCGGTAAAACCAGGTGTACCACGTTCTACCACAATGGCCGAAATCCCTTTCGAGCTCCCCTGCTCTCCTGTTCTTACCATAACAACCGCAATATCGCTGCTTTTGCCATGGGTAATCCAATTTTTTGCCCCATTAATAATGTAATCGTCGCCATCTTCAACCGCAGTGGTCATCATTCTTAAGGCATCCGAACCTGTATTGGCTTCAGTTAATCCCCAGGCACCAATCCACTCGGCTGTTGCGAGCTTCGGCAGCCACTTTTGTTTCTGTTCTTCATTGGCAAATGCCAGAATATGGCCAGTACATAAAGAATTGTGTGCAGCTAATGATAAACCGATTGAACCACAAACCCGGGCTACTTCTACAATTATATCAACATACTCTTGATAGCCCAGTCCGGAGCCACCATATTCTTCGGGAACTAAAACGCCCATTAAACCTAGTTCCCCGAGCTGTTTAAACAATTCAACAGGAAAATACTGTGCCTCATCCCATTCCATTATATGTGGACGAATGTTTTTCTCTGCAAAATCGCGGACCATGGCCTTTACACTCTGCTGAGTTTCTGTTTCTGAAAAATTGAAGCTTACGCTCATTAAATTTATATTTTGTAGTTAGTTATGGCAATTATAAACAATTATTTGATAGTTAGTTACCATTAAATATTTGTGCAATTACAGAATGAAATGGTATTCGGTTCAATAAGTTTATCGGTTAATTTTAAAGCTTGAAATTAACGTAGAAAGTTTTTATTATTTATTTACAACTTTGACCGAATATTTTAGAAAATAAGTTTCAATTGAATAAGGACAAAATATTAACAGCTTAAAATCTTTAAATACGGTTTGCTTTTTTAGGAAAGCAAGCTCGAAGCGTTTAGGATAATGCAGTCCCACTGTACGCTTTACTTCGTGCACGCTTCCATTGGGTTTAGGTGGCACGGCCAGTAATCAGATTTGGGGTTGCAGGGCGCAGAAACAACATGCCTTTAATTGGTGTAAAGGGTTGCAGTACTATCCTGCGTATCTAAACCTGATCGCAGCGAACACGGAGTACAATGGAGTAAAGCGAAGAGCAGGGAGAAATTTCCCTATGGAATACAGGTTTTGCTTTCCAAAACAATGGAATCTTTAATACGGTTTGTTTTTTAGGAAAGCTAGCCGGAAGCATTTGGCATTATTCAGCCCCACTGTCCGCTTTACTTGGTGTCGCTCCCATTGGGTTTAGGTGGCGCGGCCGGTAATAAGATTTGGGGTTGCAAGGTACAGAAACAACGTGCCTTTAAATTATTTGCAAAAGCTTGCAGCACACTGTCCTGCGTATCTAAACCTGATCGCAGCGAACACGGAGTGCAACGGAGTAAAGCGAAGAGCAGGAAGAAACTTTCCTATGGAATACGGGTTTTGCTTTCCAAAACCAAAAATAAATATTGCTTCTAAAAAGAAATGTAAGGCGTAATTTTATCGATTACCTGCTGGTTTAAGAGCACAATCTTTTTCAGATCGGCTATGCCGGAATAATTGCCATGCTGCTTGCGGTATTGAATAATGGCATTGATCTGTTTGAAAGAAAGATATGGATTACGCTTTAAATCGT
This sequence comes from Pedobacter riviphilus, assembly GCF_014692875.1. Taxonomy (NCBI): domain Bacteria; kingdom Pseudomonadati; phylum Bacteroidota; class Sphingobacteriia; order Sphingobacteriales; family Sphingobacteriaceae; genus Pedobacter; species Pedobacter riviphilus. The sequence goes on along the minus strand of NZ_CP061171.1, from coordinate 758,975 downwards.
TAAAAGTTGCTGTGTTTATATTTATTGTTTTTAACGGGATATTACTGATTTCAATCTGATCTTTGATTTCTGCATATTTATTGGAGTCTAAGCCATAAACTTCAAGAAGTTGTTCTTTTTTGTAAAAACCACCTAAACGTTCGCGGTATTTAATAATCCTGAGCGCAAAAGTTCCGCCAATGCCTTTAATTTCATCCAATTGTGTCGAGTCTGCCTGATTAATATCAACAATTACTGAAACTTTTTTAGCATATTCCTTTTTTTCAAAAGGCATATACTTTTTTGAGGCATTGATGGGCTGATCGGGTATGTTGGCATAAGGCAGTATCTTTTTATACATTTCTGGCGAAATAGTATACATTTTCTGAAGATCTTCTGGTTTGTAAAATTTGCCGCCTTTAGCGGTATAATTTATAATAGATTGCGCCTGTTTTGCTGATAGACCTAAAGTTTGCCAACCTTCTACATCTAAAGTGTTGGGATTGAATTTGAAAAGTTTAACCGTTTTTTTAGGATTTGTATTTTCAATCCGATCCCGAATAGTATTGGCATATACCTGATCGGTAATGCTTATTTTCTGAATTTGTGCTAAAAGATTGGGATCATCTTTCAAATTTGGCTGATAATAACCATATATAACTGGTGTAGCCCTAATTACAATAATAATAGAGACTAGAACCAATAGCCCGTTGAATTCACTTTTGCTAACACCAAAATTTTTGTTGAACCAAATTCTCATTGATGCGATATGACATGTGGATTATAAATATAAATCTTATTTTTGGGATTGCAAAACAGAATAGGTTTTGCCTATCAACAATCTAAGAATTTTATATGAAGATCATAACTACATCTGAGTTTGCGAAAGCAACAAAGATAGATAAGCTAGGTGTACCAGGTTTAGCAGGTTTGATGATGGAGATCATGAAACTGAACGACATCAACGACGTATTCGCTCAAAATCAACACTTTAAAGGCTTAGAATTTGTAGACAAGATATTAGAAACCATTGGTGTTTCTATAGAATTTGATGATGATGATTTAAACAGTATTCCAAAAACAGGCCCTTTTATTGCCATTGCAAATCACCCTTATGGTGGTGTAGAAGGTTTGGCTTTAGTTAAACTTTTATGCACGGTTAGGCCTGATGCCAAGGTAATGGTAAATTTCATTTTGAAAAAAATACCAAATCTTGATGAATTTTTTGTTGCCGTAAATCCTTTCGAAAATGTGCAGCATTCTTCAAGCATCAGTGGATTAAAAACTACATTTGATTTGCTTAGAAATGGAACACCAATTGGTATTTTCCCTGCAGGTGAGGTTTCTACCTTTAAATTAGATGCTCAACAGGTAACCGATAGGATGTGGCACCCTGTTGTTGGAAAACTGATTGCAAAAGCAAAAGTACCTGTTGTACCTATTTATTTCCATGGTAATAACGGTGTTTTCTTTAACATTTTAAGCTTCATACACCCTACACTGCGCACAGCAAAGCTACCTTCAGAGTTTTTAAATAAACACGGGCGCACCATTAAGGTACGGATTGGCAAACCAATAGCCGTGTCTGAAATTTCGCATATGAACAGCAGCAATAAACTGATGGACTTTTTAAGAGCCCGTACATATGCGCTTGGTGTTGGTTTAGATACAGAGAAAAAACTCTTTAACCCATTAAACTTATTTAAGATCAAAAAGAAACCTGTTGAGGTAATTGAAGAAACTTCGAGGCTTTTAATTAAAAATGAGGTGGCGGTTCTGGAAGATTTCAGGGTCTGGACAGAGAAAAATTACGAAGTATACATTGTTCCGACTTTAAAAATCCCGAATATTTTAAGAGAAATTGGCCGATTGCGTGAAATTACTTTCCGTGAGGTTGGTGAAGGCACCAACAAAAAAATCGATCTCGACAATTACGACATCTACTATAACCACTTGTTTATATGGGATAAAGATTTAGAAAATATTGTGGGGGCTTACCGGATTGGTAAAGGAGATGAAATTTTAGAAAGCATGGGCCGCCGTGGCTTCTACCTGTCAGAACTGTTTAAAATGAAAGATCAGTTCTACCCGATGTTAAGGCAGGGGATCGAGCTGGGCAGATCGTGGATCAGAAAAGAATACCAGGGTAAACCGCTCCCATTGTTTTTGCTTTGGAAAGGCATTTTAAAATACCTGATCGATAATCCTCAGTACCGTTATATGTTCGGACCGGTGAGCATTAGCAACAATTTTTCTAAATTTAGCAAAGCTTTAATAGTTGATTACATTACCAAAAACCATTTCGATTATGAAATGGCGAAATATGTTAAACCCCGAAATAAATTCAAAGCCGATTTACTGCCTATTGCTACCGATACCCTGGTTGATAGCAGCGAATCGTTTAAAGATTTAGATAGTATTATTGGCGATATTGAAAATTCACACATTAAAATCCCTGTATTGCTAAGGCAGTATATGAACTTAAATGCAAAGATCATTTCTTTTAATATCGATCCTAAGTTTTCTGATTGTTTAGATGGTTTCTTAGTGGTTGATACGCATAATATCCCACCAGAAATGCTCGAAAAGCTCGGCAAGAATCTATAAATAAAAGCAAAAAAAACCCAGACATCCATCTGGGTTTTTTATTATCAACTAACCTAAACTTTATAAATACTAACCAAATATTTATGTCACAAAAGTAGAGCCACTATGTTAAATTGGTATTACTGAAATGTTATTTATAGAATTTATTAATACAATGGAAGGAAATTTCTAACACCATAATTTTCTATGATGAAACAATTTTAACCTCCGCGAATCGGCCTTAATATTAACATTAGGTTAAGCACTGCAAAAATTGTTCACATAAAGAAATTGTTGCTTTTATATTAATAATAAGTAAATTTAATATAACCAAATATAGCGCGGTTTGAAAAGAGGGATGTACACATATATTTTAAGGACCATTTTGTTCGTTTGCCTGATGATGAATACCGTCATCTCGAAGGGACAGAATTATTCTTTCGATTTTTATGATGGGACCTTTAATTTTAGTGTCGATTCTTCAGTCGTTTTTCCTATACCCAAAACCGCAACTACACCAGCTGTTTCAAACTTTTACTATCGTATCTCATCTGGCAATTACACACCACTTATTTCGTCTTTAGAGAAATACCAGAGAAAATATAATCTAAACGACTGGATTTATTACCAATTAATCCGCAAAACAGCCGAACAGATTAGCCCAAAAGCAGATAATTATTTCGCCTATACCTTATACAAATGGTTTTTACTAAGTAAATGTGGTTACGATGCAAGGTTAGCGGTAGGCAATGATCAGGTAATCTTTTATGTGAGAAATGAAGAGGATATCAGCGACATTCCGTTTTTTACGGTTGACGGTAAAAAATTTATGTGCTTAAATTACCACGATTATGGCAAACTATTTAAACAGGCCGATGCTTACAAACCCGTTAAAATTATAATACCAGAAGCTAAAAATCCATTTTCTTATAAGGTAACGAGAATGCCCGATTTCAAACCGGAAAGTTATCAGGAAAAAGATATCGAATTTAGTTACCGTCAGAAAATCCATCATTTTAAGCTAAAAGTTAATAAAGATGTGCAAACCATTTTCAAAAACTATCCGGTAGTAGATTTTGAGAGTTATTTTAACATTCCTTTGAGCAGGGAAACATACAGCTCTCTTATTCCCACCTTAAAAGAAAACCTGAAACGCATGGATCAGAAAAAAGGTGTTGATTACCTGATGAGGTTTACCCGTTATGGCTTTTTATATGAAGATGACGGTGAAAATTTCGGGATGGAAAAACGTTTCTCCCCAGAACAGACATTATTAAGTACCTACAGCGATTGCGATGACCGGGCTGCATTATTTTTTTACCTGGTAAAAGAAATATATAACCTGCCGATGATTGCCCTGCTTTACCCTAAACATTTAACAATTGCCGTACAGTTTGATAAACCAATCGGAGAACCAGTTACTTATAAAGGCAAGAAATATTCTTATTGTGAGCCTACCCCCCAGGCTCAGAATCTAAAAATCGGACAACTTTCTTCAAATTTCAAGAACAGTAAATACGAAGTGGTTTATGCTTACGAGCCTGCTAAGAAATAGTCACTTCAAATTCAACAGGAAAACACACATTAATTTAATGTTAAAAAATCATTATTTTATCAATAACAAGTTGATTCATGAGCTATTTAAGTTAATTTAGATTTCTTATATTGAGTTTATCTAAAACCTTGTTTATGTCTGCCCTTATCTATACCGTTTTAAAAGAATTTTTTGTTGAGGTAAACGGCCACGCCATAAAGGCTAGAATTATGTCGCCCATTAATGATAGCAAAGTTTTCGTTTTCAAAATCAGTTCATTTTACAAAAGTAAAACTGATGCTGATGCCCATGAACCAGCATCTACATTTACCTCTTATGCAAATGCTGAGCGGCATTTACTTCAATATCTGGAAGGTTTCCAGAATACGTTAGATCTAGGTGGCGACATTGCCCCAGGAAATACTTTTTAAAGGTTTTCTTTATCGTCTTTCTCAGGTGGAAGTTCTGACTGGATTACCTCTTCTTCAAACGTTTTTTTATCCTTTTGATTTCTTTTAATCAGGTAAACAATTAAAATAATAACCAGAACCGCAACGCCGATCAATATTGGATAGTTCATATTCGTTGGATTAAATGCTAACCTATTTGATTTAAACTAAGTTATAGGAAATATTTTATATGTTAAGCACGAAACATTTTGTTAACATAATCATAATATTAATTTAACTTCCTGTTTTTTTATCTTTGAAAAAATCCCATAAGTTCTAGATGAAAAAGAATAAATCCAAGTCGAAAAATCATTCGACAAGCAAAAAATTACGTAAAGAATTAGAATCGAAATTAGCCCTTGCATTTAACGAATTGGTTATCCAATACGGCAAAGCCAAAAAAACAGATAAAGTAATCGAAAAATTTGCCAAGCAATTAACCAAAAAAGTTACTTTCGCTACTCAAGATGATTCTATAACGCCATATATTAAAGAAGAAAAAACACCAATTACTGCACCAAAAACAAAAACAGTAAAACCTGTTGCCGCAAAGAAGGCAGTAAAAAAAGAGCCAGTTACTGAGTAAATTAAAATTTAGTTAACTGCATACGGTAATAGATCGCTTTTTAGCGCATAACCAGTTTTAAATAAAAAAGCAGGATAATTTTCTAATGGAAATTACCCTGCTTTTTTTTCAACAGATCTATTTTGATCAGCTGGTACTTAATTAAAAGTAACGGTTTGTCTTGCCCACTCTCCAACACATTCCAAACCAACCAAACGGCACTCTAAATAATAAGTTCCAGGAGTACCGTGCGACCATTCCTGTTGTGCCGAATTACTAAAACTGCTTACAGGCAATACAACATTTAAACTTTGGTCTAACATTCTCCATTCATAATAACCACCATTGTACATGGCGCCGGCGGTACTGATCATTTCGCTACCTGCTGAATTGGAAGATGGACCATTGATTACATTTTTAAATGTGCTCACAAATGGCGTGGTTACTGGTGGATATAAATATTGGGCAGCAATTACATCATAAGAAGAGAAGCTCGACCACGTGTTTGATGTACCTAACCTACCTGAATTCATTACTGAGTTAGGGTCGTTGCCGGGATCTCCATTATTAGGTGTACCTGGGATCGGATTTGCACCTACAGCACTTCCACCAGTACCTTCCGCCTTCCAATCTGTATGTCTAAAACCAAGGCAGTGGCCAATTTCGTGTACTAACATATAAACATCTTGCTCGTGGCTTCTAGGAATACCATTATCTTGCCCATTACTATTAACATTATTTGTAAAAGGGTTTACCAGCAGAATTGCTCCAGCAGTACCAGATGTGGTAGGAAATTGCCCCTGTCCAAAAGCACCAGTTCCTAAATTCGATTTTTTTATAGTAATTGTAGGCGTCACCGAATTTGTATACGGAGGATAAAATTGACTATAGGAATGGATAAGGTTGATCCGACAGTTGCTAACTGCATTCCAGGCAGCAACTGCTTCCCTGATTGCATAGTGCCATCTGATATCGTAATCTTCCGTTGTAATGATCACATTGGTTAAATTTCCCTGAAGTAAATTATTTGTATTTGCCTGCGCTATTTTACCACCTGAACCTGTCAGTTTTGCAGAAGTTTTAGTTGCAGCCAATGATTCCTTAGCAATCAGAATATCTCCTTCTACGATATAATATGATCCAAATTCTTTAATGCCATCTGTTTGAAAGCCCATTTCTTTTATTCTGGCAACAGCAGTAGGATCGATATCCACTTTGGCTTCCGGCGCAACTACAGGGCTTTCTGATTTTTTACATGAGTAGATGGTTAATGTAAACAGTACAAGTGTTAAACACATCATCCTTGATAATGAGATTAAAATAGATGTTTTTTTCATGAGATGTTTTTTATGTAATTTAACTAACTAATTATTAAGTCAACATAAACAAATCATCAACTTTTATACTATAAAACAGACAAAAAAAATGCAAAAAGAAGTCATATTAAAAAACTAAAAAACACAAAAAAACACATAAAATAAATTAAAAAAAGTCAATTCGAAGCAGCCATTATTAACAAGAAACTTATAATAATTTAATTCTGAACATAGCCTAAAATGTGGTAAAGCCAAAAAGCCTCTGTTAGTAAAAAACTAATAGAGGCTTTTATAATTTATGATGATAGCTTACTCAAATAAGTCCATCATTAAATAGATTGTTAAAAACTTGCGCCAGTAGCAGCTGAAGAACCACTTTTAACTGTGAAGTTCGGAGCAGTTAAACTGAAAGGAGCATTTAACAAAGCTGCAGCAGCAGTTTCATCAATAATCGTATTTCCTTTACCTGTTAAATAAGTTTTTAATATATCTGAACTTGCGAATGAAGGTGTAGCACCATCAGCAACAACATCTTTACCAGCAGTAAACGATTGATAAATATTGTTTTTAATTAATGAAGTTCCATCTGTTAAAGCATCACCAGTTTCTTTATCACGGATATCAATTCCAAATTTGAAGCCGATGAAGATTGAGTTGGCCAAAATCATTTTCGAACCTCTTCTCCATAAATTAGCATACTCATGCTTAGCATCAACAGCTACGCTTCCTGGGCCAATTAAGGTCAGGTTTGAAATAACAGGGCGTGTACGTGGACTAGAATCGAATACTTTTTCTGAGTTGTCTGATTCAATACCGTTAGATTGACCAGCCTGATCAGCTAAAGCCGGATCTCTTTGAGCAACTAAAAATTGTAATTTACCAGAGAAACCGTTATCAAAATCGAAAACATCATCAACGTTTGCAATAGAAACCAAATGTTTAGCATTTACAGTACCACCAAACCATTCGAATGAATCATCACCTGAATATGAAACCTGTACGTAATCCACGGTGGTACCAGAACCAACCGATCCAAAAGTAATACCGTTGATTTCGTTGTTGGTTGCATAAGCAATACCTGGGAACTCTACACGTACATATTTAAGCACACCAGAGTTATCAGTAGGAATATTACCACCATGGTTTCCTTCAGGCAACGTTAATCCACCTTCAATTAAACCTGTACCGCCAGGGATATTGTTGGTTGATTTACCTAAAATAATAATTCCACCCCAATCACCAGGGGCTCTTGAACCAACTGCCTGATTTGAAGTAAATACAATTGGTTTTGCGGCAGTTCCTTCTGCAATTAATTTACCACCACGGGTTACTACTAGAGTGCCTTTAGAATCTTTATCTCCACGAATAACTGTTCCGGCAGGAATAGTTAATGTAACACCATCTTTAATGTAAACAAATCCAACCAGTTTATAAACCTTAGTCGCATCTAATGTCCTGTTCGCATCAATTGTTCCTTGTAAAGTTTCAGTTGCTTCTGCATATACTGTTACTTTAGGTGTAAAATTAGTCCAACTTGCAGTCCAATCTGTAGAGCCAAATGCGCCTTTGTATGATACTTTATCAAAAAATGCATCTGCTAATGATTCGTTAGAATCTGTTTTTGGTGGTTCCTCGGTAGGAGTACCATCTTTTTTACAACCAGAAACTACTGAAGCACCTGCAACTAAGATTGCTAATAAGCTCAAGTTTAATTTGTTTTTCATTTTCCTTATCTTTTATTAATTGTACAAATATATCCCCTGTAGGTTACGCTAAAATCAACTCAGCATTAAATAAACAGAGCTTTAATGTTAAAAAATTATTAAACTATTTAAATTTATATGATAGTGTTAGTGATATAGTAGATCCAAATCGATCAGCTATATTAATATTATCAGTTTTCTTATCGAAGCTAGCGTTAGGATCAGAACCTTTAACTTTTTGATAGAAATAGGCTTTATTATTAAAAATATCGCTGTAGTTAACCTTTACTTCACCTCTTGATTTTGCGAATTTTTGTGAAACTTGCAGATCTAGGATATTTCTCGAATATTCATAGATATCAGGATCTTCTACGTTTCCAATTGCCCAAATTCTTGGTCCTACCCTATTGTATAATATGGTTACGCCAGTAGAGTTTTCTACTGCTGATGCATAAGATATACCTCCATTAATTAGATAAGGTGATTGCCCCTGCAAAGGTCTTGTACCTTGTGCGTTAACTAACCTAGATACCTGCACCTTTGATTTGATATATGAACCATTTGCATTAAAGGTGAAGTTTTTAAAGCCTTCTCCTATAAATTTTAATGATTTCCTTACTTCAAGTTCTGCACCATAAACTGTAGCTGAAGCAGAGTTTGCATAACTTAAAGATCTTCCAGAAGTACCCAATTGAAGTGTTTGCTCTATAGGAGAATCGAAATATTTATAAAAGGTGGATATAGAAAAGGTTTCGCCAGATGAAGGATATATAGCGTAGCCTAAATCGATGTTTGTAGTTTTAGACTGTTTTAGTCCTGCATTCCCTCTAACATTAACATTTTTATTGAAATCATAAAAAGGAAATGGTGCCAATTCTCTAAATTCGGCTCTACCAATAGTCTGAGAACCAGATAAACGGATGTTTTGCTTATCATTTAAATTATAAATTAAATTTGCTGAAGGTAGTAAATTGGTTGCAGTTGAATCGATATTTACAGGTTTCCCATTATCCTCACTTGTTAAGGATAACTTATACGATTCTAATCTTGCACCAATGCCTAATCTTAATTTCTCAGTTAAATAACCGTCAAACATTACATATCCAGCATTTAAAAAAGAATTCGCTTGATACTGATCACTTCCATTTGTAATTTCATTTAATACAAAGCCATTGGCCCGGATGTTCTCAGGAGAAAATATTTGATCTTGCGGCAGAGACAACAGCGATGTATCGAAATTTCCATTTCTAATAAAACCAATTACCCTTGCACTAAAGTCGCGTTCGCGGTATTGACCAAAATAACCTGCCTTGATTTTATTATTATCTCTAAATAACTTAACAGGAAAAGTTAAATTAACAGCGCCACCATATGCATTTTCATTAAGTACCGATGAAAAATTACCTGCTAATCCTGCAACAGCAGAACCAGTTTGAACAGAAGCTATTCCGTCTTTCGAATAATCCATTCGTTTATATCCAGGTTCTTTTCTATCCGTATTAGCGTAATTTAAGTTCCAATCTATTTTAATCTTGCTTTCTGTAGATAATAAATGTTCACCTGTAAGCTGATTTGACATTAATGATCTCTGGAGTAAATAATCACCCGTTCTAATAAATTCACCACCAGCATCATCCTTACCAACACGGTAAGTAAACTGATTTTCTAAAACCCTGTTATATAAGTTTTTAAATGAAATCTTATTATTGCCCCATGAATACGCAAAATTAGCAAGTGCACCTATATTGGTGTTAAAATTATACATATCATCATGAAACACATCTCCCAGTGCCTGACCAACATAAGCTTTTTGATCGCTAGTTTTTAAACGTTCATCGTACCTATACGTTAATGATAAAACGGCACCAAATTTAGACTGATCCTCAAAAACCTTACTTGTTCCGTAATTTAACTGAAAATTAGGGCCCAATGTTGATTTAGCCGATTTATATCCCCAGTTGTTTTTGAACAGTCTGGACAGGGTAAAAGTTTCGTTAGCACCATTAGCCAATGCCTGATAGCCCTTTGCTGAAGGAAATCCAGATGGGATATCCCGATCTTTATTATAGAATCCAAAAACCTCATTGCCGCTTTTTGGGGATGACAGAAAGTCTTTAAAAGTAGACTGTGTGTTATAAGAAGTCCCTAGAGAGACATTTAAAAAAGTGTTAACAGGGAAATCTTTTGTGGTTACTTGGACTACGCCGCCAGAAAAATCTGCAGGAATATCGGGAGAAGCAGTTTTGTTAATTACTATCGCATCTATTAGATTAGAAGGAAGAATATCAAATGAGAATGCTCTTTTATCCACTTCTGTATTTGGAAGCATAGAGTTATTCAACATTGCAGAATTATACCTATCTGATAAACCACGAACAATAACAAACTTATTATCCTGAATACTCGCACCACTAACGCGTTTTAGAACTTCAGAAGTATTACGATCCGGACTTCGTTTAATCAGCTCAGCAGATATACCGCTTGAAATACTGATACTCGATTTCTGATTAGCATATAAGGTATTAATAGACTCTTTGCTAGCACTTCCTGTGATTACTACTTCATTTAATTTTTGTGTGTTCGCTTCACTAAGTAATACATCCAAAGTTGTAGAAGCATTATCTTTTACCTCTACTTCTGTAACATTTTTACTCGCATAACCTACATACGAAACTTCAATAGCGTATTTTCCTGGTGTTAATCCACCAATAACATATCTACCTTCAATATCGGTTGATGTACCTTTGGTTGTAGCAGAAATTTTGACAGTAACACCAATTAAGGTTTCGCCCGTTTTTTGATCTGATACCTTACCTGATATTTTTCCTGTTTGAGCATATGATAATATGCTGATCGTTAAAGCGAACACAGTAAGTGCCGCTCTTTTAAAAGAGTTTAGTAATTCCAATTTGCCTTTATTTGATAGAGGCAAAACTATTACCACAATGTTAACTTTAGATTAGGTGTTAATTAACATTGTTTTACCTTAAGGTTAATTATAGGTTAACTACTCTTTTTAGATCAGTAACGGATCCCTACTTTCTTGCAAATGAAGTGCAATAGCCAAATCGGACCAATTAACAAGAATTTAACATCATCCAGGAACGAAGGTTTTTTGCCTTCAATTTTATGACCAATAAACTGACCAATCCAGGCCGCAACAAATATTGCGGCATAAATGGCGTAAGCCGTTCCACTCCCTAAGCCCACTGCTTGCTCAATTTTAACGATGATGTAACTCATTAAACCCACCACCCAGATCATTAAGAAAAACAATACTGGCGAAAGTGTAAAGTAATAATACAAACTAAAGGCCAATAGAAAAGATGCCCAGTTAAAGAAACCGTTGTAGCTACCTAAAAAACCGATACGTGGAAAAGGGATTTGCCAGATCAAACCCAGTAAGCTGAATACAATTAACGGAACACAGATCCAGTGCACCAGCTTATTTGTTGGATTTTGGTGACTTTCGGCATACTTATCAAAAAGTACATCTACTGGCCGTTTTGGTTCTATTGTTATGGTTTGCTTGCTCATTATGTAAAAATAAAAAAAAGCGATGGAATATCCATCGCTTAATATTAGACCTTATAGGTTTTAAAAACCTATAAGATCTTGAAATTATTATTTTGCAAATGCTACAGAACGGGTTTCTCTGATTACGGTAACCTTAATCTGTCCAGGATAAGTCATTTCGGTTTGAATACGGGTTGAAATATCTGCAGCTAAAAGTTCTGCCTGTGCATCAGTAATGCGTTCACTTTCTACAATCACACGTAATTCTCTACCAGCCTGAATTGCAAACGTTTTTTCTACGCCAGGGTAAGATAAGGCAAGTTCTTCTAAATCTTTAAGGCGTTTGATATAACTTTCTACCACCTCACGACGTGCACCCGGACGCGCACCAGAGATCGCATCACAAGCCTGTACGATTGGAGAAATCATTGAAGTCATCTCAATTTCATCGTGGTGGGCACCAATAGCATTACAAATTTCAGGGTGCTCTTTATATTTTTCGGCCAATTGCATCCCTAAAATTGCATGTGGCAATTCAGGGTTATCATCAGGCACCTTACCTATATCGTGTAATAAACCTGCACGTTTAGCCATTTTAGCATTTAAGCCTAATTCGGCAGCCATGGTTGCACAGAAATTAGCTACCTCACGAGAGTGATGTAACAAGTTTTGTCCGTAAGATGAACGGTAACGCATACGGCCAACCATACGGATCAACTCAGGATGTAAACCATGAATACCTAAATCGATTACTGTACGCTCACCAATTTCTACAATCTCATCTTCGATCTGTTTTTTGGTTTTGGCTACAATTTCTTCAATACGTGCAGGGTGGATACGGCCATCTGTTACCAAACGGTGTAAAGCCAAACGGGCGATTTCTCTTCTTACCGGGTCGAAACCTGATAAAATAATGGCCTCAGGTGTATCATCCACAATAATCTCAATACCTGTTGCAGCTTCTAGCGCACGGATATTTCTACCCTCTCTACCAATTACTCGACCTTTAATCTCATCACTTTCGATATGGAAAATAGAAACCGAATTTTCAATCGCTGCCTCGGTAGCGGTACGCTGAATGGTTTGGATGACTACTTTTTTAGCTTCTTTACTCGCCGTTAATTTTGCCTCATCCACAATATCCTTCACCTGCATCATCGCTTGTGTGCGGGCCTCTTGTTTCAGATTTTCTACCAATTGCTCTTTAGCTTCTTCGGCAGAAAGACCAGCAATGGTTTCTAATTGTTTTAGATGCTGGTTTTTAAGCACTTCTACCTCTTCTTGCTTTTTAATGGCAATTTCGGTCTGTTTTTCTAAAACGGTTTTTTGCTTATCGAGTTCTTGTTCTTTTTTATTAAAATTTTCCATACGCTGGTTTACCGATTGCTCTTTCTGCTTGATGGTATTTTCGCGTTGGTTAATGTTATTGTTTTTGGCATTCACTTCTTGTTCGTGCTCCGCTTTCATTTGCAAAAACTTCTCTTTTGCTTCTAAAAGTTTATTCTTTTTTAAAATTTCTGCATTGTTTTCTGCATCTTTTAAAATCTTCTTCACTTTGTTCTGTGCAGCAACCTCTTGCTGTTTAAGCAAGTTACGCAGGAGGAATCTTCCTACCACTACTCCGATAGCTATACCCGCTATTACGGCAAATACGTATCCTAATATTTCAACTATTTCCATTTTGTTTTTTATGTAAAAAAAAACCGCAACTAATTTTTTAAAGTCTCATACATTTTAAACCTCAACTAAGCATAATTAGGGTTTAAGCCATTTTCAGGTGCCATAGCAGATGAAATACGCCCTCTTAACCCTATAGATATTGAAGTGTTAAGTTTTATAAAATTTGAAACTCAAAAACTAGCTGCGGCTATATTTTTGTGCTAATATATACAACGTTGCGTCATCCTGAATTCATTTCAGACTCTTTTTTTTAAGACTCTGAAACAAGTTCAGAGTGACGAAATGTTTAAAGAACGAACCTTATTTTGAAAAGAAATTACTGAGTAAAACATCCAATTCTTCAACTTTATCAGCAACAGCGGTATCTTGGTTTTGTACTTTGTTTTCTGTTCTCAATACAGCTGTTGCATAGTGCAACACGGCCATAGAAAGAAGATCCTGCTTATCTCTAACCGCATAATTATCCTGGTAATCTTTTATGCGCTCGTTGATCATTTTTGCTGCCCGTCTCACAATTTCTTCCTCTTCCATATTCACCTTTAATGGATAAATACGGTCGGAAATGGTTATTTTAATCGAGATTTCTCCCATTTGTTTAGCTTAGTTTCTGATTTCCTTGCATCATTATTTTTTTAATAATGCAATACTTTTGTCAATCTCCCGCACAAAATCGTTAATTTTTTGTTTAATGTCAAGCGATTTTTCACTTGTTCCCTCTATACTTTTAGCCAATTTTGTAACCCTTAATTTTTCGTCAAGTTCTAAATTTTTGCTCTTCGCCGTATCGAGTGCTACTTTTAACGATTGATTTTCAAGCTTTAATAAATCATTTTCTTCCTGTAGCGCATTACATAACTCAATTACCTGAGCTGTTTTTTGTAATACTTTATCTAACTGATCTGCAACAGAAGCCATGAATTTATTTCTAAAAATACGAATTTATATTTTATTTCCTAATTTCTGCACCAGCTTGTGCCGTTAAATTCGCGATTAGTTTCTGCATTGTATTTTCGATCTGCTTATCGGTTAAGGTTTGTTCTTCATCCTGTAAGATAAAATTCAGGGCATAAGATTTTTTCCCTTCTGGTAATTTATCGCCAACGTATACATCGAATACACCAACCGCTTTGATCAGCTTTTTATCGGTTTTGAACGCAATACCTTTCAAGGTATCGAAAGTTACATTCTGATCAATCAACAATGAAAGATCGCGGCGAACCTGCGGGTATTTAGAAACATCTTTGTGCACAATTGTATTTTTCCTTACAATATCTAACAAGGTTGCCCAATCGAAATCAGCATAAAATACTTCGGCATTTACATCAGCCACTTTACGGTCGGCTTTTGAAACAGCACCGAAACTTACCAGGGTTTTATCTCCACGGAAATATTTAATTCCGTAAGCAAAGTTTTCATCGTTTAAAACATCAGATTGATAACTTGCAATGCCCAAACGAGATAGAATGGCATCAACAGCTGATTTTAAATTATAAAAAGTTACCGGTTTAGCATTTTGGTTCCATTGTTCGCTTTGTTTAGCCCCCGAAATCAACAATAACAGCCTTGGGCGCTCTACATATTGCTCATTGATTAAATGATAAGTTTTACCGAATTCGTAAAACTTCACATCGGCATTTTTACGGTTCTGGTTGTAAGCTACACTTTCTAAAGCCGGCATCAATAAATTTTGACGCATTACATTTAAATCGCTACTTAACGGATTTAAAATAAATACTGCCTCATCTAAATTTTTCGAATAGGCCGATTTAGTTAACGAGTTGCACATAATTTCTGCATAACCATTAGCGGTTAGCATATCTGCAATTACATTATGGGTATTTTCTTTTTCGGGCTTAATGCTGTAAGAAAGTGATGCATTTACCTTTGAAGGGATTTCGATGTTATTATAACCATAAATACGCAATACCTCTTCTGTAATGTCGCATTCGCGGGTTACATCCACTTTAAATGATGGCACCCTTAAAGCCAAAGTATCGTCAGATGTATTGGTTGCCGAAATCCCTAAAGCTGTAATAATGTGTTTGATTTCGGCCGAAGGGATATTTGCACCAATTAATTTATTAATGTTGGTATAACTTACTTCAAACTCAAAGGGCTTGATATGATTTGGGTAAATATCAGAAACTGATGAGGAAATTTCTCCCCCAGCCAGTTCTTTAATTAATAAAGCCGCGTATTTTAAAGCCGTAACCGTAATCTCCGGATCGGTACCACGCTCAAAACGGAAAGATGCATCGGTTTTTAAGCCATGTCTTTTCGAAGTTTTACGAACAGAAACCGAATTAAAGTAAGCACTTTCTAAGAAAATATTTTTGGTTTCGGTATCAACACCAGAAGATTTTCCACCGAAAACCCCTGCGATACACATTGGTGCTTCAGCATTGCAGATCATTAAATCATCTGCACTCAGCTTGCGCTCTACATCATCAAGCGTTACAAAAGGTGTTCCTTCTGCAACTTTCTTAACAATTACTTTTCCACCAGTAATTTTATCGGCGTCGAAAGCATGCAAAGGCTGACCTAAACCATGAAGTACATAATTGGTGATATCAACCACGTTATTAATCGGGCGCAAACCAATTACCTTTAATTTATCTTTTAACCACTCTGGCGATTCTTTTACAGTAACACCAGAAACGGTAAGGCTGCTATAACGTGGGCAAGCCGCTAAATCTTCAACTTCAACGGGGATAACCAGATTCTCGTTATCGGTTTTGAAAGCAGAAAGATCAGGCATTTCATATTCACTTCTGAAATAAGCAGCTAAATCTCTCGCCACACCTAAATGCGAAGCCGCATCGGCACGGTTTGGCGTTAATCCGATTTCGAAAACAAAATCATCATCCATTTTAAAATGGTCTTTTGCACGGATACCCACTTCGGTATCTTCTGCAAGGATCATAATCCCATCATGCGATTTACCTAAGCCAATTTCATCTTCGGCACAGATCATTCCCTGAGAAAGCTCTCCCCTAATTTTTGATTCTTTTATCTTAAAAGGCTCTCCTTCTAAAGGATATACCGTTGTACCCACTGTAGCTACCACCACTTTTTGGCCAGCACCTACATTTGGCGCACCGCATACAATCTGCAGGTTTTCTTTACCGCCAACATTAACAGTAGTAATACGCAAACGATCGGCATTGGGATGCTGAACACAGGTTAATACTTCGCCAATAAGTAATCCCTCTAAACCGCCCACCACAGGCTGAACTTTTTCTACACTTTCTACTTCTAAACCAACATTGGTGAGGATTAACGAAAGTTCTTGAGGTGTTTTATCAATTTGTACGAATTGTTTTAACCAGTTATATGATATTTTCATTTTGGAGTATCAAGTAGCGAGTGTCCATTATCAAGACAAATCTCGAAGGACACTCTAATTTCATAAAACGCAAAGATATTATTTAAAGGTCAAAGGAGAAAGTTAAACCCGCAATCTTGACACAATAAAAATGTCTAATGGCCAATATTTAAATTAGATAGAATTACCGCGCATGCCCCTGCTCCTATTACCAGCATAATAACCGAGGCAATAACTAATTTAAGTCCGGGTTTAACGGGTTGATTTTTAGTTGCCTTTACAATGATCTGAACAATGCCAATAACGAATAACAATACAACTATTACCCAATATACAATAAAAATTTCCATGGATTTATTTTGAAATTAACTGTTGGCGAGCAATACGGCACAAGCACCAAAACCGATTACCACCATAATTACTGAAATAATAAGCAATTTTAGCCCTGGTTTTACAGGTTCGTTCCTTGATGACTTAATGATAATCTGAATAATCCCCACAACAAAGAGTACAACTGCGATAAGACAATAAACAATCAATAATACGAATAAGCCTTCCATGTTAGTTCATATTTAATTTTTCCCTGATCAGATCTATTTTGTTGTCGCGATAAAAGATATTCATGGTTTCGAAGGGTACCATTTTATATTTATCGCTCACAATATGCACACAGGATTTTTTAACAGCACGTACATCAAAATCAAGCGGGTCCATAAAGTTCATGATGATAATCCGAAATAAATTATCGTAACTTAAACTATCTGATTTTACCCTTGGCAGGCAACACATTAATTCGCCAAAGGTATCTTCGGCACAATCTACCGAAACACCCGTACTAAACAAGTTAAGCATATGTTCTTTTAATTTTTCATCGTGCTCAAAAACAATGGTATTTTTCGAATTGTTGAGCAAATCCTCGGGATTGATCAAATGTGTCATCGGGATCACTTCGTCGCCGATTTTTAGTGCATAAGCCATACACAATGCATCGGGGTTACAGGGCACAGGGATTAAATCCTGTGGGGTAAAGGTTGGATATTGCTCATAAATTTTTCTACGCACCTCAGTTAAGGTAATCCTTCCTTGTTGATCATTATAATCATCATTTCTTCCGGCGACCTGGGTAGGCTGGAAAGTAACGCCGCGAACACATTTCTGCTTAAGCGCATAAGCTAAAATATCGCCAATTTCATGATCATTTAATCCTTTTTGTAAAGTAACAACCAAAGTGGTGGATACATTAAACTGATTGAGGTGATCGATGGCTTTTCTTCTTACTTCGGTAAGGTCTTCGCCCCTTAGCTTGGTTAATACCTCAGCGCTGAAACTATCAAACTGCAGATAAATTTCGAAATCGGGCATATAAGTTGCCAGTTTCTCTACAAAATTAATATCCTTGGCAATCCTGATACCGTTGGTGTTCACCATCAGGTGTTTAATGGGCTTGCTTTTGGCGAGATCTAAAATCTTAAAAAAATCAGGATGTACTGTTGGCTCTCCGCCTGAGAGCTGTACCACATCGGGCTCGCCTTCGTTTGCCACTACAACATCCATCATCCGTTCTATTTCTGCCAAAGTTCTGTGCCTGCCATAAGTTGGCGACGACATGGCATAACAGGTTGGACAGGCCAGGTTGCAACGATCGGTAACCTCTATTACCGTTAAACACGAATGCTGTTCATGGTCGGTACACAAACCACAGTCGTAAGGGCAGCCGTAATGCACTTTGGTGTTAAACTTAAGCGGCATTTCCGATTGTTTATTGTAATTCCGGATCTGTTTGTAATAGTCTACATCATCAGCAATCATTACTTTACTATCGCCATGTGTCCTGCAATTTTTCAGCATGAATACCTTAGCATCCTGAAAAACAATCTTCGCATCGCAAAGCTGCAAACATTCCGGACAAAGACTTTTGGTATAATCGTAGTATATATAATCCCTGGTATTGGCCATAATGTTTACTGTTTATGTAAAATCTGTTTAGAAATTCTGATGATGAATTTGTAATAATAAATAAAAATAAACAATGCAGACCAATGAATGCTGCTTAAGTTTAAAAATAATGAATGGTAAGGTTTTATAAATTCTATCAAAAAACGGAAAAAGAAATACAGCACCATCAATAATTTAAACCGATCTCCGTTAATGAGTTCTTTATGATGTTTTAAGCTATTAAAAAGGCAAATCAAAAGTATCAGATAAATCATTTCATAGAGCATGATGGGATGCCGGAGTATACCATCGCCCAGATTCATCCCCATAAAAAGTGGGTAGGAACACCATAGGTTGGCTCATCAATCCCCATGGAAAAGCAACCGATACGGCCTATAATAAGGGCAACCAAAATTGGGATAACGTAGATATCTCCAGAGGCGATATCCACGCTTATGATCTTTTTTATTAATTCAACGCCGAACAGGCCTCCTAGCAAACCACCAACAATGGTTTTACTTTGATAAAGAACTGAAAAACTAAGATGGTGCAGTATTTGAGGCGTTTCGAGCACAGCAATTAAACGCGAGCCAATTAATGCCCCAAGCATAGCGCCCAACATAATCCACAACCTGTTTTCGTCAGATATCGGGTCTTTAATTCCTTTTTTATAGAAATAATACAACCTAACACCAATTATAAATGCTAGTGTTTCGAAAATATAGTGATAATGGTATTGGTTACCAAAAAGTTCGAATTGGAAGGGAAACAAAGATTTTAACAGCATTTATTAAAACCAAAGTCTGCAAAAAACAGGTAAATGATCAGAATAATACCTTTTATCCTTACTATCAGTTAATACGGCGAATTTCTGCACCTTAAATCCTTTGTTTACAAAAATGTAGTCGATCCTGTTTTTCAGGTCACTGTTAAAATCAAAATCATTAAAAGTACCTGTCGGGCCATATGGAGGCTCTACAGAAATCTCTTTTGCATCGGTAAGAAAAGATTTAATGGTAGCAATGGCCTCTGTTTCTGGTGTTACATTTAAATCGCCGGTAAAAACAACAGGTAATGTCGGCGCAATCTGCTGTATCTTTTGTTTCAATAATTTAGCCGATTCAATTCTCGCTTTTACCCCGATATGATCGTAGTGGGTATTAAACACGATAAATTCTTTTTTATTTAACTTATCATAAAGTTTTACCCAGCTACATATACGGTTAAGTGCAGCATCCCATCCTTTTGAAGGGACATCAGGCGTTTGCGATAGCCAAAACGTTCCACCGTCTTTTTTGGCAAAGCGGTCTTTATCGAAATAAACAGCTGAAAATTCTCCTTTTCTTTTACCATCCTCTCTACCAACACCCACTACATCAAAATTGGAATTCTCCAAAAGTGCATCAAACTGTTCGGGCAAGGCTTCCTGTACACAAAGAATATCAGCATCATGAAATTTCACTAAAGCTTTTACATTATCTTTTCGGTTTGGCCAGGCATTAACACCATCTGATGCCACATTTAAGCGAATGTTATAGGTAATGATATTAATTGGAACTGCCGTTTTTTGCGCAAATGCCACAACGGTTAGCAAAAGAAAAACAGGGATGATTTTTAAAGTATTCATAAATAATAATTACACAATTTGATTAATGCTGGCTAGCCAGTAACTCCTAATTTTAAGCCGCTATTATACTAATTTAACGTTAATTGTATTTTAACAACCTAATATCTTTTAAATTAAATCTTCATCCCTATAGCTATAGTATCGGTTATTGGCAAAAATCAGGTGATCAACCACATACAGACTAAGCAAATTTCCTGAAGCTACCATATCCCTGGTCAGCTTATCATCGCTCTCACTGGGCTTCAAATTTCCCGAAGGATGGTTATGCGCCAATACAACATTCGCTGCATTATTTTCTAAAGCTGTTTTAAAAATAATTTTCGGATCGGCTACTGTACCTGCCTGCCCCCCTTTACTGATCAAAAATTTACCAATTACCCGGTTAGACCTGTTTAGAAGTAATATCCAGAATTCTTCGTGATTGAGATTAGCGAAGGTTTGATGTAAATATTTATAAACATCATTAGAAGTAGTAACATGAGTAATCGTCTCTTCGGCAGTTTCCTTTCGCCGCAAACCAAGCTCTAAAGCGGCTATAATAGTTAACGCTTTTGCTTCTCCAATACCTTTAAACCTCGATAGCTCTAGAATAGAAGCTTTCCCCAGTTTTGTCAAATTGTTATCGTAAAAAGACAAAATCCTTTTACTTAAATCTACAGCGGTTTCATTTTTACTTCCCGAGCCAATTAAAATAGCAATCAGTTCGGCATCTGTTAAATGCCTTCGGCCGTGCAATAAAAGTTTTTCACGCGGGCGATCTTCTTCAGCCCATAACTTTATACCTAATTTCTGTTCGTAATTTTCCATTTTAAGACAAAAAAAAGGCACCCTAACTTTTGGTTGGGATGCCTTTACTAATATCGTAAAATAATTGAAGAAAAATTAAGGTTTAAATTATTTCTCTCCCCAAAAAAGTATAAATACAAAAACGGCATAAGTTAAACCTATGCCGTTCCTAATATCGTAATAATTGGCTTATTTTAAACCGTTAACGAATTTCGTTAATTTTGATTTGTTATTAGCCGCTTTGTTTTTGTGGATAATATTCTTTTTAGCTAAACGATCTAACATAGAGATTACTTTAGGCAATAAATCAGATGCAGATTTTTTATCTTCTGCAGCACGTAATCTTTTAATGAAAGTACGTGTAGTTTTTGCCTGATATCTGTTACGTAAACGTTTTGTTGCGTTTGCTCTAATTCTTTTTAATGAAGATTTATGATTTGCCATTTCTATTTAGCCTTTTATTTTTCTTATTCGTTTCCTATAATTCGGGTTGCAAATATAGGATTAATGTTTTTAAATTACAAAACACTTTCAACTTTTTTTTCATTAAAATTGAAGCCTGTTTCCGAACCGCAAAAATACGTTAAAATTATTCATTAATAATACTTTAACATAATTGAATAAAAATTCTTTTCCGTTAAGAAAACAGGCTTAAAAATACTATTTTTGGACAAAACGATTTTGAGTGAAAAAAAGAATAGCCATCTTTGCATCAGGTTCTGGCTCTAATGCCCAAAAGCTGATGGAGCATTTTAAGCGGAGTAATGAAATAGAAATATCTTTGGTATTGACCAACAATGCCGATGCATATGTATTACAAAGAGCTGATAATTTTGAAATTCCCACTCATATTTTCGACAAGAATGAGTTCTATAAAACGGATGAAGTGGTAGACCTGCTCAAAAACCTGGAGATTGATTTTGTGGTACTGGCCGGTTTTCTTTGGCTAATCCCCAAAAGCCTGATCAATGCCTATCCTGGCAGGATTGTAAACATCCACCCTGCAATTCTCCCAAAATTTGGAGGAAAAGGCATGTATGGCGACCACGTGCACCATGCGGTAATGGCTGCAGGTGAAACCGAAGGCGGCATAACCATTCATTATGTTAACGAAAACTATGATGAAGGGGAATACATTTATCAAGCCCGCTACAGGATCGACAAAAACGACAATCTGGAAATGGTAAAGTTTAAAGGACAGCAGCTCGAACACCAGCATTACCCACGTATTGTAGAAACCATTGTGAAGAAGATAAAAAAGTAATACCGGCCCAGTGCGCTTATTCGATCTTAAAAATCTCGGGATCATTTTTAGCACACCGCAATTTTAGGGTATCGCCAACTTGTATAGCAGCATTGGTGTTAATTACTTCCTGCGTCCAAACCTTATTATTTAGGATGTAATTAA
This sequence comes from Pedobacter riviphilus, assembly GCF_014692875.1. Taxonomy (NCBI): domain Bacteria; kingdom Pseudomonadati; phylum Bacteroidota; class Sphingobacteriia; order Sphingobacteriales; family Sphingobacteriaceae; genus Pedobacter; species Pedobacter riviphilus. The sequence continues at coordinate 736,566 of NZ_CP061171.1, read as the reverse complement.
ATATGGCATAAGGCGTTTGAATATTTCTATTTCTCTGTATATATAATTTCGTCACAATCCCCCTGTGCGGGCATGCCATACTTGGCCAATTGTTTTTCTATAAAAGATTCATGCATCTTAAAAACTATTGTTATATCGGTCCACTTTTTTCTACGATTTAATTGAAACATTGATTATGTTAATTTATAAAATGACCAAAACAATAAAAATCATCGTTTTCCTTCATCATTAATAAATACGACCCGAAAAATATTTTCATTACTAAGAAATAAAAGCATCAGGTCTGCTTCATTTTCGACATCAGCAATAATAATGCACTAACAACAATAAGAAACCCTATATTGAGCAAAGTTGCCCATTGATAAGCTACGGAAAATTGCGAAATCAGAACCGGATGTTGAAGTTTACTAAAGAAAATACCACCAACAAGAGCAACCCCAAGCGCTACCGAAATCTGCTGCAGTGTTAAGTAAATACCAGATGAAGTCCCCATTTTATCTTCAGGTATACTTTTCAGCGATATCGTCATTAAAGAAGGTAAGATGGTGCCACAGCCTATTCCATATACGAACAACACTATACCTATATATAATTGCGACGCAGCATTTGAATTAAATACAATCAGATGAAAAAGCAATGCTGTAATCATTATCACAGATCCTGCTAACGAGACCGATTTACCATAACGGGTCACTAATGGCGTAAAAAACATTGATGCCATTACATAACCAAGTCCCTGGCAAACAAAATATATCCCGGTACGGGCAGAACTTATGCCCATCCCACGCTGTAAATTAACCGTATTAATCAGGAAATAAGAATCCTGAACGAGGTAATAAAACAGGGAAATTAAAAGTCCCATCCTGAAATCGAAATTTTTAAAGGAACCTGAATTAATAAGCGGAAGCTTCCCCATCCCAACACCTAATTGTTGATAATAAATAAATACCAGCAGCAATACCCCCGATAACAGCAATAAAGTAATGCTCCAGATCGGCCAACCTAGCTCCCTACCTTGTATTAGTGGATAAATAAAGGCTGTTAAGGTTAACATTAGTAATAAGCTGCCGATAAAATCAAATTTCCCGGTAGTTTTTACAGGCAATTCTTTAAGATACTTGAAACCCAGCATAACAGCAGTTATGCCAATGGGTACATTGATCAAAAAAATCAAACGCCAGCTCTGGGAAATAATTTCAAGATCAGGAATCAATCCACCCAAAAACTGACCAATAACCGAAGCGGTACCAGCTATACTGCCATAAATGCCCAACATCTTTATCCGCTCTTTCTGATCGGGAAATAAACCGGGGATAAAAGCCATGCCCTGGGGCACCATGAATGCTGCGCTTATGCCCTGTATAAAGCGGGCAACATTAAGCTGGGTAGCCGATTGTGACAAACCACAGAATAAAGAAGCAAGGGTAAAAATCAGCATTCCGGCCAGAAATACCTTTTTCTTTCCAAAGTATTCTCCTGCCCGCCCTCCGGTAATTAGAAAGGAGGCATAACCTATAATATACATCACAATTATAAACTGCATATCAGCATCTGTCCCATTAATGCCAGTTTTAATAGATGGAAGCGCCACGTTTACAATAAACAGATCTAACACGGATAAAAATATGGCCGAACAGGCGATCAGGAACACAGACCATTTTCTATATTTTTTCATGCTTTTCTTATATTTAAAATTCAAAGGAAGAAAAGCCTATAACGACAATCAAGTAGTCACTTAAACAGTACCTAGTATGCAAAACAGTACTAATAATGAGTATAAAGCAATTACAAATGAAGTTTTATTTTTAAATGACTCTCCGTTGACGAGCGTATTTAAGGTAATCGGAGGCAAATGGAAAATTATGCTTATTAAAGCCATTGCTGCTAAATGTCCTAAAAGATTTGGAGAACTGAAACGCGAAACAAATTTCTTAAGCCAGGGTACACTAACCACACAGCTAAAAGAAATGGAACGCGATAAACTCATTGTACGGGAGGCTTTTGCAGAATCTCCTCCACGCGTAGAATATAAACTCACTGATTTAGGGAAAACCCTTCTTCCTGTAATTGATGTTTTGGAAGATTGGTATGCTAATTTCCAAGCCAGCAGCAAGCACTAAAAAATTATAATAAAGCAATGATATACAAGCTGCTAATATAAATTCTATTTGCAGGTGCAGCGCTTAGAAATACCAACGAAAGATAAAAAATACCCAATAAAGAAAAATATACAAATAATTTCATTTTTATTGGTTTCATCACCTAAATAAATCCCTCTGTTTTACTACCTTTGCGGCTCAAAATTTTCAGTAGAATGAGTCAATCCATTAAAATCAAAAACGCTTTAATCTCAGTATATTATAAAGATGGTTTGGAGCCATTGGTAAAATTGTTAGCCGCACAAGGTGTACAATTATTTTCAACCGGTGGAACAGAACAATTCATTAAAGATTTAAACCTCCCTGTTACAGCGGTTGAGGATTTAACTGGTTATCCATCTATTTTGGGCGGACGTGTTAAAACCTTACACCCAAAAGTATTTGGCGGAATTTTAAACCGTAGAGCATTAACTGGCGACCAGGAGCAGATTGCTGAGTATGAAATTCCTGAGATTGATTTGGTTATTGTTGACTTATACCCTTTTGAAGAAACCGTAAAAGCAGGCGGAACACCGGAAGAAATTATCGAGAAAATCGACATCGGTGGTATTTCCTTAATCCGTGCAGCTGCAAAAAACTTTAACGATGTGGTAATTATCGCATCGAAAAACGACTATCCTACTTTACAAGCCCAATTAGAAGCGCAAAATGGCGAAACTACTTTAGCACAACGTAAATCGTTCGCTAAAACAGCTTTCCATACTTCTTCTCATTACGATACTGCAATCTTTAATTACTTCAATACAGAAGAGCCGCTTGATGTTTTTAAGCAAAGTGTAACTGAAGCTAAAACTTTACGTTATGGTGAAAACCCACATCAAGGTGGTGTATTTTATGGCGATTTAGATGCCATGTTTACCAAACTTAACGGTAAAGAACTTTCTTACAACAATTTGGTTGATGTAGATGCAGCCGTTGCTTTAATCGACGAATTTGAAGATCCAACTTTCGCGATCTTAAAACATACCAATGCCTGTGGTATTGCCTCTCGCCCTACAGTTAAACAGGCATGGCTTGATGCATTGGCCTGCGATCCGGTTTCGGCTTTCGGCGGTGTATTGATTACCAACGTGGAGGTTGATCTTGAAACAGCAGAAGAAATTAACAACTTGTTTTTTGAAGTGTTAATTGCACCTTCTTACCAAGCAGAAGCGATCGAGCTGTTCAGCAAAAAGAAAAACCGCGTTATCTTGCAGCGTAACCAGGTTGAATTGAGCAAAAAACAATTTAAAACATTATTAAACGGTGTAATTGAGCAGGATAAAGATTTAATTATCGAAGGTCCGGAGCAAATGACAACTGTTACCGATAAAGCACCTACTGCACAAGAACTAAAAGATCTGTTCTTTGCTAACAAAATTGTAAAACATACTAAATCGAACACCATTGTTCTGGTTAAGGATGATGTTTTAATTGCGAGCGGTGTTGGTCAAACTTCGCGTGTTGACGCCTTAAGACAAGCGATTGAAAAAGCAGCTTCTTTCGGATTCAGCGTTAAAGGTGCTGCAATGGCTTCTGATGCTTTCTTTCCTTTCCCTGATTGTGTTGAAATTGCTGCCGATGCCGGAATTACAGCTGTTCTACAGCCAGGTGGCTCAATTAAAGATGCCGATTCTGTTGCCAAAGCAAATGAAAAAGGTATTGCTATGGTAACTACCGGTGTAAGACATTTTAAACACTAGTTAAGCTTAAAGGCTAAAGACCAAAGGCTAAAGTACATTGCAAATCGCTTTTGTCTTTTAGCCTTTTATTTTCTGAATATTTTAATTGCCTTAAAAACAATTAATAACCGAAGAAAATAAAACTTAAAACAATAAAAAAGCTATTTTTACATTAGGAATAGTATAGATTTGATAAAATAAAGAAAACATACCTTATACATGGGATTATTTAACTGGTTTACGCAAGAAGTTGCCATCGATTTAGGCACTGCGAATACCCTGATTATACATAACGACAAAGTAGTTGTAGATGAGCCATCTATTGTTGCTTTCGATCGTACTACAAACAAAGTTATTGCTATTGGCCGTCAGGCCATGCAAATGGAGGGTAAAACCCACGATAATATTAAAACCGTTCGTCCATTAAAAGATGGTGTAATTGCCGATTTTAACGCTGCTGAGGCGATGATTAAAGGGATGATCCGCATGCTTAATGGCGGTAAAGGATGGATGTTTCCATCTTTACGTATGGTAATCTGTATTCCCTCTGGTATTACTGAAGTAGAAAAACGTGCAGTGCGCGATTCAGCCGAAATTGCCGGTGCAAAAGAGGTATACTTAATTCATGAGCCAATGGCAGCTGCTGTAGGTATCGGAATTGATGTAGAAGAGCCGATGGGTAACATGATTATCGATATCGGTGGCGGTACCACAGAAATTGCGGTAATCGCTTTATCTGGTATCGTGTGCGATCAATCTATCCGCGTTGCGGGAGATAATTTCGACTCTGATATTGTAAACTACATCCGCCGCCAACACAACATTATGATTGGTGACCGTACCGCTGAAAAAATTAAAATTGAAGTTGGTGCAGCTTTACCTGAATTACAGGATGCTCCTGCCGATTTCGCGGTTCAAGGTCGCGATTTAATGACCGGTGTACCAAAACAGATCACTGTTTCTTATACCGAAATTGCGCACTGTTTAGATAAGTCGATCTCTAAAATTGAAGAAGCAATTTTAAAAGCCTTAGAGATTACTCCTCCAGAGCTTTCAGCAGATATTTACCAGACTGGTATTTATTTAACTGGGGGTGGTGCATTGTTAAGAGGTTTAGATAAGCGCGTAGCGGCTAAAACTAAATTACCTGTTCACGTTGCAGAAGATCCACTTCGTGCAGTAGTTCGTGGAACTGGCATTGCCCTTAAAAATATAGGCGGATATAAATTCTTAATGCAATAACCTAGATTTGAGATATGAGCGGTGAGATTTGAGACTAATTATCCAAACTCACATCCCATATCTCACATCTCATATCTCATGAGCAATGCGTAACCTTTGGATTTTCATCAGCAGATACAACGCATTTTTCTTATTTATCATTTTTTTTATCGTTGGCATCTACCTCACGGTGAAAAATAACGCTTATCAGCGGAGCGTAACCTTAAACTCAAGCAATGAGGTAGTTGGTAGCGCATATGAAAGGTTAAATGTTTTTAAACGATATTTAAACCTGGGAATGGTTAACGATAGTCTTGCGGCAGAGAACGCGAAGCTTAAAAGCCAGTTACTGGGATTAACCACGATAGATACAGCTAAAGATGTTAAAGTGGTAGATACGGTTACCAATCAGCAATACACATATCTGGCAGCTAAGGTGATTAAAAATTCGATCACTTTGCGTAACAACATCATGACCATTAATAAAGGGACAGTTGACGGTATTAAAAGTGGAATGGCCGTTATTGCGCCTCAACGTGGAGTAGTTGGTTTTATCCGTGATGTTTCGGCACATTTGGCAACCATACAATCGCTACTACATAAAGACACGAAGATTAGTGTAACCTTAAAAAAGAACAATGCGCTTGGCTCATTAGTTTGGGGTGACGGAAATTTTGATATTAAAAAGGCATTTGTTAAAGAAGTACCGAACCACATTAAAATGTATGTAGGCGATACCGTTGTTACTTCAGGTTATGGATCCTTTCCTGCCGGGATTTTGGTTGGAAAAATTAGCAAGGCAAATGTGGCCACCAATGATAATTTCTTATCAGCAGAATTAAATTTATTTACTGACTTTAGCACATTGCAATATGTATATGTGGTTAAAGATAAAAAAGCTGAAGAGCAAAAGGCTTTAGAAAGCATCGCTAAACCGAATGAATAGTAGAATCATTATAATAAATGTGATCAGGTGGTTTTTACTACTTTTTGTGCAGATATTCTTGCTCAAGAACATGGGCTTTTATGATCTTTCTACACCGTTTATTTATGTGCTGTTTTTGCTCCTGCTTCCATTCGGAATCCCCAATATTTTACTGTACTTATTGGCTTTCGGAACAGGATTAACCCTCGATGCCTTTTACGATACCATGGGCGTACACGCCACGGCATGCGTAGTATTGGCTTTTGTGAGAATTTCTTTTATTTCAATAAGTTTAAACCGCGACGCAATTGACGACCCAGAACCATCGTTAAGTTATATGGGTTTCCAATGGTTTTCGCTTTATGCTTTTCTTTGCGTTGTTGCACATCATCTGGTGCTGTTCTTTTTAGAAACATTTAGGCTAACCGAAGTTGGTTATACCTTAATGAGATGCGGCTTAAGTTGTATCTTTACACTGCTTATTATTTTATTGGTAGAGTTTATATTCTATAGAAGAACACCACGTTAATGGATCAATTATTTAACCGAAAATATATCGTTCAAGGATTATTTATTGTAATCGCCCTGATTTTATTGGGGAAGTTATTTTATATCCAGATTATTAGCGACAAGGCTTTCAGTTCTGCCGAGAGTAACGTATTGCGTAAAATTTATAAATATCCGGCTCGTGGTGCCATCCTCGACCGAAACATGAAGGTTATCGTACAGAACGAACCCGTTTACGATTTAATGGTTACGCCTAACGAAGTTAAACCTTTCGATACCCTTGCACTGGCCAATGCCTTAGAAATTACCGTAGAAGATGTACGTAAGAAATTAAAAAAAGCCAGGGCGCAATCAAATTATCAGGCTACGTTTTTCGAGCGCCAGATTTCGGTTCAGAGTTATGCCCGCTTACAGGAAATCATGTACCGTTTCCCGGGTTTCAGAACCCAGGACAGAACGGTGAGGCATTATCCTGATAGCATTGCCGGACAACTTTTCGGTTATGTAAAAGAAGTAAGTCCTGATGATATTGAAAAATCGGAAGGGTATTATAAACCTGGCGATTTTATTGGAAAAAGCGGATTAGAGCGGTCGTACGAAGATTTTTTAAGAGGCGAAAAAGGTGTAATTAATACGCTGTACGATGCCAGAAACATTGCCCAGGGCAGTTATGCTGGTGGAAAATACGATATCAATGCCGTCTCTGGTGATCGATTAATTTCGTCGTTAGACATTAGAATTCAGCGCCTTGGCGAAGAGCTGATGAAAAATAAAGTAGGTGCAATTGTAGCCATTGAGCCATCTACAGGTGAGATATTAGCCTTCGTGAGTAGCCCTGGTTATGATCCAAATCAATTGGTTGGTAAAGATTGGGGTAAAAATTACATGAGCCTGATTGCAAATCCCTACCGTCCACAAATCGTGCGCCCTATCGCAGGTCAGTATTCGCCAGGATCATCTTTTAAACCTGTTGATGCCCTGGTTGCCTTGCAAGATGGTGCCATCGACCCTAATACTACATTTTTTTGTCCTGGTTATTATATGGCCGGAAACCATAAAGTAAAATGCGAGCACGTAGATGGAACCATTAACATGCAACGTGGTATTGCCCGCTCCTGTAACACTTATTTCTGTCATGTTTTTCAGAACATCATCACTAAAAATGGCATGAAAAACCAGCGTCAAACCTATGCACAATGGCACGAGCAGATTTCTAAATGGGGTTTTGGCCAGAAATTGGGCATCGACATGCCTTTCGAAAAAAAGGGGATATTTTATCAAGGTAGCCATTATGATAAAATCTATGGTAAACGCTGGGGATACACCACTGTAATTTCGCAGGCCATTGGCCAGGGTGAGATTACCTCTACCCCATTGCAAATGGCCAACGTTATGGCGGCAATTGCCAACCGTGGTTATTATTTGAAGCCACACTTAATTAAAGGTATCGGCGATAAAAATGTAGTAAAAAAAGAATATGTTGTTAAAAACTATGTAGGTGTAGATGAAAAATATTTCCCTATCGTAATTGATGGCATGAGAGATGCGGTGAACAGTCCTTGGGGAACAGCCAAAGAGTCGCAGATACCCAATATTGTAATGTGCGGAAAAACCGGAACCGTACAAAATCCACATGGTAAAAACCACTCTGTTTTTATTGGTTTTGCACCAATGGACAACCCTAAAATTGCCATTGCAGTGATTGTGGAAAATGGTGGCTTTGGAGGTTCCTATGCCGCTCCGATATCAAGTTTTATAGTAGAAAAATATCTAACGGATACAATTAAACCACGTTCGAATGGTTATACCGTAAAAGCATTCTCAGAAACCAATCTTTTACCTGCTTTAATCGATAAGACAAAGAAAGTTAAACTTACCAAATTAGACAGTTTAAACATAAAAAAGACAGATTCGCTTAAAAAGGTTAAAGATAGTTTAAAATTAAAATCGGTAATATTAAAACAAAATATTGTTACCAAGCCTAAAGTAAATGAACCCATTGTAAACCATAAACCTGTAACCAATAAATAACGATGCAACAACAGGGAAACCGTTTCTTTTTTAATGTAGATTGGATTACCGTTTTAATCTATATTGCCTTATGCGCAGTTGGTTTTATCAATGTTTATGCATCTATTTACAATCCAGATAAAGCAACAGGTTTCGATTTTGCAAGCAGTTATGGTAAACAGTTAATTTATGTGATTACCGGGTTGATATTAGGTTTATCAATTTTGTTGTTCGACGGAAGGTTATTTAACGTATTTGCACCGTTTATTTATGGAGCTACCCTTTTTCTGCTGGTCGTGGTACTCTTTGTGGGGAGAAATGTAGGCGGAAACCAAGCCTGGATACCTATAGGATCATTTAGACTACAGCCCTCAGAGTTTGCCAAGTTTGGTACAGCCTTACTTTTAGCAAGGTATGTGAGCACTTTCAATCCGAAATTCAGGGATATTAAATCAATTGTAATTGCCGGCTTGATTGTGTTGGCCCCCCTTTTATTAATTATGTTGCAACCCGATACGGGCTCTGCATTAGTTTTCCTGGCCTTTATGTTCCCTTTATACCGAGAGGGCTTATCTGGTTATTTCCTGTTGATTTTCCTTGGAATGATTGTACTGTTTGTTGCCGATTTCCTGGTGCCAACTTACATACTGATTCTTATCCTAACTACCATTGGCGGTCTTTTCATTTACAATAACAGGCGGAAACAGAAAATCATATTTTCTACCGTATTGGTAACCATCATTGCCATCGCTTATTTGTTTGTGGTTAAAATTGCCTATGAAAAGATTTTGGCACCACATCAGCGAAGCCGTATCGAGCTGATGTTAGGTCTTAAAGCCGATAATAAAGGTGCGGGTTATAATGTAATTCAATCGCAAATTGCCATAGGTTCAGGGCAGGCAACCGGCCGTGGTTTTTTACAGGGTACCCAAACTAAGTATGGCTATGTACCGGCTCAAAGTACCGACTTTATATTTTCTACCATTGGCGAAGAGTGGGGCTTTGTGGGCTGTTCAGTTGTGATCGGCTTGTATATATTTTTATTATTGAGATTGATCAATCTGGCAGAAAGGCAGCGGTCTACCTTCTCGAGGGTTTACGGCTATAGTGTGGCCTGTATCCTCTTTTTCCACGTATTCATCAACATCGGAATGACCATTGGGATTATTCCGGTAATCGGGATTCCCTTACCATTTATTAGTTACGGTGGTTCGTCGTTATGGAGTTTTACAATCTTACTGTTTATCTTTTTAAAGCTCGATTCTAACCGAATGGGATTTATTTAGTCCTAAGTCCGGAGTCCTAAGTCCTAAGTCGATATTTTGAAGCGGAAAATTAATCTAAACGGTTATTTGTTAATCTTTACATTAACATAGTTAGAGATATTGATTGTTTTTGGAAAGCAAAACCTGCAATCAAATTTTCGTCTGCTCCCGCTAAACGCTTTACTTCGTGTTCGCTTTTATCGGGTTTAGGTGGGCCATACAGAGCTACTATCCCAGGTAAATAAACCCGACAAAAATGGAAATACTTTTTGGGGCAACCACATTCATATTGTGCAGCAGCTTTCTCAAAAAGATTGAAACGATGGCGGGGCTACAGTACCCATGAAATACTGAACGTTCGTTTCCTAATCATTTACAAAGTTTTAATTGTTGATGTCAAAAGACACGCGCCATCTTATCCCGCATGTTCGGGATCAGGATCTAATGAGAAATTCTGAATAGGCTTTTACAAGACATTACAAGTGCCAATCGCGTCCATCCCTGTTATAAAAGAGGACGATGCGTGATAGATACTGAAACAAGTTCAGTATGACGATATCGGGGCTAACACCTCTACTTGCTAAATCTTCGGTTTAGTAACTCGTAAAATTGATCAACGGTGGCCTGCTTATTGGCCCAGTTATTTTTCGCTGCATAATTATTCTGAAGATAGCTATCTGCGGCTTCGAAACTGCTCATCTTATTGATGATATCAATTACTTCCGAATAAGCCAGGTTATACCCATTAAAAAGATCTTTAATAAAAAGTAACTTTTCGTTTAAACTAATCGCCTGTTTTAAATCGGCAATAGGTGCTTTAACAGGCTCATCGCTTTTTCCATTTGTTCTGGCAAGCAGATCATTTAAACTTGGCGCAGGTTTAGCTGCTTCGGGTTGTGGAGCTGGTTTTACAGGAACAGCCTCAGGCGTAAACAAAGGGCGCTCCTGCTCAACAGGTGGCGAAATGATAGGGTCATCCAGTTTCACACCTTTCAGTGCCTCAATAGGCTGAGTAGCAGCTGCCGGTATAGGTTCTTCTACCTTAGCGGCTACAACTGTTTCTTCTTTCGTAATTATTTCAGGCACTTCTTCTTCGTGCGGAATTAAAAAAGGTTCAGGACCAATTTCATCCTCTTCAGTAGGTAAAGCCTCTTCCTGAACAGATAAAGCATCTTCCTTTTCATGAATTATCTTTTTGCGCGCTAAAATTTCTGCTTCTTCTTTGCTTAACGGGCGATCGAAAATTTCTTCAACAGATTTTGCTTCATAATCGAACTGATCGTTTTCATCGTGTTTGCCCAATACAAATTCAAAAGTATGATCGTCCTGGTCTGGCTTAAAAAAATCGTTATTCAAAAGCGAGGCAGCTTTTTCTTCTTCAATAATTTCATCATCAAGCACCTCCTGCTTAGGCTTTACATCTACCCGTTCTTCCTCTTCCTGCGCCGTTGCCACTTCTTCTAGTTCCTGTGGATCGAAACACTCATCATCTTCTACATAACTTTTTTCAGCTTCGGGCAAGATAATGGTATTTTGTTCGGCCAACAAGGCATGGTTTCCAGGTTCAGCTGATTTTTCTTCTATTGTAGCATTTAATTTTTTAACGATATTAACATGATCAGAAAGGAAATGGGCATTAGCCAGAAAAAGCTCCAGCTCCAAATCGTTTAATTGCTGAGGATTTTGAGCTAAAAACTGATATTGCTCATTTAACTCCGTTAAAATGCTGCCGATCTTTCTGAAAATATCTTGTTGGTTCATCATAAAATTAAAACGAATTTTTAGTCGATTTATGTTGGTAACTATGTGTTCAAAAATAACACATAATTCTCATATTTGTTCGGTTTAAAAATTATAGAACGCACATAGGGGAATAAAAAAACAGGCATGTTATTTAGCGAACAAAATTTTAGAAGAAGGGGCGAATTTTCGGGAAGTATAGAAGTGGTATGTGGCTCTATGTTTTCTGGTAAAACAGAAGAACTGATCAGAAGGTTAAAAAGAGCGCAGATTGCTAAATTAAATGTCGAAATTTTTAAACCCCGTACCGATACCCGATATCATGAAACCGCCGTGGTTTCGCACGATTTAAACTCCATAAACTCTACACCTGTTGATAGCGCTTCGGCCATTTTATTACTTGGCACCAACACTCAGGTGGTTGGTATAGATGAGGCCCAGTTTTTTGATGACGAACTACCTGATGTTTGCAACAAACTGGCGCTTAAAGGCATACGTGTTATAGTTGCCGGCCTGGATATGGATTTTACGGGCAAACCCTTTGGCCCAATGCCTGCTTTAATGGCCATTGCCGAACATGTTACCAAGGTAAATGCGGTTTGTGTTTGCTGTGGTAATCCGGCCTTATACAGTTACCGTACAGTAGCTGATGAAGCTACCGTTTTATTGGGCGAAAAAGAAAGTTATGAGCCACGTTGCAGAGCTTGCTACAATCTGGACAAAGGATAATCATGATTGATTAATCTGTATCTTTAAACAGGATTTAATTATTGATATGGATAAACAGGCCCAACTTGAAGCATTTAGAAACGGTATTGCCCCATTTGTAACGTTTAACGATGCAGAATGGGAAATCTTTATTCAATACCTTAATTTTTCTATCCTAAACAAAAAAGAACATTTTGCAGTAGAAGGAAAAGTGTGCGACTATATGTGCTTTATTACCCGTGGTGCCGTTCGCTACTACCACGTTAAAGACGGACAGGAAATTACCGGGTACTTTAGTTTTGAAAATGAGTTGATGAGTGCTTATAAAAGTTTCTTGAAACGTACACCTACCGCCAACTACATTCAGGCAATTGAAGAAACAGAGTTGGTAATGATCTCATACCAGAGTCTGCAACAAATGTTAAACCACCCGCTACTGGCTTTAAAAATAGAGCGTTTTGGTCGTTTAATTGCCGAATACTACATCTGCTGTTATGAAGACCGCGTTACTGCTTTTATTACCCAAAGCCCTGAAGAACGTTATACCGCACTCGAGAAAACTGCAAAAGATATTTTCCAGCGCATTCCGCAGCACTTTATAGCCAACTTTTTAGGTATCACTCCCGTCTCCCTCTCCCGTATCCGTAAACGGACACTCCTTTTAAAGGATTAAATTTAAACCTTATCTTTTGTTAACGTTTTTACGGCTCCACGCCGCATAACTTTGAACCAATCAAAAAACAAAGATATGCATACTATACTTGGCGCCGGCGGACCAACAGCAAACGCACTAACCAGAGAATTGATCAATGCTAACGAAACCATTAGGTTGGTTAGCCGAAAGCCAATTTCTACAAGCAACCCCAGTGCGAGTTGGGTTAAGGCCGATTTATTAAATGAGGCTGAACTTTTTGCCGCAGCCGAAGGTTCGAAAGTAATATACCTGTGTGCCGGTTTGGTTTACGACATTAAAATATGGCAACAACAGTGGCCGATTATTATTCAAAATGTAATTAACTTAACTAAACGTACCGGTGCAAGGCTAATATTTTTTGATAATGTTTATATGTACGGTCTGGTAAATGGGCCAATGACAGAAGATACGCCTTACCATCCATGTAGTTTAAAAGGAGAAGTAAGGGCAAAAGTAGCCGAACAATTAATGAACGAAGCCAAGGCAGGCCAAATAAACGTAACCATTGCCCGTGCTGCTGATTTTTACGGAACAGATTCTATGAACAGCTTTTTTGATATGATGGTGCTCGATAAGTTTGCCAAAAAAGAAAAAGCGCAATGGATAGGAAACCCGAATACCTTACACAGTTTTACTTACATTGAAGATGCTGGAAGAGCTTTGTTTCTGTTAGGACAAACACCCGATTCTGGCAACCAGGTATGGCACCTGCCAACAGCCACTCCTTTAAAAGGAAAAGTTCTTATCGAGATGGCTGCAAAGATTTATGAAACTAAGCCTCAATATCTGACCGTTAATAAATTGATGTTACGCTTAATAGGTTTATTTAAAAAAGTAGTTGCCGGTACTGTAGAAATGTACTACCAATATGATCATGATTATCATTTCGATTCTAGCAAATTTGAAAAAGCATTTAACTTTAAACCGACATCTTATTATGATGGCATTTTAAAGCTCTCGAAAACAATTTACAAAAAACAGAATTGACATGAATCAGGGCAAATTATAAAGCGAACTATTTATCTTTAGTGCACATGATTCAAGATAACACAACAGGTGAAAACATTAAAACCATATCGATTTTAGGCTGTGGCTGGTTCGGCATGGCTTTAGCCAAAAAACTGATCGGGTTAAATTATACCGTAAAGGGTTCTACCACAAGTCAGGAAAAATTAGCAATACTTCAGGCAGAAGATATACAACCGTTTTTAATCAATTTTACAACTGAAGCGGTTGTAGCCGATCTTGCATTTTTTGAGACTGATACCTTGTTTATCTGTATTCCTCCAAAGCGCAATTCTACTGAACTTCTTGATTATCCCCAAAAGATAAATTCAATTTTGGCCGTAGCGAAAGATAAATCGAAACATGTGGTGCTGATCAGTTCGACAAGTGTTTATGCAGATGAAAACAAAACAGTAAATGAAACCAGTATACCAAATCCTGATACGGATTCGGGAAGAGTTGTTTTAGCTGCGGAAATTCTATTTAAGGAACGCTTTCCCGAAAACTGCACAGTAATCCGCTTTGCAGGCTTAATTGGTCCTGATCGCAACCCAGGGAGGTTTTTTGCCGGAAAAAATAATATACCAAATGGTCTAGCTCCGGTAAACCTCATTCACCAAACAGATGCTGTAGGCGTTGCGGTAAAACTTTTGGAAAAACAGGCATTCGGCAGAACATATAATGCCTGCTCGCCAAACCATCCTCCAAAAATGGAATTTTATATCAACGCGGCCAAAAGCACGGGACTTGCAGTGCCAAATTTCATTGCAGAAAAGAAGGATTGGAAAATTGTAGAGAGTGTTAATGTACCTGATTTTTTGGGTTATGCGTTTGAGGTTGGGATTTAGATGATTGACTTATTGTGCATTGCATTTGTAAGTCGTATCGTCATTCCCAACTTGATTGGGAATCGTAATACCATAAGCTTTAAGATTCCCACCTGCGTGGGAATGACGATGGTTTTTTGAAATCTATTTTTGTCACTTTGGTTAGTGTCTTCACGAACCAAAATTAGATTTATCAGCATGGTCCTTCGACAGGCTCAGGATGACAACATGGATAAATTTAACTCAACAATCCTAACAATTCTTTCTTGGTTAAATTCTTGAATAAACTCCCATCAGTCTGGATCAAATCTTTCACCAGATCCTTTTTGGTGGTCTGAAGTTTCATAATTTTCTCCTCGATAGTATCAGGGCAGATTAAACGCACAGCCATTACATTTTTATGCTGGCCGATCCGATATGCCCGATCTATCGCCTGGTTTTCTACAGCAGGGTTCCACCATGGGTCAACCAGATAAACATAATCAGCTTCGGTAAGGTTCAATCCGGTTCCGCCTGCCTTTAAACTGATGAGGAAAACGGGAATATCAGCATTTTGTTGAAAAGAGCTAACTACTTCAGCTCTTTTGCGGGTTTGCCCAGTAAGGTATTCATATCTGATTCCCCTGCTTTCCAATTGCTTTTTAATCAGATCGAGCATGGTTACAAACTGAGAAAAAACAAGAATTTTATGTTTTCCCGCCTTGCTCTCAATCTGCTCCATCAACACATCAATTTTTGAGGAAGCCTGTAGATAAGATTTCCCATCAGCCAATAACGCGGCCGAATTACAGATCTGCCGTAAGGTGGTAATGCTTTTCAATACATGCATCGAACTTTTAGGCAGTTCATCCTCCTGTTTACCCAAAATAAAGTCCTGGATTTCCTTTTTGTTCGCTTCGTATACTTCGCGCTGTTCGGTCCCCATTTCACAATACAGTACTATTTCTGTTTTATCGGGAAGTTCTTTCGCTACCTGTTCCTTTGTTCTGCGGAGAATAAACGGTCTTATTTTTTTTTGGAGTTCTTCTGCCCTTCTACTGTCTTTAAACTGATCTATAGGGGTTGAATATAAATCGGCAAACTGCTGTTTACTGCCAAATAAACCCGGACAAGCGAATGATAGCTGTCCGTATAAATCAAAGGTATTATTCTCAATGGGTGTTCCTGTCATCGTTACTTTATTCCTCGATTGCAACATCCGAACTGCTTTATAACGTTGCGAGTCTGGGTTTTTAATCAGCTGCGATTCATCTAAAAAGATATAGTTAAAGCGGTAATCCTTTAAGAAACGGATATCAGAAAGCAGTGTTCCATAAGAAGTTAAAATGATTTCGTAATCATCGAAAGTATCAGTTGTTTTCGTCCGTTCGCCAGCATAAATGGTTTTTACCTTTATAGATGGTGCAAACTTCTCTACTTCTGCTTTCCAGTTAAATATTAACGAAGCTGGAACCACTACCAGATTGGTATTGTGCTTTACTTTTTCGCGCTGTGATAAAATGAAAGCCAAAACCTGGATGGTTTTACCCAATCCCATATCATCGGCCAAACAAGAACCAAAGTTAAAATCATCCAAAAAGTTGAGCCAGTTTAGGCCGTCTTTCTGGTAATGGCGCAAAGTTGCAGTTAAACCTTTCGGTACTTCAACTTCCTGAATCGAATCAGTCCCTTCAAATTTCTGTTTGTAAAGTTTCAATTCGTTCTTTACATCACCATCCAACAAAGCATCTTCATAAAGCTCGTTTATAGAAGCAAACTTAATTTTTGGCGTAAGAATAGCATCTTCGGTTACTTCGCCAGCACTAAAATAAGCAGCAAATTTTTCGATCCACTCGTGAGGTAATATACCTTGGGTTCCATCATCAAGCGTTACAAACTTACTTTTGTTCCTGATCGATTTATGCAGATGTTTTAATGCAACCTGTTGTTTGCCAAACTTCACTTTTACCTTGGTTTCGAACCAATCTGTCCCACTTAAAACCTCTATATTAATTTTAGCCTGAAATTGGCTCAGTTTATTGTTTTTGAGCTGGTTAAAGCCTAAAATATGAATGCCTTTATTTCGCCATACCTCAAAAGCATCAAGGAACCAGGCTTCTTCTAGGAACCGTTTGCGGTGCAGGTAAAAAGAGTCGTTGGTTTCCTGATCATAAAAATAAGGATGCTGTTTCAACACGTTTCCGATAAACTGCAGCTCGGCATTTTCGTCGCGGTGTAAAGTGAAAAGGTTGCCGAGTTTATCTTGCGCCTGGATCTGCTTTTTAGACAGCACAGGAATTTCCAGGTTCCCATAACGCATTACCGGCGTAAGGAGGATATAATCTTCAGATTCAGACAGGTAGATCAACTGCTCGTTTTCGAGATCGAAACCTTTTTCTTCGATCTGGCTTTTGGTGGCAGGTTTTAAATAAGAATAATCTACATGGATACTTCCTTCTAAAGGCACCAAAATATTTTTTTGAAACTCTGGATATTTTGTTTTGTGCAAGATTAACCTGTTACTCTGCTTTTTGAAAAACCCGATTACGCGTAGAAAATCGAGCCTGCCAATTAAATATAGCTGATCTTTAAGTTTAATAAAATATTGGTGCACCAATACCAGGTTATCCAGCTCATATGATTTGCCTTCGATAATCAGCCGGCCTGTAATTTCGTAATAATCATCGCGCTGGTTTACAGAAAGACGCAGGTCTACCTCCAGTAAATGCACATCAACCACTGAAATCGTCGACGCCTGAATAGCGACAGACTGTTTACTATCCTGCAGGTAAAAAGGAATCTGTTTAGGGTTTTTAACGATCGCTTTTAAGGCTTCTATTTCTGCTTCACTTTGATCATTATTATAATTCTGCTGAAAAGTGGTAATACCACTATAAAACTTTACCTCATCGTTATCATTTGTATTAAACAGCAAATTAACTGGATTAATTCCTTTTATAGGATTTTTAACCTTACCACTTTTAGTGGTTTCGGCTTCGAATAATTCTACTGTTAAATTATTGTAATAGCGGTGTTGTCCAAAAACCAGGATCATTTTGCCTGGATCGTTTTTGGCCTGTAATTTTATTTTGGGTTTACTTGCAGGCAGTAAAAGTTCCTGCAAATTTTGCTGGACCTCCTTGTTAAATGGCTGGAGGGCATCCATTTTTGGGCGGATATCTACCTGGCCATTTTCATATTTCAGGTTAAAAAGAAGATCGAGGTTTTCTTCTTTTTCTAAACCATAGTCAATTGCTATTTTTAAAAGCTTTTGCCTTCGAAGGTTAGCATCGAAGAAAATAAGCAAATCCTGGCGTTGGAGGATATTATATAAAACCCTGGCCTGATGCTCGCATAATTTATGTTTCGGCGTAGCGCAACGACAAGAAAGTTTTACGGAGTTTGAGTGCTGCTGCACCTGAACAATTGGGAAGGGTAATCCAGAGGCCTCATCGCTAAAGGCTGCAAAATCCAGCTCAATCTGCTCCGGGAAAAGTTGGTAAAAGCCCTTAACATCCGTATGGATCAATCCGCTTAAATGTTTGAGGATAACAATCTGGCTCAGATTTTTCAGGTTAAAATCCTTTAAAATATAATCGTAAGGATTTTGTTCTGATGCTAGATGCGCGGTTACCTGTTCACTCATTTAAACTAAAATAGCTAAGTGATAAAAGTAATCATTAATAAGTTTTAGCTAAAACCTCTTTTTAGGTTTTTATGCACAATGAATAATTTATGCTCAGAAAAAATCAGAAAATCGTCATGCTGAACTTGTTTCATCTTTTTTTTGCATTAAAACCCTAAAATAAATTACCTTCGGTGAGCTCGCTTAAAGCTTGGTTTACTTCGTAGCTTTCCTCTTCGCTACAGGTCAGGGTGACGATTACCTCATCTACAGCGATTTACGCAAGTTCAAATAAAAAGGTACTGCTACCTTCTCGGTTTTTCCATTGAGAATAAATTCGGCAGCTTGAGCGCCCAATTCGCTAAAATCAGTTGAAATGGTGGTAATCCCATCCAAAATAATCTTTTTTAAAGGCGTTTCGTTATAAGAAATTACACCAACGTCTTTCCCGATTTTAAGTTTTTGGGCAATTAAACGCTCGATGAGTGTAACCAGGTCATCTTCCATCAGGTTGATGTACACCTCACCTGGGTTAATTTCCTCATCTTTGATGTTGTGGATTACTTTATGATCGAAAGCATACTGCTGACAGAACCGATAAAAACCGGTGAGTATTTCGTGCGGAAAATAGCTGTTTTTTGGAAAGATAATTTTTAAAGTTCGGTAATGCGAAAGCCGGTCTAAAGCCTGCTCTAAAGCCGCGTAAATATCCTGCGCAAAGTTTTCATAGGCCGCAGCATAATCGCCGGTTACTCCTGGCAACAACTTATCAAGAATGACCAATTTCTCTTTGGGAATAGTATTGATAATTTCATGTGCATTTTCACCCCCCTCTAAAAAATGTGGAATGATTACAAAATGCGAATAATCGTCGCGTTTGGTAACGATCATTTTTTTAAACAGCGCAAAATCGTTGTTGTAGATATAAAAATCAATGGCAGCACGCTCGCCAAGGGTTTTGGTAAAAGAATCGTAAATGATCTTTTTGTGTGTACTGAGTTTATTAAAAAGCAGGCAAACCTTTAGTTTACGCGAGAAATCGGTATTGATAATAAAATAACCTTTGCCCGGTACAGAATCTACCACCCCAAGTTTCCGGAGGTTGCGGTAACCTTTTTCGGCAGTATCTCTTGACATTTCCAGACTGAAACTCAATTCGTTAATAGAAGGCAACAAACTATTTTTCAGAAGCTTACCACTTTCAATTGCGGCCAAAATGGCATTGGTTAATTGCTTGTATTTTGGCGTCGACGAATACTCGTCGACGTTAATATAGGGGATTAAATCTTCTGGTTTCAAAGTGATTGTATTGATATAGGAAATTCTAATATACGGAAAATCTAAAAATCTATCGTACGCTGTATAGCAGAATAGTATTTTAACTGGATCATATCCGTTGGTGCCGGGTTTTCATTCCAGGCATCGTTTATTGCCAAAGCTGTGCCTATTGCCGTAGCCTGCGAAACTGAAGAGGCATAAACTTCAATATCTGGAATAGAAGTAGCCAATAAATGCATATAAATTGCATTTTTTCCGAAGCCACCATCTACAAAAATTCTTTTTACACCTGCATTTAAAATCAGCTTTAAGGAGTAAATCTGTTGTTTAATCAGGTCGAAAATCAATTGGTGATAGGCTTCTTCTGCCGTTTGAAAGAGGTTCAGATCTCGCTCCGGGAAAGCTGAACTTGCCGAAAAGCCTTGTTGTTCCTGTTGGTTTTCAGGGATTTTATTGGCCAGCTTCAAAATCATTGAAGGATTAAACTTCAGATGTTTAAACAGATAGGCTGCACGATCGAAATGTTCGGCGATCCGTTTAAGCTGCACCTCGTGCTCATAACCTGCAAAAATACGTGAAGCCTTTACCGCTTTCCCTTTAAAGTGCATGTAACACAGACAATCTTGTTTAAGTTCTTCGGCAGTTAAAGGTTCCTGGTTAAAGGGGTTTAAACTGATGCACCAAGTTCCGGTTGAGATAAGTACAAATGGCGTATTAAAATTGGCCAGATAAGGGATCAGTGCGGCAGAACTATCGTGCAAGCCTACACCAACCTTAACGTTGTTACCTTCAAAATTGGCTTTCAGGCTCGAATCAGCGGGTGTAAAGGCTCCGAACTTATCGTCGATCTTTTCTGTTGTTACCCAGCTGTGGTACTCGTTTTTATTAAAATCCCAGAGCTGGGTATGGCAGCCAATGCTGGTAATATCGGCCACGGCCTTACCCGTAATTAAATAACTTAAATATTGTGGTAGGTGTAAAGCCCACTTCACTTTTTTAAATATTTCGGGCTTTTCATTTTTCAGGCGATACAATTGCATGCCCGAATTTAAGCTGCCTAAAATTGGCGATGCCGTTTCTAACGAAATCTTCTCCTCACCTCCGTATTTTGCATAAAAGCTTTTTTTAAGCTCCTCAGGGTATTCCTTTAAATAGTTATAAAGTGGTGTTAACGGATTGCCATTTTCATCCAGATAAACAAAACTGGCACCATAAGTAGAAAAATTTATGGCCCTAACATCGAACTCTTTCAATTGCAAAACCTGATGCAGAGAATCGTAAACTGATGAACGCAGGCTTTCGAGATTTTCGCATGGTTCACCATCCTCATCAACAGTTTCTACAAAACGTGCAGATCGCTCGTAAACAATACTGTAGTTTTCGTCGATCAAAAAAAGTTTTTTATTCGTTTTCCCAACATCAAATATGGCAATAACAGGTTTAGGCATTTTCTATTTCTCTATTTACAAACCTGTAGCAACAGTATTTCCGCGGTGATTAACTAATTTATTTCTTACATCTAAATCGCGATAAAGCGCTATCGGTGATAAAGCAGCTCCAGCCCTTAATCTGGCTTCGGCTACTAAAGCCCTTAAATCGCTACGGAAAGTATGCTGCAAAATTTCTTGTGCTCTTGCCACATCATTGTTGTTTTGTGCTTCATTTAAGGCTTTTCTATCCACCAATAGAGCCTGTGCATAGGCAATCATAATGGCTTCAACAGATTGTAATAAATCCTCTAAAGGATCTTTCACATTGTGTGAGGCATCGATCATCCAGCCTAAATCTTTTGCATGGTTCATGCCCTTTGCATCCATACCTTCTACCAGCTCGTTAAAAATCAAAAACAATTGGTAAGGCTTAATGCTTCCTGCAGTTAAATCATCATCGCCATATTTTGAATCGTTGAAGTGGAAACCACCCAATTTTCCTTCCATTAGCAACAAAGCCACAATCTGCTCAATGTTAGCATTAGGTAAGTGGTGGCCTAAATCGACTAAAGTATAGGCTTTTTTACCCAATTTACTGGCATATAATAAGGATTGTCCCCAGTCGCCAACTGTAGTTGAATAAAAATTAGGCTCGAAGGCTTTGTACTCTACAAACATTTTCCAATCTTCTGGCAGCGCGGAATAGATTTCCTGAAGACTTTCTAAAGTATTTTCGAAGGCTTTACGGAAATTAAGCTGCCCAGGGAAGCAGGAACCATCGGCAAGCCAAACAGTTAACGCATCAGACCCCAGCGCGATACCATGTTTAATTACCTCGATATTATGCTCAATCGCTTGTTTACGGATGTCTTTATTTACATTTTGAAGCGAACCGAATTTATAACTGTGTGCAGCACCTGCCTGATCCTGAAAGGTGTTAGAGTTCATGGCATCAAATTTTAAACCATAGCTAGCGGCTAATGACTTTAAAGCTTCTGCATTTTGAGGGATATCCCAAGGGATGTGAAGTGAAATTGCACCGCTTGCACCATTTAGCGCATGTAACAGGCCAACATCTTCAATTTTTTCTTCAATAGTACGTGGTTCACCACCAGTAATGGCAAAACGGCCAAAACGTGTTCCACCTGTACCTAAAGCCCAGCTTGGAATGGCAATCTGAAAATCAACCAGTTTTTGGATTACACTTTCTACATCAACGTGCGCCCAATCTTCTTTTAAAAAAGCAAGCTTGCGTTGATGTGAAGTTAAAAGGGAGTCGTTATGTTTTTCTATTTGGTTCTGCTCGATATTCATGAGAATATTTGGTTTTTTATTAGGTTAATTATGTGGCGATACAATCGCCATTCTTTCTCATCCTCGTTATTCCAAAGGAATCGCTTTGTGACAAACGAGGACGATTATAAAAATTAAAGTCATTTTCGGTCTGTGATTAAACACAGACCGGTTAAATAACTCACTAAAACTGAATTTAAATTCTCTGTGATCTGTGTCTCCACAGACCCACTAGTTTTAATTATCCGTTTTGGTCTGTGAAGACACAGACCAAGGATTTTATCTTACAAATGCCATGGCTACTCCGCCATCAACATTTAAAACGTTTCCGGTTGATTTGTGCAACAAGCCACCCACAAAAGCGAAACAGGCATTGGCAATATCATCTGGTAATATGATCTGGTTCAATAAAGTACGTTTTGCGTAATAAGCCGGTAGCTCTGCAACGGTAATGCCATAAGCTTTTGCACGGCCTTCTGCCCAACCGCCAGCCCAGATATTGCTATCGCTGATTACAGCATCTGGATTAACCACATTTACACGGATACTATCGGCACCCAACTCAGCAGCATTTAACCTGCTCAAATGTAATTGTGCGGCTTTTGCACTGCCATAACCTGCGTTATTTGGCCCGCTTACCAAAGCATTCTTACTTACAATATTAATGATATCGCCACCAATATTCTGCTTTTGCATCGTATTTGTTGCAGCCTGGGTAATAAAAAACTGGCCTTTCACCAAAACATCATATAATAAATCCCAATCCTTTTCGGTATGATCGGCAATGGTTTTAGAGATCGATAATCCTGCATTGTTTACCACAATATCTACCCCACCAAAAGACAAAGCAGCTGAATCGAAAGCTTGTTTAATATCATTTTCGCTGGTTACATTTAGAATTGCAGTACTGTAAGAATCTTTACCATAAAGGCCCGCAAATTCTTTCCCTGCTTCTTCTAAACGCTCGGCATTCATATCGTTTAAAATTACCACAGCACCTTCGGCAACAAATTTCTTGGCAATTGCTTTACCTATACCACCGGCGCTACCTGTAATCAGAGCAATTTTACCCGTTAAAGGTTTTGGCTTTGGCATACGCTGTAACTTCGCTTCTTCCAACAACCAATATTCGATGTTAAAAGCTTCCTGATGTGGCAATGAAGTATATTCAGAAACCGCTTCCGCACCTTTCATTACATTAATGGCATTGATATAGAATTCTGCAGCCACTCTTGCTGTCTGTTTCTCTTTTGAGAAAGTAAACATTCCAATACCAGGGTATAAAATAACCACTGGGTTGGTATCTCGGATGGCCGGACTATTTGCATGTTTACAAGCTTCGTAATAAGCCGTATACATGGCCCTATAAGCTTCGAAAGCGGGCTCCAATGTTTCTTTTAGTGCTTTAACATCCGATAAATCGGCATCGCTTGCCAAAGTCAAAACCAATGGACTAATTTTCGTTCTTAAAAAGTGATCGGGACAACTGGTTCCCATAGGAGCCAAACGATCCAAATCATTAGAATTGATAAATTCTAAAACACGGCTATCATCGGTAAAATGACCGATCATGTGTTGTTTAGAAGAGCATAAACCTCGCAAAACAGGCGCTAAAGCAGCTGCTTGTTTTTTACGCTGATCTGCTGCTGCACTTTCAATCTTTTGTCCGCCAAAAACCGGACCTTTTTTACCATAATTCTGGCTAAGGTAATCAGAACAGATTTCAATTACTTCTAAAGTGTTCAGATAACTTTCGTAAGCGGTATCGCCCCAGGTAAACAAACCGTGCGAGCCTAACATAATACCGCGGATGCCTGGATTTTCATCTAAACACTGCTTTAATTGCAAGCCCAGTTCGAAACCAGGTTTTTTCCATTCTACCCAACCTATCGTTCCTCCAAATAATTCTTCTGTAATTTTTTTACCGTCTTTAGCCGCAGCAATAGCAATGGCCGCATCTGGGTGCAAATGATCGATATGTGCAAATGGCAGGAAACCATGCAAAGGTGTATCAATTGATGGTGCTTTGGAGCTTAAATCGAAAATACAATGGTTAAATAATTCAACCATTTCATCCTCATGTTCTACTCCGCGATAAATATTTTTCAAGCTACGTAAACGATCAACATATAATGCTGCAAGACCACTTTTCTTTAAGGTACCTAAATCGCCACCCGACCCTTTTACCCACATTACTTCGGTTTCTAAACCGGTAAGCGGATCTTTTTCCAATACTTTACACGAGGTATTTCCACCTCCATAATTGGTTAAGCGTAAATCTGCGCCCAATAAATTAGAGCGATAAATTAAGAGGGCAACTTCATCACCAGCCAGTTTTGCGGCTTCTTCTTCGTCCCACAGATAGCTTACATACTTATAGTTTTTCGTATCGATTGACATTCTTATATTCTATTTAAATTTTTATTTATTAAGCTTTTATTGAATTTCCATAACCCACAATGAGTACTGAAATGATGATGGTTAAAATACCTGCCAAAACAGTAATCAAAGTTTTACTTGATACACCTTTCCATTCTTTTAATACCAATCCCCATACATTGGCAATGAGGATGATAAAGGCCATGTGCAGAATCCACGAGCTGGCACCATTACCCATTTTGCTTTCGCCCATACCGTAGAAAAAGAATTGCAAGAACCAGGTGGTACCTGCCAATGCAGAAAAAATATAGTTTTTTAATAATGGCGTTTTTGCATTGGTGTAATCGCCAAATGTTTTATTCCTTGCATTTAAAACCATACACCAGATAAAATTGGTGGTTAAACCACCCCAAAGCACAATTACATAAGTAACGTTATTCTGAAATAAGAAATTACCTGTTTCAGCAGGATTTGCTGCTTTCCAGATCGCATTAGCGGCATCGGCCATTGGTTTTCCAGCTTCAATACCAAAATTGAAACAGGCGCTTAAAACACCTGATACAATCCCCACGAATAAACCAAGACCGAATTTATATTCTGTTTTTACCTCCATGCCATGCGGATCGGTAATACCAGTTTTCATTTCCTTTTCTTTCATCATACCTGCTTTACCGCAGATGACAATCCCGACAACACAGACTAAAAGCCCCAGCAATACCATACGCCCCCAATCGGTATGTAAAAACATGGTAAAAGTATCTTTACCTGCCTGCGGGAAAAAATCAAAGTAAATGGATGGCAGGATTGAACCCAAAACCATACAAAGCCCTAAAATGATGCTACTTCCTAATGATACACCCAGATAACGAACGCCTAAACCATAGGTTAAGCCACCGATACCCCAAAGCACACCAAAAAAATAGGTTAACCATAAAATACTACCATTTGTACTGGTAATAATCGCTGTAAAATTTGGGATGGTTAAAAAAGCAGCAAGTGGTGGAACGATTAACCAGGAGAAGATTCCTCCAACAATCCAGTAACTTTCCCAGGCCCAGCCTTTAACTTTTTTGTAAGGGATATAAAAACTTCCGGAGGCAAACCCGCCGAAGAAATGAAAAATTACACCTAGAATTGCTTGCATGCTACATTAATAATATTTGGTTGCTCTAAAATAGAATATACAGTAATTTTAACTGTTATGCACTGTTATGGATGGGGATAATCTGATGGATGGAATACGTTTGAAACCTTCCCACCATGAGCTATCGTGTGGACACAATTAATTATAACATTCTTCTATCGCTCTATGCCGCGGGGCATGGTACTTTGGAGCGCCAAAGTACCCAAAGCGCTTTCTCAATCCAGCAATGAGCCTTTTGCGCAATCTCACACGCATCAAAAAAAACAGTGACACTTCGTTTTGTGTTCAATATTTTTTAAAATTAAATAATCGGTTATGAACACAAAACCACTGCGTTTCAGGTTTGTTAGTGCCATTTTTACTGTTGTGCACCTGTTTTTTTGATTCCCCCGGCTCCTGGGATTGACAGCGTCCTTGGTTAAAATCCGTACTTTATTAAAGTTGGTTAGCAAAATGCCTAAAAATACTTAAAAAAGATATGTCCACACGATAGGCCATGAGGGGCTATAGATCATATAAAAACCTAAGTCATTATCCCCATTTCGCATTAACAAACCTGAACCACTTCGATGCTTAGCAATTTGGCCAGTTTGATTAGTTTTGCCCCGATATGCCCAATGCCTACTGCGCAATGGTGTGCTGGCCCTGAGTATTCCAATCTTCTACAAATTTTCTCGCGCCGATAGGAAATCTATATCTGCTATTGGTATTTCCAATTTCGAGAATCGGTCCGGCTACAGATTCACCTTCGGCAATCAGAAAAAAGATTTTTCCATTGTTTTCGACAACCGAGAGCAAGGTTACTGCCCCATGTTTCACCGACATTTCTACAGATAAACCACTGCCCACCTTACCATGGTACACCTGCAATGGCTTTACTTTTATTTTCCCCTCGGCAATGGCCAAATGCCCGGGGCCATCATGTCCCATCAATACTATATCATCTTTAAAATCCATAGCATAATATTCTGTAAATGAACCTCCGGCACCAAAACTATCCATGATCTTCATGGCCTGTGCATTTTTCACTTCGTATTCTCCTGCCACAGGGATTCCTTTTGCGGTAAGCAACGAGTTGCCCAGAATGATGGAACTAATGGTATCGCCATTGGCATTACCTGTCCCTTTATGATAATAAGCCATCGATCCTAAATGGTAACGCGCTACCAATTTATCTAATGCCACTGCAGTTTTTGCTGCGCGGTTTAATTCGTAGGCCTCGCATGAGGAATCAATTTCAAAAACCGATTTAAATTCTTCAATTTTTGCCTTAATCTCATCTTCAGAAAGTTCTTCCCTCAAGGCTGTAAGTTCATCGGGTTCAATAATTTCTATATGGCTGCCAAAAACGGAGCATTGCAATGTGATGTCAGAATAGATATCCAACATGCCACTGTAATAGTTGCCCATCAAGCCGAGTGTATTGTGATTCATAATATGTGCAACCTTAGCTGCCTCTACCCATTCTCCAATTTCTTTCCAGGTTTCTGCATCGTTTAATACGCCTGTAATCTGTTGAAACTGAATTCCTGAACGTTTAAATACATTCGCAATTTCCGGAACCGGGCAGGCAGAACAGTAAGCCAGCCACTCTCCGGTCATTTTGGTACGATCGTTTAACTGGTTAAAACCAGTATAATCAATGGCTTCACTAGGTGCAAGATTTAAAATAATTACCGGAACCTTTGCCCTTCTTACCACAGGAAGAACTGTTGAGGACAGAGCATAGGTGGTTACATATAAAAAAATCACATCTACGTCGCCTTTTTTTAAATCGTGCCCCGCATCAAAAGCTTTCTCAGCATTGTCTACCAAACCTACATTTAAAACCTCTGCTCCATGGGTTTTCAATTTATTCTCTACCTGCGCTAAATAGCTGGTCAGTCGCTGCTCTAAGCCGTCAAACTGTGGCCAATATGTATCTAAACCTATGCCGAACAGGCCTATTCTAAATGGGTGATTAATCATCATGATTATGAATTGTTTCTGTATTTAGATGGTGACAGCAACATTTTGCTCTTGAAAATTCTCGAAAAATAATACTCAGATTCAAATCCGTTCTGGAAAGCCACTTCGGCGATGCTCAGATCTGTTTCTTTTAACATTTTGCCAGCCTTCTGGATTTTAAGGTTCAATTGGTACTGACCTGGGGACTTTCCGGTGATTTCTTTAAATGCTTTTCTAAACCAGGCATAACTGACGTTGTGTTTTGCGGCCAGTTCTTCGGGCGAAATATTGGTATTTAAGTTTTCGTGAATGCTGTATTTGATGTTATTGATCAGCTGTGTTTTTCTGCTGTTGGATTGTGCTTTAAGTAACGCCGAAGCGTAAACCAGGCCTAATAACTGGATGGTTAAACAAGCTGCCAGCTGATTACTACCCGGACCGCCAAATCTTATGGTATCAATGAGCTGGATAAAGATGTTGATAAATTCGGCATTAAAACCCATCTGGATCAGCGGACGCTCAGGATTAAAACACTCCTGTTTCATCAGGTGGTTGGCATAACTGCCCTCAAAACCGACCCAATACTCTGTCCAACCGGTATCTGCGTCGGGCTTAAAGCGATGCCAAATTCTAGGGTAAAGGAAAAACAGTGTTCCAGGCTGGATATCAACCCTACCTAATTTTTCAGCTTCGAATACACCCGTACCCGAAGCGATATAAACCAGTTGATATTCAGCAAGTACCCTACCCTTGTCCCATTCGAAAAAATAACCTTCGGGATGTTTTGAATCAGGATAAACAGTATTTATAGGATGGATAGAATGGCCAACATCAAGCACATTTATACCCCAATCTGGCTGCTGCTTCTGATCTGATTGATCTGCATGAACATACTTGCGAAAAGTATCCATAATTTGGTTAGCGTTTTAAAACGACAACCTAAATTAATTAAAGCACCTTACAATTTAGACTGTTACGCTAAATAATATCAAAAAGTACATTTAAAATAACAGAATATACAGCTTGGTTTTAGTGTAAAGATTGGATTCTCTGTACAATATCTTCAATCACGTCAACCGATCTGAGGATTTTATAATGCCCTACCTCTTCAAAAGATTTTGAACTAATTGCAGGATATTTATCCAAAAATTCTTTAAGGAATGGGTATGGCGAAATGTAGTCGGCTGGGTCATAAGCCAGAAAATGATTTAAGCCAGGACTCAACTCATACAATTCAGTCAGGTTAAAATGGCTCGCAGGAACGGGAAACTCTTTAGCAAAGTTATTAAAAAAGATATCCTGGTCCTTTTTGCCGATGTTCACCGAATCGAGACTCTGCTCGAAGTTTTCTTTCAGCCTGATTAAAGGTGCAATACTAATGAGCAGGTCGGGAACTAAACCGAGCTCTTGCAAAGCAATTACGTTGGCCATGCCACCAAGCGAATGCCCAATCAATACATCAGGCTGTGCATAATTTAAGGTAATAGATTTTACCGACTGGGTATATAACATCAGGTTAGAAAATTCAGAGATGGAACTTCCGTTTCCGGGTGCATCAAAAGCAATAATCTCCAGATCTTCTATTTTCTGGAGTTCAATAATGAGCTCATAAAAATCTAAAGCTTTTGAGGCCCAGCCATGTGTAAGTAACACTTTTCGCTTTCCATTTCCCCAGCTAAAACAATTAATGGTTACATTAGCATTGGTAAAATAGGCATCAAAAACCTGGAGGCTAAACTGTTTTGATGCAGCAATAAGCTGCTCCTGATGCAGGCGTAAAGGCATTTTTGGTGAGTAAAAAATAAACTCACGCATTAAAGCTGCATCAGGCGCTGCCTGTGTTAATTTTAGCTCGTTTACAATTTGTTTTAGCCTTTTCAATTCGAGCTTATTTATGGGTTAAACCAAATGTGATTTTAAATCAGCTGGCGAGTAGTTGATCGATTTTAAAGTCTTGTCGTCAGATTTTCTGAATACCAAAAATAGTCCGTCGATTTCTTTGTAATAAGATTCAGTCTGGTCTTTATCTAAATAAAACTGAATGGTTTGCTCTGCTTCTTCTACGGTTTTGCAGGCTTTGCTCATATTAGAGCGGTGAACTTCATCAAATAAAGTCTTAAACTTTCCACCTAAGCCGAACTCGTGGATGGCACCGGCCAAAACATACTGCAAATCGCAAAGCGCATCAGCAACTTCTACCAGATCATCATTTTCTACTGCTTCCTGTAATTCTTTCAATTCTTCGGCTAAAAGCGAAATACGCAAATTGGCTCGCTGTTTTGAAGGAATAACCGGATTTTCTAAAATAGGATGTTTAAAGGTAGTGTGAAATTCTGCAACCTGGTTTAGCGAATTCGTTTCTTGCATGATGATGTCTGATTTAATCTTTACGCAGCAAACTTATAAAAAACGGAATAAATAATTTGGAGAATTTATGAACACTGTAAGGTTAATCGGTTAACCGTTTAAATTGGTTAATTGATTGCTGAATTGTTAAAAACTAGCCGATCCGCTTAACAGAAGATTACACCAACAATTTAACAATCAAACCTTCAACAATTAACCAAACTAACCATTCTTCTTCCCCTCCCTCACCACTTTAAAAAACTCTTCCTTATAAGTTTCGCCTATTGGAATAGCCTGATCGTTAATATAAACGGTATTTCCATCTATCATTTTAATTTTTTCGAGAGAGATAATATACGATTTATGAATGCGGTAAAATGGAGGCTGAGGCAGCTCAGTCTCCAATTCGCGCAGCGCCTGGTAAGTAACAATCCTTTGGGTAGCGGTATAAACTGAAACATAGTTTTTCAATCCCTCTATGTACAAGATATCTTCATAATTAACCTTAATAAACTTGTTTTTGGTATCGCCTTTGATGAAAATAAAATCGTTTCCCTGTGCTACCTGCTGTACAACAATTTCTTGCTGAACAGGTGCCACAGGCTGTAAAATCTGTTGTGCTTTCGTAGCTGCTTTATAAAAACGCTCGTAGGAGATGGGTTTAAGCAAATAATCTACCACATCAAGATCAAAACCTTCTAAAGCGTATTCGGGATAAGCCGTGGTTAGGATTACCTTACATTTACCGCCACAGATTTTCAAAAACTGGATTCCAGTTAATTCAGGCATTTGTATATCTAAAAAAACAAGATCTACCTTACCCTCCTGCACCAGGTTAAGTGCTTCAAAAGCATTGGTAGTAGTTCCAACCAGCTCTAAAAAAGGTGTTTTATTGATAAAGGCAGCAATAATATCTGAGGCATAAGATTCATCATCAACAGCAAGGCAACGGATCATAAGGTAACGGTTAGGGATTAGCGTTTAAAGCTAAGTGTAATAAAATATTTCAATGGTACAAATTATCTATTAGAGATTTAAGATCAAAGTACTTTTATAGGTATTGCCATTATTGGAAATCAACAATTCATGTTTTTCGGGATAAATCAAATCTAATCTGCGATGGATATTTACCATGCCTACACCACTTGAGTGGTCTTTTTGTGCATGACTGATCTTATTGCTCACTTCGAAACTTAAGCGCTTGTTCTGCACCTTAAGTTTAATGCGTACAGGCTGGCCCTCATCATTTACGACACCATGTTTAAAAGCATTTTCCACAAAAGGGATCAATATCAGAGATGCAATTTTTTGATCGGCGATACCTTCGGTAATAAAATCGACATAAAATTTTGGTTCAAAGCGCATTTTAAAAAGCGCCACATAACTCTCTAAATATTCGACTTCCTTATCTAACCTTACTTTACCATCCGGACTATCGTTTAGTGTATATCGCATCAGATCAGATAAACGCAAAACAGCATTGGCCAGTTGATCGGAAACAGGAATTGCCAAAGAGTAAACATAGTTTAAGGTATTGTACAGAAAGTGCGGATTGATCTGCGATTTCAAAAATGAAAGTTCAGCCTTCACCACTTCTTCCTTAAGTTTTCTGTTCACCTGTTCAGATTTAAAGCTCTGCTCGATACCATAAACCGCAGCAGGCGTAACAATAAAACCAATGCTCCAATAAATGTTATCCGAGATGTAGGCCCAGGCAGTTGTACCATCGTCATAATTATGAAAACCAAGCCATTTTAAATAAAGCACTTCTTCTATTAAATACCGAAGTGCAATAAATACCGCAATGGTAAACAAAATGCCGCCGATTAACTGCGGTAATTTATTCTTTTTCAAAAATCTTGGATATACCCATAAGTAACAGATATAGAACTCTATCAATTGTATAAAATTCATAGAGATATTTAAAGCGGCTTTGCTAAAAGTCGTACCATCAATTAAATAGCCGCCATAAAAATAACCCAATACAAGTAACCAGCAAAGTATGTGAATGGAAATGATTTTTATTGTTTTCATGGACTAAAACTATGCAAAGCTTTTTTAACCGCCTATTTTCTTATTCCAAACATGCAAATAATTATCCCAACCTGTACAATTTAAGGATCAACACCTTTTATTGCCGGAAAACGGATTGGGATAATATTTTAAAGGGTTGGGATTATTTAATTCTTAGACTAATGCAACCTCTTCATCTTTGAACCGTCAATATAAAACAAACATGATGATGAACCTCTTATTTAAATCTGCTCTTTTTACGTTGCTTATTTTTAGCTTTCAAACCGCTTTTGCTCAAAACATTAAGGTATCGGGAACTGTTACCGATAAAAGCAATAAAGCACTCGATTATGCTTCAGTAGCATTAATCCATTTACCCGATTCGGCCTCAGTTGCCTTACAAGTTACCAACCAACAGGGAATTTATGAATTTGCCAACGTTAAATCTGGCAGATACCTCATTAAAGCCTTAATGATGGGTTACGGTAAAAATCAATCTGCACCATTTGAAGTAAAAGATATGGCTGTTAAGGTTCCATCAATTATACTGACAGACCACGCTCAAAATCTGAAAGATGTAAACATCGTATCGAAAATGCCTGTAATTGATCAAAAGGCAGACCGGGTGATCGTAAACGTAGAACAGATGAATACCGCAGGTGATAATGCACTGGAAGTAATCAGCCGGTCGCCGGGGGTAAAACTGGATAAGGACGATAATATTGTGCTGAAAGGTAAAAAAGGAATCAACGTGATGATTGATGGTAAGATGAGCTATATGACGGGCATGGAATTAACTACTTACTTAAAATCTTTACCTGGATCGGTTTTAAGCAAAATTGAATTGATTTCTAATCCTCCATCCTCTTTCGATGCTGCCGGCACAGCAGGGATCATCAACATTAAACTCAAAAGAAATAAAATGCAAGGGTTTAATGGAAACCTGAATCTGGGTGGTGGTTATGGCCGTTATGAAAAAGTTTATGCTGGTACCAACCTGAATTACAATATCGGTAAGGTAAGCACCTATGTACGCTTAAATGCCGGACACTATAACTCATACAACAGGTTAACTTTAAACAGAGCCATCGGCAATGAACAATATAACCAGCTTAATTTCTGGCATCCCGTAACCAACAGCTTAAATTACTCTACCGGTGCCGATTATTTTATTAACGAGAAACATACATTGGGCTTAATGGTGAAGGGCTTTACAGCTCCCGAAGAAACCAAGGTAAACAGCAATTCGGTAAATTATAATGCAGCTGGTATAAAAATGGGCGGGACATCAATGTTTAATCCACAAAACAATACCGAAAAAAACCACGCCATTAACCTAAACTACCGTTTCAAAACAGATACTTTGGGCGGAGAATTGGGTTTTGATGCGGATTATGTTCAGTACGATAATAGCAAGAACGAAACCTTTACCAATAATTACCTCAATGCTAGTGATCAGTTGATCGGCAATCCGATCGATCTACGCAACAAAGGAATGGGCAATGTTTCTATCTATTCCATCAAGGCCGATTATAGCTTAAATTTTTCGAAAACGTTAAAAATGGAAACAGGCTGGAAAAGCAGCTGGGTAAAATCGCAGAGCGATGTACGTTTCGACTCTTTAAAAACAGAAGGCTGGGTTAACGATCCCCACAGAACCAATGCCTTTTTATACAATGAAAACATTAATGCCGGTTATCTTTCCCTTGATCAAAGTTTTAAAAACATACAGATCAAAGCGGGTTTACGCGCCGAACAGACATTAGGCGACGGCAGCTCATCGGGCACCAATACGTTGATTGACCGAAAGTACTGGAAGCTTTTTCCAACACTTTTTATTTCCTTAAAACTCGATTCAAACAACCTCGTAACAGTGGCATACAGAAAAAGCATTAACAGACCATCATATAGCAGTTTAAATCCCTTTACCTTTTATACCGACCCATATACGGCATTGCAGGGAAACCCATTATTACAGCCATCTTACGCCAACAGCTTTGAATTTAATTACTCGATTAAAAACTTCAGGGTACTAACCTTAAGTTATTCGGTCAGTAATGGATCGATATGGGAAGTGGTTTATCAGAACAATAACACAAAAGAAAGTATCTCCAGACCAGAAAACCTAAACCGTACCACAAACTTTTATATGGCCACAGGAAGTCCTTTTGATGTAACCAAATGGTGGAACAACAGTACCGAAGTTTCGGTTGGTTATAACCGCACCACATCGGCAGTGCAGGGAAATGGCTATAATGCCTTCTCGTGGAACTGGTCTGTTATGTCGGATAATACCATCACTTTGCCTAAAAACTACAGCTTAACCATGTATGGTTATTACGATTCTCCTTCTATTTCTGGTTTATTCCGCAGTTTAGGGAGTTACCAGTTAAATATTGGTGCTAAAAAGTCATTCTGGAACAAAAATGCAACACTAGCTTTAAAAGTAAATGATATCTTTAATACGAGTAAATTTAGGGCCAATCTGGAGTATAATAACATTAAAACCTATTGGCAGAACGAATGGGAAAGCCGTAGGATAAACTTAAGTTTTACCTATAAATTCGGGAACATGAAAATTAAAACTGCCCGCAGCAGGCAAACCGGAACAGGCGACGAAGAAAACAGGGTAGGCAAAAATTAAGAATAAAAGGTCAAATGCAAATCGGTTAACTGAGCTGGATTTCTCAATTACAACAGTTAACCGGTTAATCATCTATAAAACCAGTAGCATCCAAACGTTACAGGCAAAATGACCAGAATTACCCAATGGAGCAGCGAGTTTTTTAAACCCTGCCTTCTCGTACATCTCAATTGCCCTTTTAAGATCGGGAAACGATTCCAGATAAATCTCATTATAACCGAAGTGCTGCGCAGATTCTATACTTTTCTCCATAAGCATTTTGCCAATGCCTTTCCCACGCGAAGATGCCGAGGTATACAATTTAACCAGCTCAACACAACCATCCGGCAAGCCTTCGGTCGGGTATATACCACAGCCGCCAACAATAAGCCCATCCTCTTCGGCCAGCCAGTAAGCCGATTGAGGGTGTTCGAAAAGTGTAGATAACTCATCAGTTGTAGGATCGGTATAAACCGTACCCGGCTTATCTATTTTAAATTCCCTTAAAATCGTCCTGATCATTTCAGCTGTTGCAGTATTATCCTGCGCAGTTATCTTGCGGATGGTAATTGCCATATCTTTTGTTTTTTGTAAAGTTAGTAACTTGGATCAATTGTTTAAACCGGCTAACCGACTAATTGAGTTAATTATTGAGATAAACATGCGGTTAAATAGGTGACCCGAATTTAAGCAGCCCCTTCTGAAATAGATTTATTATTTTGGCGTTATGTTTGCAGTACATAAATATCCAAATTTTTGGGTACTTATGCTATCACTTAACACACATAAAATGAAACAAAGATTATTAGTATGCCTTTTAACTGTTGGCCTTTTTGGCTGTGGAATAAACAGGCAGGCACAGCAGATAAAAGCCCTTGAAGACTGCACCTATAAAATTACAGGTGTACAACAGGTATCGATTGCAGGTACGGATGTTAAAAAATTAATGGACCAGCAAAGTTTTAGCTTAACCAGCCTGCCTGGGGTTGCATTGGGTTTACTGAGAAAAGACATCCCTTTAAGAGCCAATCTGAATTTAGAAATAACCAACCCGTCGAGCAATTTAGCAGCCATAAACCAATTCGAATATAAGATATTGGTTAATAATACCGATTTGGCAGAAGGCATCGTTAATCAAAATGTAAGTATTTCGCAAGGTCAAACCGTTACTGTTCCAGTACAATTGGTGAGCAATATTTACGGTTTAGTATCTAATGGCAATGTTTTTAACGATATTGTCAAGGCCGCTCAGAAAGGTTCATCATCAAGAGATGAAAAATTAGGTTTATTAACCATTAAAATAAAACCAACCTTTATGCTTGGCAATACGCCTGTTAAATATCCGGGTTACATTACCATCAATAAAGATATCAGCAGTAAAATATTATTGTAGATCCGCTATAAATAAAATGCCCGCTTAACCAAATATGTTAAGCGGGCATTTTCGTTAAAAAGTTCATTTAAAATTTCTTGTGAGGCGTCATTACCATTCCCTTAAAGCCTTTTGGATCCAACTTTTCATCTAGCTCCCTCAATTCAGCTATTGATAGTTTTGGCACTGCGGTGGTCGATGTACTTAAACTAGCTGTTTTAGCGGCCGTAGTCACAAAATTCCCATTCTTAGCATACAATAATGCGTAGGCCAGCAAAGTCTCTGTTTCATCACCCCATGCTTTACTTAAATCCTCCGGCGATTCTTTATCAACCGTTAGGCCAGAATAATAGCCACCAGCGCCAATTTTGTTTTTGGTTTCAAATTCCGGAATATACATATCCACCTTGTCTATCCTGATCGGAAAGAAGCCTACAGGTTTACCGTAGGTTGTTCTACCAATTAGTTTTACATCCATTACCGGTTTTAAACTGTTAATGGTTAACTCGCTTGCAGATGCAGTAGATCCTGTTACGATAAAATAAACCCTGTTTAATGTTAAACTACCTGATTTTGCAAATTTCTCTATATTATCGGCAGCTGTTGGCGAATAATTTAAATCTGCATAAGTAGCATACTTTCCATTTACACCTGAGGTAAAGGTTTGTAATTTACCAGCATCATCCAACAACGGTTGGTGCGCCAAAACGGAGGCCCTGCGCTGTGCAGTAGTGATTGACTGTAGATAGTTGTTGTAATAAGAAGTAAACATTGTATTACCCGTTTCTCTTGCCGGTGCTACTAAATTGATCATCTCGGTAGCTGTTGAAACATACCCCCCACCATTATAACGTAAATCAATAACCAATTCGCTTACGCCCTGTGTAGCAAAATTAGAAAAAACCGCATTTATGGCTGAAGAGGCATTATTGGTGAAACTATTAAATACAATGTAACCCACTTTCTTTGTACCAACCGTATAAACATTGGTAAATAATATCGGATTAATGGTATATAAACTTCTAGTTACAACTGCTGTTTTCGGGTTACCACCAATATCATTGAAAGCCAAAGTAACCGTTGCATTTGTACCAAAAATAGCGTTATTTAAAAAATTAATTGCACCAGGATAGGTCAGATCTGTTCTTCCATTCACACTAGTGATCCGGCAGCCACGTGTTAAACCCTGCAATGCAGCCGATGAGCTTGGATAAACATACTTTACTCTTAAATCTGTAGTACTATTATAATTATACTGAACAGAAAAACCGTAATCATTGGCTGAGCCGTTTACATCCGCTTTAAGCGCTCCTGTTTTACCTGCTGTAGCTGCCGTATAGTCGAAAAATGAATATTTAGGTTCGCCGGAAGTGCTTACATATTCATATGGTTTTCCTGTCGCCGGATCTAAAGAATATTGAGTCATGGCATATAGCTCAGCTTCATTCGAGCTAAATCCACGTGGGTTAAACGCTGCATAAGTTGGCAGTGAAGTATTCCAATAATAAAGTTCTTTGCCGTATAAAAAAATAGAATCTTTAGTCAATTCATCCCGCGTTCCGCTGGGCGTTGTCACAACCGGTGGAGTTTCGGGCTCATCAGGCGTAGCACTGCTCTTTTTGCAGCCAGTAGTGGCCCCAAAGCTTAAAAAACCTAGTGCAACCAGGTAAAGGAATCTTTTATTTCTCATGGAGATTATAGTAACATTATCTTTTATATACGTATTAGGCAATAGTTAAGTTGTTCGGCAATAACTTTTGTCTAGAACAAACTAAATTTAATCCAAAATATTGTGCGCTCTAGCATGTGTATTAATGGATTACGTAAATCTACCGATTAAATTACTTTTCGCTGAAATATTTATTAAATTTTAAAAGATATGCTAATCCATTGTTTTTGGATGTTAGCCCTTATACCCCCACAAATTGTCGCCTTTGCACCGCTTAAGTCAATCAAATCATTCGCAAATTTGTTATTACTAGATTATTTGATTTAAAACCAAGAACCATGGAAAAGATTAAATTTAAAACCACAATTAACGCTACAACCGAAAAAGTTTGGGATGTGCTTTTTGGTGTAGAAAGTTATCCAAAATGGACAGCCATCTTTGCAGAAGGATCACGCGTAGAAACCGATTGGAAAAAAGGAAGCAAAGCCTTATTTCTGGGCGATAACGGAGATGGAATGGTAGCCGTAATTCAAGATAATATCCCTAATCGGTACATGTCTATCAAGCACCTTGGCGAAATAAAAGATGGCAAGGAAGATCTTAGCAAGGACTGGGGAGAATCATTAGAAAATTATACCCTCGAAGAAAAAGATGGAAAAACCGAGCTTATTATAGATATGGATATTACCGAAGATTGGAAGGAGTATTTTGAGAAAACCTGGCCAAAAGCCTTAGATAAGGTTAAAGAACTAGCCGAAAAACAAAACGAATATCATGTAGAAACATAAATGAATGCTACCGCAAAACGTAAAAAGCCTTACATTTCTGTAAGGCTTTTGTTTTTTTTAAGTGGTGCCACCTGGATTCGAACCAGGGACACAAGGATTTTCAGTCCTTTGCTCTACCGACTGAGCTATGGCACCCCCTTTTGGGATTGCAAATGTAGTATTCTTTTTCCCAAATCCAAAAAACGATTCGAATTTATTTTAAAAAAAAGCTGGCCCTGTTTAGGCCAATGAATACATTTTTCTGGCAGTCAACAAGATGCAATCAAAAAAAAATATAAATTCTGCTAATTTTATTAACTATATAATAACCAATAATGGCTTCTGCTCTCTCGCAAACGATTTTAGCCAATCAGATCAATTCATTTCCATAAAATAATAGCGAAAATCTGGAAACAAAAAAAGCCTTACATTTCTGTAAGGCTTTTGGAAGTGGTGCCACCTGGATTCGAACCAGGGACACAAGGATTTTCAGTCCTTTGCTCTACCGACTGAGCTATGGCACCATCCGTTTGGGATTGCAAATGTAGCGTTCTTTTTTCAAAAGCAAAACTTTTTTTCGATTATTTCATTGTCGCTCTGATTATCAATTAATTAATTTTTCGCCTTTCTTAAAAAGAAGCTTTTATTGTTGCTTAGAATGAGTACAAACAAACAATTTTTATTATTTTTTTATGCATGCATAGTAATTTATTTAGATTAATATCCTAATTTAGCGTAACAATCTAATATTGCATGGTAGCACAGATCCTTTTTCTAGTACTTACACTTGCAGCAATTGCGCTGTTTACAGTTAATCTGCGTAAAATAATTCGCAATATCCGTTTAGGCAAGCCGGTAGATCGACAAGATCAGCCGCAAAAAAGATTAATGACCATGCTTCGCGTGGCTTTCGGACAATCTAAAATGGTTGTTCGCCCTATCCCTGCCTTTCTCCATTTTTTTGTTTACATCGGCTTCGTTATTATCAATATCGAAGTATTGGAGATCATGATCGATGGTTTATTTGGTACGCACCGTATTTTTAATGGTTTGGGTGGTTTATATAACTTTCTCATAGGATCTTTCGAAATCCTGGCCTTTACTGTTTGGGTTTCCTGTGCCATTTTTCTTGTCCGCAGGAACATTCTAAAACTTAAACGCTTTAGTGGCGTAGAAATGAAAAGCTGGCCAAAATCTGATGCCAACTATATTCTCATCACAGAGATTTTATTAATGAGTGCTTTCTTGTTAATGAATGCAGCCGATGCAAAATTACAACTTTTGGGTGCCAGCCATTATGTTAATGCAGGTGCATTTCCGGTAAGTCAGTATTTAATCAATATCCTGCCTTCATCAGAAAGTGCCTTGGTTATTGTAGAACGTAGCTGCTGGTGGTTTCACATTATTGGCATTTTGGCTTTCTTAAATTACCTGCCCTATTCGAAACATTTTCATATTCTTTTCGCCTTTCCAAACACCTACTTTTCTAATTTGGAACCCAAAGGTGAATTTACCAATATGGCATCTGTTACCAATGAGGTAAAAGCGATGCTTGATCCTTCTTTTGTTCCGGCAGAAACCGAACCAGGTAAATTTGGCGCAAAAGATGTAACCGATTTAAGCTGGGTAAACCTGATGAATGCTTATACCTGTACCGAATGCGGAAGATGTACGTCGGTATGCCCGGCAAACATTACAGGCAAACTTTTATCGCCACGAAAAATTATGATGGATACCCGCGACCGGATTACCGAAGTTGGCCAAAACATTGATAAACATGGTGCAGAACATCAGGATGGAAAATCTTTATTGGATGATTACATCAGCAGAGAAGAAATTTGGGCCTGCACCAGTTGTAACGCCTGTGTAGAAGCCTGCCCGGTAAATATCGATCCCTTACAGATTATTATGGAGCTCCGCCGCTTTGCAGTGATGGAAGAATCGCAGGCACCCGGAAGTATTAATGCGATGCTGGGAAATATTGAGAATAACCAGGCACCGTGGAAATACTCGCCAGCCGACCGTTTTAACTGGGCACAAGAAAGCTAGCAATTAGCCGTTTTCAGTTGGCATTGAATTAAAATAATAATGACCAGGTCTCGATACTTGATATTCGATACTTGATAATAGATACTTGATAATAGACAAATGGAATTTAAAGTCCCTACAATGGCCGAGTTAATGGCCGCAGGTGAAGAACCGGAAATATTATTTTGGGTTGGATGTGCCGGAAGTTACGATGAAAGAGCGCAGAAAATTACACGCGACATTTGCAAGATCTTACATCATGTAGGCATAAAATACGCTGTTTTAGGAACAGAAGAAAGCTGCACCGGAGATCCCGCTAAAAGGGCTGGTAACGAATTTCTTTTCCAGATGCAGGCCATGACCAACATTGAGGTATTAAATGCCTACAACATCAAAAAAATTGTAACAGGTTGTCCACACTGCTTCAATACTATTAAAAATGAATATCCGGGTTTAGGCGGCACTTACGAGGTGATCCACCATACGCAATTGATACAGGATTTAATTAACGAGGGCAAACTAAAAGCCGAAGGTGGCGAAAGTTTCAAAGGCAAAAAAATCACCTATCACGACCCATGTTATTTGGGCCGGGGAAATGGAATTTACGAAGCACCTAGAAAAGCTCTAGAGGTACTTGATGCACAGTTAGTAGAAATGAAGCGCTGCAAAAGCAATGGCTTATGCTGTGGTGCCGGTGGCGCTCAGATGTTTAAAGAACCAGAAAAGGGAAATAAGGATATCAATGTAGAACGTATTGATGAAGCCTTACAAACCAATCCGCAGGTTATTGCTGCAGGTTGCCCCTTCTGTATGACGATGCTAAGCGACGGTATTAAACTAAAAGATAAAGAACAGGAAGTTAAGGTGTTGGATATTGCTGAGATTACAGCAAGGGCTAACGGCCTGTAACAACTTCTTTTATCAAAAAAATGGCCCGAGTATATTCAATACTCGGGCCATTTTTATTTATTTTATGCTCTACACCGCATCAGATAAAGAGGTAAAGGTAAAATCCCTTATCCTTAGCGGTGGTAAAAGATAGTTGGCTTCCGATTCGGCGCTTACTGTTCTTTCCGCTATTCCGATCTCATCCAGGTTATTCAACATAATAATCGGGCTTTCGTTGAAACGAAAATTTTTGACCGGAAACTTGATTTCTCCATTTTCGATATAAAAAGTACCATCCCTGGTTAACCCGGTTAGTAATAAAGTTTGTGGATCTACCGTACGGATATACCATAAACGGGTTACTAAAATTCCCTTTTCTGTTCCTTTGATCAATTCTTCCAGACTTTTGGTTCCGCCCTGCATAATGGCACCGCCTGGGTAGGGTATCGCTTTAATTCCGGTTTTCTGCGCCCAGTACCTCGAACTGTATAAATTTTTAACTACTCCTTTTTCTATCCAGTTTACTTTCTGCTGTGGCCGCCCGTCGCCAGACCATGTTGAAGTTGGAAGTTCAGGATTCCATGGGTCTGAATAAATATTTACTCTTGCATCCACCAGTTGCTCACCCAATTTTGTCTTCCCCCCGGTTTGCTCATAAAGCTCCGCCCTTCATCGGCCTGTCTGGCATCCATCGAGAAGAATAGGTTTTCCAGCATCACCGCTACCGCAGTTGGCTCTAAAATAACGGTATATTTTCCTGGCTCTATGGCCTTTGCCGTTACCGACGACATTGCTTTTTTGGCTGCTATAACTGTATCGGCTTTTGCATTGAGCTTGCTAAAATCAGTATATCCTCTGGTGGCATAACCAGAGCCTTTACCACCATCAGTTCTTACTGTAATGTTAAAAGCAACATCGGTTGAGGTATTGTAGGCAAATAAACCTTTACTATTCATCATTGCTGCACAGCCCACGCTGTTCGATAAAAATCCGGCAGCATTCAGCTTGTTATCCAAAGCCTCTTTTAAACTGGCCTGTACGGCATCGGCCCTGTCTTTTGGGGTAACGGCTGCTGTAGCAGGAGAAAAGGTGGGCGAATCTGCACCATATTCCTGAGGGCCAAGAAAAGGCATAAATTCAGGGTTTTCGGGTGCAAGTTGCGCAAGTTCTTCTGCTCTGCGCACTACTTTTTCTAATGAAGCATCGTCAAACTCGTTTATGGTTGCTGTACCGAGTTTTTTTCCGAAAGCAGAACTGACTACCAAACTGTTGGCACTAATTCCACCACTGGTAGAAACTGCGTTTCTGGCATACCTCAGGTTGCCGCTATCTGAACAATTTAAATTTACTTCACATTGTTCGGCTTTA
The DNA here is from genome assembly GCF_014692875.1 of Pedobacter riviphilus. Lineage (NCBI taxonomy): Bacteria > Pseudomonadati > Bacteroidota > Sphingobacteriia > Sphingobacteriales > Sphingobacteriaceae > Pedobacter > Pedobacter riviphilus. Next base: position 693,695 of record NZ_CP061171.1, on the reverse strand, counting down.
GAGTAAGAAAGTACTTTAGTTAAAAGTGCCTTTGCTTCTGCTTTTGTTAAGATTGGCATAATTTCTATCAGATTTTTCTAGCGGTGTTGATTACATTAACTTTATTAAAACGTGCAGTTGCCGATCCGTGAGACACAGCGCTTACCTGGCCGGGCTGGCCTTTACCATCAAAGAACGAGCCTCCTAAACGGTAATCGCTTTGATCACAAATGGCCGCACACGAATTCCAGAATTCCTGAGTATTGGCTTGGTAAGCTACATCTTTAAGCATACCAACAATTTTCCCCGCTTTAATTTCGTAATAAAGCTGACCTCCGAACTGGAAATTATAACGCTGCTGATCGATAGAAAAAGATCCATCGCCTACAATGTAAATGCCTTTTTCCACATTTTTGATCTGATCAGCTATACTCAATTTGGCCTTACCTGGTTGCAAAGAAATATTTGCCATACGCTGAAACTGAACACTGCTCCAGTTATCGGCATAACAACATCCCTGCGAGGCATTTAAACCTAATATATGTGCCTGATCTCTGATGGCCTGGTAATTTACCAATATACCATCTTTAATTACATCCCATTTTCCGCATTTCACGCCTTCATCATCGTAACCAACAGCCCCTAACGATCCAACTTCTGTTTTATCGGCAGTAATATTAACTTCCTTGCTACCATAATTAAATTTTTTAGATTCCCATTTATCTAAGGTTAGGAAACTCGTTCCTGCATAATTGGCCTCATAACCCAATACGCGGTCGAGTTCGGTTGGATGACCGCATGACTCGTGAATGGTTAACCATAAATGTGAAGGATCTAATACCAGGTCATACTTACCTGGCTCTACCGATTTTGCCTTCATCTTTTCGCCTACCTGTTTGGCTGCCTGCGTAGCATCTTCAAGCATATCGTACCTGCCTTTGTAAAGCGTACCGGAAGGCGTTTGTATTTTATCCTGTGGCCTTGCATTTAAATATTCGTAGCCTTTGCCTGTAGGTGCACTTAATGCATTTCTGGTTTCGAATTTACCCGTTTCCTTATTTATTTTAGTGATAAAGAAAGTAGGCCAGATACGGTGGATATCCTGATCGATATAAGAACCATCAGTTGAAGCAAAATATTTTTGTTCATTTACCGCAAATAATACAGAGTTGATGTAATCAGCACCACCTTTCATGGCAGCATCATTCACCGCCAGCAATAAATCTACCTTTTCTTTTATCGGCACCTCAAAAGTATTTTTCTCAATCGGCGCTTTCCAGCTTACCTCACCATATCCTTTTTGTGGTGCAAGTTTTACAGGTTCTCTTAACAAACGGGAATTTTCTTTGGCAATAGTTACCGCCAGTTCAGCTGCTTTGGCAATGCTATCTTTATCCAATTTGTCGGTTGCCGCAAAACCCCAACTGCCATTCGAAATTACCCTAATACCAATCCCATATGATTCGGTATTTACAATATTCTCTACTTTATCCTCGCGTGTAACTACGTATTGGTTCAGGTATCTGCCCACACGCACATCAGTGTAAGTTGCGCCTTTTGATCGTGCCGCATTTAAGGCCACATCCGACATGATTTTTTTTGCTGCAGGATCAATATACTCTAAAGCCTGCTCGGGGGAAATTTCTTTCCCAAAAACTGGAATGGCAGGAAGCATGGCTGCAGCAGCGCCTACACCAGTTAAATAAATAAAGTTTCTACGTTTCAAGATGAGATTGTTTTAAGTTGACTGAATATAAGTCTTTTAACTTATTTTCGGAAATTTCTTGATCATTATCCAGTTTACTTTAACAATTTCTCACTACTAGGCCAGTTTTCCGTGCCACAGCCCTAAGTTTATAGCCCTGATTGAAGCGACATCCCCGATATTTCATCGTGATCAAGCGCAGAGCAGGAGTAATTTTCAAAAAAGCGAATAACAAGCGCTCCGAAACAACCAAAAATTTTACCATTTTACTTTATACGGCATGACCAACATTATGATTTTTAGTTTCTCATTTTAGGAAAGCAATTGCAGCAGGTTAATTATTCACCTATGGCTTTTGGGAAATTGAAACCTCTGCATTAATTTTATTCAGGTTATCACGGATAAGATTTAAATCTTCGGCCTCTATGTTTTTTAGTGGAATAACCAGCTGTGTAGCCATCGAATCTACATCGCCTCCCCTATCTTTATAGGTCTGCACAATTACATCGTCTCCTTTGGTATGGATATACAATTTGCCTGAAGTAGTTGTACCATAATAATCCATATCTTTAAATTTCGAGAGCTTAAATGCGAAATACTCCGTTTTACCGTTATTAAAGTAACGCTTGTAACGGCAAAAGCCATTGTTGGTAACATTTAGCTCATAACGCTTTACCTGGTCGCTTTCCTGACTGTTATCGTAATGATCGGTAAATGTTTTTTGAAGGAAATTAATCGATTGCGTGATGGTTTCAGGGTCGGAAAAAGCACATAAAAACATACAAAAAGCCGAAAGAAGCGATATTTTCAAGCAGAGTGTAAACTTTTTCATCAGGTTAGCGTTTTAAACACACCAATTTAATTAAAATCATAAATTTGTATATGAGTTTTTCTCCACAATCAAGAGTTTGGATATACCAAAGCGATCGAAAGTTTACTTCTATTGAAGAAACTGAGATCTTAAACAAATTAGCAGCTTTTACCAACCAATGGAAAGCACATGGAAACGAATTGCTTGCAAAAGCAGAAATTCGCTATGGCTTTTTTATTATCCTAACAGTTGATGAAAGTCAGGCGGGTGTTACCGGTTGCTCTATCGATAGCTCTGTACGATTGATCAAAGAAATTGAGCAGGAATACCATGTAGATCTTTTTAACCGCTTCAATATTGCCTATAAGGTAAATGGAGAGGTTGTGGTAAACAACAAAGAAGATTTTGAAACCCTTGTCAACATTAAACAGGTTACACCAGAAACCATTGTATTTAACAACATGGTTCAAAACCTGGCCGAGCTCGAATCTAAGTGGGAAGTTCCTTTTCAAAACAGCTGGCATTCTACTGTTTTTGCACATTTATTGTAGACCAGTGTTTATTGTAGATCTTAAATATATTGTTCCACTAGAAGAACTGGATGAACATATGGAGGCGCATGTTCAATTTTTAAGAAAATACTACGACCAGCATATCTTTGTGGCTTCGGGCAGAAAGGTACCCCGAACCGGTGGGATTATTTTGGCCCTAACTAAAGATGAGGCTGAATTAAAAAAAATCCTGATGGAAGATCCCTTTTACAAGCATCGTTTGGCCGATTTCACGATTACACATTTTCTCACCTCACAGTACCACCCCAGCCTGCAATCACTTTTAGGCTAACTGATTCGCAAAACCTGTAGCGCTATTACAGCTATTTTTTTACTATCAGCCAAACAATTAGCAAGCAAAAAACATTATATTGGATAAATCAAATAATGTCTATGAAGCGCTGGCTCAAAATCTCTTTAAAAATTATATCGGTTATTGTTGTGCTGATTATCCTAACCTGGCTAGCAGGCGCATTTTACATCAGCAAAAATAAAAAAGAAGTACTTGCTTCTATCCTGTCACAGCTCAATAAAAATTTAAACGGAAAAATTACCGCTACAAGCATGGAGCCAACGCTGCTTAAAAGTTTTCCGGGCGTTTCAGTATCCTTAAATGGTGTTTTACTCAGAGATAGCCTGTGGAACCAACATAAACACGACCTTTTAAAGGCACAGGATATAGATGTATCTTTAAATGTACTTTCGCTTATTGTAGGCAATATCAACATTAAACAGATTGCCATTAACAATGCATCTATCTATATCTACACCGATTCTACGGGCTATAGCAACACCAGTATTTTTAAGAGAAAACCGAAAGCAGAAAAAAAATCATCACCTAAATCCTCTGCGCTAGAAATTAAAAAAATTGATTTTAACAAGGTGAGTCTGGTATTGGATAACAAAAAAAGATTCAAATTATTCAACTTCGATATCGATCAGGTCCAGGGCAGAATGCAATACCCTGATAGCGGCTGGACAGGTAAAATCAAGTTAATGACTAAAGTAAACAGTTTCGCCTTTAATACGCGTAAAGGTAGTTTTTTGAAAGACAAAACCTTAGAAGGCACCTTAAACGCACATTATAGCCGGGATCTCGACGCAGTAGTACTAAATCCCGAAATATTAAACATCGGCGGCCATCCTTTTAAAATCGGTGCTAAAATAGAACTGGGTAAATCTGCTTTTGCCATTAACATTGCTGTGGATGATATTTTATTTAGAGACGTTGCTTTACTCCTATCGCCAAATATCTCTTCCAAACTCTTAAAGTTTGGCATCGAAAAACCGATCAATATCCGGGGAAATATCGTTGACGATGGATCAGGAAAATATGGAGATCCGTTAATTAAAGTGGGCATAACCGTTCGGGATAATGTAGTTTCTATTCCGGCAGGTAAATTAACGGCTTGTAATTTTGATGGTTCCTTTACCAATCGGGATACTGTTGGAGGTATTATTGGTGATGAAAACTCATCGATCAGGTTCCACAGGCTTACAGCAAAATATTTTAATGCGCCTCTTAAGATTGACACTTTTACGGTAAATAATTTATCTCGTCCAATTGCCACCGGATTGGTAACCTCGCAATTCCCCCTATCCAATTTAAACAATTCATTAGGTACAAACGATTTTGAATTTAAAGACGGTACAGCCAACTTAAGGTTATATTGCAAGGCTGATATTGATAACTTCAGGTTTACCAAACCGGTTGTTTCTGGAAAAATACAGATTGCTGATGCCGATATCCTTTACATCCCGAGGAAGCTTCACCTGGTAAAAAGTGCCTTAAACATCAATTTTAACCAGAATGATTTATCGATACAGAACGGACATTTTCAATTGGGTAAAAGCGAGCTTAATGTAAGTTGTAGTATCGCCAATTTTGCCAACCTGTATTATACTGCTCCAGAAAAAATATTGGTAAACTTAAAAATGTCGAGTCCTCAGCTCTACTTAAAAGAGTTTTTACCCTTCTTAGGACCAAGAACGACAAAGAAAAAATCAGGCGGAAATAAACAAGTGGTTTCAAAAGAGCTGAGCAATGTACTGGAAGTTTCGAAAATGAATATCCGTTTAACAGTTAATAAAGCCATTTACGATAATTTTCTGGCCAAAAACCTTGATGCCGATATTTCTTTGCGGGGCGGGGGAATATTCTTCAACAAAATAAGCGTGGCGCATGCAGGTGGCCTGTTATCGCTAAATGGAAATATTATGCAGGAAGCTGCTTCAAATAGTTTTAAGATCAATTCTAAGATTAGCCATGTAAGCGTGAAAGATTTCTTTTATTCGTTTGATAACTTCGGACAGAATACCATCACCAACAAGAATTTAAAGGGCTATTTATCATCATTGGTTAATATTTCAGGCAAGATATCGCACACCGGAAAAATTCTTCCCCGATCGATAAATGGTAAAGTGGTCTTCAACCTGAACAATGCTGCACTGGTTAATTTCGACCCCATGGTTAAGGTAGGAAAATTTGCTTTTGCCAACAGGAACCTATCAAACGTAGAAATCAAGAACCTTGATGGAACCCTTAATATCCGTGGTGATAAGGTAGAAATCAGTCCGATGCAGATAAACTCCAGTGCTTTAAACTTTAACGTGAAAGGCACTTATGCTTTAGGAAATGGCACAAATGTAGAGATGGACATTCCATTGAGAAACCCAAAGGGAGATGAAAACCTAACCAGATCAGAAAAAAGAGAAGCCCGCATGCGTGGCATCGTATTGCACTTAAAAGCTATTGATGACGAAAAGGGCGGAATAAAAATCAGGTGGAATAAAGATCACGATTAGTTTAGTCAGAGAGTCTCAAGTCCTTAATCAATTGTTGGACTCAAGATTATAAACTGCGGACTAAAAATCAAGTGGCCCTAACCTATTCATATTCCTTAAAATCAGGTATTGGCGATGTCTGATGTACGGGGTTGCATTTTTGGGCGTCCAACGCAATGGATTTGGGAAGCAAGAGGCAATTAAAGCGGCTTCTTTCTTCGTCAGTTTTGTACAGGATTTACCATAATACTCCTGTGCGGCGGCCTCAGCACCATAAATTCCGTCGCCCATTTCGATTACGTTAAGGTAAACTTCCAATATTCTTTCTTTGTTCCAAAACAGCTCAATCAGTAAAGTAAAATAAGCTTCAAAACCCTTTCTAATCCACGAGCGGCCAGGCCATAGGAAAACATTTTTAGCAGTTTGTTGCGAAATGGTACTCCCACCTTTTACCTTTTTTCCTTTAGCATTACTGGCAAAAGCCTTTTCAATGGCTTTCATATCAAAACCGATATGTGTTAAAAAGAGTTGATCTTCGGCAGATACTGCGGCCCTTTTCATGTTGTCAGAGATATCTTCAAATTTCATCCACTTTTTCTCTGTTTTAAAAGGTTTCCCGTCGGCTTTACGCTCAATATTCCTTAAAACCATTAAAAGTGTTATCGGTGGATTAATAAAACGCAATGTAATTACCCAAAATACAGAAACCAGCAAAAAATATAAAAATACCTTTGTGGCAATATTGGTAATCTTTTTCAGAAGGGGATGTTTTGCTTTGCTTTTAGCTCTGGTTGTCCGCGTTTTCGCCATGTGCCAAAGTTAATTAAAGGGATGGAAGATGGGAAATGAAGGAAGCTGGAATAATGCAAAAAAAAGTTTTTTTATGATCAAAAAATAAAGCCAAAATGCAAAATTCTCGTGGTAGACGCTTAATGTACATTAAAATCAGTTTGTTTATGTATTTTGTGATTCACATTTTTAAATAAAGCGCAAACCAAAATTAACGAAATGAAAAAACTAGGCTTTCTCTTTCTTGCTGTTACACTATGGGGCTGCAGTACAACCAAAAACATTAATAACAGTCATGAAAAGTGGGTTACTCTTTTTAACGGAAAAGACATCAAAGACTGGAATGTTAAAATCCACCATCACGATTACAATGTAAACTTCGGAAACACCTTCCGTGTTGAAGATGGCATTATAAAAGTACGTTATGATCAGTATGGGGATTTTAATGATCAGTTTGGTCATCTTTATTACAAAACACCTTTTTCATACTATCATTTAAAACTAAAATACCGCATGGTTGGTGAGTTGCAAAAAGGCGCACCAAGTTATACTTTACGCAATAGCGGCTTAATGTTCCATTCTCAGGATCCGAAAACGATGCCTAAGGAACAAGACTGGCCAATCTCTATTGAGATGCAATTTTTAGGCGGCTTAAGTGATGGCCATCCTCGTCCTACAGGAAATATGTGTTCGCCAGGTACAGATATTTTTTATCAGGGTAAGTTATATGATGGACATTGCCTGGACTCTAAATCAAAAACATACGACGGCGATCAGTGGGTATCGGCAGAACTGATTGTGCTCGGCGATTCGCTTGTAACGCATATTATAAACGGCGATACCGTTTTACAATATAGCAAACCACAGATAGGTGGCGGGGTAGCCAACCGCTACGATCCGAAAATAAAAATTGACAGAAAAGCGCTTACTCAGGGTTTTATTGCCTTACAAAGTGAGGGACAGCCTGTCGATTTTAAAGATATCCAGATCATGGAACTTACACACCAGAACAAGAAAAAATCTAATTAAACATTTTTCAATATCATACGTTACAACAACATGAAAGTTGCATTAATTACGGGCGGAAGTAAAGGAATTGGTTTCGGTATTGCAGAAGCCCTTTTAAAAGAAGGCTATAAGGTAGCCATTACAAGCAGGACGATTGCCAGCGCAAACCAGGCCGCATCACTCCTTGTGGCACATGGGGATGTATTGGCCATTGAAGCAGATGTTGCGGATTTTAAATCTCAGCAGGATGCTGTAAATCTGATACTCGAAAAATGGGGACAATTGGATATACTCATTGCCAATGCTGGTGTAGGGCATTTTGCACCAATTGATGAATTGGACATTAATTTATGGAAAGAAACCATTGATACCAATTTAACAGGTGTTTTTTACAGCATTAAAGCCTCGGTTGATGAAATCAAAAAAACAAAGGGACATATCTTTACCATATCAAGCTTGGCAGGTACAAACTTTTTTGCAGGCGGCTCGGCATATAATGCCAGCAAATTTGGCTTAACGGGTTTTACGCAATCGGTTATGCTCGATTTAAGAAAGTACGGGGTAAAGGTGAGTACCATAATGCCAGGATCGGTAGCGAGCCACTTTAACGATCATCAGCCCAATACAGAAGATGATGCCTGGAAAATCCAGCCAGAGGATATGGGCAAACTGATTGTTGATTTATTGGCGATGCCAGCGAGAACCTTACCTAGTAAGGTAGAAATCAGACCGACTACACCGAAAGGATAGGAAAGATCTGAGATATTAGATTGGAGATTAAAGATTTATTATTTATGCATTGGCAGGTCTCAAACCCAATATCTCAGATTTTATATCATAAAAAAAGTCCTTTCAAAAAACTGAAAGGACTTTTTTTATGATTCTTAAAGAATGCTTATTCAGCTACTACTTCAAAAGGAACCTGAACTTTAACTTCTTTGTGTAAGTTTAAGTTAGCAACATATTCGCCAACAAATTTAGGTTCAGTCTCGAAAGTAATACGACGACGGTCTACATCAAAGCCTTGTGCTTTTAATGCTTCAGCAATCTGGATGGTATTAACCGCTCCGAAGATTTTTCCGCTTTCGCCAGCTTTAGCACCGATTGAAAGTTTAACATCAGTTAAACGTTCAGCAACACCTTCAGCATCTTTCTTAATTTTATCTTGTTTAAAAGCAGCTTGCTTTAAGTTTTCAGCCAAAACTTTTTTAGCTGAAGAGGTAGCCAATGCTGCAAATCCTTGAGGGATTAAATAGTTACGGCCAAAACCTGGCTTTACTGTAACCACATCATCTTTCTCACCAAGGCCTTTAATATCTTGTTTTAAAATAATTTCCATATCTCTAGCCTCCTATTTTAATTGATCAGCAACGAAAGGTAACAAACCGATATGACGGGCACGTTTAACTGCCTGAGCCACTTTACGTTGGAATTTTAACGAAGTACCGGTTAAACGGCGTGGTAATAATTTACCTTGATCGTTAATAAATTTCAACAAGAAGTTTGCATCCTTGTAATCGATGTATTTAATTCCGTTTTTCTTGAAACGGCAATATTTTTTACGGTTATCCTCTACTTTAGGGGCAGTTACGTATTGTATTTGTTCTCTTGCCATTACGCTGCAACCTCCTTAGTTTTTTTGTTAAAAGCACCACTACGCTTTTTCTCATTGTAAGCAACAGCGTGTTTGTCTAAACGGATAGTTAAGAAACGTAACACACGCTCATCGCGTTTTAATTCAAGCTCTAATTTTGCGATCAAATCTCCTGAAGCTTTGTATTCAGTTAAGTTGAAGAATCCATTTGATTTTTTCTCAATTGGATACGCTAATTTTCTCAAACCCCAATTATCTTCTTGGATAATTTCGGCTCCGTTATCAGTTAGAACTGCTTTGAATTTAGCTAATGCCTCTTTCGCAGCCTCTTCAGATAACAACGGGGTTAGAACGATAACAGTTTCGTACTGATTCATTGTTATTAATTAAGTTTTTAATTTTTTTAATCCCGAGGTATATTACGGGGATGCAAAAGTAACAATATTTTTCTTAAAATCAAATGATTAGTAAGAAATAATAATAGAATATGGTAAGATTGAATGGATGATGGAAATTAGAAAACAGATGGCAGGGGCCTTGGTATTAGTTCATCCATCTTACCTCTTCCAAATTATACAAAAAAAGGGAATTACCTGTCTAGATAATCCCCTATATCAATTAGCTGTTGTTATTAATAAGTTTGTATCGTTTTAACATAAGACTCATCTTTAAATTTAACCATGAAGGTCAATTCTTTCGAATCTGTTTTGCTGATATTGAATTTTTTAGTCAACTGTGTCCTATCTTTAAAAACCTCGTAATAAACCTCATCATTGTATTCGTTGTAAACTTTCACTTCGATTGGGCTTTTATCTAAATTTTCGAGATTAAGTGTAACAACCTCATCTTTTAGCGTATAAACTGGTTTAAATACGTTAGTGATTTTCGGCTCAGAAACCAAAGCCTTGCCATTTTTAATGGTAACGGTATATTTAGCCAGTTTTAAATCAGACTCTATTTTAAGCACATAATTTCCATCAGGAAGTGCATTTAAATCATAAACTTTGCTAGAGGCAACTGAAGCATGAATGTTTTCTTCAAACAATACTTCCTGATCCGAACCAACAAAAGATAAATTAACGTCTTCTGCTTTACCTATAGAAAAACGAATAAATTTATTTTTTTCACTTTTTACGTTTGGCGTAAAATTATCATCGTTAGCGTGAACACCCGTAGCAGTAAAAAACAAGGCTGCTATTAAACCGATTTTTAAGAACTTTTTCATAACCAATTATTTTATAAGAGTTAATCATTATATGATGATACTAAGGTAAGGAGCTAATTTGGATATAGTGAGTTGCATATTTTCCACTTTCTATGCTATATTACCCCAACAATACCTTCATTTGACAAAAAGCTATAATAAAGCATATTTTTTATGTATTTTGGTGAAATAATTTAGCATGTATGAAACCAAGTTTCGAGGTTGTTGAACCTTCTTTTGGAAGTTCGTTCTATTATTCTAAGTATGTAGAAAATGCAAACAACATGGCACATCTTTGGCATTACCATCCTGAAATTGAAATGGTGTTTGTTAATGGCGGTTCGGGGAAAAGGCAAATTGGAAGTCACGTTTCTTATTACACCGAAGGCGATCTGATTCTAATTGGCAGCAATCTTCCCCATTGTGGCTTTACCGATACCAATACCGGAAACAAAAACGAAACCGTTATCCAGATGAAACCCGATTTTTTGGGCAGCACTTTTTTAGGTCTGCAGGAGATCAAAGGAATACAAGAACTGTTCGATAAATCGAAAGCTGGAATTGCCTTCGGTAGCGAAACCATGCGGGTAGTTGGCGATAGAATAGAAATGATGGACGATCAGCCACCTTTTGAAAGGCTTTTAACCTTACTTAGCGTATTAAAGGAACTCGAATATGCTAAAGATTACAACATCTTAAACGCCGATGGTTTTTCGATGGAAATGCAGGTGCAGGATAACGACCGTATTAATATGATTTTTAACTACGTAAAAGATCATTTCCAGGAGCAAATCAGTTTACAGCACATTGCAGAAATGTCGAGCATGACTGTTCCTTCATTTTGCCGTTATTTTAAAAAGATTACCAAAAAAACCTTTACACATTTTGTAAACGAATACCGGGTAGTACATGCTTCAAAGCTCTTGGCCGAAAAACCCACCAGCATTGCCAATATTTCTTACGAAAGCGGGTTTAACAATTTCAGCCACTTTAATAAATTATTTAAGGAGTTTACTGGTAAAAGTGCTTCAGAATACAGACATGAGTTAAAATCAGTGATTAAATAATATATTAGAATAAGTTTTTAAAATATGAACAAGCCTCTGATATTAACATTTTTAGTATTTACCAATCTGATCAGTTTTTCACTCTACGCCCAATATGTAGAGATCAATCTGGTTAATAGCAAAATAAACGACAATGAGCAAAAGAAAATAGAAAAACTAATTGCTTATGAGCGCATGTTCTGCAACGAAATTTTCGAAACCAGTAATAACATTACTGTTCCTGTTAAAATCAACCTTTATGGAAAATCAAAAGATTACCGCATAGAAAAAAACAAGTATAATGCACCATCATCAACCGGATTCTACATCTCGGCAATAAACCAGGCTTTTATTATGAAGAGTGGCGATTTTATTCCCGTGGCCTTGCACGAGGCCAGTCACAGCATTTTCCAGTTTAATTATCAGAAGGCTCCAAAATGGCTAAATGAGGGCCTTGCTGAGTTTTTCGAAACCTTAGATTTCGACAGTGATGGAAATTTATACGCCTACCCACAAAGCAACCGGATTAAAAGTATAAAAGCAGGTTTAGCTTTTAAGGATACCGACAGGTTAAAGACTTTTTTCAGGATCTACGATGGCACTTTTTACGGCCATGGTATTGACGACAACTATAATACGGCCTATAGCATGATCTATTATTTCGTTAAAAACAAAAGTACCAAAGCATTAAAAAACATCATCAAGTTAACTGCACAGGGCTATGATACTGAAAAAGCCATAACACTTACTTACGGCAGCTTTGATACATTTGAAGCAAGTTATAAACAGTTTTATAACCTGCACCATTGATATTATCAATATTGCTTAACTTTTATACGATAGTTACCTTTATAATATTCTTTCATTTTAATTACCTCTTTTGATTTCTCGGTTAGCCAGAAAATGGCATAACTATCTTTGCTGTAATTAATTTTAAGCAGCCAACACTTAACCGAAATATCTGCATTCAACTTTAAATCTTCTCTACCAACTACTTCATAACGATGGTAGGAAGCTAATTTTTCGTTGGGATCGAAAAAGGAAATATCGAATTGCTGGCCAACTTTTTTTATTGGTAATAATGGGTAGGTTTCTAAATCCTGCTCCCATGAAATGATCGGGATATCCAATTTAACCGGTCCTTTTTTGATTGCATCATTATTTTTCACGGTATCAGATGGCTGCATCAAGCCATTTTTGTAATCATAAGCAAAAACGCCTCTTCGTTTATAACTGGCATAATGATAAATTGGAGACATCGTTTTTCGGTCGCAGATATTTGTTATTGTAGCGAAAAGGGAATCGTTGTGAAGCCATTTCCAGCCAAATTCTACAACATCATTTTTATCTCTTGTTTTAAACACGGTTGTTCTTTCCCATATATCTCCAACAGTCCGTTTCGTTTCAAGAGAATCGGTCATGTAAACCAGGTAGCTGTTTTTTCCCTCTTTCAGATTGCTCATCACCAGTTTATGGTTTTGCGCATTTATAGTATCAACCTGTGCCATCGAAGTGCCTGCAAAAGACAGCAATATCGCGTTAATAAAAATTAATATCCTCATTTATAAAGTTTTACGATTAGATTAATTTTATTGGTAAATGTTACGCAATCTTTTATAAATGATTTCAGTATTTCAACTTTTCCACATTCCAACTTTTCAATCTTACAACACTTAAATTTTTCCTATTTTCGTGCCGATGGAAAATTTTATCGTTTCTGCCCGTAAATACCGCCCAGCCACCTTCGAAACCGTAGTTGGCCAGCAGCATATTACCGGTACGTTAAAAAACGCCATTAAAAACAATCAGCTTGCCCAGGCATTTTTATTTTGCGGGCCGCGCGGAGTGGGTAAAACAACCTGTGCGCGTATCCTTGCAAAAACCATTAACTGTACCAACCCTACAGCCGATATGGAAGCCTGTGGACAATGCGACAACTGCCTTTCTTTCCAGAACGGACATTCTTTTAATGTACACGAATTGGATGCGGCATCGAACAACTCTGTTGATGATATCCGTAGTTTAATTGAGCAGGTTAGAATACCTCCACAAGCCGGAAAATATAAAATCTATATCATTGATGAGGTTCACATGTTATCACAAAGTGCATTTAATGCCTTTTTGAAAACGTTGGAAGAACCGCCTTCTTATGCTATATTTATTTTGGCCACTACCGAAAAACATAAAATACTGCCAACTATTTTATCACGTTGCCAGATTTTTGATTTCAACCGCATCCAGGTAGAAGATATTGCCAATCACCTATCAACCATTGCCCAACGCGAAAATATTGCTTTCGAAAGCGATGGTTTACACATTATTGCTCAAAAAGCAGATGGCGGATTGCGTGATGCGCTTTCGATGTTCGATCAGATTGCCAGTTATGCAAATAAGAACATTACGTATAAGGCTGTAATCGACAACCTGAACATTTTAGATTACGATTATTTTTTCAAACTTACCTCTTATTTAACCGCAGCAGAAGTTAGCCAAACCCTGCTCCTGTTTGACGAAATTTTAAATAACGGTTTTGATGGCAATAACTTTATTAACGGCCTGGCCACTCACTTCCGTAATTTATTGGTAGGTAAAGATGCATCGACCATTAAACTGTTAGAAGTTAGCGAAAATATTAAACAAAAATATCTTGATCAGTGCAGGCAAACAGAATTATCGTTTTTATTAACAGCATTAAATCTGGCCAATACCTGCGATCTAAATTATAAGAACTCTAAAAACCAACGTTTACAGGTAGAACTGGCGCTGATTAAAATGTGCCACATCCGGTCGGTCGTCAACTTAGCACAACAGCCTTTAAATCCTAATAATACAGCAACTGACGTAGATCAGGATAAAAAAAAAACTAATGTCGTAGCTGAGCAAGCTGAAAGTCCAAAGCTGAAACCTGAAAGCGAAAAGACTATTTCTGTACCAGCACCTGCCCTTAGTGCCCCTGTTTTACCCAATATTCCCCAGAAGAAAAGCCTAAGGATATACCTAGGGTTGGCCCGCAGCCATCCACAACTTCTATCAGTATTAATATTCCGAAAGCAAATGCTATAAGTACACTCATCCCTTCATTAAACGATTTGGAACGCATAGCCCAAGGAGATGATGATGAGGGGCCAAAGAAAGTTACCGGCGATGCACGTGAAGCATTTAGTTACGACCGCTTACTGGAAGTATGGAATGCCTTTACCCAGAAAATGAAGGCTGCAGATAAAATCAATCTTTTTACCATCTTAAATAATTTCGCTCCTACGCTTTTAAATCCCGAGCTAATCGAAATTTCGGTAGAGAGCAAAACGCAAGAACATCTCGTACAACAAGAGTCTGTTGAGCTTTTAAATTTCTTGCGGAACGAGCTTAGAAACTTTGGTGTTGAGGTTACGTATAAGCTTGTAGAACGTAAAATAGAAAACAGGCTCTATGGCAACCGCGAAAAGTACGATTACCTGGTAAACAAAAATCCAAAACTGGATGAACTGCGGCGGAGATTTAATTTAGACATTAACCCTTAGTCAGTTGACAGTTTCCAGTTGATAGTTTTTAAATTACTGGGGAACCGATGGCTGCCAACTACAAGTCGGATACGGCTAACTAGGATTGTGTATCATTGATCGGATAACCTTCTTCGTCTAAGTCGTCGCGGTTATCTTCTGGTGTACGGGCAAGAATTTCATCCTCTGGACTAAGTTTAACACTTTCACCATTGTCTACATGCATACCCAGCTCTTCTAAGTTATCTTCGGCAATTTCTTCATTACGGGCATATTCATCGCCAACATACGGATTTGCTTCATCATATGTAGAATCATCATCTTTCGCACCTGCAGCAACCGTTTCGTAACCCATCGGATGATCGTAATCGCTATCGGTACTTCTTACATCTAGCTCATAACTTTGTTTATTTTCGTCATAAGCTAAATTCTCTTTATTGATTTCGCTATTTTCTGTGGTACTATGTATTTTATCTTGCGATCCTTTATTCTCGTTAATTGCCATGGTATAGATCTCCTTTAATTTATATGAATATAACAAATTGATATGAATAAGGTTTGTTTCATACTTAACAATAGTAAAATTATCTGGGCGTGCTCCAAGCCGTGCAAGGATCAGGCTATATACAACAAATCCTCGGCCGATGAATCCCGATTTTATATCGGAAGGGCTGTGGGCTTTACCTTGCTATCCCTCACGCAGGAAAGAGGAAGTTCATGATCCTCCGCGAACTATCAGTTAAATTTAATATGAATTGTTGTAACAAGATATAATTCATTTCTGTCTGTGAGGACACAGGCTGAGGAGTTAAGGATTTAAAATAGTACCTCTGGTCAATCCACCCAAACCCGATCAAAGCGAGATGCTACCGATTCTTCATCGGGTGCAGAAGCTGGAGCGCGACTGCTGCAACCCAAAAGCCGCTGCATCTGCTTTCCAAATTTATTCAACTTTCTAACAAAAGGCTATTAAATCAACAAACCTACATCACAAAAAAAGCGCCCTGATTTCTACATCAGGACGCTAATATTTAAAGTTGACAATTCAATTTCGCCTACAAAGAAGCTAAAGATGTATTTAATGTTTCACTCGGGCGCATGGCTTTGCTTGCCAGCTCATCGTTAGGGTTATAGTAACCACCAATGTTTTGAGGCTTACCTTGCGCACCGATTAACTCTTCGTTAATTTTAGCTTCGTTTGCTAATAAAGTTTTAGCCAATGGTGCAAATCTTGCTTTCAGATCAGCATCTTTTGTTTGAGCAGCTAAAGCCTCAGCCCAATATAAAGCCAAATAAAAGTGAGAACCACGGTTATCGATAGTGCCTAATTTTCTACCCGGTGATTTGTCGGTTGCCAAAAATTTAGCATTAGCTTCATCTAAAGCATCAGCTAATACCTGCGCTTTTGCATTATTTTGGGTTTGAGATAAATGTTCTAAAGAAGCTTGAAGTGCCAGGAACTCACCTAATGAATCCCAACGTAAATAACCTTCTTCGATAAACTGCTCAATATGTTTTGGGGCAGAACCACCAGCACCGGTTTCAAACAAACCACCTCCGTTCATTAATGGAACGATAGAAAGCATTTTCGCAGAAGTTCCTAATTCTAAAATCGGGAATAAATCTGTCAGATAATCACGCAATACGTTACCGGTAACCGAAATGGTATCTAAACCTTTGCGGATACGCTCCAAAGTAAATTTAGTTGCTTCAATCGGCGCTAAAATGCGGATATCTAAACCTGTAGTATCGTAATCTTTTAAATAGGTGTTGACTTTAGCAATGATTTCTCTATCATGCGCTCTTTTCTCATCTAACCAGAAAACTGCTGGCGTTTCTGATAAACGCGATCTGTTCACCGCTAATTTTACCCAGTCCTGAATTGGTGCATCTTTAGTTTGACACATGCGGAAGATATCGCCTTTTTCTACTTTCTGATCAAAAAATACTTTGCCATCAGCATCGGTAACACGGATAATTCCTGCACCGGTAGCCTGGAAGGTTTTATCGTGCGAACCATATTCTTCAGCTTTTTGAGCCATTAAACCAACATTTGGTACCGAACCAATTGTGGTTACATCAAAAGCACCGTTTGCTTTACAGTCATCAATGGTTGCAGTATAAACGCCAGCGTAAGAACGGTCTGGAATTAAAGCAATGGTATCCTGAAGTTTACCTTCTTTGTTCCACATCTGTCCCGAGGTACGGATCATTGCTGGCATAGAAGCATCAACAATCACATCCGATGGTACGTGTAAGTTCGTAATTCCTTTATCAGAGTTTACCATGGCCAAAGCAGGTCCGTTTTCAATAGCCTGAGCCAAAGCCGCTTCAACTTCTGCCTGTTTAGGGTTGCCTGCAATTTTTGCGTACACATCTCCTAAACCATTTCTCGTATCAATATTAAGCTCCTTGAAAAGATCCGCATATTTGGCAAAAACATCTGCAAAATAAACTTCAACAATAGCCCCGAAAATAATCGGATCAGAAACCTTCATCATAGTTGCTTTTAAGTGCGCTGATAATAAGATGCCTTCAGCTTTAGCTTCTGCAATTTCTTTGGCAACAAAAGTTTTTAAAGCAGATAAGCTCAATGCAGAACTATCAATCACCTCTCCTGCTTTTAGTGGCGATAAACCTTTTAATTCGGTTACTGTACCATCAGCAGCTACAAATTCTATTTTAAATTGGCTTGCTTCAGCAACAGTGGTAGACTTCTCTGAACCGTAAAAATCGCCTTCAGTCATACTGGCTACCTTGGTTTTCGAATCTGCAGACCACTTACCCATTGAGTGTGGATTTTGTTTAGCATAGTTTTTAACGGCTTTAGGTGCTCTACGATCAGAGTTACCTTCGCGTAAAACCGGATTTACAGCCGAACCTAAAACTTTTGCATACTTAGCTTTAATTGCTTTTTCTTCGTCTGTCTGTGCATTATCAGGGTAATTTGGAATAGCAAAGCCCTGCGCCTGAAGCTCAGTAATTGCACCTACCAATTGTGGGATAGAGGCAGAAATATTTGGTAATTTGATGATGTTAGCTTCTGGAGTGGTAGCCAAAGCACCAAGCTCTGCTAGCGCATCACCAATTTTTTGATCGTCTTTTAAATACTCGGGAAAGTTGGCCAAAATTCTTCCTGCTAAAGAAATATCTCTGGTTTCTACATCAATACCTGCTGATGCGGTAAAAGCTTGTACAATAGGTAAAAGTGAGTAGGTTGCCAACATTGGCGCCTCATCGGTTTTGGTGTAGATAATTTTTGATGTATTTGACATGTTTATATTGATTTTGCTTATTAAGGTTAATTATTCAACCGGTTTCTAGGTTTGTAAACCGATCTTTTTAAAATCGCCTAAAGATAAAATAATCGAATGAATTAAGGAACATCGCAATGTTATTTCTGGTTTGGATTAGCAATTCATTTGTTAAAAACAGATAATCTTCATCATAGTGAAATAATAATAAAACATACTATTGTTTTTAGGGAGCGCAGGGTCATTTACTCTATTTAAAGTCAGTCCTGCTCTCCGCTTTATCCCGATGAAATATCGGGGATGCCCGCTTCGATCAGGGCTAGAAACTTAGGCCTGTGGCACAGAAAATTAACATAGTAGCAGAAAAATTACCTAATTAAACCTGATCGAACGGATGCCATTTTTCATGGCAGAAGGCAGAGCAGGAAGAAATTAACCAATGGAATACTGCAATTGCTTTTCAAAAAAATAAACGACCATATCATAATAAGGTATAGTTTTATCTGTCTTTAGTGCAACACCCCAATATTTTTTCGTGAATTATTTCTTTGGCTAAACTTTTGTAGTGTCAAAACCATATATCTATCTATTTTAAACTTTTTAATTGAAATGACCGAACCTACCTTAGATCAACAGTTAAATGCCCGCAAATTCGAAGAGGCTAAAAGCATGATGCATAACGGCGAAAAACTTTCTAAAAGCATTCAGGAACATCATAAGTCATCGATTTTTGATCATCTGGTGAGAGAGAAACAATACGAAATCCTGATTATGATGCTAAAGGACAAAACCATCGAAACCGACATTTATGAATTCGACAGTTTTGACAAAAGCATTTTTCAGGCTATTGTCCGCAGCCTTGGTAATGACGATGAAGATATTGCATTTTTCAATGAATTTATTACTCATTTCGACAACTTAAATGACGAGGTTAACACCAAAACACTATTAAGTTATTTCTTCGAAAACGGGGTGAGTTTAGCGCTGATTAAAGCATGTATCGATGCAGGTTGCACCACCACCTTCAAAAACAATGCAGAGGAAAACTACATCCATCAGGTAGTGAAAAGCAGTTTCCGAAGGTATAACCTAAACGATGAACAGACTACCGATCTGCTTAAAGGATATATCGATATTCTCCTTAACGAAGGTATTGATATTAATGAAGGCAATGTGGTGCAAGAAAGCCCATTAATTACCGCAATAAAATTTAATAAGAAAAATTTAATTGCCCATCTGCTCGAAAATGGCGCCGATCCCAATCATACCGACCGCGATGGAAATTCAGCATTCTTTTATGCAGTGGCGCATTTGCAGAGCGAAAACATATACGATACGCTGCGCAATTTCGCCTCACCAGCTTTTGACCAGGTTAATAAAAACGGCGAAACATTATTATTTGAATATGTGCGAATGATGTCGAACAGTGAAAGTGGGATAAATTTTCTTAAAAAACTGATTGAAGATGGTGCCGATCTATATCAGGCCAGCACCTGGTACAGTGCAGATAAAACCCCGTTAGATATAATCGCTGAAAAACAGGCTGATATTTTACAGGCGGTTTTGGAAACCGGACAGGTAGATATAAACAGAACTGACGACAAAGGGAATACCTTACTCCATAAGGTTTGCGCTTACAATGTAAATTATGAAGCAGAAAAAGCGAAAGAAACTTATCGTAAAGTAAAACTTTTGATTGAAAATGGAGCAGATATTGCTGTCACAAACGATCAGGATCAAACCGCACTGATGCTTGCATCTGATGATAACCTGAAAATAAAAACTGTAGAACTGCTCATGAAACAATCTTAAAATATGTCAATGTCATTTATTATTGCCTGCGAAAGCGGCAAGCGCAAAATAGCCGAACTTTTATTGGCCAACCAAGAGGTAGAGGTAGGTTATACAGATGAAAAAGGCAGAACAGCCCTCCATTATGCCGCCCATCGTGGATATTTAGACCTTGTACAGATTTTAATAGATCGTGGGGCAGCTTTAGATTACGAAGATCATGCCGGCGAAACACCTTTTTATTTTGCCTGCTTACAAAAACAGAAACAAACCGCACTATTTCTTTTAGATAAAGGTGCAAGAGTTGACATTAAGGATTTTAAAGGCAACAGCTTATTACACCTAACTGCACAAAGCGGACAGATTGAAGTTTTAGAAAAACTACTCGATCAAGGTCTTGAAGTTGACGGCGAAAATAACGAGGCAGAAACGCCTTTGCTTATTGCTGCAAGCTGGAGGAACAAAGAAATTGTTCAAAAATTATTGGAATTTGGCGCCAATATCAACACCACTAATAAACATGGCGATTCACCCTTAATTTTTGCGGTTAAATCTAAAAACACGCCAATGGTTGAGCTTATTCTCGAAAAAGGTGGAAATATTAACCATATTAATCATGCCGGAGAATCGGCCTTACTAATTGCTTGTTATGATGCCAACAGGATGCTCACCAAAGTATTGGTGGAAAAGGGCGCAGATGTATTCGTTTCATCAAAAGATGGCCTGTCGCCTATCTGGTATGCCTGTGCCAATAACCAGAAAGAAATTGTTGATTTATTTTTAACCAATGGTATAGATGTAAACTATGCTAAACCGCTTTCGGGTAACGACGATTCCATGTATTCGTACTTAGAATGGGTAGAAACTGCCAATAACATTTCCATTTCGGCCAGCTTCTCTTTCGATAACAATTACAACTACGGAGGCGAAAGCATGCTGCATGTAGCAGCCAAAAGTGGCCATTTAAGTATGTTAAAGCTATTAATCGAAAAAGGTGCAAATATTAATATTCAGGATGAAAGCGGGAACACTGCTTTACATTACTCGGCTGCTAATGGTAAAAAAGATGCGGTAAAATTTTTACTCGAAAAATCGGCCGACCCTACCATTGTAAATGTAAAGGAACAGAAAGCAATAGATTATTCGAATATTAAGGGTTTTAATGAAATTACAGAACTCTTGTTGAAATATGGCCTTCCAGCTAAGCAAAATGCACAAGAAACAAGTACCCTATCAACAAAAAATACTGCTGAAACTCCGAAAAATGATATGGCTGCGAAAAAACAGGCATTATTAGATTTAAAAGAGTTACTCGATGCCGGAATCTTATCGCAGGAAGAGTTTGATGCGGAAAAAGCTAAGGTTTTAAATGGTTGAGTGGCAGCTCCATTGCAACTGATTGGCTTTAAGATATCGTCATTGCTTCGTCGGCTGAAAAGCCTTCTCAGCAATGACGAAATTTCTATTCAAAAATATTGTCTAATAAAATTTTAGTTATAAATTTATTTTCAAGAACTTTCTGGGTCAGTAAATCTAAATTGATCGGGAAATTCGACATTAACGCTCACACAAATGAAAAGTAACCCTAAAGCCAAACTTCAATTATCTTTCTTTCTCTTTCTTTCCATCTTTATATATGCCTGTTCTCCCAAATTATATGTGGATGAAAACAAACGTTATCAGGCGGGGACATTAACCGAGTCGCAAGTAGATTCCCTGCATCTTTTTTTAAAGCAGAACGAAAGGCTTGCTATAAAAGACACCATTATCATCAAATATGATTTCAATAAAGACGACTGTTGGAAAGACCTGAGCTATCAGAACGCAGAATTCTTGAACAATGTAAGATGGGCCTTTCAAAAAAACATTCTCGAAAAAGCCGAGGCCAGGCCGAAAGTTGCCATTTACCAATATCGTGAGGAGGGAAAAAGTTTCAGTCCAATTAAATCAAAAGGTTTAGAAATAGAAACCGATTCGGGCTTTCTTAGAAAATTACTATTTAAAGAAGTTACTTCTTGTGGAACCTCCGCAATTATCCTTCCTAACGGAAAATTCTTACTGATAAAATCAGATCCTCAGTTCTCTGCGCTGATATTAAATGCTAAAGACATCGAGAAAAAATTACAGGAAAATCTGGTTAAATAAGCTACGATAAGTAAAATTTTCCAATACCGATCAAAAAATATATTTTTAAATAAAGTACCTACTTAAAAACTGATTTAGCATTTGCCAATATTTAATGTTTTGCGAAATAGAAA
Source organism: Pedobacter riviphilus (assembly GCF_014692875.1). Classification (NCBI taxonomy): domain Bacteria; kingdom Pseudomonadati; phylum Bacteroidota; class Sphingobacteriia; order Sphingobacteriales; family Sphingobacteriaceae; genus Pedobacter; species Pedobacter riviphilus. The sequence goes on along the minus strand of NZ_CP061171.1, from coordinate 671,421 downwards.
TTACTGGAAGCCGAGCTTTGGATATCTTAATAAACCATTGTTAATAAAACAATTAAAAAAATAAACGAAAGTAGACCGAATTGTAATTGTTTCGGCTATTCATTAGTTAACAGATATTGTTATGAGAGAGCTTAAAGATGACTTAAGAACTATTATTGACGTAATCACTTTTGGACTATTGTACCTGAGTTTTTCTATTATTGACTATCCAATTCTTTCTTATATATTTTTAGGTCTCTGGACAGCATATTGGACGTGGAATATTTATTCGAAAATTCAGTACAGAAAAGGTAAAGCTCAATATATTCTAATTCCTACGATTAATGATGATTATTCGAAAATGACATCAATAATTTTAGGATTTATTCTTTTTTCGTTAGCTATCATACTTTGGTTATGGAAGCCAGAGATATTTAATTTAGAGCTTATTTTGCTAATTGTAGGGTTGTTACTTTTTATTAATGGACTACTTGATTTACCTAAGGGCAAAATTGAACTTCAAGAAAATTTTTTATCAATTACTGGATTTAAAGGCAAAATAAATGTTAAAGACATAAAATCATTGGAAATAATGACAAACAAAATAATCCTTGTTGATAATACAGCAAAAACAACGAGATTTGACAATTTTAATATTGATATAAATTCAGCGATTAAAATAGAGAATTATTTTGCGGAAAATTGCATAGGTAGGGAGTTTGCGATAAAAAACAACCTCTGCTAACAGCAGCAAGCGTGACGGACAATCCACGAATAAAAAAGCAGTAGCAATGAACTTTGAATTGACAAACGGGAAAGGACTTATTGAAATTGGTTTGGGTAGAGGCAGCGATTTAAAATTCACTAAACCGCTTTCAGTTGTTTGGCAGGACGGTTACGGTTCAATCCATCACCTCTTTGAAAACTTCGTGAACAAGGCTGAGATTCGCATAAATCTTTCCAGTTTTTTAATAAATTTATCCTAACCGAAGTTGACAGGAAGAAATCCTATTAAAAATAAATATAATGAGTTTAAAAACAACAATTACAAACAGCGTTGATTATAATGTTTGGGTAACAGAACAGTTAGTAGCCTGGCTACAAAATTACCCCGAAGAATTATTGCAAAAAGAATGTCCATCCAGTTTTAATAGCATAGCAAAAACACTTAAACATATTAGCGACACCCAATTGTATTGGTCATCAATGATTCGTGAAACGACAACACCTACTTTTGATTACATTGCTAATGAAGTGAATCTTAAAACTGAAATGGCAAATTTAGTAAGTGAAGCTAAAATTTTGGCAACATATGTAAAGGAGAACAACGAAGCTATGAGTGAGACCTATTTAATAGAATCGGAATGGTTTTCATCAAATTTTCCAAAGTACGAATACTTGCAACATTTAATAATTCATACAACCTACCATCGTGGACAAATTGTAAGCATTGGGCATAATATAGGTGTTACAAAAGCACCTATGATGGATTATAATTTTTGGAATGTAATCAGCCAATAAAATAGAACATACAAGGTAATCAAAGAAACCTTTGACAATAACGGCAATTACATGTATGCTATGCTGGAAGACCCTTTTGGAGCTGTACTGGCTGTTACTCATGTAGCCAATGAGTAAAATACCGTTTAAAAATATTTTATTTTTACTGACGAGTATAATTATGTATAGATTATATAATTATACGAAAAATGAGAAAACAGCGAACCAATACAGGTTTGGCAAAGCCAGGCTGAAGTGCAAAATTAAACAATAGTTTTTCAATTGAACTCTAGTAATATAGGCACTATGCTTCAATTTCCTACCGGAACGCAAATCCTCGGAACATTAAGTGCCATACTAGGCACACACCTAGCGAACCACATACCTGATTTTTTGTAATCATACAGCTTATGTATTGAAAAGAGAATTGACATCATAAAAATATAATCCTAAACTTAAGAAATGAAAAAAAATCTATTCATTCTTATTATTTTTTTTTCTTACCTCAGTAGCTATGCACAACAAGTAGATTCCCTGTCTATAACTGGTTTCATAAACGAAATTAATTATAATAGAAAATTAATAGACAGTCTTGAAAAAGTTTTCAATAGTCAACCTCCTTATTTTTCAGTTACGCTTGAAAATAATCAAAAAGAAGTTCAAATACCAAATGAGATAAAATTTTACATACTTGATGGCATGAACAAATCTTATCCAGAAAAGATCGACAAGAATAGATTTCTGTTTTCAAAGCTTCCAGACTCTGCTAAATTCGTTCTTGAGTGGGATAGTATTAGTATCGAAACAGGTATTATTAAGAAGAAACAATATAATTATGGGGCGAGCTTGAAATTTGGTTATTATGACAATATATTGGAGTTACGCAATCTGTGGGAGAAAAATAAAAAGAATGAAGACTTTGATGAATACACAAACATTGGACAACCCTACCTGCGAGCTATAAAGAATAAAAGATTACTCAAAGCAGCAAAAAGAAAAGTCATCAAACCAATTGAATTTGTAATGTTTTATCCCAGAAGTTATGGGGACGGCATAGTGATTACTTTTGAAAATATTAAAGTTAACTAACTGTGTGTACTTAACAGTTTCTTTTAGCAATGTTAAATACAGGTTCGAAACAACCCGGATTTGAGCTGCGAAACGATTTAACAAAATTTAACTAAAAAATTAGGTGTAATGCCGTAACTTAGTTTTTAACTAATCGTTTTCAAATTAATACTGGAAAAATTATGATCAAATTCCTTTACTCCACTCTTACAATCTCAGAAGCACGCCATCTTTTGATGACCGGATTTTTGTAGATCAATCAAGAATTCAATTTTAAAGGAATTATATAAAAATACTTCCCTGTTATCATCATAGCATTGAGCCAGGGAAAATAACATGCGCTCTCAAGGAAGGTGCTCTAGGGTACTTTCCTTTTATTATTTTAATCCTATGGCAATTATGCCGCACTAAAAATTTCTCTCCGCTTTTAATTTTATCTTTTAAAACTAATTTTCTTTATCAACCGAGCTGGCTAGAAAATAAAAACTTTTTGCAGCCATACGCATATCCGCTGTTACTTTTGCCTATCAACCACTTTCATAACGTAAAAAGTAAGAGACGATACAATAATAGTTTGTAAAATAACCGCGCTTTACCAGAATATGCGCTAAATTTATCTGCCAATCAGTGGTTAAACCATCAATTATCATCCTATTGAAACCGAACCTTACTCTACTCTTAACATTACTTTCTTTTACTGGTTTAGCACAAACAATAAAACCCGATTCGACTAAGAGACTCGAAGAAGTTACTGTAAAAGGTTATTATAACCATCAAACCTTGCTAAGATCAGTATCGGCTGTTAACCTGGTAGATAGTAGTTTAATAAAAAACCAGCCCAACAGCTCATTAGTGAGCATGCTAAATACTGTTCCTGGTGTACGCATGGAAGAACGTTCGCCTGGTAGTTATCGCCTATCACTCCGTGGCAGTTTGCTCCGGTCTCCCTTTGGCATTCGGAATATTAAAATTTACCTCGACGATTTCCCCTTAACGGATGCTGGTGGAAATACCTACCTAAATGCTTTAGATGTTTCTGCGGTAGGTACGATGGAAATTTATAAGGGTCCTGAAGCCAGTATTTTTGGCGCAAATACGGGAGGTGCTCTTTTAATCAACGCTCCCGCTATAAACCGCAATGAAATTAATGTTTCCGCTACTGGCGGTTCCTATGGTCTCTTCCATCAAACGGCATCGATTAAACAGCAATATAAAAAGTACAGCTTTAGTTTTAGCGAAGGATATCAGAGAAGTGATGAGTACCGACAAAACAGTGCAATGGATAGAAAATATTTTCAAACTTTGCAGCAATGGAATTATAGCAGTGCTGGCAGTTTAAAGGCTTTTGCCTTTTATAGCGATTTAAAGTACGAAACGCCAGGAGGGTTAACGGCTGCCCAATCAGATCAAAACCCTAAACTGGCCCGTCCGGCAACATCAACATTACCTGGTGCCATTTCACAACAAGCCGCCATTTACAATAAAACCATTTTCGGGGGGATATCGAATTCCTATCAGATCAGCCTGCGGTTGAAACACGTAATTGCTTTATTCACCTCTTATACCGATTTCAAGAACCCCTTTATTACCAATTACGAAAAGCGCTACGAAAGTACACTTGGATTAAGAACATTCTTAGAATACGCCCAGGCAAAAGAAGATTTTAAATTTAATGCTCAAATTGGATTAGAGCATTCTGCCACCAAAAGTCAGATTAAAAATTTTAATAATAATGGTGGTGAAGCGACCACAATGCAGGCTTCAGACCGCCTAAAAGCTGGTCAGGATTTTGCTTACTTCAGATTAAACTTCGACATCAACAGTAAATTTCTGATCGAACTTGCTTCGAGTTTAAATTTCTACAGATACAATTATGAGAGTTTTTTCCCAGTGGTTATGGCCTCAAAACAAAGAAAATTCGATGGCCAGTTTATGCCAAAGGCAGCAGTATCTTATCTCATCACTTCTGATTTTTCGGCCAGGGCTTCAGTTAGTAAAGGTTATTCGCCCCCAACCATTGCAGAAGTAAGATCGTCGGATAACAATATCAATAATGGCCTACAGGCTGAACTTGGCTGGAATTACGAATTAGGCATGCGTTATAAAACCAAAAACAATCGTTTTTACGCCAATGGAAACCTATTCAGTTACCATTTGAAGGATGCTATTGTTAGAAGGTTAAATCAAAACGACGCCGAGTATTTTATCAATGCCGGGGGAACCAAACAGCTGGGAATTGAACTGGAAGCTGCCTTTTGGATGATCAAAAATAATGAGTCTTTTTTAACAGGTTTACAATGGAGAAGTAATTATACTTTTAGCCATTTTAGATTTGAAAATTTCGCGAACGGCACTAGTACTTTCAGCGGTAACAAACTTACTGGAGTTCCGGAAAGTATTTTAGTCAATAGTTTAGAATTTAACTTTCCGAAAACATTTTATCTATTTATACAACACAATTATACTTCTTCAATCCCTTTAAACGATATCAATACCGTTTTTGCGAAAAGGTATCACTTGGTTGAAAGTAAATTAGGCATCAGAAATTTAAGAATCAATAAAACCCATTTAGATCTATTTGTAGGGGCAAACAACCTACTTAACGTGAAATATAGTTTAGGCAACGACTTAAACGTCGCAAATGGAAGGTATTTTAACCCGGCACCAGGAATTAATTTTTACACAGGCCTCTCCATTAAACTATAATCTTTAAATCGCATCATATAAATTGACCATCTATATGATGCGATTACCCTATAAGCTAAAAGGCCTCTTTCTTTTCTCTTTCCTTGATAATTATATTGCTAACAACTATTTCGATTGCATAGCGCTTTTTCCCGTCTGCGCCGTCGTAACTATTGGTCTGTAACCTACCTTCAACGGTTAAGCTTGTACCCTTTTTAACCTGAGCCTCGGCAAGCTCGGCTTTTGCATTCCAGAAACTTAAATTAAACCACTGGACTCTTTTTACTTCCTCACCTGATGAATTTCTATAGTTTTCGTTTATAGCCAGGTTAACCTTTGCTAATTTTTGACTTCCAAAATTTTTAATTTCTGCATCTGCTCCTGCAAATCCGCTCAATACTACTTTGTTAACTGCACTTTCCATGATCTTTAAATTTTAAGTTTCTAAATGTTTAACGAACAATTATCACCTCGATAACCGACAGGACAAAATTGTAAACGGCATCAAAAATTAGTCGGATTGTAAACATTTATAGCCGTTTATAAACGTTTATACACGGATAGCATGCCCTTAAAGCTTTAATATGATGTTTTATTTTTTATTCCACCATTTTATTTTATAAATTCGGGCATCATCCCATAATAAAAAAAGAAATTATTATGGAACGTTTATGTTTAGATTGCGGAACCCCGATCAAAGGAAGGGCCGATAAAAAATACTGCGATGATTCTTGTCGCAGCAATTACAACAATCGTTTGAAGATTGATGATAATCTCGTGATTAAAAAGGTAAATAACATACTCAAAAAGAATCGCGCTATCCTTGCTGCGCTTAATCCAAATGGTAAAACAAAGATTACCAGTAAAAAGCTGGTTTCGGCAGGCTTTAATTTTGAATACCACACCTATAGTTACGAAACCCAGAATGGAAACACATACATTTTCTGCTATGAGTATGGTTACTTACTTTTAAATGAAGAGCGTTACCTGCTGGTAAAAAGAGAAGAAAGTTTGGGTTAGCTTAGTTACAATGCTTTGGTTTGCTCGATTAAACATCTAAAATTTGCGGAAGCTAATCGGGTGATTTTTTAATTCAAGAGGAGATGATTAGTTTTATCAAATATGATAAACTATAACAACAAGCTTTTTAAACCCGTAAATAATACAGAAAATGGTGAAACATCAAATGAAACCATTTTTAGATATAAACAAACAGGAAATATCCTAACCGCAGAATATGAGGGTGGAAAAATTATGTCTGGCCATTTAATTGGCTTAGTTGATGAAAACGGGAACATCGAAATGCGCTATCACCAGATAAACAAACAAGGCGAGCTCATGACCGGAATCTGCAATTCAAAACCAGAGCAATTAGCCAATGGCAAAATTAGACTTCATGAAACCTGGCAGTGGACATCAGGAGATAAATCGAAAGGACAGTCGATCATTGAAGAGCAATAAGCTTAATTACAAATAGATTTCCATCTCAATTTGCAAGCCCAATATGCCTCTAGAAGAAACTCTTATAAATCGAATATCATCAATATTACTAACCGCATCCAATTTAGTTTACGGCCCGCTTAATTATCAAATAAATAACCTACAAATTGAAAATGAAAGTCAGGAATATGCGGCCTGTACTTTTGAGCTAAATAGCGTAAAAATCAAACACCGCCTTTCTAAAATCACCCCAACCAAGACGGGGCAATTTGTAACCATATGGAAACGGAATGAAGCAGGAATTACTACTCCGTTTACTGATCAGGATGAATTTGATCTGTTAATTATATCTGTTAATAGTGCCCACAGATCTGGTCAGTTCATTTTTCCAAAAGCCATATTGGCACAACATAAAATTATTACAGCAAAAGGAATAGAAGGCAAAAGAGGTATTAGGGTTTATCCGCTCTGGGATACAGTAACAAATAAACAGGCAGAGAAAACCCAACAGTGGCAAGCACCTTATTTTCTTCATATAGACATCAATGGAAATACCGATCTTGCACAAGCAAGGAAATTAATTGACAACTGAATTAAATAAACAGGATTTTAAAATCCTGTTAAACTTAGCAAGTTTCGGGTAGTTTGTCGTTTCTTTCCAAACTACTTTTGAATATAAATTATTCAAGACCATGAAAGTACAAGAAGAGATCAATTTCAATCGCATAGCCGAAGCCATTAGCTACATCAAGGCGAATTTTAAAACACAGCCAGGTTTAGAAGAAATTGCAGAGAAAGTAAATTTAAGTCCCTTTCATTTCCAAAGATTATTTAGCGAATGGGCAGGTACAACTCCTAAACGTTTTCTGCAATATATTAGCATTGGTTATGCCAAAGAAATGCTGAAAGAAAACCAGAGTTTATTCGATACTGCATTAGAAACTGGCTTATCGGGAACCAGCAGACTGCACGATCTTTTTATAAACATTGAAGGCATGACACCTGGCGAATACAAAAACGGTGGCGAAAATCTTTATATCAATTATAGTTTTGCAGAAAGTCCGTTCGGAAATATTATGGTAGCCAGCACCCCAAAAGGAATCTGTCATATCGCTTTTTACGACGACGAAAATATTGCTTTGGCAAATCTGCAACGGCAATTCCCTGCAGCTCAGTATCAACAGATATTGGATAAAGAACAACAAAATGCTTTATATATTTTCAGTCACGATTGGAGCAAATTACACCAGATTAAACTGCATTTAAAGGGGACAGACTTTCAGTTAAAAGTTTGGGAAGCCTTGTTAAAAATCCCTATGGGTAAATTGGCCACTTATGGCAACATTGCCAAACAATTGCACAACCCTAATGCATCAAGAGCGGTGGGCACGGCGATTGGCGATAATCCGGTGGCTTTTCTCATTCCTTGCCACAGGGTAATACAATCAAGCGGTGCTTTGGGCGGTTACCACTGGGGAGTGAACCGAAAAACAGCCATGATTGGTTGGGAAGCAGCAAAAACCAATATTTAAACCTGTATGATCAAACATGCAGATATTTCAATGGAAGAATTAAAAAAACATTTCAAAAACAAAGACATCTGCTTCGGTGGAAATGCCAGATTGAAGATTTACGGACTACTTAAATGCAGATCGGGAAAGCGGATGAAGAAAGGAAACCGCATATTTTTTCGTTCTGTAGAAGAAGCACTTCAACATGGCTACCGTCCGTGTGGGCATTGTTTAAGAAAGGCATATCAACAATGGATTTATTCAACACAACAATAGATAGTAACCAAAATCTGCTTCCATATGGTGGAACAGTAAATTATTATGGCAAATTATTTTCTATACCAGAAGCCGATCATTACTTCGATGCACTGATGAATACTATTGAATGGAAGAACGACGAAGCTTTTATTATGGGCAAACACATTATCACCAAAAGAAAAGTAGCCTGGTATGGAGATGAAGCCTATTCTTATACCTACTCCAATAAATCAAAAATGGCTTTACCATGGACAAAGGAATTACTGGAGTTAAAAAAAATATCAGAGGAGCAAACGGGTACCACCTTTAATTCCTGCTTACTTAACCTGTACCATAACGGTGATGAGGGAATGGCTTACCATAGCGACGACGAGAAGGCCTTAGCTAAAGATTCTGCCATTGCATCATTAAGTTTTGGCGCAGAGCGAAGATTTCTTTTTAAACACAAAAAAACTAAAGAAACCGTAACCTTATTTTTAGAAAATGGAAGTTTATTGGTAATGAAAGATGAAACACAAACCAATTGGTTACATCGCCTTCCACCAACCAAAAAAGTAAGTAAGCCAAGAATAAATCTCACCTTTAGGACAATGGTGGTTTAGTTTAAATGGGGATTAGATATCGTCATTGCGAGAAGGCTTTTTCAGCCAACGAAGCAATCTTTATGACAAGGATCACTAGTATAAAAGATTGCTTCGTCGTTCCTCCTCGCAAAAATCTTAATGTTTAAACTCTTTAATATCTACAATACGGTCATCATCAGCATTTTTCTTTAAGAAAGAAGTGCCATTAGCATTTGCTACCCAGGTATAATCTCTTTGGATATTACCTACTAATGTTTCAGGCTGGTTAATAAGTGATGCTGGCAATGGCAGGTTAAAAGTTTCGCCAGTTGCCGTATTTACCTGGTACAAAGAATTGGCGGTTAAAAAGGCTAGTGTGGTTTTATCACTAGAGTACATAAAAAATTTCCCCTGGATACGTTCATCAGGGTTTTGTCTCTTCACCGGATAAACCCTTGAATTTATAGTCGTGATGAAGAAATCATTATTAACCAAAATATTGCTACGTGTTAATTCTTCCAACCCGTTTGTATATTTTTTATCTTCAGCACCTTTTGATGGTTTGTTTAAGCTCACCACTTCAGTTTTTCCATCATTAACAGAAATGATATAAAATGGAGCCATTTTACCCGTTTCGTTCGACACCTGAACCAACACGGCAGTTTTTTGGGTATTGATGAATGATGCAACAATAAATTTCTGTGCAGCAGCATTTGGTGCATCATCAATAATAATAGTGGTATCCTTATACTGAATGGCAAAGCGATCGGCTGCTGCCACTGCACCAGAATCTGTTTTTACGATAGTAAGTATATTTTTCTTTGATTTCGGGAAAACATTAAAATCTTCACTGGCCGTAAATGGTTTTGCCTTGCAGGCTTTTTCTGATTTACCGCAGCCAAATAAAACAACGGAAAGTAAGAGTGCATAAAGCGTAATTTTCATAGGTATAGCTATTTATTTTTTGCTAATTTATAATCTTTATTGCGCTTATTTTATCAAAGTCACCAGAAAATTACCGCATCTGTTTAAAAAGCACAACAGATCGTGTTTATACTGGCATTCCACTATCTGTTAATCATAAAGACCAAAGCCCCTGGCATTTGCCTCTCTATCAGACTCAAATGCCTTACTTTCTGTGTTTGGGTGGCAGAATTTGACTACTTCCGACTAAATTCCTTATTTTTGATTAACAGATAACCAATGGCTAACACACCGAGTTTTCTCGCTAAAAATAAAAGCGTAATCTTATATGGAGTTTTCCTGGCTGCACTACTGTTTTTGCTGAAGTGGCTTGAACTTCGTTTCATTATCATCAACCATGCCTTCGAAATTTATGCTGGTTCGATAGCCATTATTTTTACAGCTTTAGGCATTTGGCTCGTGCTTAAATTAACCAGGCCCAAAACCATACTGATCGAAAAAGAAGTTTTTACCGGCAAGCCTGAAACATTTATCCTCAACGAAAAAGAACTGGCCAAACTCAACATCAGCAAAAGAGAGCTGGAGGTTTTGCAGCTCATGTCTGCAGGTTTAAGCAACCAGGAAATTGCATTAAAATTATTTGTTTCTTTAAACACCATAAAAACACACAACGCCAGGCTTTTCGAAAAACTGGAAGTCAAACGGAGAACGCAGGCCATAGAAACGGCAAAAAGGCTCAATATTATCCCTTAGTGGACTAACACATTAGTATTAAAAAGCTACCAATCTGAAAAATCACCCTAAAGTATGAGGGTTAGAAAAAATAATCGAAGCAATTTTGTGGTGTAAACCTCTTAAAATTATAAACAGATGAAAAAGAACGTAATCGTATTTGGATTAATCGCCGGCTTAATTGTATCAACTTTGATGGTGCTCTCTATGGCAAGATGTTATAGCGACCCGAACCTTGAGCACAGCATGCTTATCGGCTATGCCTCAATGGTATTGGCATTTTCCTTTATTTTTGTCGGCATAAAAAACTACCGCGATAAGTATAACGATGGATTAATCACTTTCGGCAAAGCTTTTAAAATCGGCGCATTGATCAGCTTGGTGGCCTCTACCATATATGTTATTGTCTGGTTGGTTGATTATTATGTATTTATGCCTGATTTTATGGATAAATATGTTGCCCAGGTATTAAGGGAAGCCAAAGCAGGTGGCGCATCGGCAGCTGAGCTGGCAACAAAAACAAAAGAACTGGCCTCTAGTCAGGAAATGTACAAAAATCCGATCATGGTAGTTCTATTTACCTATATGGAAATACTACCTGTAGGCATATTGATCTCATTGGTAGCAGCACTTATTCTGAAAAGAAAAGAGGGCACTCCATTAAATGTAAAAACCATTTAAGATACCTGCTAATCTGATCTCGTCTTATTAATTTTAAGCCATTAAAAAATAACTATGTATACCATCCCCTTTACCAATATAGATTGGAGCCAGATAGAAAAAGTAGAATACCCTGGTGAAACAGGCACAGCAACCTGGCAAACCTTAAACCTGGATGGCTTAAGAATCAGGACTGTAACCTACTCTGCGGGTTATCTTGCCGATCATTGGTGCAAAAAAGGCCACATTGTACATTGTTTGGAAGGTAGCTTTACAAGTGAAATGGAAGATGGAACAACATTCGCGCTGAGCACAGGGATGACTTATGTGGTTTCTGACGATTTAAGTTCGCACCGGTCAGTATCTGAAGAAAGTGTAAAACTTTTAATCATTGATGGCCATTTTTTAAAATCAAGCTTATGATGATTTTTGCCAAAACCGAACGCTTAATTTTACGTGAACTAATACCAACCGATGCTGAGGGTATGTTTGAAATGGATAGTGACCCCGAGGTGCATCTTTATCTTGGCAATAAGCCTGTAAAATCAATCGAGCAAAGTATTGCAGAAATCGAGTTTATCAGAAAACAATATATAGAAAATGGTATTGGGAGATGGGCCGTTATCGAAAAAGCAACAGGTAATTTTGTAGGTTGGTCGGGCTTAAAATTGATTAAAGAAGTTACCAACAACCACGTTAATTATTACGACCTGGGTTATCGGTTCAGCAAACGTTTCTGGGGAAAGGTTATGCTACAGAAACGGCAGTGGCGGCGAGAGACTATGGCTTTAATGAACTGAAGTTGAATGAAATTATGGGTATTGCAGATATCAATAACCTGGGATCTATACATGTTTTGGAAAAAGTAGGTTTAAAACGGACCTCTATTTTTGATTACAATGGCATAAAACACCATTGGATGAAGATTAAAAAATCAATTTAGCTTAACCAAAAGGCAATTTTATCTTTTTATGGTTTAGTTTTTGATGCTAAAAAGGAAATCATTTAAACCTTACCTTATGAAACACCTTATCTTCTGCGGAATGCTGATCTTATTATTGAGTTCTTGTAAAGAAAAATTAGATCCTGCAAGCTTTAACAATACCAAATGGGAGTTGAGCGAATTGCCTGGTTTAACGCTACCAAGTTCGGCAAAAGCAACCCTAAATTTTGCTGATAGTTTGAAAATTAGCGGAAAATCGTTCTGTAATAACTATGGTGGCAAGGGAGAAATTGCTGATAATAAAATTACTGTTAAAAATGTTTTTGGCACTAAAATGTTCTGTCAGGAAACTGATGCAGCAGAACGTGCATACTTACATGCTCTTAACCAGGTTAATAGCGCTAAAATAACCGATAATAAGCTATATCTGTTAAATGGCGATAAAACCTTGCTGGTTTTCACCAAAACAAACTAGAATCTTTACATGCATAAAAAAGGCTGAATAAAGTATTTTTACTATTTTCGGCCCTTTGAGTTTAACGCAGGAGTGATGCCATCCATAACAGAAGATCTGAAGTTTTTTTTCTCAACCATAAGAAAAGCATTTATTTTATTTCAGCAGAATGATCCCTTACGCCTGGCCGGTGCTACTGCTTTTTTCACCAATTTTGCCTTACCTCCAATATTAATTATACTCATCAGGCTTTTCGGCATGTTTACCGATAGAAGGTTATTGGCTACACACCTATTCGAACGTTTGGCTAATATTCTCGACAATGATAGTATTATACAGATCAGAACTACATTAAGAAACATCCGGGGCATTAATCAGGCCTGGTATGTTACTTTGTTCAGTTTTATATTTTTCCTTTTTGTGGCCACTACACTATTCAATGTAATCAAAAACTCTTTAGAGCAGATCTGGAATATAGGCCAAAAAGATAAAAAAGGGATTGTTAATACCCTTAAATCAAGAGCTATATCCGTTACGATTATCTTGTTTGCTGGCATATTATTTTTTATAGGCTTGCTGGCCGATAGCGTGCAGGCCTATATTGGTGCCTATCTGAAATCAGGATCACCATCTTTCGGCTTAATTTTAACTTCAGTGATTAATCAATTGGTATTTGTTGTAATTGTAACTACATGGTTCACCATACTCTTCAGGTACTTAACAAATGGGCGCCCTACCTGGCGGGCAGCAATTTCTGGAGGCCTTTTAACCGGGTGCCTTTTTACTGCAGGAAAGTATATTTTAAGAATTTTATTACCACTGAGCAACATCAGCAACATCTATGGATCAGCAGGATCGATTATTGTAATTATGCTTTTTGTATTCTACTCTTCGTTGATATTTTACTTCGGCGCATCTTTTATTAAAGCACTGAGTGTTGGCAGAGCTACACCGATTATACCAAAAAACGGATCGTTCGCCTACGAGTTAACAGAAGTTGACCTGGAAAAAGAGGATTAATAAAAAAGGGAGATAAAATTAATTTTATCTCCCTTTTTTATTAATTGGAGGCACTTAACTAATACGTCATGCTGAACTTGTTTCAGTATCTATCAAGCTAAAAAAGAAAAGACCCTGAAATAAATTCAGGGTGACGATTCGCAAGGGGCTACTATAAAATCCTATAACCTAAGCCAACTGTAAATAAGTTTAACTTAGTGCCAGGATAACCTGATTTATTGATTTTTGATAAACCAAGTTCGTAACGTGCATCGAAGCTTAGTTTTTTAAGGTCTAAACCTGCTCCAAATTGCCATGCCAAAGCCTGATTTTTAAAATCGGCCCTGAAAACGCTACCTGCAGCCTGACTAAAACTTTGATTTTCATCTAATATTAACGAAAACATTGGTCCGGTGTTTAAACGGAGTCCAATACCAGCGGCGCCAAACTTAGTACCTACCAATAATGGCACATCTAAACTTGTAAAGCGCACTTTATTTACTTCTCCCGTTGACTCACTTACCAAATCTGCTTTTTTTCCTGATACATAAAGTTCAGGTTGGAAGTAAACGCCTGCGGCACCTACCCTAGCCCAAAGGCCACCGTAAAAACCAGCTCGGTTGTTACTGTTAAAAGTGTTTTCACTATCAAATTTCGAAAAATTTGCACCAGCTTTAATGCCCAGCTGGAAAGATGGCAGTACCTGTGCGCTGGCAAATAGGCCAACAAGCAAAAAGGTAACAGTTAAAGATAAAAATTTCATACGCGATTAAATTTAGCTGGTGGCATTGTTAATGGCTTCTTGTTCTTTTAAAGCATCAACATTGTTTTTATCACCAAAGTTTTGTGTTTTACCTGCAAAGTAATCTAAAATTCCCGAAATAGTATCTAAGTTATCAGCTAAATTTTGATGAACATCCGGTAAATCTTTTTCCAGGCGGTTATCGCCCAATTCGATATTATCAACTTCGATTTTACCAATTTTTTGAATAAGTGCCTGCTGAGAGTTTTGTAAATCTTCCAATTCACGCACGATCTTTTCCATTAATTCAAACTTCTTTAAAGTGTTCATAGGTTCTTATTTTTAGTTAAACTATTCCTTATAAACCCCTTAGCGCTGGTTTTGTTTTATTTCGTTAATCTTTTAACGAACAGATTTGGAATTACCAAAAACAACTAATAAATTAGTTTAAAATTATATGTTATGAAAAGGCTTCTTACACTATTGATTTTATTTGGTTTAAGTTTAACAGGATATGCACAAAATGCAACTGCTGTTGATAAGGAGAAACTTTTCGATTTCTATCAGACCCAACGTTATGCCGATGCTGCTCAATACCTTAAAGGCATTTACGGAGAAGAAGTGAATGATTTTAAAACCCTCAGCCAAATTGGCTATTGTTTTTTAATGGCAGGCAATAATGTAGAAGCAGAAAAATTTTATGGCAAGGCCTATACACTGCAGCCGCAGAGCCTGCCAATTCTTTTCAGCCTGGGCAGTATTAACACCAAAAGAGGTAATACCGAAAAAGCCAAATTGTACTACAGCGAAATTGCAAAAATAGATAGCAATAACTTTAATGTGTACAAACTGCTGGCCAATTTGTACAGTTCTCCAAAGAATGATTCCCTTAAACTCATCTACCTCTTAAAGGCTAATCAGATCAATCCGTTGGAGGGAGATGTTGCTGCTGATCTCGCTGAGGTGCATGCGGCTTATCAGCAATACGAAAAAGCTTATCATGTACTCGACATTGCCATTAAGGGAGATAGTGATAACCTCGTGCTGCAAAGAGCGAAACTTCCGATAGCCAATCAGCTTAAAAGGTACAGCGAAGTGATTGCATCAGGAGAGAAACTGTTAAAAGATGCTGCCGATGCAGGGGTGGTAAAAGATGTTGCAAAAGCTTATTATTATACCAAAAAATATCAGAAAGCAATCGATCTTTTTAAACAACTGGAGGTAGTAGCGATGGGGAATGAAACTACCTTATATTACACCTCGCTCAGTTACCGAGCTTTAAAAAATTATCCACAGGCGGCTATTTACACCAGGAAAACCATCGATGAGGCCATTTCGCCCAATACGTCCAGTTATTATTCTTTATTGGGACTGGTTTATGAAGAAAATAATCAACTGGCATTGGCAAGCGCAGCCTATAAAAAAGGTTTACAATTTAAAGCAACAGCAACTTTATATTACCGCTTGGCCATATTTTATGATACCCGTTTAAAGCAGGAGAAAAATGCACTCAAATATTATAACCTTTATTTAAAAAGCAAACCGAGCTTAACGGATGATAAAGAGGAAATTAAATTTTCAAAGGATAGGATTGCACAGCTAAACCTGGCCGATTAAACCAGATCTTCAAAAACAGGTTTTACATTGTCCCAAAATTCATCCAGGGCAATTATTCTGGGTTTAAAAAAGGAGATTAAGGTTGGCCAGTGCTGTTGGTTAAAAATGCTCACGCCAGTAATGCTGCTTGAAATCTGTGATACCGTTTTACCGAAATCATCAGTTGTATCTTTTATCCAGTCCCATTCTTCATTTACCGTATTGGCAAATAAAAGCTTAAATTCTTCGAACTGTTCGAAAATGAGGTGCCTGATATCGGGATCGGGATGCGACAGTTGAATGCTAATAAAGGCATTTTTAGCATCAACATCCATTTTAAAGAAGATGTTCTTCACGCCAGTTTTGTAGTTCGTCCAGTTTACGGTTGAACCGCTTGCTGAAGGGACAGGTTTCATGTATTGCCCAAAACTGATCCAAAACTGTTGGCGCAAGCGGGCTGCTTCTTCTTTACTGTACATTTATTTTTTTTAGCATTGTGTAAAAACCGTACCATAATTCAACCAAATCGTCATTCTTGCGCAGGCGGGAATCCTAAAACTAATTGCCTTAAGATTCCCAACCAAGTTGAGAATGACGATTTTTCGCAGAAGAAATACTATTAATAGGGTCCTTTTTTACAATGCTGCAATATTAAGCGATTAATATTTGTATTCAAAATGATAGCTACCTGATCCTATTTCCTCCTTTTTATCAGTTTTTGGCAAAATTACGGTTGCTGTAGCATTGGCCGGAACGGTTACATCAAGTTTAAAAACACCATCCATAATCGTCCATGATGATTTAACCGTGCCATACACCGTTTCCAGTTCTGCCGAAGCATTGGTTAATTTCCCTCCTGGTCTGGGTGCAATTAAAATGGTTTTGTAACCTGGTTGCACTGGCAGGGGATTAATGCCGGCAATA
Source organism: Pedobacter riviphilus (assembly GCF_014692875.1). Classification (NCBI taxonomy): domain Bacteria; kingdom Pseudomonadati; phylum Bacteroidota; class Sphingobacteriia; order Sphingobacteriales; family Sphingobacteriaceae; genus Pedobacter; species Pedobacter riviphilus. The sequence goes on along the minus strand of NZ_CP061171.1, from coordinate 654,443 downwards.
TTTTTATACATCCAATCGCCAATGGCGCCATAAGCATAGTGGTTAAAAGAATTCATATCAGCCGTTTGAAAAGAGCCATCCTGTTTAATGCCATCCCAGCGCTCCCAAATGGTAGTTGCCCCCATTTTAACAGGATACAACCATGAAGGATAACTTTCTTGCAACAATAGATCATAAGCTACATCTTCGTGCCCAAAACGGCTCAATACATGACAAAGGTATGGTGTACCCAAAAAGCCTGTCGTCAGGTGGTTTCCGTAATCTTTTACATTGTCTACCAATCTTTGTGCAGCCTGCGCACGTAAGTTTTCAGGCAGCATATCAAACTGTAAGGCCAATACATATGCTGTTTGGGTGTTAGAAATCAATTTACCGTTTGGCGTCATATTTTCTTTGATGTAAGCGGCTTTAATCTGCTCCAATAGTGCGGTATATTTGGTTACATCGTCCGTTTTGCCCAATACCTTTGCGGCATTTACCAGCAACTGGGTTGAATGTGCATAAAATGTTTGGGCAATCATATACTTATCCGTCACTGCGGCACGACCATCGTTATCATCATTAGGTCTGTAAAACAACCAATCGCCAAAGTGGAACCCCGTATTCCAAAGGTTATTTTTTGCTACTGATGAAATATAATCGACCCACTTTTTCATGCTACTGTACTGCGTTTCTAATATGCCTTTATCTCCGTACGATACATACATATCCCAGGGAATAATGGTGGCCACATCAGCCCAGCCAGCAGAACCCGCATCATTTTGGCTCAGTACATTTGGTATCACAAAAGGAACACTACCGTTAGGAAGCTGATCTGCAGAAACATCTTTCAGCCATTTGGTAAAAAAGCCTGATACATCCATGTTATATGCAGCTGTTGTAGCAAATGCCTGAGCATCGCCCGTCCAGCCCAAACGCTCGTCTCTTTGCGGACAATCTGTTGGCACATCAACAAAATTTCCTTTCTGTCCCCATGAAATGTTATGCTGCAGTTGATTTAGCAAAGGATTTGAAGTCGTGAATTTTCCGCTGGTTTTCATGTCCGAATAAACAGCTACTGCGGTAAGGTTTTCCAACTTCAGTTCACCAGGGTAACCATCTATTTTTACATACCTAAATCCCTGAAAAGAAAAATGTGGTTCGAAAACCTGTTCAGTTTCACCTTTTAAAATATAATTGTTCTGTTGTTTGGCCGAGCGGAGATTAGTGGTATAAAAATTCCCTTCCTTGGTTAATACCTCAGCATGGCTGATGCTAATTTTGGTACCCGCTGGCCCCTTGGCTTTTAACATTACCCACCCCACTAAATTCTGCCCAAAATCGACAACGGTTTCACCTTTCGGGGTTTTAAATATTTTTAAGGCTTTAAATGTTTCGTGTTTGGTTACCTGCGGTCCGCTCATTCCAACCAGTTTTTCCTGTCCCCTGGCCAGTTCCTGTGCAGATTTCCAGCTAGTGTTTTCTTTAAAGCCAATATTGTTCCAGCCAGCTAGTTCTAACCTGGCATCGTAGGTTTCTCCATCATAAATGTTAGAAGCAAGTATTGGCCCGTAACCTGTTTTCCAGCTGTTATCGCTTATAATGGTTTCTTTAGTTCCATCGGTATATTCCACTTCCAATTGCAGCAATAAAGCCCTGGTATCGCCATAAAATTGTTTTTGATTACTAAATCCGATACGTCCCTTGTACCAGCCATCGCCCAGTGAAACGCCAATTACATTGGCCCCTTTCTTTAGTGACTGCTTAACATCGTAAACCTGATACTGAATATGATCTTTATAACTTGTCCACCCTGGTGCAAAATAAGCATTACCAACACGCCCGCCATTAATATTCGCCTCATACAAACCTTTGGCCGTAATGTAAACCATTGCAGATTTTATTTCTTTCTTCAGGTTAAATTCTTTTCTGAACAAAGGGCTGGCTAAAGAAGTATCTTTTCCATTTACCGCAATCCACTTTGCAGTCCAATCCTCAGGTTTTAAACCTGTTTGAAAAAACTGAACCGGCGACCATACAGATGCATTTCCATGGTTGTCTTTTACCCTAACCTGCCAGTAATATCTAGTTTTTGAGGATAGCCCTGGACCATCGTACGCAATCAATACCGATTGATCATTGTTTATCGCCCTTTTCCATAAAACTTTATCAATATTTGCTGTTGTACCCAGTCTGATTTCGTAGTTACGCTGTTTGGTATTTTTTATATCCGAAATCATTTTCCAGCTAAACCTAGGCTTAGGATTATCAACACTAAAAGGATTTACTAGATGCTCAACGGTTAAATCTTTTACTGAGATTTTCTGTGCTAAAACATTCGTTGTAAATAAAAGCAATAAGGCAAGGCTAGTTATTGTGCCTGAGGTACGGAAATTTCTGTTCATATTGGTTAGCGTTAATTTTTTAATCTTAACTACACGATAATCAGAAATATTATTTAACCAACCATCCTGTACTGTTATGAAAAATTAAGCGTTAGCACAACGGCAATAATTTAATAAAACACCACTTATTAAACACGAAAAACAACAGACGGGCAGCAAAAATAGAGTTTATCGGTTCATTAATCGGGCAACATATTTGCCAATAATATCGAATTCTAAATTTACCGTATCGCCAACTTCAACTTCCTGTAAATTGGTATGTTCGAAAGTATAAGGGATGATAAACACCGAAAACTCATCGGGCTCAGAATTTACTACAGTTAGACTAATGCCATTTACACAGGCAGAACCTTTTTCTACGGTTACATTTCCAGCAGAAGCATCATATTTAAAGCGGTACTCCCAGCTACCATCCAGAGCTTCACGTTTCACACAAACAGCGGTCTGGTCTACATGGCCCTGTACAATGTGTCCATCTAAACGGGCATTCATTTGCATGCAGCGCTCGAGGTTAACTTTACTGCCTACTTTTAAACCACCAAGATTGGTTTTATTTAGCGTTTCATCTATAGCTGTAACGGTATGTGTTCCATCATTCAGTGCCACCACAGTCAAGCATACGCCATTATGGGCTACACTCTGGTCGATTTTCAGCTCATGGCTAATTGCAGAAGAGATGGTAAAGTGGATATTGGTATGGTCGTTTTTAATGGCAGTAACTTCGCCAAGTGTTTCTATAATTCCTGTGAACATTTTGTGTTTATCATTTTAGTTTTGCAACAAATCGTCATTCCCGCGCAGGCGGCAATCTTAATTCCCCATGCAAATATTACCGAGGCATTACGATTCCTAATCAAGTTGTTCCAAAGGAACTCCTTTGGAGGGAATGACGATCGCACTAAATCTATTCTCTAATATTTTAATCTATTTTTTCTCCAATCGGAACTATTCTTAACTGCCGCACCACCCAACTTCACCTCCTTCTTATCAAACAGTTTTGCAGCAATTACCGCGGCAATTAAGGCTTCCGTTTCATCCTGTACCTTTAAACTTTCGGGCTTAAAGTATTTACCTACAAAATGCGTATCGAATTTACCTGTTTTAAAAGCCTCATGCTGCATGACAAATTTACCAAAACCCAAAGTAGTTTCTATCCCCGTAATATCATATTCTTCAATAGCCCTCACCATTCGCTCAATAGCTTCTTCCCTATCTTTACCATAAGTGATCAGTTTCGCGATCATCGGATCATAATAAATCGGGATTTCCATACCTTGCTCAAAGCCATCATCAACCCTTACCCCATTGCCTTTGGGTGTGCTGTAAGTCTGCAAAGTGCCAATATCAGGCAGGAAATTATTGGCCGGATCTTCAGCATAAACGCGAAGTTCTATCGCATGTCCATTGATTTTTAAATCCTCCTGGTTAAAACTAAGTCTTTCGCCTGAGGCTATTTTTAGCTGTTCTTTTACCAGATCTATGCCTGTAATCAGCTCGGTTACCGGATGCTCTACCTGTAAGCGTGTATTCATTTCGAGAAAAAAGAAATTGAGCTGCTCATCTAAAATAAACTCTACTGTACCGGCTCCGGTATAATTTACCGAACGGGCTACATCTACGGCACATTTCCCCATTTGCTGCCTGATTTCTTCAGTTAAAACAGCTGATGGTGCCTCTTCTACCACCTTCTGGTGACGGCGTTGTACAGAGCATTCACGTTCAAAAAGATGCACAATATTGCCATAACTATCGCCCAAAACCTGTATTTCGATGTGCCTTGGCGAGGTAACATAACGTTCGATAAAAACAGCCCCATCGCCAAAGGCTGAGGTAGCCTCACTTACGGCAAGCTGCATCTGTTCTTCAAAATCTTCGGCCCGCTCTACAATACGCATCCCCTTACCCCGCCACCTGCAGCAGCTTTGATTAATATGGGGAAACCAACTTCGATGGCACGCTGTTTTGCCTCGCCTACATCCTGAATGGCTTCTTCCGTTCCCGGCACCATCGGGATATTGTATTTTAAAGCCGCTGCCTTTGCCGATAGTTTATTACCCATCGTTTCCATCGCTTCTGGTGAAGGGCCAACCAAAATCAATCCTGCATCAGCAACTTTCTGCGCAAAACCAGCATTCTCAGATAAAAAACCATAACCGGGATGGATCGCCTGAGCACCTGTTAATTTACAGGCATCGATAATTTTCTCACCAACCAGATAACTCTGGTTAGAAGGCGCTGGGCCAATACAAACCGCCTCATCAGCATAACGAACATGCAAAGCATTACGGTCGGCTTCAGAAAAAACAGCAACCGTTTTAATGCCCATTTCCTTTGCCGAGCGCATAATACGTAAAGCGATTTCGCCACGGTTAGCGATTAAAAGTTTGGAGATTGGGATTATGGGTTTGGAGTTATTGGGCATTTTGGTTAGAATTTCATTAGACATATTGACTCAGAACTAAAGGCTCACGACTTAGGGCTCAGCCTAAGACAAATGTAATATTATTTCGATTGCCTGATCGATCATTTCAGCACTAAGATCCAGATGTGTTACCAAACGGATCGTACTTGCACTGGTGGTATTGCAATGGAGTCCTTTTTCTTTCAATTGGTGCACAACCTTCTCTGCTGATCCCTTTTCAACTTCGAAAATAACAATATTGGTTTCAACCGGCATTACCGATTTTACGTATTTTGCGCTGGCCAATGCATTTGCCAAAGCCTGCGCATGGGCATGATCGTCTTTTAAGCGTGTTACGTGATGATCGAGTGCATAAATACCAGCAGCAGCCAGAAATCCTGCCTGGCGCATGCCTCCACCAAAAGCTTTTCTAATTTTTCGGGCTTTATGGATCATTTGTTTGTTGCCCAATAGCACAGAGCCAACTGGCGCACCAAGTCCTTTAGACAGGCAAACCGAAATGCCGTCAAAGTATTTGCCGTACTCACCTGCCTGATCGCCTGTGGCCACAAGCGCATTAAAAATACGCGCACCGTCTAAATGCAGTTTCAATCCTTTTATATTGCAGAGGTGATGGATCGGGGCAATCTGCGACAAAGTATAACAGCTTCCGCCACCTTTATTTACTGTATTTTCTAAAACAACCAAACTGGAGTTGGGGTAGTGAATATTATCTTCATTGATTTCGGGTTCAATCAGCTCTGGCGTTAAAATTCCGCGTTCGCCATACAACAACCTTACCGATGCGCCCGAGTGAAAGGCAATGCCACCGATTTCGTAACGGTACACATGAGCAGTCTGATCGCAGATCACCTCATCCATCGGCTGGGTAAAACACTTAATCGCAATCTGGTTGGTCATCGTTCCAGATGGACAAAATAATCCAGCCTCCATGTTAAAAGTCGAAGCCAATTTTGTCTCCAATGCATGCACCGTTTCGTCTTCACCAAAAACGTCATCACCCACTTTTGCATTCATCATGGCATCCAACATTCCAGCAGTTGGCTTGGTTACTGTATCACTCCTGAAATCTAAAAATCTGCTGTTCATTTCGCTATTTTGTTATAAAATATTATTGATGTTAAAAAAAAAGACCAATGCCCTTTCTGGTATAATTTTAAGGTTTTTCGGCGATTAAACGCCCTATATAGTGTATTTTTTACACACTTAATTTTCGACAACAACAAATTGTTAAAAAATTATTAAAAAAAAGGATACAAAATATAAGACTTTTTATACTTTTATCGTGCTAAAACCAAAAATAAATAAAATGATAGTAATTGCAGACGGCGGATCTACCAAAACAAATTGGTGTTTGATTAACGAGGCCGGCAGAAAAATTTACTTTAACACCGAAGGTTACAATCCATATTTTTCGAAGGGAGAGTACATTGTAAAGTCTTTGAATGAGACTCTTCCAGACCACTTGGAAAGAGAGAAATTAACAGCAGTTTATTACTACGGTGCCGGCTGTTCTACACCTGCAAATGTTAAGATTGTGGCCGATGCCATGCAACTGATCTTTACCAATGCAACCATTTTTGTAGGCCACGATTTACTTGCTTCATCTAGAGCACTCCTTGGAAACGAGCCAGGATTTGCTGCTATTTTAGGTACAGGTACAAATTCATGCCTTTATGATGGATCTGAAATTACCATGAACATCGATTCGTTGGGTTATTTCTTGGGTGATGAAGGTAGCGGCTCGTACATCGGTAAACGTATTTTAAGCGATTACATGAAAGGTTACATGCCGAAAGGATTACGTGAAGCTTTTTACGATAACTACGCTTTAACCAACGAAGATATTTTCGATAACATTTATAATAAGCCACTGCCAAACCGTTTCTGCGCAAGCTTTAGTAAATTCTTATACGATTTTAAAGATAACTATGAGGATTATGCTTTTGCTACCATTGATTATGCTTTTACTGCATTTTTCGAAGCTTTGGTCATCCACTATCCTAACTACAAAGACCACAAATTAAACTGTGTGGGTTCAGTAGGTTATAGTTTCCGTGATATTTTAAGTATTGTAGCCGACCGTTACGAAATGGGCGTAGGTAAAATTATCCGCTCACCTATAGATGATCTGGTACATTACCACTTGGAGTTAGCGCCTAAAGCCTAGTCTTCAGTCCTAAGTCTGGAGTCCTGAGTCTGGAGTCCTGAGTCGGATTACAACCATATAAAAATCCCCGATTTGAAATTCAAATCGGGGATTTTTGCATTTATATTAAACTTATGTTTCCTACTCTTGTCTCATATCTAAAAAGAGATCTCCTTACCAAAAAGTTTCGCGTATTTACGCTTATCGAAGCGGTACAAAGTAGCCG